>RXKC01000011.1:0-1306 GCA_003962975.1 Candidatus Saccharimonadota bacterium
GCTGGCTGGACTGCCTGTAGTCACCAACGACGAAGAGCTAGAGGCCATGATGGAAGCCCCAGCTCGCAACCGCGAGGCTCTGGCGCGCTGGACGGAGGCGAAAAAAGAGTATGATGCCCGTAAGTCAGTAGAGGAATATAAGGCACTAATAGATGATATACTACGCAATAAATAGAACCGAACACTTTCGGTGTTTGTTCTCCTCCCCCGTACCGAAAATAGAGGCACTTTTTTATACTGTAAAAACCGAAAGTCCAGTCCCCTATCGAAGATTAACAGGTTGGAAATTAAAAAAGTTGTATAGACAGGGGAGTGGGGGAGTGCTACTATGAAGGTATGTTATACGAACAACATACGTGTAGGAAGTGTGGTGGTGGCCTGTCTGGAAGGCAGACTGTTTACTGTTCTCAGCGCTGTTCAAAACTGTATCTCAAGTCGCAATATCGAAAGCGAAAGAGAGACAAGATCAACGAATATAATCGCAACTATCGTAGGGCAAAGCCCGAAGTTATTAAAACTCAAAAGATTAGGCATAGGTCTAAAAAGCTGCTTGAACTGGGGGCGTTTTGTAACCGCTGTGGGGTTAAAGAGGATCTACATATGCACCACGTAAGACCACGTTCGATGATGGGTACTGACCACGCGTCTAATATGATGGTGTTGTGTGGTGAGTGTCACAGACTATGGCACTACGCTTGCGATGAAGTAATGGAGAGGTACTGGAGTGGAAGAGCAGTCTAAAATAATCATCGTAGCAGAAATAAAGAAGACCCAACAACGCAAGACAGCTTCTCTCGACAACATCTTTCAAGTTGTTTTGGAGACCGACAACCCACAACTTTTAGAGCTTGGCACACTACCACCAGACGCAACTGTAAAAGTAACTTTTGAGGTAAACAATGGCTAGACCAACACTTCTCACTGAAGACATGAAGAAAGAATTAGAAGCAGCGGCTGAGGCTGTCTACCACTATAAGTATATTGCAGGCTTAAGCGGTATACACCGATCGACATTAGACCGATGGCTGGACGAAGACAAGGATTTAGCGACACGGCTAGATCAAGCTAGAAGTCGATTTATAAAGAACCACATGCGAAAGGCTAAACCAGACTTTATGTTGCAGACAGCCGATAGGGAGATATTTGCAGACCGTAAGACCATAGTAGTAGAGAACCCCCAGGCCATGTTGCTAGAAGCCTACGGGGTGACTGAGAATGGTAAACTGATCGAAGAGGGTGAAGATGATACAAAAGCTGATGAAGATAAAGCCGACTAAGGCTGGCTATATTCGGCTGCGTCGTAATG
>RXKC01000011.1:1356-2208 GCA_003962975.1 Candidatus Saccharimonadota bacterium
ACTCTCTAACTTAGAAGCACTAGATAGGACTACTCACAAGCGGCTACATGAAGGATGGGTAATAAAACTAAATAAATGGTATAAGCCGTGCAAAGACTGTGGGGAGTTAAAAGAATTAAATACCAATAACTGGTACACGCATAGAGGCACATTCAAGATAGCTAGGTGCAAACCCTGCCACGTGAAGTTTGTTGTGGAGAGAAGACGTGATAAATAAACTCATGGATCTATTTAGAGTGCATTTGCGTACAAAGCATGACCTAGAGTTCTATCCCTACCAAGACGAAGTAGCGGAGCGGATCTTTAAGGCACTGGTAGATAACCTTCGTCTTACACAGGGGGCAAGTGAAGAGGCGATTAAGAAGCTTAAACAAGTCGAGCTAGGCATAGAGTTCTCACGTCAGTCAGGCAAGACAACCACCATCGTATATGTTATTGAGTTTATTATGCTGTTCTTCCCGCAGATGTTTAACCGTACCATCAGCATCGGTATATTCGCCCCACAGAGGGAACAGGCCAAGACTGACTTTGACCGCTTGAAGACCGCCCTGGCGAAAGATACTGACTTCTACGAGCAGGATGACCCTAAAGCCAAAGAGGAGAGCAATGCTAAGACCCTAGTAGTCCCAGTGGGGCAGTATCAAGCCTCCTGCTATATATTCCCTGTCACCAGCACCTCAAAGCCTGAATCTAAGACTTTAGACCTCATCGTTTTTGAAGAGAGCCAAGACCTCGAGGATAGGATTATAAAAGAGCAGATCTGGCCGATGGGTAAGTTTACTAACGCCCCCAGGGTATATATCGGTACGGCTGGAACGCGTATCTGCTACTTCTATCGCCTGATTCAGAGCA
>RXKC01000011.1:2258-2523 GCA_003962975.1 Candidatus Saccharimonadota bacterium
GCGTAGAGAGCTATACGAACGCACTAAGCAGTCGATTCACTTAATCTATATTCAGTCCGTACTCGAGGAAGTAGAGAAGTTTGGTCGAGACAGTGATGAGATACGCCGTCCGTACTACCTAGAATGGCTTATCGGTACAGGACAGTTTGTTACCCAGGAACACCTCGAAGCCCTGATAAGTGACCGTAAGCGCACCCACCATGAGAAGCAACATGTATGTTTCGCAGGCATAGACACCGCTAAGCACCCAGATAGCACGATTGTG
>RXKC01000011.1:2573-2668 GCA_003962975.1 Candidatus Saccharimonadota bacterium
TAACCGAGAGCTAGGCAAACGAGAGTTGATTAACTGGATGGAGCTTCGCGGAGAGAACTATAAAGACCAGTTCGATATTATCTATGACTTCTTAA
>RXKC01000009.1 GCA_003962975.1 Candidatus Saccharimonadota bacterium
ACCCGTAGCTCAGCTGGATAGAGCGTTGGCTTGCGGAGCCAAAGGTCGTAGGTTCGAATCCTGTCGGGTGTACCAAATAGAGAAGGTCAGCATCGCTGGCCTTTTTTATTTGGGTTCAACTTGAGAACCGTAGAGTGAGCGTAGCGAACGTAGGTTCGGTGGAGCGAAGGCTCTCGCAGGAGCTTGCTCCGAGAAAGACTGAGTGGAAGAGCCCATAGGGCGATATCCTGTCGAACAGCCAAGCTATAAGGTTATCGGAATGATCGTGGCTTGTAGTGGGACGTAGCCGCGTTGAGCATCGAACTGTGCGCCAGTGGCAATGCTACGCGCATCACACTCAAGCAGAACAGATGCGATAAACATGCCATGAGTAAAGTAGATTTCGTAATCTAATTCACCGCTCTGTACCCTATCTATAAACTCTGCTGCGCGAGGCCGGATCTCTTCGGCAACCCAGCGTTCTTCAGTGTGTTTTTGAATAACATCAAGCCCAGACATAATTTCTCGGTCAACATCGGCTTCATTAATGAGCGGACTTGTGTGTATCTCGGTAAAGCCGGCAACTTCTGCAGTTTCTTGCGGACGACGGTATTCTGACGCCAGAACTGGCTTGCCATAAGTGGCTGGTGTAATGCCATGTCGTTGCTCAAATTCCCTACCGATTCCGTGAGATTGTTCAATTCCTCGCTCAGTCAGTGGCGAGTCAATGTTTCCAAACGCAGCAAAGTCTCGTTTATTGGCAAAAGACTGGGAGTGCCTCGCCAATAGTATGCGTGTCATGACATTATTATATCACAAAGCATAAGAAAAATCCAGTATTTCAATCTGTTACACGGCTGCTACTATAAAGAATATGGAGAGAGTAATCGTCGATGAACAGTACCAATCGGGCTACGAGTACGAACGGACTGAAGAGCCTGGTAAAAACTTTGACCCGCGTTTCAAGCCTGATTTAACTCCAAAGCAGATGTTGCAGCTCGGCATCTTTGCAGGTAATTACTTCTATGAAGTCCCAAACGAATTCCCTGCTGACTGGTTTGAGGGTGTTGAACTAGCGAGCGCGCCAGATAAAGACCGCAATTTTTACAAAGTTATGGCCAGTCAGCCGCTAAAAGAGTGGCAACGTAAGGGCTGGATTTACCCTGAAGATCCCAAAGGTTGGTTCTTGTGGTACTGCCGCTACTACATGGGCCGCCGCATACCAGAAGAAGATGCTCGGCAAATAAAGCGTTGGAAGAATATCCGACGACACATTAGTCAGGTGCAGAAATATTGCCTGCCCGGTGATTTGCACTGTCGGCCGCGACAACGCCAAGCGATTTTGCATTGGGCGTATGATTCGCGGAAGTTATAAAAATCCTGGCGGAGAGAGAGGGATTCGAACCCTCGATACCGTTGCCGGCATACTGCTTTTCGAGAGCAGCTCCTTCAACCACTCGGACACCTCTCCACGCGTGAATAACAGAGGTGATTATAGCAGCTTGAGGTCGTCTATGCGAATTACTGAATAAGCGTGCGGCGTGGTTTGCGGGGAGCTGGTTTTGGAGTGGCTGGCTGGCCAGTAGGTGTAGCGGTTGGTGTAGCAATGGCGGGTATTTTAGCTGGCGCTAGTGCAGGAGCGGGCTTGGAAGGTTTCTTGCTTGCATTGACGTCCTTAGATTTCTGACCACGGGTGGTAAACAAAAGGATAATGCCAAGTAGCAAAGTTATGCCAGCTAGTAGGAAACCTACTTTTGCGAAATCCTGACTAACGGCGTTGAGCAAACCGGCAACGATGTCCTTGTAAATGGTGATCATGGCATCATCACTTTGTTTAGTGCTAAGACTTTTGGTTTGCGTGAGTCCTATGACTGCGAGTGTAGTCGCAATGAGTGCCACGCCGCCAGTAATTGCCAGGCGCCACCCAATTTTACGAAGTCCAGCTCGTTTAGAACTACTGAGAAAGACAATACACAGACCACTTATGACAGCTAGTAAAGCAAATATCACGGGTGCGATACGACTGGCTTGGTAGGCGGCTGGAATGGCACTGTTGGTGGCGAATGCAGAGTTATTTCCCATGACAGAACTGGCCGTCAGGCTGTTTTCAGGGAGGAAATCTTTACTGGCTAGTAATGTCTCTTTTTGCTCGGCAATAACGGCTTCGATATCAACGCCAGCGGCAGGCTGGCAATCAATGGTGAATGGGTCGGTCGTGGTCGGTGCGGTGTTAGGTGCGCAAGCGGGTAGTTTGTCGTAGCGTTCGAACAGGCTTTTGCCTAAACTGTCGACAAATGTTTGCTTTGCCGGCTGTAGATTAACGGAAAAATCCAGTGTTGGCGTGTCGCCTTCTAGCCACTGTGCGCTACCGTCAACAATGGTTGCAGTAGATGAGCGCAAAAAATCTGGCGACAGGGCTTCTTTGGCGGCATCTTGTACCAAGGGGCTATCAAATCTAACAGCATCACTTCCTTCGGTCGACTGTTTTTTAGCAGCCTCGGTAACAAGTGCGTGGGGCAGGCTGCTGTAGGTGCCACTTTTTTCAACCCAGGTTTTGACTGCTGTTGGCCGAACCAGAAGTAAGAGGGTTGTGCTGACAAGAAGGCCGAGGATAGACAAACTAAAAAGGCCGGTACTCAGCCACAACGAGATACGTTTTAGCATGAGTTGTATTGTACGATATGACGGCCTCTGGTGGCTAGCTAGCGCAACTAGGATCCAGCGAAACAGTTCTGCACTGTGGGTTGGTCGGCGCTATCTGTCGCTTGCCACCTGACGGCTGTACAGGTGCGCACGGCTCCGCTTTGATTATCAAGCGATACTATTAGTGCCGATGCTTCCCGGGCGCCACGAAAGCCTCCCTGCCCTATGCTGCCCACGTAGATTACGGTCGAGCCTTTAACTTCCTTTGTGTCAAAAGCATGCTTACCGGCGGCAAATATATACGGTATTTTCCCAGCAAAAACTTCGACAGCGTCGTAGGAAGCCAGGAATATACTGTCTGGCAGTTCGCCGGCTTCTTCTAGCTGAGCCAAGTAGGCCTCGGCCTGCTTAATGTTTTCAGCTTTCGCGTTGCCACTGCTGCAATCAAGCGTAAAGTCGGCGCAAGCATCGCTGAGTGCTGCAAGTGTAACTCCTTCAAAACTCGTGGCCTGATGTAGGTCGGTCATTCCCAGCAAGCGCTTTGTAGTTTCGGGGTCGGCTAGTCGGTGATTGCCGTCTAAAATAGCAAAAGGAAATTGGCCGCCAGGCTTTGTGCACAGCCCTTTTGCATTGAATGCTTGGCAGGTAGTAATTTCTTGATAACCTTCAAAATGCACACCAAAGGGGTCGATTCCGCTCAGCGCATCTTGCTCTGGCACGGTGGCGTTATCTACGGTATCGCCCAGGCTCAAGATGCCTTCTGCGTTGGCAGCTCTTGCGAGAGTGGTGTATGTTCGGGCTGCCAAAGGGTGATTGTGCTCGTCGGCACCTATGACAAAAATGGTTTCGTTGCTGGTGTCGCGCGGCTCGGGTAAGTTTGTGTAGCCCAGTGCCCTGCGGAGCTGTTTTTGAACCTCAACACCAATAGCATCCAGATTATACACAGCGCTCCTAGTGCTACTGGCAAGCTGGTCATTAACGAGATTTTTTACGCGGAGTTCAAAATTTCGTACTGCAGCAGTCTGGTCGACAGAAAGATAGGTCGCGCCCATCTCGGCTGCACTTAATCCTAGAGACGAAAGCACGAGTGTGCCAACAAGCAAGCCCTTGCGCCCGATAGTTTCTGGCGGTACCCACAGGTTGGCTTTGCGAGCTAACAGAAGGCCGCCACCCAAGCCGATCAGGCCTCCAGCCGCCAAAGTTAGGCCGGTTTCTATAGCGATATCGCGAGCAAGCCTTTCTAGCTCGACCGAATACTCATCCGCAAAAATATCAAAGACTTCTTCACCAGCGCCAGCTTTGCTGATGCGTTCAGCAACTTGCGGTAGTTTGTTGGCTATAAGGGCGGTATCATCTTCATTAACGGTCGGATCTAGTGTGATGTGCAACCCAATACCAGTACTGGTGTCTGTTAAAGGGGCATGTAGTGCCTCTACGTTGCTGCTCGTATTGGTCTCGACTTCTACTCGCGATAGGCCTATTACCTCACTGGCGCTCGGGTTTGCGACACCAAGGGCGACGTATGAGCCAAGGACACCGCACGCTCCAATCAAGCCATAGCCTACCACTCTGCGCAGTAAAGACGGATCGTGTGTAGCTTCAACGGGGGGCGATATAGTTTCGGGCATCCTTCAATCATAAGCGATTGCACAGAGTTAAGCACAAAGACTTTTCAGGCGTTGCTATACTAAGTACAAGAGGAGAACTGTATGAGCGATTCAATCTTTACCAAAATTATTAAGGGAGAAATTCCTTGTCACAAAGTTTATGAAGACGAAAGAACAATCGCCTTCATGGACATTCATCCAGTTCAGCCTGGCCACGTGTTGGTTGTTCCTAAAGCTCAAGTTGACCACTTCCAGGATCTGACCGAAGAAGATTACACTGCTGTTTGGCTAACAGTTCGTAAGGTTGCGCGTAAACAGAAAGAAGTTCTGCAGCCAAAACGCGTAGGTATCCAGGTTGTCGGCCTAGATGTGCCCCATGCTCATATTCACGTAGTGCCCTTCAGTACGCTAGAGGAGTTTCGTGCTGTCCCCGATATGACAGCCGAGCCCGATCATGCCGCGCTCGCCGATATGGCAGCAAAATTAGCCCAGTAGTTTCGTCGTTCGGAGCTACTGCCGTATACTAGCAAGTAATGGGACCGCTTCTAACTTCATTTTTATTCGCCATGGGTGTGTCGGCTTGGGTATATAACAAGTCACAACAACGAAATGGTGGCCTAAGTCAGCAATCTGCTATTGCAGCAGCTGTAGTTGGCGTGGTGGCGATGATTATTTTCTTTACGATATTCAGCGCTCTCCTCAGTCGTCTTCCCTCAGAAGTCTAGCCGTTTAGTGCGCTTTTTCTAGCAAATACAGCCAATAATTGGTACTATATGGCCAATGAGTGGTGGAACGGTGGCTAACGAAAAAAGCCTTGGTAAGCAGTTGCAACAGGCCCGACAGCGGGCAGGTTTGACACAGCAGGCCATGTGCCAGAAGGCAGGCTTGAGTTATTCAACGCTGGCTAAAATTGAGCGTGGCGCCATTAAATCTCCTTCGATATTTACGATTCAGCAAATTGCCGAAGTGTTAGCCGTATCTCTTGATGAATTAGTTGGTGCTAGAGCCCCTGGTGCTATTAAAAAGCGCACCAAGAGCGGCGTGACTTTTGTCTACTTTGATATCAATGGCTGTCTAGTGCGCTTTTATCACCGTGCTTTCGCCTCGATTGCTAAGGATACTGGCCTGTCACCTGACGCTATCGAAACTGCTTTTTGGCACTACAACGATGCTATTTGCACTGGCGCCATGAGCATTGCTGACTTTAATCAGGCTTTTGCCAAAGACCTCGGCCTGCCAAAGATTGATTGGCAGTCCTATTACCTCGCAGCCGTAGACCCAATTAGCGAAATGCACGAGTTGGTGAAGTGGGCCGCACAGAACTATCGTATTGGCCTGATGAGCAATATCGGCACTGGATTTGTACAAGACATGAAGGCAACTGGCCTACTGCCAGATGTACCGTATGACGTAATTATTGATTCATCTCAAGTGGGCGTTATCAAGCCTGACCCCAAGATTTACCAGATTGCTCAAGAACGCGCCGGTGTTCCTCCAGAAGAGATCCTGCTTATTGACGACACCCGCGGCAACCTTATGCCCGCTCAACGCGCCGGCTGGCACGTGATGTGGTTTAACGACTACGACTCCATAGAATCTACCGAGCGCGTGCGCTCTGCTCTCGAACCCAGAGAACAATAGAACAGTAATACCATAGACAATTTATAGTTTTTATGCTATAATTATCTTTATGAATGGTGAAATGAGCACCCAGACTCCAAATAGGGTTACGCCTGCTAGGTTTGTACAGGATGTGGCCATTACTGCTTTTTCGGGTCTTGTTAACTATTACACTTTAGAGGGCGTGGAAGCGATATTTAATGCGGTAACAGATGCTGCATACGAGATGCCAACCGCGACACAAATTGCCGTTGCAACCGGAGCTGCTACAAGTATTAGGGTCGCCCAAGTCATGACCCGTAACCGCTAAAGGCGCGCGAGTTCTTCAACTAGTTGATCGTGTTGGGCTTTTGCCTTAGCAAGCTGATCTTTGGTTTGTTGCACGATGGCGTCTGGAGCATGTTGGACGTAACTATCGTTGCTTAGGCGACCCTCAAGATTTTTTATGAGCTTCACCTGCTCTGTCTGCTGGTCTTTGAGGCTCTGGATGTAACCGCCTATGGTTTCATCATCAATATCCAGCCAGACGGGCTCTTGTGAGGTCGTGAGGGCCAGTCCTCTCCCCTGCTCTGTCTGCTGTACATCACCGAGTTTAGCGAGGCGTTGTATCAGCTCGCTGCTATCACCGACGACTGCAGAGTCGTGAAGCAGTGTTTGTTTTGTCAGATTCATCTGCTGTGACAACCTGCGGGCTTCGGTCACAATATCTTTTATGACTTCAAATTGCTTGGCTGATTTCTTGTCGTGCGCAGTAATCTCTGGCCACTGAGAAGTGATGAGTAGGTCGTTGCTCCAATCGAGCTCTTGCCAGATGGCCTCTGTTACAAAGGGAGCGAATGGGTGCAATAGTGCGAGTGAGCTCTCGAGTGCGTGTTTCAAGATACCGGGGTTTGGCGAAGACTTGCTGGCTTCGATATACCAGTCGGCCAGGTCATCCCAGACGAAGTGATACAGCTGATCGTAGGCATCTGCAAAAGCAAAATTGGTAATTTTAGTGTCTACTACCTCTGTAATATGTTGTAGCTTCGACAATATCCAATGATCCGCGGGTGTTAATGGCGTTACAGTTTTCGGTACATCATCACCAATTTGATCTTGAATGAAGCGGGCAATGTTCCAGACTTTATTGCAGAAATTGCGGGAGGCTTCGATGCGTCCCCTGCTCCAGTTTTGGTCTTGGCCTGGTGCAATGCCTTGAATAAGCCCAGTGCGTAATGCATCGGTGCCATACTGGTCGATGATATCGAGCGGATTCACGATAGACTCGGGTCGGCTTTTGCTCATTTTCTTGCCGTCTTCGGCACGTACCATGCCGTGCAAATAGACGGTCTTGAATGGAATCTGGCCAGTCATGTAAGTAGTAGCCAGAATCATGCGGGCAACCCAGAAAAACAGTATGTCCCAACCTGTTTCCATGACTTGCGTCGGGTGGTATTTTTGGAAGTCCCTACTTTGTTTTAATAGGTCTTCGAAGCTGAGGTCTAGGTCTTTAGCTAGTTCTGGATCAACCAAGGTGCTCCAGGTCCATAGCGCTGAGCTGAACCAAGTGTCTAAGGTGTCAGGGTCTTGTTCCCAGACGGCATTGCCCTGACTATCGTCTTCTTCCGGAGGAGTAACGCCGACGTACGTTTGCAATTGGTCGTCGACTGTGCGATACCACACAGGAATACGGTGACCCCACCAGATCTGTCGGCTAATACACCAGTCACGCAGGTTATCTATCCAGTGAAAGTACACTTTGTTAAAGCGGTCAGGCAAAATCTGGACATCACCATCATTAATAACGGCCTGCATTACTTCTTTCAGGCTCCGCTTTTGCCCTTTCCAATCAACGGCCTTTTTGTTGACGTCTACAAACCACTGTAGCTTGATTTGGGGTTCAATAATTCCCTTGCCGCGTTCGTTGACAGCAATGCTGTGGAGGTAGTTTTCATCAACGCTTACCAGCAATCCCTTACGGTTAAGTTTCTCAACTATGTCTGCTCGTGCACTAGCAATATGTTGGCCAGCAAATTCACCGGCAACCGGCAGCAGTTTGCCGTGAAAATCGATGATCTGTTCTTTGTCTAGGTTATGGCGTTCGGCTATCTCGAAGTCGGTATGGTCATGCCACGGAGTGATAGTCATAACCCCTGTTCCAAATGCCGGATCAACCGCAGTATCTTTAATAACCGTGGCTGTTACCGGGCCATTGATCCACTCAGCTTCAAAGGTATCGCCGTGCTTATATTTAGCATAGCGTTTGTCATCTGGGTGCATGACCACATATTTGTCGCCAAACTTTGTTTCGGGGCGAGCCGTGCCGATCTGGAATGGGCCATACTGAAAGGTATAAAACGTAGTGGTTTCTTCCTGTCGTTCAACTTCATCGTCAGACACGGTGGTTTCAAGATTTGGGTCCCAGTTTACAATGCGATGACCTCTGTAAATGAGGCCGTCGTTATACATACGAGTGAAGGTTTCGTTTACGCAGCGGTTGAGGGCATCATCAAGTGTGTATCTCGTTCGTGACCAGTCGGCAGAAAAGCCCATAGCTTTCATTTGTCCAAGCATGGTGTCGCGGCTATTGCCTACGAATTCCCTAGTCCGACGCAGGAACTCCTCGCGGCCAATCTCATGTTTATCAGTTCCTTCTTCGGCCAGCTGCTTCTCGATCAGGGCGTTTACTGGTAATGCAGCGTGGTCGGTACCAGGTACCCATAATGCATCTTTACCCTTTAAACGCGCGTGACGAATCATGATGTCCTGCAGGGTATAAATAGCATGCCCCAGACTTAGGGTGCCGGTTTCGTTTGGCGGTGGCATGCTAATAGTGAACGGTTCTTTGCCAGAGTTAGGATGAGTCTGAAACGCCTCCTGCTCTTCCCATAATTTGTAGATATTCTTTTCGTACTTCTGTGGCTCGTAGGCCTTGGCTAATTTCATAATTATTCTCTCAAAGTCCTCAATTATTGGGTTATCTAGAAGGTAATTCTAGGCCACCACAGAACGAATACCGCCGCTTGGTACATCAAGATTCTTTTTGGGCAGATTCCATTTCAACATAAAGACACTATATCACCTCTGTTAGATGCGAACAACTTCTCCGCTATGCTACCCAGAGACTAAAAAACGCACCAGAGGTGCGTCACGTGAAAACAGCTACAAATAAAACTAAGGCTCTTTCTTATCGAAACAACCACCAACATTTACTACCCCTTCTACAACTGAAAGTGTGTAATCCCGCGGGAGGAGGACACCATGCCTGCTCGGGCAGGATTACACTTTCGCCTGTTTGTTTTCATGCTAACTGTACACCTATTAAACATAAGCGTCAATATTGACAAAATGATACGCTTATGCTAATATATATCGCATGACTACTGTACAGCCCGTAGAACTAACCACTCCTCAGATGTCTGATTACATTGGTGTGCCAATGGATCTAATTGCTGGCGATCCAAGCTTTGCAGACAGCATCGACATGGATACCGTTAACTTCGGAGTAAGCGAAGATGTGCTGAAGCCTCGTGCAGTTGATGAGCACGGTGCTGAGGTTTCTGAATTCGAGCAAGATGCTCAGCGCTATGAACAGGATGGCAGGCAAGTAGTATTATTGCGTGTCAATCAGGATGATCTGGAAGCTGACCTAGAGGGCTTGGCAATGAAAGACCCTAAAACAGCTGAGGCCCTAGGCGGCCACCAATTTATCCCTATGTGGTTCGCTCTCAAGCCAGGAGCTGAAACACGTACTAGCCCAGTGCTGAGACGAGTGCAGTCCTTCGGCCGTTTTCCTGTGCATGAACTATCGAATCGCAAAGAATACGAAGACGACGGCGTTTAGCCAAACTCCAGTGTTACATCGATAGGTTCGGTTCGATCTCGAGAGAGTAGGGGTCAGCAGTTGGTTGACCTAGCTGCATTTTGAAACAGGCCAGGGTAGCGATCATGGCGCCGTTGTCGGTGCATAGTTTCATATCGGTATATTCAATAGGAATAAGCAGACGATCAGCTAGCTGGCGGCGAAGTTCGGGACTGGCAGCCACGCCACCACCGATGACAACACTCTTTGGACTGAATTCTTCAAAAGCCAATATGGTCTTATCAACGACGGTTTCGACTGCAATTCGCTGAAAGCTCGCTGCGACATCTGCTTTCTGAGCGTCTGCTAGCAGTTCTGTAAGCTTGAAACTAGGAAAATCGTGTGGTTTATCGCAAAGTTTCTGAACAGCTCTAAGAACAGCTGTTTTGGGGCCAGAAAAGCTGTAATCATACTTGGCCGCTAATTTAGCCTTGGGGAATTCAAAGGCGTAGGGGTCACCGTCGACGGCAGCTTTAGTAATGCTTGGACCACCAGGGTAGGGTAGTCCAAGAATTTTAGCCACCTTATCAAAGGCCTCGCCAATAGCGTCGTCACCAGTTTGCCCGAGTAAGGTGTAATCAAAATGATCGCGGAATAAAACGAGCTGGCTGTGCCCACCACTGACAATAAGGGAAAGCAGGGGAAACACAGGTTGATTCTGAGGCAGCGCATAGCCAGGCAGGGCAGTCTCAGTCAAAAAGTTAACATAGACATGAGCCTCAACGTGATTAATCGCGTACAGTGGCTTCTTTTTGGTTATTGCCAGGGTGCGTGCAGTCATAACGCCAACTAATAAGCAGCCACCTAGACCTGCACCGTAGGTTACAGCAATAGCATCTATATCGTCCCAGCTACAGCTTGATTGCTCGAGGGCCTGCTCAATAACTGGGGTGATGGCTTCGATATGGCTGCGGGCAGCAATTTCTGGTACGACGCCACCGTATTGGACATGTAGATCCATACTGCTGGCGACCACGTTAGAAAGCAATCGTTTGCCGTCTTCGACGACTGCGGCGGCAGTCTCATCACAACTTGTCTCGATACCGAGGATTTTCACCCTTAAAGTCTACTGTAAAGACTCCCTGAAACAAAGCATAATAATATTGACAAAAAGCACAAAATTTGCTAATATAGCATCATTGCGAAATAAACAACTTCGCTGCCAAAACAAAAAAGTCAAATAAGTTATAAAGGATATAACAACCATGAGTGAATCAATGCAACCAGGACCAACCAACGCACAAGCCGCCGTCGATGCTATTCGAGCCGGCGAACAACAGGCTTCTATCGACCGTACTCGTGCAGCTGAATGGGTTGCCAGTGCTGACGAAGCTCTTGCAGCACAACGCGAAAATGCCGCACCTGCAGAGGTCGCAGCTAAGCTCCATGAGCGCACACAGTCATTTGAAGACATGAACAACTACTTGGCAGAACGCCCTGAAGTTCCTGTAGGCAAAGCATACTGGAGCAACAAGACTCACTATGAAGATTCACACGAAGGCAGCATTGAAGATCGCTCACTGAACGATCTTATTAGTGACTGGGCAGGTGCTGAAGACAACAACGACCCAACTCGTGCTATGGATGTACAAGACGAGATCGAACGACGTCTGACATCTGAAGAGAACATGAGCGACGATCTTAAGATGAACATGCTTGATCGTATTATTTCTAAAAAAGACGCACTTCGCCAAAACCAGGACACTGCTGTAGAAAACAATGCTGAGAACAACGTTGCTGATTCACAGCCAGTTGGTGGCGGTTACGGCAAAAAGGGTGATGAAATTATCCAAGACGGTGGCCAAGCTACTAATAAAAAGTCAGAGAGTGATGATCTATGGGATCGTCTAAACCAGATTCCTGATCTAGAAAAGCCTGACAAGAAGAAAGGTGACAAGCCTTTTAACGAAAAGACCTTCGAAGAGTTGGTTGACGACAATCCTGACATTGCTCGTGACCTTCTAGAAAATGGTACTGAAGGTGGTAAGAAGCCACTTGATAAGACTCAAAAAATGGATCAGGTTAACCCTGACTACGACGGCCCTGTTAAGCCAGGTCAAGAGGTTGAACTTTGGAAGAAGCCTGAAATCGAGCAAGTTGATCCTGAGCTACAAGGCTTGCAGAACACTCTGAAGTTAGCTCGTGACGAGTATGTACGCATTAGCGCATACCGCCGTGGCAAACTATTCAGCCGTAAGGAAAGCAAGAAAGACCTTGAAGCTGCTAAAAAAGCTTACGATGACGCTCATGATGCAATCGGTGCCTACACTGCTAAGCAGATGGAAGCACAAGACATTGATGCTGACCAGATTCGCCTGAACGGTGCTGCTGGTGCAATCTTCGAAGACCTCACCACAACAAAAGCTATCATCAAGGCTCAAGAAGGTCTTGCTGAAGGCAAGCGTTTCAAAGGCTTCTACAACTTCTGGGCACGCCAGAACGGTAAGATAACGACTGCTAAGGGTATCCGTGGTGCGATCGTAAAATCCGGTGTGATGAAAGTTCTTACTCTTCCTGCCGGTATCGTAGCCGGTGCTGCTGGCGCAGCTTTGCTTGGCCCAGTTGCTGGTGCTTTAGTTGGTGCTGGTATAGCTAAGGGTATTGCAAGCGGCCTTATGGGTGCGAACATTGCCAAGAATGCTAGCGAATCAGTTGCTCGTGCACAGGGCATGGATGCCTTCTATAAGAACGAGGCTCGTATCAATGATCTTGCTGCAAACGGTGCAGTGATCAGTGGTGCTGAAAGCTCTGCTGGTACTATGGAACAAACTCGTGATGACACGATCCGTAACCGTAAGCGTATGGGTAAGGCTGCACTTATTGGTGCCGCTGGTGGTGCCGCTGGTGCCTTCGTTGGTAACATTATCCAAGACCGTTTCTTTGACGGCGGTGGTAATGGCGGAAATGCTAAAGGTGGCAACTCTGGTGCAGAGAACACTGGCGGTAAGGGTGGCAAGCCTGACGTAGATCTTACTGAAAACCTTCCAGACGCTACTCCTCTTGGTACCGTTGGTGAAACCGGTGCCGGCGCTGCCGGAGCTGGCCCAGTCGAGCTATTCCCAACCGACTCACGTCTTCCATGGGAACACGTAAACGACCTACTTGGTAACCTTGGCGATACGCAAGGTGGCGCAAACTCTACTCCTGCAATCTTCGAACTTGTAGAGCGTGGTAAACAGTACGGCATCAACTTTGTTGGCGAAGGCCGTGGAATCAAGAGCGTAACAGTAAACGGTCAAACCTTTACTGACAACGCACACATCAACTCTGCCTTTGACGAAACCCTACGACGCGTCCTTCTTGACGAAGCTGCTAAAACAGCCACTACCGCTTAATAAGCTAGTAGCGTAAAATACCAATAACAGTAAAAAACAAAAAAAGGAAAACAAAATGACATACAGCAAAGAACAACTCATCCAGGAACTTGGTCTTGAGGGCTTTGACCCTGCTAAGCAGGAAGAACTACTAAACATGTTCTACACCAGCTTGAATATGAAACTGCGCATGGCAGTTGCAGCCGAGATTCCTGAAGATAAGATTGCTGAACTTGATGCAGAAATTGCTAAAGGTGATGATGCAGTTTACGACTGGATCGACGCTAATGTTCCACAAGCGGCTGAGGTTATCGAAAAAGAGACTCAGACGGCTGTAGAAGATCTAAAACGCCGAATAGCACCATTTATGCCTAAAGGCGAGTAAAACCGTCAACAGCATAGCGCATAGCGCCCCAGCATCGTCTGGGGCGTTTTTGTACGTTATTATAAAAGGTATGAATCCAAAACAGCTGGTGCGCCGCGTACTACCCACAAAGGCCATTACATTAGCCGAAGAATCGTACCGTAAGGGCCGTGTATATGCCCTGCAAGCCAAAGGTGGCTTTCCGGCTAAGGGCGCCCGAGTTATTGCCGTAACAGGCACGAATGGCAAGACCACCACGTGTCTGTATATAAATGAAATGCTCAAGAGTGCTGGTTACAAAACAGCCCTGTATACGACGGCAGTAACCGAAATGGCGGGCAAAACCTCGCCAAACACTTCTCACCGGACAGTGCCTTTAACGGCAGAGTTGGTAACGTTTTTTCAAACTGCTAAAACAAAACAGGTAGACTTTATCGTGCTAGAAACTACCAGTCAGGCGCTCGATCAGCACAAGCTGCTGGGCGTGCCTGTAGAAGTAGCTGTGATGACTAACCTGACACAAGATCACCTTGATTACCATGGAACCATGGAAAAGTATGCTAGTGCCAAAGCCCGACTATTTAGCAGCTATATGCAGCCCAAAAAAGTTGTACTGAATCAGGATGATGACTGGTTTGAGTTTTTTAAAGAGCGAGCTGTCGGAGATGTTACGACCTATGGCCAGGACGCACACAGTCAGCTACAAATCAACAAGATCGCTACTACAAATATGGGCAGTCAAGTGACGGTGCAGTTTGACGGCCAGACCAGTACTTTCAAAACTTCATTAATTGGGCAATTCAATGCCTACAACGCGGCTGCAGCCGTTTCGGCAGGACTAGCCGTCGGTTTGACACTAGAACAGGCCGCAGCCGGTGCAGGCAAGCTACAAACTGCACCGGGACGTATGGAGCCAGTTGATGCTGGGCAAAACTTCGCAGTCCTTGTCGACTATGCTCATACCCCAGATGCTCTAGAGAATGCTCTCAAAACACTTCAGGATGTTACCAAAGGTAATGTCTTGCTGGTGTTCGGTGCGACGGGAGACCGTGATAAGGCCAAACGTCCAATCATGGGTAAGGTAGTCGCAAAGTACGCTGATAAGATCTTTCTGACAGACGACGAAACCTACACCGAAGATCCAGCTACGATTCGTAAAGAAGTTATGCAAGGTATTCTTGCAGGTAAGGGCGTCCAAAAAACTACAGAAGTTGGTGACAGGCGCGAGGCCATACAAGCAGCTTTTGCGGCCGCTAAAAAGGGCGATGCAGTGCTCTTGGCTGGCCTCGGACATCAGGACTACCGAGCAATGGGCGGCGAAAAACAATCCTGGGACGAGCGACAGATAGCCCGCGAACTGTTACGTCATCACTAGACAATTCGAATACTTACTTATAAACACAATATTGACAAATTAGTTAATTTCTGCTAATGTTAAAGGTGTTAGTAATAGTGGCATAAGCCATAAAATAAACAAAGAAAACAAAAACATGTCAGTTGAAGCCGGTCCCTCACCCCATATGATGGCTCCTCCGCAAGAAGCGGCTAGCTTACCTGTGGCCATGCCTGCTGTAGAACAAGCGCTTTCAGCAAGTGATCGTCTATTTCTTGATCACCACGATACGGTAGCGCGAGATCTGTTAGGCCCAGATTATGATTTTGCTGTGCAATCTGGCCTGACTGACATGTTCTATCTGGACCCATCACGTAATGAGGATGGCTTACTACATACCTTAACTGGTGATGTACTGACCGGTGAGGGCGGCACCATACTGCCGGGTGGTTTTCATCACGAACCTTCTTCGAGAGATGGCCAGACTTTTGTTGAACGTGATCACCTAGAAGGTCGCAATGCAAAATCAATGCGTGAATACCGTGAAGACCCATTCAGTCCATACTCGGCTCATGTAATTGTTGAAGGATTTCGTAAAACCAAAACCACGACAAATGCCGAAACAGGCGAGAGTACAGTGCATCCTGCGAAGAATGGCATGTATCCTAAGGAGTACGACGCGCTGGCGGTTATGCAAACGGTGCGAAACGCATTAGCAAATCGTGATACATCTCGTGACTATATTGCGGGTGATACGATAATCACAGAAGGTTATGCGCCGATGTTAGATGGCCAGAGTCAGATGCGACTGAGAATGTGTCTTGACCAAGAGACAGGTAAAGTTATTTCTGCATACCCAATGGTGGCTCGTGGAAGCGACAAGATGAAGCTAGATGAAGACGCTATTGCTCGTCATCTTGGTCTAAAATAGTATAGACATACTCACAACATTATTGTACTATACATTTAATGAGCGATCGCGGTGTTGTACCTGCATTGAGTGCAGAAACTGAAAGGTTATTTTGGGAAGTGAGCCAAGAGCTGGGTGCTGATGGTTGGCAGCCTCTTATTGCCTATGCTCACACTGTTGAGGATGAAGGCCTCAGAGGCATAACGCTTGCTGTTAGTGAGATGCACCGTGTCACCATAGACGTGAATTTAGGTACTGTCGCAATCGCTGATCTAGCCTCTGGCTATGTGGGCACTATTCCATTGCCTTCAACAGATACATAATATTGACCATAAAGTATATTAGTTATATAATATATCAACAATGACAGATTTTGGTGAGGTTCGACACGATTCTGCCGATACGAGTACTACTTCTCGTCGATTTAATCTTGCCAACGATTCCATAGGCAGTCACGATTTCTGGATAGAAGTTCCCACTGGAACACATCGATTCATATCGTTACCCGCACCAACAACACGACAGCGCCAGTTACGAAAACCACTTGAAGAAGATGGCCTTATCTTGGGTCATCGTCGTGCTTCTGAGGCTGCTGCAACAGAAACATACAGCATTCCAGCATCAGCACGTCCTCTGGCTTACGAAGCGCCAGTTACTCGGGAAGGAGCATATTCGTATACAGACGAAGAGCTTTTTCATGACCTCGGTGATCTACTGGGTAGCTTGAGTCACAAATATGGTGACGATCCACAAATGGTCGCAACGGACGTAACTCGCGTGTTGGCCTTGGTTGATTTTGTGCAGCCAGGCGAACGACAGGTGTATTTTACTCCTGGTGTCGAGAGGCTACTTGTTCCACGCCCTCCAGAGGTCTCGGCAGAGGGGCAGTATGCTGAACAGTTAGAGACTGTTTTCTCAGGGCGTTTTGACGAAGTGGCAATATACTTTCGCATGGGCTTTGCTGAAGCAGCCGCAGCGGCTAGGGGGGAATAATGTCTAGTCTTGAGATCGAGATTCCGACCGAAGCAATTGGTATGTTGCCCATCGACCACGAGCAAGAGAGAATACGTGACTTCAGTCATGCGCTTAAAAGGCTGCAAGTAATTCGTCCTGCGGAAATCGATACTGATTTTACGGACGAAAGACCAGTACCTTTTGCCATAAAGCGATTCCTCGCTTTCGAACATGAAGACACCCTGACCTTTTATACTAATCCTGACGTGCTTGGAGCGCCCGTTGACAGGGTTCGCTTTTCACCAAGAATTTCTCGTGTTGGTAAGCAATCACGACATGGTGTCTTTTTCGGGGATTTGCAATTAGGCCCGGGGCTTCAGGTGCCGGTTGCAGTGAAGCCTCACCTGGATGAAGAAAGAGACAGTTGTCTCGATGAATATTTCAACACCTTGGCTATCACACAACTTGGGATGAGTACGTTAGTTGAACTTGGTTTCATTTATGGTGACCGCGAAGAAGATCCCGCATATAGCATTACTGTGCTGCAAGAAGGTTTGTCCACGCTCGACAGTGTCGACTGGTCTTCATTTTATCCTGACATTGAGGAGCATCCTGGCATGTTAGCGCTTTGGAAGGGAGCAGCATATCAGGCGGCCAAACTTCACGCTCCTGGCAACAGAAGCCATGGTGACCTCGCAGGCCGTAACGTCGGAGAAAAAGGCGGAGCTTTATCGGATCAAACAAGGGTCATCCTGCTCGATTGGGAGTCGGCAACTATTGGTGGACAGCCACCAAGAGACGCCGAAGTACGTTATTCCCATAGTCATAGCGACATTACCACCATCGTAGAATCGATGTGTCGCTCAACTGATGTTGATTTTCGGGCTGGTATTGGGGTATTTGCAGGTAAGTCTGGTGATTGGTGGCAGGGCTTCAGGGCAGTGTTCCTGGACAGCTATCTAGAACGACGCAGGCAAATTCTCGACCAAACCGCAGCTGATGCAGCAACCGTAAGAGATGTAAACGAAGAACTTGCAGAGCTCGAAAAATCACTTCAGCAAGATGTTGCCATGTATCAAGATCTAGCACTAGTCTCCTAATCAACAGAGCTATTGACGACTATATTAGCACTCGGATATTATGAGTGCTGAAAGTTAGCACTCGGATATTCCCAGTGCTAACGCTTATTTAGGTATTGAGGAAGGGGAAATTATGAACATTCAACCAATGGCCGACTACATTGTGGTGCAAGCCGAAGAAGCCGTCAGCAAGACCGCCAGTGGACTTTATCTGCCAGGCAATGCCCAAGAAAAGCCAAAGACTGCCAAAGTTGTGGCAGTGGGTTCGGGTGTAGGCGAAGTCAAAGTGGGCGAACGCGTGATTTATAAAAATGAATACGAAGCGGTGAATGTAAAAGTAGGTAAAGAAGAATTTACCTTGGTGTACCGCGCTAATATTATCGCAACCGTTAAGTAGGAGTCAGAGGAGTATATATGGCTAAGAAAGTTTTTTATGATGATGACGCTCGTCGTCGCGTGCTAGGTGGAGCCCAAATTTTATATGATGCCGTAAAGACCACTATGGGTCCAAAAGGGCGAAACGTAGTCATCAGCAAAAGCTACGGTGGCGTAACTGTCACTCATGACGGTGTAACAGTAGCTAAGGGTGTGGACATTGCTGATGTCGACGATGAAACTTTGGGCTACAAAGTTGGCGCAGAGCTTATCAAGCAAGCTGCTAATAAGATGAACGATGTTGCCGGCGACGGTACAACCACAGTAACGGTACTCACCTATAATATTTTGAACGAAGCCAACAAGCTTATCGCTGCGGGCCACAACCCAATGCTTCTACGCAAAGGCCTAGAAGCCGCCGCCGCCGATGTGATCAAACAGCTTAACGGCATGGCAGAAGACATTAAAGGTAAGAAAAGCCGTGTGGCTGAAGTAGCCACCATTAGCGCTGGTGATGCCGAAATTGGTAACATGATCGCCGATATTATCGACAAAGTCGGCAAAGACGGTGTGGTGACTGTTGAAGAAGGCCAAGGCCTGTTGCTCGAAAGCGAAGTCGTAGAAGGTTTTACTATGGACCGCGGTTTCGTCAGTGCCTACATGGTGACTGACACAACTCGTATGGAGGCTGTCTATGACAAGCCTGCCATTTTGGTTACTGACAAAAAGATCAGCTCTGTACAAGAATTCCTACCGGTGCTCGAAAAGCTTGCCCAAGCTGGCAAAAAAGACCTAGTTATCATTGCTGAAGATGTCGAAGGCGAGGCTCTCGGCACACTTATCCTGAACAAACTAAAAGGTGTCTTTAATACAGTAGCGGTAAAAGCACCAAGCTTTGGCGACAAACGAGCCGATCGTCTAGAAGATATTGCTATTCTGACCGGTGGACAGGTAATCAGTGAAGAGCAGGGCGGTAACTTCGAGGATGTCGAACTAGATATGCTTGGTAGTGCTCGTAAGGTTATTGTCACGAAAGACGAGACAACCATTATCGAGGGCGCTGGTAAAACAAGTGCAGTCAAAGCCCGCATTACGCAAATTAACGCACAGATCAAAGACTCTACTAGCGACTACGACCGAGATGACCGAGCTGCTCGACGCGCTAGCCTCGAGGGTAAAGTGGCTGTCATTAAGGTTGGTGGTGCTACAGAGACCGAAATTGAAGAAAAGAAATTCCGTGTCGATGACGCGGTAGCTGCCACCAAGGCAGCACTAGACGAAGGTATCGTGCCTGGCGGTGGTGTGACACTTATAAATCTTGCCGGCCACATAAAAGTCACCGGACATGACTCGGCTGCAGCTGGCGCAACCTTGCTGCAGAATGCTCTTGAACAGCCATTTAAGATTTTGCTCAGCAATGCTGGCATTAACCCTGATGAGTGGTTGCCACAAGTTAAGAAAGCCAAGCTTGGCCAGGGTGTGAATGTAAACAACCCAGCTAAGCTCGTAGATCTAAAAGCAGCCGGTGTAGTTGACCCAGCTCGTGTTACTAAAGAAGCTATTCAAAACGCTGTCTCAATTGCCGGCACCAGCATGACCATGGGAGCACTAGTAGTTGATGTTCCTGAAAAAGAGGCTGCCGAAGCCGCCGGTGGTGGCATGCCAGGCGGCATGGGTATGATGTAAGACGAACGCGGACCGGCTACAAGCCGGTCCAGCCGTCTTCAGTTCGACGAGTAATTGCTCGAGAGAGGTGATTCTCGAATACCTCATAAAAAGTGCTCACACTGACATCAATATCAGAGCTGACGCCTCGGTCGCGGTCAGCTGGATTAAAAATATCCTTAAATTGTTCTCGCACTAAGTAGTCAAAAAATCCTGCTACATCGGCCATGGCTGTTCCTTGAGATGCACTTAGAGATGCGTGGAGTTTTCTCCATGTTCCACGCCAGGCTGATTCTTGCGCTTCCGCTAGATCATCAAAAAAATCACGACTGCGCTCAAGACTGGCAGCGCTATAGCCCTGCACGAAATTTACAAGCGTTGTTTCGCAGTCGTGCATAGCCCAGGCAGCCTCGGTGTATTCGGCCTCTGTAATGTCCGGATCTTCGTTCTTATCGGCTCGGCGAATTGTAGCTTTCATAAAATCACCGACGAAACCTGAAGTGTCTACCATTTCACGAATCTCACCAACCATCTCGCCAAGCGTACTGTTGCGCAGAATAGCGTCAACCTGCGCAGCCTGGCGCTCGTACGCTTCATATGTCGAAACATGCGATGCGTATGTATCGCTGAGTGTCGTCAGGGCAAAATCAAGTTCAAAGGCGGCATCGGGGTGGTATAAGGAAGGGTCTATTTCGGGCACGAAAACTAGTATACAGCAAAAAGTAAGCACTAGCGTGATTTAATAGAATATTGCCTAATAATCTAAAATGTACTATTGTATAGCTAGTAAATGAGTTGGAGTGTCCATGAAGCTTTTTAATCGTAAGAAAACAAATTCGAATCTGCCACCAGAAGTACAAGCTTATTCACAGGCTGAGCGGCGTGAGCGTATGGGTATGGCCTGGCTCGTTGGGGGCATCTCCCTAGTTGTTACTGTGCTCGTAGTAGTTGGCCTCTTCTTTGGAGGACGTTGGGTATACCGCAAAGTAGCTCGTCAGGATAACAAGCCTACACCAGTGGTTACCGAGAACTCAAATAACGACACAAACAAGGACAAAAATGAGGGTGACCACTCTGATACAAACACTGGTGCAAATGATGCCGAAGGTGAGTCAGAGACTGAAACTCCGGCTACACCAGCCACTCCAGCGACACCTGCACAGCCAAACGGCGGAGCAAGCACTCCAACTCAACAGCCTGCTACGGGTGATCAAGAAGTCGTTGAACTCCCAAGCACTGGCCCAAGCGAAGATCTGTAGTTCTCTAATACTGAAAGCAAAACTCCCGGATTGACCGGGAGTTTTTAGTTTGCTGTGAAGTGTCGGCTAGGCTGCCGGTGGAGTTTGTTGCTTATTCTGAGTGAAGTAGTTAATTTCGTTCACAACATCGAGCAACGCTTGAGCCTTAGCTTTCTCATCAGGAATAGCGTTGGCAGCGTCATACGCAGCCTGAATGAGACTCTGATCGTCGCTGGCTTGGATCATCATCATGGTTGTACGGAATTTTTCTTCCGGTGACTGGTCGAGCTGGCTCAGCAATGGCGATAAGCTTTGCAGGGCTTGTTGTTTTAGGGCAAGCAGGCCTGGGTCGGTTGATGAAGTATCAGATGAACTAGGCGCATCGGTTGCAGGGGATGACGCAGGGTCAATTGCCGGTAAACTGAGGTCAACTGCGGGTGTGGGTTCTGGTGCAACTTCAGGAGCTGGATCAGATACTTCGCTTGTCGGTGCGACTACAGGATCAGGGTTAGGTAGGGTCGTTGTGTTAAAGCTGTCGGTGCTGCTCATGGCATCTACTGGTTCAATGGCTGGAGCTGTGAGGTCAGCGGTAGGAGCAACTGGCGCGGTTGAAGGTGCAGACACATCCATCGGAGGAGCAATCGCAGGGTCATTGACTGGTGGTACTGCTGCAGTTACATCAACTGCAGGAGCAGCCGTGGTTGCAGCTACTGGTTGATTTTGATCATTCTGGTCGAACATTCCCACCCCCGTTAGTATTATTTCCGTTACCTTCACTATACCATAAGCGTAAAGACCGCAAAACAGGAATAAATTGGTATCATAGAAACACAAACGCTAAGCGGAGGGTTTATGCTAGACGATCTGAAATATATCCATGATAAGGATGCTGAGGATGCACTTGGCATTGCCGCCAAGCAGCCCGAACAGCTGTTACGAGATTTTGAAGTTAGTGATTGGGCGCCCAAAGGACCGTTTCAGAATGTTGTCTATGCTGGTATGGGTGGCTCGGCGTTGGCTGCACTGCTAGGTACAGTCTGGCCAGGTTACACAGTTCCGTTTGAAGTATCGCGTGACTACCATATCCCCAGTTACGTTTCGAATAAGACACTTTTTATAGCCTGCAGCTACTCTGGTAACACCGAAGAAACCCTTTCAGCGTTGGCCGAAGCGGAAAAGGCGAAGGCTACTATTGTGATCATTGCTGGTGGTGGCAAGCTACAAGAGCGCGCTAAGAAAAAAGGTCACCACTTTGTGCTTCTACCCAAAGCGGCACAACCACGCTACGCAGTTTTCTATAACCTCAAAGCTAATTTGCAAGTTATGGCGAAGGCCGGAGTCTTGCGGGAAAAGGTTACTGAAAAAGAGCTAAAAGCAGCTGCAAAACACCTCGAAGATAGTACTAAAAACTTATTGCCCACAGTGCCAACAAAACAAAATCCTGCCAAACGGCTTGCCCAGGAAATAGCAGGCAAAAGTCTGGTTGTTTATGCTGGCTCTAGTCTGGCGCCGGCCGCATATAAATGGAAAATTAGTGCTAACGAAAATGCAAAAAATGTTGCCTGGGCTGGCTATATACCAGAGTTTAATCACAACGAGTTTATTGGCTGGAGTTCACATCCGCACAACAAACCCTACGCAGTTGTAGATTTGCGTTCCAGCTTTGATCACCCTCGGGTTCAGCAGCGCTTTGAACTAAGTGCCAAGCTATTGTCTGGCAAACGACCGGAGCCGCACGTCATACAAGCCGAGGGTAAGACGCTGCTTGAACAACTATTATGGACAGTCCTTATGGGTGACTTTACGACCCTATATCTAGGGCTTTTGAACGGTTTGAACCCGGCTCCCGTAGAACTGGTCGAAAGGCTCAAAAAAGAGCTTGGCCCTCATGACAACTAGTTGGGCAGTAGTGACTGGTGCCAGTGGTGGAATTGGTGCGGCATTTGCGCAGCAATTCGCAGCTAATGGCATAAACGTCGTGCTGGTTGCGCGCAATAGAAAACAACTCAATACCGTTGCGCAGAATCTACAAGAGCAGGGGGTTAAGACCGAGATTTTTGTTGCAGATTTATCTGATCCGGGTCAACCCCAGAAGTTACACCAGTTCGTGCAAAGTAAAAAGATTACGCCTCTGTACCTGGTAAATAATGCAGGATTTGGTGATTACGGCCTACTCACAAAAGCAGATCCACAGAAACTTCAAAACATGCTGCAGCTCAATGTTGCGGCGCTTACGAGCCTGGCTCATTACTTTGGAAAAGAGATGCAAAAGCGAAATAATGGCTATATCGTAAACGTGGCCAGCACAGCTGCTTTCTTTCCAGGCCCCTATATGGCGACTTATTATGCCAGTAAGTCCTATGTGCTCAGTCTGAGTGTGGCTTTGAATGAAGAACTACGCTCAAGCGGGGTGTCTGTTACGGCACTGTGTCCTGGACCAACCGAATCAAACTTTGCTGTTGCCGCTGCTGCAGAGCGTACTAATATATTTGCCGGCAAGCTGCCTAGCTCGGAATCTGTGGCTGCTTTTGGCTATAGGGCCATGTTGGCACGCCGTCCTGTTGCTGTGCACGGTTGGCGCAATCGGCTTGTAACAGCACTGGCAGGTTTGTTGCCGCGACCTCAGGCAGCCAAAATTGTCCGTCGTATCCAGGCATAGTTCTGGCTTGGGTCGGCATAGTACAATATGCTGCAGAAGGACAGGTGCTATAAATGAAACCTAGTGTTACGCAACAAGATATTACTGGACTGGGCACAATTTTATGCGTGGGTGCGCACCCAGATGATGAGACTTTTATGGCAGGTGGCCTGCTGGCTGCAGCAGCAGCTAACGGGCAAACGGTTATATGTGTAACGGCAACCAAAGGTGAGGCTGGCTCGCAAGATCCTGTTAAATACCCGGTTGAGCGCATGGGCGAGGTGCGTACCGAGGAACTCGCAGCTGCGCTAAAAATTCTTGGTGTGCAAGAGCATCACTGGCTCGGGTACCTAGACGGCGAATGCACGCAGGTTGATCCGGGTGAGGCTACTCTCCGCTTACAACAAATCATCGAAAAATATCAGCCGAACACTGTACTAACTTTTGGCTCAGATGGACTGACCGGACACCCCGATCATCAAGCAGTGTCTTCATGGGTAACGACTGCGTTAGGCCAAAGTGAACTATCTCCTGAACTCTTCTATGCTGTTCTGACAACTGATCAATATCAGAAGTACCTACAGACAATCCATACCAGTCTGAACTTCTTTTATAACATTAAGCAACCGCCAGTTTATGCCGACCAAGACTGCGGCATTCTATTTACTAGTAATGACCAGCAATGTGCCAAAAAACAAGCAGCTTTTGCTGCCATGCCGTCGCAGTACAGTGCTATGTTTGCAGCTTTTGATGAAAGCTTTCTGACCGAAGCTTTTCGGGTTGAGGCCTTTGTTCGGGCTGATTCTAAATAGGTTTGTCTTTAAAACCGAGCAGGTAGCCAAAATAACTGACGACAAAGTGTAGGCCCAAGAAGGTGACCACAACTACGGCATACTCAGCCAGGCTGAAGCGAATAAAAGGCAGGCTAAAGAGGATTGCCCCAACTACATAATCCAGCTGGTCAAACCCCAGCCATGCATTACCCGACGCAATACCACGCTGTCGCTTAAAGAAGCTCTCGATAGCATCGCCCAGGAGGGCACCAAAGCCAATGCTGCTGCCTATCAAGAAGTGTTCAATATCTGTGCCTGTGTCACCGCCAATATGGGGGAACAAAAGCCATGCACTGACGCCACCGATTAGAGTACCAAAGACTAGACCACGCCAGGTTTTGTTTTTACCCAGAGCTCGCTTGCCACGGACTGTGTTGCCAAAGTCTATCGGAGTTTTCCAACGATTAAGTAAGGGGATCTTATTGGCAATCGGCGGGGCGGCGTTTGCAAAACCGGCCGGCAAAAAGAACAGCAAAGCAAAAAGAAAGTGATTCATGATTTATGCTTCAGTTTAGCACGAAGCCGGTTAAGCTTGGGGTAGAGTAGGCTGGTCAGGGGTGGTCGAGCGGTAAGAATTCGAGCAGTTTCTAGAAGTGTTGCCAGATTTTTTTGGTTTGGTTTTTGGGCTATGGTTGTGAAGCTACTCCCTATACCTTTTATGCCATGAGCATCGCTACTGGCAGCGCCTGGCTTGTTGTGTAGTCGTGCCCACACGGCCGCTTTCGGGCCTTTGTTCTGGAACACGGCGCGGCCGTTATGCACCTCAACAATGTCTATGAGTGGAGCAATACTATCTAGTGCCTCTAGGGATATGCCCTTACGCACCGTTTCAAAAGGGTGGGGCACATAGACCAAGCCACCCTGTTTGGTGATTGCTTTGGCCGTAGCTTTGGCAGTCTGTCCTGGCATTACGCGGTCGGATAAAAACAGTCCGATTAACTCACCCTCACTGGTGGTAATTTCCTGACCAACAATAATGGCATCGCCATGTTCGCCGTGTAGCTGTTTGGCCATATCGATATGATCGTGGTCGGTAATAGCGATATAGTCCAGGGCTCCACTCGATAGTAGGTGAGCGTACTGCTTTGGTGAGATGCCTCCATCCGGAGAAGCGGTTGAATGGGTGTGCAGGTCAATTTTGTAGCCCTGACTCATTGCTACAGCCTTTGCATGATTGCACGCATGCGACCAAGTGCCGTGAAGCTGCTAGTAATAGCAACCAACACTACAATCACGTCTAAGCGGCCTGCGAGTAGACCAATAAAGAATATAGTCATGCGTACGTCATAGGTCATAATGCCGGATCGAAACGACAAGTTGATTTTGTGGCCTTCAGTTTTGCGCGTAGTCACGACGGCTTCACCCCAGGCATTTACATAACTTACAAGCATCGAGACGCCACAGGCGGCCACTGCCCACACGGCATAATAGGGCAGGTCATGAGCGATAAAGTAGTAGCTTGCCCCAACGTAGAGCATGGCTTCTTTCATGCGGTCAGTTATTGAATCAAGCAGCATTCCTCGAGGGCTACTGGTTTTTTGGATACGAGCAATTGCGCCGTCCAAGGCATCAAAAAGACCAAATACTAGCAGCAGTCCGGCCGCCCAGTACAGGCTGCCCTGCGCAACGAGGTAGGCAATAATGATATGCGTAAACAGACTGGTCAGGGTTATGGCATTTGGCGACAAACGACCACCCGTTAGCCTGTTAAGTACGACGGCAAACTGACCAATCAGTGCCTTGCTAAAGTCACGAAAACTACTAATAAGTCGGGCCACTGGTTGCATTACTGCTAGTATACCCCATAAACAAGTATACTAATGCTATGAAATCCAACCGGATTATCAGGTCGCTTGCCTTGGCAAGCTTGGTGAGTGTCGCTCTGTACGTTGCACGGGCTCTGACCTTTAGTAGTACAGAATTTTGGTACTTAAACTGGAATCTGCTCTTGGCTTGGGTGCCGCTCATTTTCTCATATATGCTGGTACGGCACTGCATTACCGGTTTCTGGGTCAGTACCAAAGGTATTCTTCTGACAATACTCTGGCTACTCTTTTTGCCGAATAGTTTTTACTTAGCGACTGACTTTATCCATTTACAGCGAAGTACCAGTGAATCACTGTTGTTCGATATTGTGTTGCTACTCAGCTACACATTTAACGGTTTTATCGTTGGCTACCTCAGTGTTTATTCAGTACACCAGCTTTTGCTACGCAGAATGGCACGTAGAAAATCTCATTTGCTGGTAGCAGGGGTGTTTTTACTCTGTAGCTTTGCAATTTATCTCGGGCGATACTTGCGATGGAATAGCTGGGATATCATTTTTAATCCGGCAGGAATCTTGTTTGATGTATCAGATCGGTTTCTTAACCCAGCTGATCATGAGCAAACTTTTTGGACCACAGCACTGTTCTTTGTACTAATCAGTTCTGTATATATGGTTTTGTGGTCACTCCTGCGAGAAGTGCAGCTTGCCAGTGTCTCAAAGGCAGTAAGGCAACCAGCGCTACCTCGGCGTGGCAGAACTCGCTAATCACCGGTAGTAAAATCACCCCTAACAGGGTAGAATAGCTTTCATGGAACCAGTACAAACCCATCTGCAAAAGGTGGTTAAAGATCTCTTTGCCGTAGAGGTGGCCGTAGACTTGACGCGCCCTGACGCCGAATTTGGTGACTATGCCACCAATGTCGCGATGCAGTTGAGTAAGCAGCTTGGCAAAAACCCCCGTGAAGTTGCACAACAAATTGCCGATGCACTTAACACTGGTAAAGCTGACCTGGGCGAAGTCAGTATAGCTGGTCCAGGCTTTATTAATCTGCGACTGATAGACAAAGCAGTCATTGCTCATCTCAAAAAGGCGACTACATTGCCACAAACCTTGGCTGGCCAAACCAGCGTGGTTGAATACTCGGATCCTAATCCTTTTAAAGTACTGCACGTTGGCCACTTATATGACAGCGTGGTCGGGGAGTCGATTGCTCGTTTGCAAGAGGCTGCCGGAGCAAAAGTACACAGGGTAAACTTTGGTGGCGATGTTGGGCTGCATGTCGGTAAAACCATGTGGGCTGTACTGCAATACCTAGGCGGTGAAAACCCCGAGGAATTGTATGCGATTCCGCAAGATGAAAGAGCTGTATGGCTGAGTAACCGCTATGTTGAGGGCAGCAACGCCTATGAAGATAACCAAGAAGCTCACGACGAAATTGTGTCACTGAACCAAAGAGTGTACCAGTTGCATGCCGACAACGATCACGGCAGTCCTTTTGCACAAATTTATTGGACAACCAGACAGTGGAGCTACGAATACTTTGATGCCTTTTATGATCGTATTGGAACCAAATTTGAGAAGTACTACCCAGAGAGTATCACTGCACCAGTTGGTATTGCGGCAGTTCGTGAACAGCTCAAGAATGGTGTCTTTAAGGAGTCTGACGGAGCTGTTGTATTCGACGGCGAAGCTGTTGGCTTGCATACACGCGTGTTCATTAACTCTGCAGGACTGCCAACCTACGAAGCCAAAGATATCGGTCTAGCGCTCTGCAAGTGGCAAGATTACCAGTTTGATCAAACAGTTATTATCACCGGCAATGACATCGTTGAATATATGAAGGTGATCTTAGCAGCACTTGGGCAGTTCCAACCCAAGCTTGCTGAAAGAACGACCCATATTACGCACGGCATGGTCAAAATGAGCGGTGGGGTAAAAATGAGTAGCCGAAAGGGCAATATCCTACGTGCTGTCGACGTGCTCGATATGACGACCGAAGCCTTTAAAGCGAGCGGACGCGAGGCTAATGAATCGATTACCCAAGGTGCTATAAAGTACGCGTTCCTTAAAGCGCGTATTGGTGGCGATATACATTTTAATGTTGAAGAATCAGTCAGTATGGAAGGCAACAGTGGCCCATATCTTCAGTATGCTCACGCTCGTGCCCAGAGCATTTTGCACAAAACAAAAACTATACCAGCTCCAACTATCACCGAGCTGGTAGCCGGCGAGCGCGCTCTGGCAGTCAAACTAACAGAGTATGCAGATGTCGTTACTAAAGCTACGAAAGACCTGACACCTCACGTTATTTGTACCTACCTGTATGAACTCACCCAAGAATTCAACCGTTTCTACGAAAAAAATCGTGTCATTGACGACGAGCGCGAAGCCGAACGACTGTACCTGGTAAAGAAGTATGCCACTATACTAAAAAAAGGCCTGCAACTTCTTGGTATTGATGCTCCTGGGCAAATGTAAGGAACGGGTGGTATATGTCGTCAGTAATTCATGCCATTCAGCAAAAGCTGAGAGATCAAGCAGATCCGGTTAAAGCTGATTTTTTCCCGCATTTTTTCAAGCTCGAGGAAGGTGACACCGATGAATTTTTGGGTGTTACGGTGCCAAAACAGCGACAAATCGTAAAAGAATATTACAAGCAACTTACCCCAAAAGAAGTGCTCGAGTTGCTCCATTCCACTGTGCATGAAGAGCGGCTAACCGCCCTCATGATCTGGGTTACACAGTTCAAGCGAGGCAATGAAGACACAAGGGCAGAAATCTATGACCTGTACCTGCAAAATACCCAGTGGGTAAACAACTGGGATCTTGTGGATACCAGTTGTCGAGATATCGTGGGCGCCTTTATCTTCGACAAAGATCAGACGATTCTTGATCAGCTCAGTACATCTAAGAATATGTGGGAACAGCGCATTGCCATGGTAAGCACCTGGTATTTTATTCGCGAAGGTCAATTCGGCTGGACGCTCAAGTTGGCTGAACACTATCTTGGACATACGCATCACTACATTCATAAGGCAACCGGGTGGATGCTACGAGAAGTTGGCAAACGTGATAGGGCAGTGCTGCTAGATTTTCTCGATGAACATGCGGCAGAGATGCCCCGTACAGCGCTGCGATACGCCATAGAGCACCTTGATGAGGTGACACGTAGAAGCTATATGCACCAGCTACCAAAGCTTGCAAAATAGCAATGCTTATGCTATAATAATCTACATGACACATATACCTGGCGTCATTCCTCGAACAGCAGAAGTCCTTTTGCAAGAGTCGCATCCGATCGCTCTTGATATAGGGCCTATCCCTGCTGGTTTGCCGGAAGACCCTACTCAGTTTCGTTTTGCAGAACCAGAAGTCGCCACCGCACGCAAAGACGACAACAACATCCTGCGGCCAGATACCATAGACCGGTGGCCAATCACCGGCAACGACAGATTTGAGCCAACAGTACGTGTTATGGGACGCTGTGCTAATTTGAGCTTAGTTTATCCTGTACCTCATCGTACACAGCAAAGACGCTAGCAAAACTACCCAGCTAATCTTCTCGGCGCGCTATAATAGCCGCATAAGGGGGAAGATATGAATATAAACTATCCAGCGTTGTATGGACTTACACTGGCGTTCTTTTTGCTGCTCGACGGTTTGTGGCTCGGTCTCATTGCCAAGAATTTATACGCAACCGAACTCAAGGGGCTGATGACGAATAACGTCAAATGGGGTGCTGCAGTACTGTTTTATCTTCTCTTTGTTGCCGGGCTCATTTATTTCGTAATTGCGCCAACACTTAAGAGCGGTGCAATGAATCAGCTCATTATCGCAGGCGGGCTGTTTGGTCTGATCACGTATGCAACTTATGATCTTACAAACTATGCAACGCTAAAAGGGTTCTCGCTTAAGATCGTCGTACTAGATATGATATGGGGTACATTCCTCAGTGGAGCAGTTGCAACGCTGGCTTATACCGCGTATAACAAACTTATCGGTTAATTGAAAAGCTATAAGGAGCTGCGATGAACAAACAGCTTAAAGGGTTTATGAATTTTGTACGCGAGCAGGGCGTAGTCGGTCTAGCAGTCGGTCTAGCAATAGGTACACAAGCAGGTAAGGCAGTCGAAGCAATTGTAAAAGGGTTCATTAACCCAATTGTTAGCTTCGTTGTTGGTGACACCAAGGGTCTTGATGCTGCCACTTGGACGGTATACGAAAGTTCAAGTCGCGAGCTCGTCTTTGGCTGGGGTGGTATCGTTTCAGCGCTCATTACACTGCTGGCTGTGTCTGCGGTTATCTATTACGTAGTACACGGTCTGCGCCTAGACAAAGCCGATCGAAAAAAAGACAAATAGAACAGCAGACCCAATAATAACAGATTGAGTACATTGCTTTAATACCATAAATATGGTATTGTTTGTGAATGAATAGGCTTTGTCCTGAGGTTGTTAGTCGACCTGTGGCGCCACGTTTTAAACGACGAGCTGCTGCTGTATTGCTGGCTGTCTCTATGACAGCTGCGGGAGCATGTGGCTCGGATACTCAGGTAGCCGAGGCAAAAAGTAGTACCCAAAGTTCCACTACGGATGCTCCTCGTAAAACAGAAGTAAAAGAAGTTATTGGGAATGATCTGGACAGCCTGGGTGACGCATTGTCGCGGCGGGTTGTGCGAGTCAGGTCAAGCGCGGGGAAGTGCACGGGTTTATTCGTTGCTATTGATGACGACAAAGACGTTCTTTTGACAGCGAGCCACTGTGATACAGACCAAAAGACCGGGCGGAAGACCACGTTTTTGAAGTATACCGAGCAGGATGGTAGTGTGAATTCGATCGGTTCTACTCGCTGGGTAACCGAGCCGCTCGAACAAGATGTCTTAGTGGCACAATTCTCGGGTGAGCGCAGCGCTGACATGACATGGTCCATGCCAGAAAAACCTGACGCCACTATGCCTAAAAAGGGCGCACAGTTTGTTGCTGCAACTTGGCCAACAAGTTCGACGCAGCCTATAGTCAGTAAATTCACTTTTTTGGGTGTGGACACCACCTTAACTGATGAACCAAAATTTGTGTTCTATGCCAACCCCGATAACTCTGATCCGAATGCTGAAAAGGCGTGCGGTATCGCAAGCAGCGGCTCGTATCTTACAAACGGCACACACTCAGCGGTTATGTCTGCAGCCTGGAGTTCAAGCCATCCCGACTGGGATATTGCCCGCCAGGGTGTTGAGGAGATGCTCAATACTACTCTCCCTGAGGATGTAACTCAAATATGCTACGGTGCAGAAGTTAATATCGATGAGATTTCAGTCTTTGCAGATGATTTAGCAGCCTGACACAATTCGGGCCGTACCTGATTCTGGTTGTGGTACACTAAGTTTCTAGAGGGGGAAACAAAAATAGCACTGTTTGGGCAAGCAGTGCCGGGGAAACATATCATATGGAGGGGTTTTAAGTGCAAGCAATAAACGGCGACTATACCGGTAAAGATATCCTTGCGACATCCCAATTTACGACCCACGACATCGATATATTATTCGCTGAAGCTAATCGAATCCGTACTAAGATTGAGCGCGGTGAAGTGCTGACATCACTGCAAGGGCAGATCATCGCTAATTTATTCTACGAGCCGTCCACTAGGACGGCTTCTTCTTTTGTTGCTGCCGCACAACGTCTGGGCGGAGGCATTATTCCCATTAGTGATGTGCATTATTCGTCTGTGAGTAAAGGCGAAAACTTGCCAGACACCGTACGAACACTTGAGCAATATGCCGACGTAATTATCTTGCGTCATAGCGAGCAAGGGCAGGCAGGCGTAGCTGCTGCAGCTGCGAAAAAGCCCATTATCAATGCTGGTGATGGTGCTGGCGAGCACCCTACACAAGCATTGCTTGATCTGTACACTATTTTGCGAGAATGTGGGCGTGTCCACGACCTCACGGTAACCATGGTGGGTGATCTCAAGTATGGTCGCACCGTCCATTCTTTAGTGCGGCTACTTGCAATGTACGGAGTAAAAATCAACTATGTTGCTCCAGATAGTTTACGCATGCCGCCACAGCTTGTGTACGAACTCGCCTCGCGTGGATTGCAGCAACACGAAACAACCGACCTCGAATCAGTTCTCGCTGACACAGATGTTTTGTATGTAACCAGAGTCCAGAAAGAACGTTTTAAGTCAGAAAAAGAATACTTAGCCGTAAAAGGCAGTTATATTCTGACACCAGAAATAATGACTCGCGCATCCCGTTCTATGATTGTGATGCATCCATTACCACGGGTAGATGAGATAGATCCTGGGGTCGATAGCGACCCGCGGGCTGTCTATTTTTGGCAAGTCGAGAATGGTTTGTACTTGCGAGCGGCTCTTTTGAGCCTAGTGCTCGGCAAAGCTGGCGCCCGGGCGTAAAATAGATCTATGGCAAACAAGTCGTTGACGGAAGATGAATGGAAAAAGAAGCTGACGCCACAGCAGTTCCATGTACTGAGAGAAAAGGGCACAGAGCATCCCGGCAGTGGAGTATATCTAGATCATGATGAAGACGGTATGTATTCCTGTGCCGGTTGTGGCAACAAGCTTTTTAAAAGTGACTCAAAATACGAATCAACCTTACCTGGACTGATCGGTTGGCCTAGTTTTTCGGAACTGGCAGATGATGCCAGCGTCAAACTTGTCGATGACAATGCACTAGGTATGCAGCGGACAGAAGTAATTTGTGCTAAGTGCGGTGGTCATTTGGGGCACGTTTTTCCTGATCATACGTCGGATACCGGGCAGCATTACTGTATCAACTCAGTAGCACTGAACTTTAAGGCAGATAAAGAAACGACCTAGCGCTAGTCGGAGTACTTTGAGCCCCAGGCTGCCATTTGCTTCAGAATAGGCAGTAGGTCATAGCCTTTTTCGGTCAGGGTATATTCGATACGTGGCGGAACTTCGGCAAACGATTTTTTGCTAACGACACCTTCTGCCTCTAGTTCGTCAAGGCGCTGCGATAAAGTGCGCGGGCTGATACCGGGTAGGGACGCTTCAAAATCTTTAAATCGTTTTGGGCCGCCACTGAGGTCACGCAGAATAAGAGCAGTCCATTTGCTGCCCAGAATATTAGCCGCACAGGCAATACAACCTTCGCGTGGTTCAATTTTCCGATTGGTAGCTTTAGCGATAGGGTTAGAAATTTTCATACTTTACAAAATATAGTATCGGGAGTTATACTCAATACTACATAAAGTATAGCATGGAATGCGAGGATAGTTTACATGAAATTACAAGTTATTATTGGTAGCACTCGGCCGGGTCGGCAATCAGATAAATTAGCGCGATGGGTATCTACTCATGCGGCAGATATTGAAGGGGTAGAAGTGGAACTGGTTGACCTGGTTGATTATCCGCTGGCACTGTTCGATGAAGCGATATCACCACAGTACAATCCGAATCGCTCACCCAGTGCGGCAGCTAAAAAATGGCTCGATAAGCTCAGTGAGGCTGATGCCTACGTACTGGTAACACCAGAGTATAACCGCTCAACATCAGGTGTCTTGAAGAATGCGCTTGATTACGTAGACTTCCAGATGAAAGACAAACCGGTCGGCATTGTAGCTCATGGTAGTAGTGGCGGTGGTCAAGCAGTCGGACATTTACGAGCGATTGTCACAGGAGTGCTAGCAGTCACAATTCCTCAAGCGGTTTACTTTGCACATAGAGTCAGTGAAGTTGTGAGCGAGAAGGGTGAAATAACCGAAGAGCTCGCTCAAAAACCAGGTGGTCCAAAAAGTGCCCTCGACGGCATGCTGGCAAGCCTCAAATGGTATAGCGACGCCCTGCAGTCCGCCAGAGATTGATAAAATCGGAGAGTAGTATATAGTATGTTTAATGTTTCGGTATCGCATTAGAGCCCGTTTTGTTTCGATTCCTCCTCAAGAACGTGTGCATACTCCCGTCGTCGTAGAACAAGAACAGCCCAAGCCTGATTTTACCTTAGCCAACCGGCAGATAAGGGCAGGGCTGGCACTTTCAGAACGAGTACTTCGGGGCGAGCACACGCCGCAGCTGATTAGTCAGATACAGTTTGCAAACGCAGCCGGTTTATTTACGCACTTTGCTGATCGTGACAATGAGCATGGGCTTTACTGGACAGCAGGCGACTATTTTGAAGCACATGGAGCCAGTCTGGGTCTGGTAGATAGTCGGGCAGCAATCTCTGTTATGAGTTCGGTTATGACTGCAGCAAGTGTTAGCAGAAATATTGTAAGCGAAGTGGATCTTATGTCGCCAGTGGCCCTAGCTCAATATGCGTATAACGAACTGCTACAAGCGGCAGTACAGCCAGTTGCGCTCCGTCCAGAAGTTACGGCTTGGCTGACGCAGCTGTGTGCACCAGAAGGACTTGGTTTACCCTCACATGAGTAACACTGGTACAATAGGCACTATGCAAGACAAGAACGCTATACCCAGCAAGCTACTGTGGGTAGATTTAGAAATGACGGGCCTCGACGTGCCTAAAGACCGAATCATCGAAGTTGCAGTGCTGGTCACAGACTTTAACTTCAGCGTGCTCGATAGCTACGAAGCGGTGATTCATCATGGTGACGAAGTGGTTAACAACATGAACCCTTGGGCTGCATCCCAGCATTCAGCCAGCGGCCTCACGGCCAAGGTACGAAGTAGTAAACTCACTGAAGAGCAGGTTATTGGTGAAGTTGTTGGCCTGATAAAAGCTCAGTTTGGTGATGAACTAGCCATTTTAGCTGGTAATTCCATCTGGAATGATCGTAATTTTATTCGACACTGGTGGCCAGAAGTGGACCAGCTTTTGCACTATCGCATGCTTGATGTTAGTAGCTTTAAGGTGCTCATGCAGGGTCAGACTGGCTTTGTATTTGAAAAAGACAGCAGCCATCGAGCTCAAGACGATATCCAGGCATCTATTGATGAGCTAAAAGCTTACCTGCAAAAGTTGAGCACCCATGGATCATAAACAAGTAGAAGAATATGTACTCAGCATGCCAAATGCTAAGCTGGACTATCCGTTTGGCGAGGATGTGGCGGTGTATAAAGTGCCGGTAAAAGACGACGACAAAATGTTCGCTTTGATACCAGAAAACACGACTCCTGTTCGCATTAGCTTGAAGTGTGACCCGGCCTTAGCAAAATTATTGCGCGAAAAATACATTACTGTCATGGAAGGCTACCACCTGAACAAAAAACATTGGAACACCATAGTCCTAAGCGGTGAGATCGAATGGGAAGAGATCCAAGGTTTTATTCGCCACAGCTATGACCTGGTGATTGGTGCCGACAACGCCTATCCAGAAATTATTAAGAAGTAATTTTTCGTTCGTTATTGCTGAGTTTGTTCACCCAGCAACAGGGTGGCGCCGTCGTAGGCTTCGGCCAGAATTTGTTTTTCACTCTGACTTTTACTAGTGTTGAATAATTTTTTTGCGGTGGCTTGATAGGTTTTGAGCTGAGCGCTCATGGTCTCTTTAAAGACTTCATCATAGGTGTTGTTGTCGGCTGCCGCGGCAAAATTTTTATCAGTGCTTTCTTTCTTTAACAAAGCCAGTTTTTTGTCATCTGCCTTTACTTTATATTTTTTCAGTAGGCCGAGCACTTGCTCATGCGAGGATTGCACGGTGATGCTGGTGTTGGCAGCCAGCGTTTGCGTGGCCACGCCACGAGCGGCCGGCTCATTTTTACTCAGCCCAGCTGTGCGGATGATTTCTGCTTGTTGCTGAGCCATAACAAGTATTTCGCTACCCCTTTGCTTGTTGCCAGAAAATAGAGAACTCACCAGCATAAACAAAATGATTACGACGACTAGACCACCAATACCAGCAAAAATAAGCCGTTTCTTCGAACCACCTCCACCGCTACTAACGCCACCTGAAAATAATGGTTTTTTCTGAGGCTCAGGGGTATTCATGAAAAAGTCATACTGACCAGGTTGTGGAGCTGGTGTTTGGGGTGCGGCCGGAGGTTGCTGATCCATATGCGTATTCTACCAGTAATACGACCGCTCTCACTAGCCCCTTATGCTTTCAGGTTTAGCTTTTTCACTTTAGACTGTAGATATGGACGCGGTAGAGGAGATCAAGTCACGTTTAAGCATCGAAGATGTTGTTTCGCAGTACCTCGAGCTCAAACGATCCGGCCGCAACTTCAAGGCGCTGAGCCCTTTTAGCCAAGAGAAAACACCTAGTCTGATGATTAGCCCGGAAAAGCAGATATGGCATGACTTTAGTAGTGGTAAGGGTGGTGACATGTTTAGTTTTGTCATGGAAGTCGACGGTCTCGACTTCAAAGCTGCCCTCGACCTTTTGGCTCGTCAGGCCGGAGTTGATTTGTCACAGTTCCAGCGAAAAGGGGATGGCCAAGCAGCTAAATTGAAAGAGCAACTCTTTCAGGCCCTAGAAATGGCCACCAAGTACTACCAGGTGTGTCTGAGTCGTAGTTCCAGCACCATGACTTACGTTACCGAAAAACGTCAGTACTCCAAGCAAACCATAGCCACCTTTCGGCTTGGGTATTCGCCAGAGCAGGGTGATGCCTTGGTGCAATTCTTGCTAAAAAAAGGCTTTACACAGGAAGTTATCCAAAAGGCTGGGCTTGGCACGCGCAGATATAAGGGCTTTGGAGATATGTTCCGGGGCAGGCTGATGGTGCCTCTGATGGATGCAACGGGTCGAGTGATTGGCTTTACGGCTCGAATACTACGTGACGACCCAAATGCACCCAAATACATCAATACACCGCAGAGTCCGGTCTATGACAAAAGTCGTCATGTGTTTGGTCTGCATCTGGCCAAAGATGCCCTGCGCAAGCAGAACTACGCGGTGGTTGTAGAAGGCAACCTGGATGTTATTGCCAGCCACCAGGCTGGTGTGGCTAATGTGGTGGCTACAGCCGGCACAGCTATGACCGAGCAGCACCTAAAAGCGCTGAGCCGATTCACAACTGATATTCGCATTGCCTTTGATCAAGATCAGGCCGGCTTGAAGGCAACTGAGCGTTCGATCCCAATCGCTAGCAAGGTTGGAGTCAGCCTGAGTATTATCACTGTGCCAGAGGGCAAAGACCCGGACGAATTGGTGAAAAAAGACCCAGCCGCATGGCAAGCCGTGGTAGAAAAACCACAGTATGCGGTCGATTGGATCATCGACCGGTATAAGAATTTGCTGGATATAACCACCGCACAGGGAAAGCGTGCTTTTAGCGATCAAGTGCTTGCAACGCTCGAAGAGTTATCCGACAGTGTAGAAAAGGATCATTATGTACGCCAGGTCGCCGACTTACTCGGCGTCAGCCAAGAGGCGCTGCACCAAAAAAGTACTACATTTACCAAGAAAGTGGCTCCTAAGCGGCAAACTGTCCCGCAGCCACAACTCGATAAAGAGGCGCGGGACCAAACACAGCTGCAAAATAAACTACTCGCTTTATGTCTCTTTTTGCCGAGCCTCAGAGGGTACTTGGACCCACTGACGACGGACATGTTTGCTGACCCGGCTGCCAAGAAACTTTTGCAAATCCTCAAGTCTCAGCCAGATTTTACGAGCGACCAGCTTGAGTCTACATCAGACAGCGCATTGCTGAGTTTGCAGGAATATGGTAAAATTCTGTCATTAGTTTTTGATGAACTGTATAAGGATCTCGAGGTACTGGAACTTCGTTACGAAGCCGCTCGACTGCAAATCCGTAGAATAGAAACATATGTAAAAACCCAAAAAGCTCGTTTAAGCCGTGCCATGCAAACGGCTAGCGACACAGATATGGAGCGTTTGCTCGAAGCAGCAAAACGCCTCGATGTATTACTAAAAGCAACCAAGGAGACAAGTAAGTAATGCCCAAGAAGCCAGCCAAGAAAGAAGAAGCTCCTCTGAGTATTGAGGATCAAAAGAAAGAGCTCATCGCCAAAGCCAAAAAATCTGGCGAAGTTGATCAGCGAGATATCACTGCGATTTTTCCAGATACTCCAGAGAATATCGATGCACTGGATAGTCTGTATACCGAGCTAGCCGACAACAACATCAAGATCAATGCACCTGGCGATACCAATAACGGTACCGAATTTAGCGATGAGTGGAATGCCGAAGACAACGAAGAAATTGTTATCACCGATCAAGTGTACCTAGATGATGTTGCTGATGACTCAGTTCGTTTGTACCTGCGTGAGATTGGTAAAATTCCACTCCTAAAGGCTGACGAAGAGTTAGCTCTAGCGCAGCGGGTTGTCGCAGGCGACAAGAAGGCCAAAGACGAAATGGCCGAAGCTAACATGCGTCTCGTGGTCAGTATCGCTAAGCGTTATGTAGGTCGTGGTCTCGATCTGCTCGATCTTATCCAAGAAGGTAACACCGGGCTACTTCGTGCAGTTGAAAAATTTGACCCAGATAAAGGCTTTAAGTTCTCGACCTATGCAACCTGGTGGATCCGGCAAGCCATTACGCGTGCTATTGCTGACCAGGCACGCACAATTCGTATTCCTGTGCACATGGTTGAGACCATCAACAAGCTACTGCGAACACAACGGCGCTTAACTCAAGAGCTCAACCGCGAACCGACCAATGACGAGATTGCCAAAGAAATGGAAATCGATGTCGAAAAAGTCGAACACATCATGAAGATCAAGCAAGACATTAGCTCTCTTGATGCTAGCGTACGTGACGACGAAGAAGATTCAGTGCTCGGTGACTTTATTGAAGACGAAGACACCGTATCACCAGAAGAGTCTGCCACCGGCCAACTGTTGAAAGAGCACGTTAAAGACATGCTGGGCGCTCTGACCGAACGCGAACAGAAGATTCTTAAACTGCGTTTTGGTCTCGAGGACGGCAAGAGCCACACTCTCGAGGAAGTAGGGCAAGAGTTTAATGTCACCCGCGAACGTATCCGACAAATCGAAGCCAAAGCCTTGGCTAAGTTGCGCAAGCATAAAGATGCCCGCAAACTCCACGATTACATCAAATAGAGCTAAGAGGATTCAATGATACTTATTGGACTTGCAGGCACAAATGGCAGCGGTAAAGACACTGTTGCGCATTTGCTTGCTGAAAAATATGGCTTTGTTTTTGCCGATGCCACGCAAATGCTCGGCGACGAGCTGACCAAACGTGGTCTGTCGCACGAGCGTCTCAACAAATCAGCACTTAGTGCCGAATGGCGCCGTGAACATGGCATGGGTGTCATTGTCGACAAAGGCCTCGAACTGTACAAAGCAGGTGATTACAAAGGGTTAATCGTTGGTAGTCTGCGTCACCCTGGCGAGGCTGATAGGATTCATGAACTCGGCGGCACAATGCTCTGGGTTGATGCTGATCCCAAAGTTCGCTATGAACGAATAACCAGTAATGACCGTGGCAGAATCGAAGATCAAAAGACCTTTGAAGAATTTCTAGCCGAACAAGAGCGCGAGATGTCACCAGTTGGTGATGCGGCTACCCTCAATATTGGAGCAGTAAAAGAGCGAGCTGATATTACCTTGTACAACAATGGCAATAACATCGAGGCATTTAAGCGCGATGCCGAAAAAGCACTAGCGCAACTCCTTACGACCTCTTGAATTAAAGAGTAAAGTATTGTAAAGTAATCTCGATATGGCTGAACACGTAGAAGATCTTTCCAACTTTTCTTTGCACACCTTTGATGCTGCCACTGTTGCTGGTGGCTTGCTGCCCGAAATGGCAGAAGTATTCGGTGTCGATTTTGATCCAGAACATGCTGCCCAAAGCCTTACAGAGCTATCGGGTGCAATCGGCAAGAGTAAAGTCTTGCAAGATAACATTGGTCAAGTCCAGGAAGTACTAGGTACAGATCAAGATGGGCTTAGCATTGCAGCCGATTGGCTAGAGCGATCTGGTGTACAGAAGGCGCTTGATCGTAATCTGTGGACACCTGGCTCACAAACGCCTCGAGACGTTGGAGCAATTGTCATGACTGATTCTATGGCCAACGGCCAAGATCGTACAACGGCTCTCTTGCAGCGCTGGGCAGAGCAAGGTCGCTCACGCGACGAGTTGCCTCGAGTATTCCTGGCTACTGGTAATCGTATTATGGACACCAAAACAGAGGTGACTAACGCCAGTGTTGAACAAATGTATGACGTGATGGGACGTTACCCAACGGGGTACGAGTACGGCGAAAGTGTCGTGCGGCCAACACTCGTATCTGCCGGATACAAAGTTACAATCATTCCTTATGACACAGCAAACGGCTCAGAAGTAGCTGACCGATTTATTTCTGATTACCCAGCAATCTTTGGTGGCGAGATAGCCTTTGCCCGAGTCGCTAACAGCGGAGTTCAGCTAGCCGGACAGTTCCGTCGAGCAGTGCATGCGCGCGGCTGGAACTTTGATACAGCAGAGAACCCACAAGTATATATTCTTACCGATGAACAGCCAATCGCACGCAACGAAGAAGAACTGTCGCAAAGCCGCCGATTCCAGAATCCGCACACCGGTATTCGCCAAGCGGTCCAGACAGCGCGCAACCTTGCACTGATGACTCAATAAAGAGCATAATATTGACAAATAAGCATAAGCATGCTAATATGTGGGTATTCAGTAAAAACAAAAATTAGGAATAAAACTCATGGAATCAGCACCACGCCCAAGGAACCGTCGTCGTACACTAGCAGGTGTTGCACTAGCGGGCACTACACTTCTGGCTGCTGCTACAGGCGCATTTATTACTGGATCAGATAAAGATTCCAGCCCAGTTGATGTTACAGTTACTGAGCAGCTTGATGGAACTACTCCTACGACTGAAGTAGACCAGGTTGCTCCTGTTGAGCTAGACATTCCAAGTCAACCTGATACCGATGACACTACTGAGCCTCCACTAGTTGACGGTGAATCAACAACTACAGTGTTGCCTCCTACAGAAACAGATGTGCGTGTAAGTGATGAAGGTGCCGGTGCGCCTGTCACTACTGTTCAGCCACCAGTAGAAGATGTGCACCCAGTCCCTGACCTTACTTCTGGTGACGTCCAGCTTGGCCCTGGCGGCGCAGTCGAGGTAAATCCTGCTGCAGTACAGCCAGTTGGCGAACTAGCCCCTGGTCAAGTACAGCTTGGCCCTGGCGGTGTATCAGAGACTAATACCGGTCAATAATTCTTATATAGCTCTGACCTTTCTGACAGCGTATACTTACAGGTATGACGCAGCAGGGAGCCTCACCTACCAAACGCAAACGCCTGGTGGTTATTGACGGTAAAAGTGTTTTTTACCGTGGCTACTATGCCATGCCCGGGCTCAGTACTAAAGACGGCACACCTACGGGCGGTGTCTATGGCTTTGCCGTTATGGCGCTAGAAGTTGTGAAGCGCTTACAGCCAGATTACGTATGTGTAGCCTGGGATAAGCCAAAGACTAACATTCGGCGACGTCTCGAGCTATACCCGGCCTATAAGGCTGGTCGCAAACCAGCCCCAAAAGATTTTTATGACCAGATTCCACTGTTGCATGAGCTACTTGAAGCGTTTAATTGGCCACTGTACGAATTTGATGATTACGAAGCTGATGACATCATGGGCACATTGGCGGTGCAGGCAACTGCCCAAGATATTGAGACTATCCTTATAACTAGTGACATGGATATGCTGCAACTGATCGATTTGCACGTGAGCGTCTATGCTCTCAAAAAAGGACTCAGTAATATCGAGCTGTACCAGCCAGAAAGCTTCACCGAAAAGTATGGCTTGTTGCCACAGCAGTTCCTCGATCTTAAAGCTCTAAAAGGCGACAGCTCCGACAACATCCCCGGCGTGCCAGGCATTGGCGAGAAGGGGGCCATCGAGCTTTTGAAAGAACACCACACCCTGGACGGTGTATACGAGAATCTCGATCTCATCAAAGAAACAATGCGCAAAAAGCTCGAAGCCGGCAAAGACTCCGCCTACTTGAGCAAAAAAATTGCTGCCATTTGGACGGACGCACCCCTCAAGCTGGAACTGGACAAATTAGAAGTAAGCGCCTGCGAGCCACAAGATATTCGCGACGTTCTCGAAAAGCTTGAGTTCCGTAACCTTGCGCGCCAACTCCCTGAGTTTATGCACGTTGATGCAGTTGTCGAAGCGAAACAGGCCACGAAACAACTAAAACCAGGCAAGCTTGTAACGATTGACGATAACAAAGACCTTGAAAAAGTTAGTATTCCAAAAAGCAAACAACTAATTATTCAGTCAGTATGTAGTGATGACCGCGACCGTGTACCCGAACAAATAACCTTAGGTTTTGATGACCAGACACTTGTGCTAGATCTGACCAAGCTCAAAGGCGACCTGGTAAAAAACTTTCTCAACTCCTGCTTCATGGCGCATTCTGGCGTTATTGGCTATGACCTCAAGGCTACGTTCCGCAGTCTCATTGCACTGGGCGTAAATCTGCCAGCTGTGCAGCACGACGTCTTAATTGGAAGCTTCATTATCAATAGCCTACGGCGAGAACAATCGCTCAGTGAGTTGGCAGCAGCAGATCTGGGTATTCACCTCGACGAAGGCATGAGCACACCAGCTGACCAAGTGGCCGTCATTCGTGGCTTATACAAAGAACAAGCTGCCGAACTCAAGAAAATACCAAGCTTACTCAAACTAGCCACAGACATTGAATGGCAAATTATTCCAGTACTGGCAGATATGGAGCAGACCGGAATTTTACTCGATACGCATTACCTCAGTCTCATGGCCGCGCAGGTTGAAGACATGATTAGTGACCTCGAGCAGCAAATTTATGGTTTTGCTGACCAAGAATTTAACATTAGCTCTCCAGCTCAACTGGCTGAAATACTCTTTACTAAACTCAAGTTGCCTACAGAGGGCATCAAGAAGGGTAAAACAGGCTATTCGACTGCTGCGACCGAGCTTGATAAGTTGCGTGACAAGCACCAAATCATCGACATGATTACACAGTACCGTGAAGTCACTAAACTTAAGAGCACCTATATTGATTCATTACCAAAACTTGTCGACAAAAATTCTAAACTGCACACTAATTTTGCACTGACGGTTGCGCAAACCGGGCGACTCAGCAGCAATGACCCTAATTTGCAGAATATTCCCGTTCGAACTGAACTAGGCAAACGCATCAGAACTGCGTTTGTAGCAGCAGAGGGTAACACCTTAGTGAGCGCTGACTACAGCCAGTTTGAACTGCGATTGGCGGCAGTACTTGCTGATGATAAAGAAATGATCGATGCATTTAACCGTGGTATCGACATTCACACCCTTACAGCTGCCCAGGTATATGGACGTGATCCAGAAGAAGTCACCAAAAATATGCGCCGTGATGCTAAGGTGGTGAACTTCGGCATTATGTACGGGCTCAGTACACACGGTTTGGTGGCAGCAACTGGCATGGGGTATGACCAGGCCAAAACCTTTATCGATAAGTATTTCCAGACGCGGCCAAAACTCAAAGCCTATATCGAGACAGTTAAAGAACAGGCTAAAGAAGACGGTTACGTCGAGAATTTGCTTGGTCGCCGCCGTCCAACCCCAGATGTAAAATCGAGTAACTTCATGGTTCGCGAAGGTGCTATGCGGGCAGCAGTTAACATGCCATTCCAGGGCAGCGCTGCCGACATCATGAAGAAAGCGATGATTGATATCCAAGCCAAACTGCAAGGCACCAAAGCCAAAATGCTCCTACAGATCCACGACAGTGTATTGGTAGAGTGTCCTGAAGACGATGCAAAAGAGATTGCTCAGTTGTTGAAAGACACCATGGAAGCAGCCTACAAGCTGCCAGTTGAACTGACGGTAGAGACAGACATTGGTAAGAACTGGGGCGAAATTTAGGTGAAGCTGTATGTTGCGGGCAAGGTTTCCAAAGAATCGGTCTTTGGCACTCACCATTGGCGCGACGAATTTTGTGCCAAACTAGAGGAACTCTCTGGCATTACGCTAGAAAACATTGATCCCACAAAGATTGAAGGCGATCAGGGCAACTACAAGCTGGTATTTGCTGAATGCTGCCGCATGATCAAGCAAGCAGACTGCATGATCGTGTATCTATCTGACGATATCAGCATAGGTGGCAGCCAGGAAATCTTGATTGCTAAATACTTTAATAAGCCAGTCATAGGATTAGCTCCTTTGGGTGGTAAGTTTAATGGATCTACAAAACAATATTTTGGGCAGACTGTAGAAAACTATCAAGATCCATTCGTCTTTAGTACCTGTGATGTGGTGGTAACTACTGTCGAAGAAGCGGCTGAAACGCTGAAAACCATTCCTACTATCCAGCCCAAAGGTATAGAGCTTATTGGTCAATCAGTTTCTGATACAAACTAGGGTTGTGTACACGCAAATAACTGGCGCCCGCCTTTGCGGCTATTTGGCCAGCTTTTTGGTTAGCGATCGGATCTGTCTTGTCACCTCCAAAGGCTTCAGCGATCATGCGCTTTTGAGAGTGCCCAATGAGTACTTTGATCGTTGGCTCACGCACCGCCTGCGGGTCAAGTTTGTGCAGTAATTGTCGATCGGTAGCAAGGCTTCCAAATTCAAGAAGCTTTCGATTGAGTTTAGAGGTTTTACCAAAGCCAATACCTGGGTCAAGAATGATATGATCAGGATTGACACCGGCCTGTATCATTTGGCGCCGTCGCTCTAAAAGTTCGCGCAGTACATCAGTTTCATCGTCCATGGTTGCATTCCCGTGTGCCCATGCAATACTGCCGTTGGCGGCCAAGGGCAGGTGACTGACAATACACATAACAGAATGAGCCACAGCGAGTTCAATCATGCGTGGATCATGGAACATGGTTACATCATTTATGATGATCTTTCCTGAGGCCAAAGCCTGTTCGGCAACTTCAGGACGGAAAGTATCAAGCGAGATGCGTCCTGGAGATTCATTGAGTAGGGTAGGTAGTACATCAGCAATGCTTTTCCATTCAGTTTCGACATCCCCTTGGCTTGCCCATGGGTTGGTAGCTTGGCCACCAATGTCGACCCAGTGTGCTCCATCTGCTAAGGCCTGGCGTGCTCGCTCGAGTGCTGAGCCACCAGGACGTGTATCCGCATCGATACTCTCGGTGGTGGTATTAATAATGGCAATCAGCTGCAACATATTTATCTAGTATATGGGCGTTGTAAAAATAGAGCAAATGTGATATTGTATACGGGAAAAGGAGTAGTATGACACCAAAGCGACAGTTTATTGTTTTCTTGCTGGCCGTAATCGGTTTTGTTTTGCTACTCATGCTTCTTTTTGGACGAAGTCCAGCGTTCCGCAGCAACCGCTCTACTCAAGTCAAAAAGGAATTCACGCTGACCGAGTATGCCCAGCGTGATTCCAAGGTTGTGGCTATTATCGACGGCCCTATTAACGGTGATGATAAGCACCGAGCTATTCGTTTCACAATCAGTCGCGGTACTCGACTTGCTGAGGTTGTACAGGGTTACGAAGGCACTGTTATCAAACGACAAAGCCAGCCAAATAACCCCAATGCCTACAACGACTTTATGCACGCATTGCAAAAGACCGGCTTTGGTAAGGAACGCAAGACTGCCATCAAAAGCGAGCAGGGCATCTGTGCAACCGGTCGACGTTATGTCTTTGAGGTTTACGATAATAACGACCGTATTTCTCGTACCTGGACTGCCGGCTGTATCAAAGGAAACTCTATGGCAGAACCAAGCACGGTAACGAATCTCTTTAGTGCGCAAATCACAGACTACGGCAAATTTACATCCGGCGTCTGGACAGACTACTAGTGGTACTATAGGTACGTGATTCGTGCCATAATTTTTGATTGCTTTGGTGTTCTTACCAACGCTCCATGGAAAGAGTTTCTGGGCAGCCTACCAGCCGCTCAGCAACAACCCGCCAGCGACCTAAACCATGCTTTAGACAGTGGCTTTATCACGCTCAATGAATTCCTTCAGAAGATCGAAGAGCTTACCGGCATGAGCCCGCCACTCGTCGAGGAGATTATTAATCCTGGTCCAGAAAAGAACACGGTCTTGCTTGGTTATATAAAAACACTTGGCGATACATACAAAGTAGGGCTCCTTAGCAACGTGTCATCCAACTGGATTAGTGAAGTCCTGCTAAGCAAGCAAGAAGCCAATCTTTTTTCGGACATGGTGCTATCGCATGAAGTTGGCATGATCAAACCAAACCCAGAAATATACCAACTGGCTGCTCAAAGACTTGGTTGCGAGCCAGGTGAATGCGTCATGGTTGATGACTCAGAGGGCAATTGCCAAGGCGCTGAGGCAGTTGGCATGAAAGCAATAGTGTACAAAAATTTTGTTCAGTTTCAGCAAGAACTTTCACCCCTGTTATCCGACTCGAATAAGTAGCTTTTTAGTTGTTTTTAATGCGTTCTGAAGTTCAAAAATATGCAGTCGCAGCGTGCCGGCAAGTGCAGCGCCACGTACCGTAATAACAATTTGTTGCTTATTCATTGTGACGTTTGCCTCAGACTGAAAACGCTTCTGAACGAACTCTTTAATGATCTTTATTTCAGTCGGTTGCCCATCATCACGGCGCTGTAAGATGTCCTTAAGTGACTCACTCATGTGGCTACAGTGTATACTGGAACATGCTAAAGAGGAACATATGCCGGAGCTACCCGAAGTCGAAACAGTCCGTCTAGGACTGCAACGTTTATTGCCAAGCAAGCGTATTGCTTCGGTGTGGTTCGATACTGAAAAGTCGTTTCCAAATGCAACGGCAGACGTCGAAAGTTTTCTGATTGGCGCTCAAATAACCAATGTCGAGAGACGCGCCAAAGTTTTGATAATCAACCTAAGCACTGACTACTCACTGCTAGTGCACTTAAAAATGACTGGCCAGCTGGTGTTTGTGGGTAAAGAGCGTTTTGGGGCAGGCCACCCTAATGACTCGCTCATCAATCCATTACCAGACAAGTCGACACGGGTAAGTTTAGACTTGGGTGACGCAGTACTTTACTTTAATGATCAGCGAAAGTTCGGTTGGGTACGACTACTGCCAACTGTTGAAATACCCAATATAGATTTTATGAAAAAGCTCGGGCCTGAACCGCTGAGCTCAGACATCAATGCCAAATTATTTCATGAACGTTTAGCGCGGAGAGTTGGTACCACCATTAAAGCAGCCTTGCTTGATCAATCGGTTATTGCAGGCGTTGGCAATATTTATGCTGACGAAAGCTTGTGGGCGGCGCAGATTCACCCGGCCACGCGGGTACGAGACCTGTCCGAACAACAGACAAGTCTGCTGTTTACTGAGCTTCAAGCGGTACTGCGACTGAGCATTGAAAAAGGTGGTTCCTCGGACCGAAACTATGTAAATGCCGAAGGCAAAAAGGGCAGTTACATTAGCTTCGCTAAAGTTTTTCGCCGTGAGGGACAGGCTTGCCCACGCTGTGGTTCAACCATCGAAAAAACTCGAGTGGCTGGTCGTGGAACCCATGTCTGTACAACCTGCCAAAAGGAGCCGGTATGATAACCACTCTGACGGGTACTAATGGCTTTCTACTCAGAGCGAAACTGCGTCAGTTGACTGACACATTCATTGCTCAGTATGGCAACTTTGGTATGGAACGCTTTCCGGCAGGAGAAACTGACTACGAAAAATTACTCGATAGCGTTCAGGCTTTACCGTTTTTGGCCGAGAGGCGCTTGGTAATTATCGATACTCCTTCCGATAACAAGAAACTTGCCGAACACATTGAGAATTTTCTTGACGGAGTCAGTGATACGACCGACCTCGTACTAGTGGAAGCTAAGTTTGATAAGCGAAGCCAGTTGTATAAGGTACTTAAAAAACAGACGGATCTGCATGATTTTGTGCAGCTTGATAGTGCTCAGCTTCCACAGTGGCTGGCTAGCCAGGTGCAAGAGCAGGGCGGTGAAATTACTGCAGCCGCAGCACGGTACTTGATTGACCGAGTCGGCAGCGACCAGTTACGTTTGAGTAACGAGATCGCCAAGCTAGTAGTCTATGCACCAAAAGTAACCAACGAATCAATTGATCTTCTGACAGCGCCAGCTCCACAGAGCACGATTTTTGAACTACTGGATGCAGCTTTCGCTGGCAACCAAAAACGAGTGCTACAACTCTACGATGAACAGCGACAACAAAAAGTTGAGCCCCAGGCCATATTGGCTCTGTTGGTATGGCAGCTTCATATACTAGCTGTGGTCAAGGCAGCTGCTGACACTCCTCCAGCGAAGATTGCCGAGGAAGCAAAACTTAATCCGTTTGTAGTGCGTAAAACAGCTGTGTTGGCTAGCCGAATGACGCTGCCGCAGCTAAAACAGGTTGTACATCGAGTATTAGAAGTTGATACACAATTAAAACAGCGTCCGATAAATGCTGATCAAGCTATACAGACGCTGTTACTGACTATTCAAGAGTAGGGCGAATAGTTGACTATTTTGAAGCAGGCTTTTTAGCTGCTGGCTTCTTTGCAGCTGGTTTTGCAGTTTTAGCTACGGCTTTTTTAGGAGCAGCTTTCTTAGCGGGTGCAGCCTTAGCTTTAGGAGCAGCGGTGCTCTTTACGCCAGCAGCTTTTGCAGCTGCAGCTAGTTGGCTTTTCTTGCGAGCAGCCTTGTTCTTGTGAATAACACCTTTTTTAACAGCTTGATCAATGGCGCTTTGTGCTTCACTGACGCTAGAGCTGGTCATACTTGCTTGGAAACTCTTTAGAGCAGAGCGAAGTGTGCGCTTGGTGCGAATGTTGCGAGCGGTTGCTTTGCTGGCAACTCGAACACGCTTTTTGGCTGATTTGATAATTGGCATGAACAAATATCCTTTAGTACATTAGTTTTTAGTGAATGTTCAAGGGTAAACTATACCAGATATAGTCTGCCTGGGCAAGAGGTGACACAATCCGCTAGACAGAAGACAGTGCTTATGGTATTTTTGTTTCATAGGTTAACTAAAACAAAAAACAAACATGGATCCAGCTACTCCGCTTCAGCCGTACTTACCACCTGCGAATGCAGGGCCTGCGCCATTGCCGCCAGCGCCGTTGCAACAGGCGCCACTAACACCTGCAGGGCAGCCCCCGCAATCAGGTTACCCGCAACCACCCGCAGGCTACCCACCTGTAGGCACTGCTGTACAGCCAGCTAACGCTGGTTTTCAGCCGCCAATTACGCCAACATCGTATCCACCGTTACCACCTGCATCTAATAACCCCTTGCCAAGTTCTTTCCCACCCGGCTTGCCACAGTCACCAGTAGGTAACAGCTTTGATCAGCCAGCACCAGATGGAGCGGCGCTCAATATCAAAGACGACCTCATAGAAAAGCTTCGTGGCGCCAATAATGTTTTGGTAACCGTCAGTAATAACCCAACGGTTGACCAGTTATCGGCTGCTATTGGACTAACGTTAGTTCTGAACAAGTTGGATAAGCATGCTACTGCTGTGTACAGTGGCCAGACTCCACCAGCAATCGAGTTCTTGCAACCAGACAAAACACTCGAAAAAAACACCGATAGTTTACGTGACTTCATTATTGCCCTCGACAAGGCGAAAGCAGACAAGCTGCGCTACAAGGTTGAGGATAAGTTTGTAAAGATCTTTATAACTCCGTATCACACCAGTCTGAGCGAGAACGATCTTGAGTTTAGTCAGGGTGACTTCAACGTCGATGTTGTAGTGGCCATTGGTGTGCATAAGCGTGATGAGCTTGATGAAGCTATTACTGCGCACGGCCGAATTCTCCATGATGCAGTTACGGCCAGTGTGAACAATCAGCAAACATCTGACCTGGGCACATTAAATTGGTTCGAAGGAACGGCAAGTAGCCTATGTGAAATGGTTGTATCTCTTATTGAACCGCTCCAGGGTGATAAGGCGCTTCTCGACGAGCAGATTGCTACGGCATTCCTGACCGGCGTGGTTGCCGAGACTGATCGCTTTAGTAACGAAAAGACCTCTCCACATACTATGAACATCGCGGCATTGCTCATGAAAGCTGGCGCCAACCAACAACTGGTATCTAGTAAGCTAGAAGCACCACAGGCTATTCCGAAAGATGGCGATGTTGATAAGAAAAAACTCGATGAGCTCGTTGCCGAGAAGGGTGGAACCCCACTGCCAACCGTCAGTAAAGACGGATCGCTCGCCATTGACCACAAGGCTGAAGAAAAGCCGGCAGCACCAGCCAAGACATTGGCCGACCTAGAGCGCGAGAATAAATCGAAAGACGAGGACGAGGGCGAAGATGGCGATCTTGCCAAGATACACATCGATGACGAAGGACGAATTGTAAACGCTGCAGAAAAAACAAAAGACAGCGGTCCTATTGCTGAGCAGCCACCACACACTTCAAACATGGTTATGCAGCCACCGACTCTCGGCGGTGACCTAAGCTCAGCCACCAAAGCTGAATCTACGTCAGTTGCGGCTGTAGATAGTCCAGCACAAGACACAACGTTGTCTCCTCATGGCAAAACCATCGAGCCTTTAACAGAGGCAGACAAAGGTCAGACACTCGCACAAATTGAAGAGACGGTGGGTAGCCCACATGTTGCCAGCGCAGATGCATTGAACTTGCCGCCAGTGCCAGATCAGACTGCCGCAGCACGGCAGGCTGTTGAGGCTGCCGCAAGCGCAGTTCCCGATAGGTTGGAGCCAATCGCAGCACTTAATGCTCAACCAGTTGATCTAAAGAAAGATCAGCCAGCACCGACTCCTGCGCCAGCACCTGCTCCTGTAGACGATCACGTGCCAACAAACGAAGAGATATTTCCGGCTCAGATAATTGGTCCTGATAAAGGGCTGCCGCCAGATCCAACGGCAGGGGCTGCTGATCCAAGTGCACCGCCGCCAGTACCACCTCCGCTGATGCCAACCTCATAGAGCCAATTAGTGACTCTGTTTGTAATCTGCTAATCTCTAGAACATATGGACGAAGTGTTGCTAATAGATAAGCCCAAAGACTGGACCAGCTTTGATGTCGTAGGCAAGATTCGCTCACAGCTACGCACTCAAACAGGGCAAAAAGTAAAAGTTGGTCATGCGGGTACGCTTGATCCCCTAGCAACCGGTTTACTGATTGTGCTTATCGGTAAGGCTACAAAGCGGCAGGACTCCTTTATGAAGCAGGACAAGGTCTATGAAGTTAGCATGAAGCTAGGGCAGACCAGTACCACCGCAGATGCAGAGGGAGAGAAGACGGACATATCGGATGCGAGACCCACTGTTGCAGAGGTGCAGACGGCAGTTGGTCGGTTTGTGGGCACAATTTCTCAGGTTCCGCCGGCCTATTCGGCAATCAAGGTCAACGGACAGCGTGCATATAAGTTGGCACGAGCAGGCAAAGAAGTTGCTATCGAACCACGGACGGTGACTATCTACGAAATCATCGATTTGCAGTACAACTATCCCCAGATAACCTTTACGACCAAGGTCTCAAGCGGAACCTATATTCGTAGTCTCGTGACAGATATCGGTGATGTGCTCGGCACGGGAGCATATATGAGTGATCTGCGACGAACGGCAATCGGAGAACATACTGTCCAGAACGCAGTTGCTCCGGAACTGGCAATAACAGAGGTAGCTATTCCGAGTGACAACTGATACCATGACGTAATGGTTGTTTCTGTCGACATCGCCGAAAAATCTTTCGGCAACAACGTGCTGTACCAAGATTTACGTCTTGAAGTTCAAGACGGCGAAAAAATTGGGCTGATTGGCCGCAATGGTACCGGCAAGACCACACTGCTGCATATGATCACAGGTGAGGATACCGATTACGACGGTACCATACAGATAAAAAGAGGCAACATTATCATCGGTAGCCGCCAAGAGCACCATGATTTTGAAGATACCCCCGTGCTGGAATATATACTGGCTGATTTGCCAGAGTACACGCGCCACAAACACATCCTCGATACTTACCCAGAAAAAATGGGTACCAATAATCGAATGATGCATGAATACTCAGACTCACTAGAGAGATTTAGTCAGCTCGGCTATTTTGAGGTTGAAGCTGAAATCATCGAAGCTCTGCGTGCCTACCAGGTAGAAGAGGCTATGTCTACTGGCCCACTTAGGAACCTTAGTGGTGGCCAAAAACGCATGGTTGAGTTGGTAAAAGTGCAGCGTGCCCGGTCTCATTTAGCTCTTATTGACGAGCCAACTAACCACATGGACTATGTTGCCAAAAAGGCATTTTTAAAGTGGTTTAAGTCTGCCCGTGAAGCAGTGCTGGTGATTTCTCATGATCGTGATGTATTACAGGCTGTCGACCGCGTTATTGAGATTCGCGATGGCCAAGCCTTTAGCTTCCCGGGCAACTACGACGATTATTTACGAATTAATGCTGCCAAGATGAGCAGTGACGTTACGCAGTTTAGCTTGGTGCAACGCCGCATTGCTAACCTCAAAGAAAACGTTATTCGCTTTCGTCGTCTCAAGGAAAGATCACGTGATCCAGGTACCATTCAGCGCTTCAAGTCGCTGGAACAGAAGGCCGTGGCCGAACTGGCTGAGCTCGAGAAAACAGATATGCCAACTTTTTGGATCGACCGCGAATCGGTAGGTGAACTGAACGAAAAAATGGGTGCAGCCTATGAAAAACACAAGGCCAAGAATATTAAGGTCGATGCAAGATCGGCTCAGTCAGAAAGTAACCGTTTACTTGTAGAGGTCCGTAAGCTCAGTCTTGGTTACGAGAGCCCACTATTCTCTGGTATTAGCCTTGATCTTCATGAAGGCGACAGGGTTCGTTTGCACGGCCGTAACGGAGCAGGTAAGTCGACTTTAGTTAGGACTATCATTGCCAAGATAGAAGAGACACCGGCCGAGGCAACTATATTTGCAGGTACTATCGCCTGCGAGCGAGAGTTAAAAATCGGTGTTTACGAGCAAGAAATCGATCCCTCTTACCTAAAACTTACTCTGGCGGCAGCTATTGAAAAAGCGTATATGGCTAAAGATGTGCCTATCAGTGACCAAAAGGTAAAACAGTTACTCGGTGATTATCTATTCAACCCGGCAACAGATGGAGATGTGCCTATAAGTCGCCTCAGTGGAGGGCAAAAAGCCCGCTTCCAGCTTATTAATATGCTGGCAGGTGACCCCCAGATACTAGTACTGGATGAACCGACCAATCACCTTGATCTCCCAAGTATCGAAGAACTAGAGAATGCACTCGAGACGTACCATGGCGCGGTTATATACATTTCCCACGATAGTTACTTCGCACGTAACGTCGGCGGCAAAACCGTTGATATTGCAGCTAACACAGATTAATTCCTAAGGGGTTGTATAAACCCGGTCTATCTGTTAAAATGGTGTCAACGCCATCAATCTCTTAACCATCTAATTAAAGGAACTGAATGATTTCAACAGAGAAGAAGCAGAAAGTTATCGCTGACCTGCAAAAAGCTAAGAACGACAACGGCAGCAGTGCTGTACAGGTTGGTATCTTGACCGAACGTATCAAAGAGCTCACCGAGCACCTTAAGGTCAACAAAAAAGACTTTATGGCGCGCCGCGGACTACTACAGATGGTTGGCAAGCGCAAACGACACCTAAAGTACATCGCTGATCACGACAGTGCAGCCTACCTGGCTCTTATCAAGAAGCTTGGTATTCGACAATCAAAAGGTAATTCGTAAGCAACTAATTTGCATAGACTAAACTGCCCCACACATACCCAAAAGGGGCAGGAGCTTGTGCACATTAACACTCCTTCGTCGTAGAGCTACAGATATACCACTGGCTGCCCAGCACAAGGGCCAAACGCGTATATTTGCTCCCTGCGACGAACGAGATAACAGAAGGGAACAAACCACATATGTCGACAATCAACCCGCTTGGTAAAGACATTATTAAAGTAGAGACCGATTTTTGCGGTCAAACACTCAGCCTCGAGGTAAACCGTGTCGGGTTTCGTACTACGGCTAGTGTTATCGTCCGTTATGGCGATACAGTTGTTCTAGGAACAGCCATGGTTGGCCAGAAGCCAGTACCAATGGACTACTTTCCTCTTAGCATTGATTACGAAGAAAAAATGTATGCCGCTGGCAAGATCAGCGGTAGCCGCTTTATTAAGCGCGAAGGCCGCCCGAGCGAGGACGCCATTCTTATTGGTCGTTTAATCGATCGTCCAATTCGACCACTGTGGCCAAAAGGCTACCGCCACGAAGTGCAAGGTGTTGCCACCGTACTTTCTATGGATCCTAACTTCCGTCCAGACATGATCGCTATGATCGCGACAAGTGCTGCTCTTATGCTGACAGGTGCGCCATTCGAAGGTCCTGTAGCCGGTGTTCGCGTAGCTATTGTTGACGGCAAAATGAAAGCCTTTGCTACAGCCGCTCAATTAGAAGAAGGCTTGCTTGACCTCGTTGCCGCTGGTACCGAAAACGCCATCATGATGGTAGAGGCTGGTGCCAACGAAGTTTCAGAAGCTCAAGTTATCGACGCTCTTAGCTTCGCACAAGAAGCTATTCAGCCGGCTATTGCTCTACAAAAAGAGTTGGTCAAGAAAGTGGCTGTAGAACCTCAAGAATACGAGCTAAGCCTGCCAAGCGAAGATATCCAAGCCGAAGTCGACGCCTATCTCAAAGACAAAATGGGCAAAAATATCCGTACAAACTATGCTGATCGTCACGCCAAAATGCACGTTATTCGCGAAGAGTTACTGGCTCACTTTGCTGAAAAGCTTGGTGACGACTATGAGGCAGTCAAGCGAGAGTACGAAGACGCTTTTGCTAGCGCAGCTAACAAAGATGTACGCAAGGGCATTATCGAAGAGAATGCACGTCCTGACGGCCGCGAACTCACCGAAGTGCGCCCGCTTAGCCATGAAGTAGGCTTTTTACCGCGTGCTCATGGTTCAAGCCTGTTCACCCGAGGTATGACACAGGGCATGAACATCGTGACCTTAGCGCCACTCAGCTACGCACAACTTATCGATACTATGGAGCGAGAGGGCGAGAAGCGCTATATGCATCACTTCAACGCTCCAGGTTATACAGTGGGCGAAATTAAGCGTTTGGGTAGTCCAGGGCGCCGCGAAATCGGTCACAGCGCGCTCGCTGAACGTGCATTGCTGCCAGTTATTCCAAGCGAAGCCGACTTTCCGTACACTATTCGAGCGGTAACAGAGATCATGAGTCAGCACGGCAGTACCAGTATGGCTGCCACCTGTTCAAGTACTTTGGCACTTCTTAACGCTGGTGTACCGCTTGTCCGACCAGTCAGTGGTATCGCTATGGGCCTAGTGCTTGATGGTGATCGACCAATTATTCTCAGCGACATTGCTGACGCTGAAGACTTTGCTGGTGATATGGACTTCAAGGTTACCGGAACAACCAAGGGTATTACCGCACTGCAGATGGATATGAAAGTACACGGCCTCGGCATTGATATCTTGGCTCAGGCACTTGAGCAAGGTAAAACTGGACGAGCATTTATTCTCGACAGCATGCTGCAGACTATCTCTGAGCCCGCTCAGATGAGTCCATATGCACCACGTGTTGAATCGATTAGCATTAACCCTGACAAAATCCGCGAGGTCATTGGTAAGGGTGGTGAAGTCATCCAGAAGATTACTGGTGAAACTGGAGCCGAAATCGACATTAAAGACGATGGAACAATTATGATTGCCAGCCCAGACGGCGCCAGCATTCAGGCTGCTAAGGACTGGATCCAGAGCATTGTGGCTGAGCCAGAAGTAGGCAAGATCTATAAAGACGTGCCAGTGGCCAGCGTGCTCGACTTTGGTGCCTTTGTCACTATCATGCCAGGTAAAGATGGCTTGGTGCACGTCAGTGAAATGTCAGAAGAGCGCGTTGCTAGTCCAAGCGATGTCGTTAAAGAAGGCGACAAAGTAACCGTTAAACTAGTAGCTATCGACGACCGTGGCCGCCTGCAGCTCAGTATGAAAGCCGCTGCTCGCGAACTAGCTGGCAAGTAACAGTAAGAAAGGGGAGGGTTATGGCACAGAGTAAAGCAACCAAGAACGAACGTATCTTTAAAGCTGTACAGGGTGTGGCTGGCCTGACCCTGAGTTGGTTCCTATTTATTCGGGCTGTCGACACCGGCAGCCTGCAGCAATATGGACTACTCATACTTATTTTGATCATTAGTGTTAACCGGTTATTTCGAGCAGCTGTTCCGAAGAAAAAATGAGTACAGCCAGCACCCTTGACCAGATTAAGGCAGATATTTTGAACAAAAATATTTGCCCAGAGCTGGCCAAGCAGGCGACTCAACTAGTCTTTGGTAGCGGTAATCCAAATGCAGACGTCGTCTTTATCGGCGAAGCACCAGGAAAGAACGAAGACCTAAAAGGCGAACCCTTTGTCGGTGCGTCTGGTAGGTTTCTCGACGAGATGCTGGCTAGTGTTGGCCTAGATCGCTCGGACATTTACATTACAAACATCGTGAAGTATCGGCCACCAAATAACCGTGACCCACTTCCCGTAGAAAAGCAGGCCTTTCTACCGTACTTGTACGCTCAGCTGGCAGCAATTAAGCCCAAGGTCATCGTGACACTTGGGCGACACAGCACTAATTGCTTCTTGCCGGGTTTACAGATCAGTCAGATTCATGGTCAACCCAAACGTATACGAGTCAAGGTGCATGGTACCGAGCTAACATGGGTAATTTTACCGCTCTACCATCCAGCTGCCGCTCTATACAACGGCTCGATGCGCTCAACATTGCTTGATGACTTCGCATCGGTGCCGGCACTCATTTCAAATGATTACAAAATAACTCTCTAATATAAGAAAAAGGAGAAAAATGAATCCAAATAACAATCAAACGGCCAACTCAAACGGCCAACAGGGCAATCGCCCTAAACCAAATAACCGTTCTGGTAATAAACCAGGCGGCAACGGACGTCCTAATAATCGTGGGCGTGGACCAAAGCCAGCTGCTAACAATGCAGCACCAGCACCTACGGTCGGCCGCAGCGTATCACGTGGTGCGGCACTTCGAGCGCAAAAGCGCAACCAAGAAGATGCTATGCGCATCGCTAGCCAGCACCTAGACGCCAGCAGCAAGAACCAAAAAGTTCAACGAGCTAACTTCATCGATGACACACCTCGTCTAAAAATTGTTGGCTTGGGTGGCATGGACGGTGGTGGTTCTAAAAACACCATCCTCGTTGAATATATGAATGATGCGGTCATTATGGACTGTGGTAACGACCTGGGTGTTGACCTGCCGGGTATTAACTACGGTATTGTCGATACTGCATACCTCGAAACCATTAAGCACAAGATTCGTGCCTATATCATCACCCATGGTCACCTCGACCACATCGGTGGTTTGCCGCATATTGTGCCTAAGTTTCCAGCACCAATTTACGGTAGTAAATTCACTATTGGTCGTGTTGAAGAAATTTTCCAGAACTTTGGCTTGCCAATGCCAGATGGCTTTGAGCTAAAGACAGTCATGATGAACGAAGACACTCATGAGCGTCTCAAGATCGGTAGCTTCTTTGTAGAGTTGGTGCGTGTTACGCACTCTATTCCAGGCAGCACCTGTATTGTGCTCGACTCACCGGTAGGGCGTCTCATCAACACTGGTGACTTCCGTTTTGACCCTAATCCACTTGACCACGAAAAGACGGACATGGATCGCCTGAAGCAGCTTGGTGACGAAGGTGTGCTCGCGCTACTTAGTGAGAGTACCACTACTGACCGCCCAGGTTGGACCCCGAGCGAAAGCACCATTGAACAAACAATTGTAGACATCATGGACAATGCGCCTGGACGTATCTTTGTCGGACTTTTCAGTACCAACATGAACCGCGTACAGATGATCATTAACGCAGCCGTTCACCATGGCAAAAAAGTTGCTATCGACGGTCGCAGTATGGTGAGTACGCTTGAAATGGCTGTGCGCCACGGCTTTGTGCGCATTCCAAAGGGAACCTTTGTGCCAATCGCTTCTGCCTCAACTATGAACGACAAAGACCTTGTGGTGGTCTGTACCGGTTCGCAGGGTGAGCCTAGCTCAGCGCTGCAGCGCATGAGTACTGGCGATCACCGACACGTAAAGCTTAAAGAGCAAGACACTGTCATTTTCTCTAGCTCTCCAATCCCATATACCGGTAACGATGCCAAGATTCGTTCTATGGTAGACGACTTCATGAAGAAGGGTATTCACATCTTCCAGCATATTACTCGTGACGTAGATGAGCACGGCCCGCTGCACGTTTCTGGTCATGCCAGCATCGATGAGTATGCCGAAATGATTAATATGACCAAGCCTAAGTTCTTTGTGCCGATCTACGGTGACTACACCGCTAAAAAGCGACACATCGACGTGGCTATCAATAATGGCATTCCACGCAAGAACACCATAAACGCCGATAACGGTGAAGTAATTGCGTTCACAAAAGACACCATGGAGCCGGGTGGTACTGTGCCACACGGAACAGTACTGGTCGACCAAACCGGAGCTATTGTCAGCAACGTTGTGGTCAAAGACCGACTAATGCTCGCCGAAGAAGGCTTGGTAGCGGTTGTCCTCACTGTCGATAAACGCACCGGTGGTCTTGCCACTAGTCCGGATATTATCAGCCGTGGCTTTATCTACATGCGAGATAATGAAGAGCTGATGAATGCCTTTCGTGCCGAGCTTCGTCGAGCTGTCTCTCAGCGCTTCAAGCGTGTCGACCTAGATCGTTTCAAACAAGAGATCCGCGAGCATGTCACGCACTTCCTATTCGAGCATACCCAGCGCAGCCCAATTGTTATTCCAGTAGTGAATGTTATTGGCGGTAAATCTGGTGATAAGAACGGATCTAACGGCAATTCGAATGGTCACGGGGCAAAGAACGATAAGCAGTCAGAACAACCAGTGCAGCTTACGCCAGAACAAGAAGCTGAAGAGCTACAAAAGCGTTTCCAGCAAATGCGTGCCAAGCTGCTTAACCAGGATGCCCGAACTGACTAAGATAGCATTATTTAATAATTCATTGTATAATATCGCTCTATGCCATCATCTAGGCCACATAATAACACCGGTAGCTTAGATAGACTTGCTGCCACGCACGAGATTTACCCCATTAACGACGCCATTGAAGCGTTGGTTGCCGAACAGAGGCCACTGCTCAGTTTTTCACCAATGAGAGTGTGGGCCGTCCAGGGTGTAGAAACTGGCACGCTGTATAGTTTTCGTACGTGGAAGCAGCACGATGAGGACGGTGGGGAGCCTTATGAAATGGGCGAGCTAGCCTTTTGGGGTCCATTTCAGAAAGTAGAAGGTACAGATAACACAATAAGGCGCCGCGTGGCTTGGGAAATAATCACTGGCACAGCGGCGGCTGAATTTTCGGGGCCACCTGAACTAGTGCGTGATGAGTACTTCATCTATGACAGCGAAGGTTATGAGTTGCCGCAGCCTGACTTATTGGGTACTTTCGAGCAGCCCGACAGCGAAGCATTACCAGGTATAGACGTGTCAGAAAGTTTGGCAGTTATCACTGGGTATCAAAAAGCCAAACTCGAGCATGTGAAGCTGATGCGCTCTGGGCTCGTCCTGGCTCATGACAGACCGCTCGTCTACAGCCAGAATTGACAATCGTTGTATTTTTTGCTATAATACTGTTATGGAATCAGCCTTTTCTCACGACCCGACAGACGCAGATGAACCTCGACGGATAGGCGATATCTTACGTGTGACAACTGACATAACTGGAGCGGTTGACAAGGGTAGGGCAGCAGACGTAGCTGCACGAGATGCGGCCAGCGAACTAGCCGGCTTGCATGAACAAGTTGCTGAAGTTGCAGATGCCGATCGTGCTGGTGTTGACCTTGACCCAGGAGCAGTCGACGAATTAAAAGAAGCGTATTTAGAGGCACTGTCAGAGACCCAGGTAGAAGGGTATAATCCTAGTCCACCACGGGCGAGTGAATGATATAATAAAAGCTAATGGCAAAAAAGAAAAAACAAACCAGAAAGAAAAAAGTAGAAGTAGTCCAAGAGAAGTCGCCATTTTGGCCACTGACCGGGGCAATTATTATGATCGTCGTGGCATTGTTCACGCTCCTTGGTAGTTTTAATACCGGCGGACCATTGCCAACTGGCTTATACGACGCTGCCGCCTGGACGTTCGGTTGGGCAGCCATTTTAACTCCTTTTGCGCTGGTATACTTTGGTGTCCTGAAGTTCACGAGCGAGGATCATCAGATCCCATTAGGAAAGTTAGTTAGTATGCTGCTAGGGCTTACCCTTACTGCTAGCTTGCTGCATGTACTCTTTGTAGAGAGAGACTCCTTGGGCACAGCTACTGGTGGCAATGGTGGGGCAGTCGGAGAACTTATTGGGGGCATTGTGTTGGGCGCTGTTGATGTAGTCCCAGCCGCCATTATGTTTATTGTCTTTGGCGTTCTATCGTTCTTTTTTGCGTTTGGTGTCTCACCACTTGCTCTTCTTAAATTAGCTAATATCTTCCAGGGCAAGGAGGCAGAAGGCGACACTGATCTAGGCGAGCTGAAGCGCCGCGCTAGCGAGAACTTCAAGCTTAATGAGGGTGTTCCAGTCGAGCATCATAATGGTGCTTCAGCTGCACGGGTTAGTTCACTGCGCAACACCGCTCAAAAGCTAGCTCCGAGCGAAGACCATAGTGCTTTGACCGTTGCGAGTGATCCGAATTGGCAGTTGCCATCCACTGCGCTACTCAGTCACAAGCAGGACAAAGCTGACGCGGGTGATGTCGAAGGTAATGCTCGCATGATCCAAGAAACATTCGAGACATTTGGCATTAATGTCGAGATGGAAGGGGCAAACATTGGCCCAAGTGTCACTCAGTACACGCTTAAGCCACCAGCCGGCACAAAGCTAACAAAGATTACAGCATTAGAAAACAACATTTCACTCGATCTTGCTGCTACCAGTATTCGTATCGAAGCACCAATCCCAGGTAAGAAGCTGGTTGGTATTGAGGTGCCAAACATCAAGCCGGCTACTGTGCGTATGAGTGGCATTCTAGAGTCGAAGGAATGGACAGAAGAAAAAGCCAGCCCACTGGCATTTGCTATTGGTCGCGACATAGCCGGTAAGCCCATTATTAATGACTTGGCGCGCATGCCTCACCTGTTGGTTGCTGGTCAAACAGGCTCAGGTAAGTCAGTCATGATTAACACCATTCTCACGAGCTTGCTCTACAAGAATAGTCCCGCTGACCTTAAGTTAATCCTGGTTGATCCAAAGCAAGTTGAGCTAAAGCCATATGACGATATTCCTCATTTGCTCACCCCAGTTATTACCGAGCCAGAAAAGTGTATTAGCGCACTTAAATGGACGGTAGCTGAAATGGAGCGACGCTATAAAACTCTCAGTGAAGAGCGCGTACGCAACATTGTTGAGTACAACAATAAAAAGCAAGAAGAAGGCATGCCATATATCGTGGTCGTGATTGATGAGCTTGCCGATCTAATGATGATGGCCGCCCGCGATGTTGAGTCACTTATTGTGCGCATTGCTCAGAAAGCACGTGCTGTTGGTATTCACCTCGTGCTGGCAACACAGCGCCCAAGCGTCGATGTTATTACTGGTCTTATTAAGGCCAACGTACCAGCTCGTATTGCATTTACGACCGCCAGCCAGATTGACTCTCGAACCATTATCGACCAGATGGGTGCAGAGAAACTACTTGGTAAGGGTGATATGTTGCTGCTTACTGCCAGCATGCCAAAGCCGGTTCGTGTACAGGGTGCCTTTATTGACGATGGTGAAACTAATAAGGTGACTGACTTTATTCGGGAACAGCGACCACCAAACTACGACAATGAAGTTGTGAGCCAGCCAGTGCAGTTGAACGGTCGAGGCGGTGTAGTAGCTGACGTAGATGCCGCTGACGAACCAATCTTCCGTCAAGCAGTAGAAGTAGTTATTGATGCCGGCAAAGCCAGTACCAGCTTACTACAGCGCAAGTTACGAATCGGTTACGGTAAGGCTGCACGTATGATTGAAAGCATGGAAGAACAGGGCATTGTCAGTCACGCTGATGGCTCCCGTCCACGAGAAGTTCTGGTACGCAGTATAGACGATGTATTTGGTGGTGGCGCAGCCGCTGCTGACGCCGATCAAGGTGATGTCTACGATGACATTCCTGATGACAATAAGATTGCTTAGCGCCCCTAATAGAGTTTTTGTGCTACCCTAGTGACGATGACTGTAGGAGTTGACGTACCCCAAACTGGTTTCGACGCGCTTTCGATTCAGCCTCAAGAGATGACACTGGGTTTGCAGCCAGAAGAGCAAGAGGCCTTCAGGCGCTATATTCTCATGCATAAAGTATTTGTTGGCGAGAGCGGCGCTCATCACTTACTTGGGCTTCACCCACAGCTTAGCGGTGGTGATGTACCAACATATTTGGTTGCCGGGGGGTGGGCGGCTGCCGAGGCGGCAGTTATATTGGGCGGCAATGATAAAGAGACTGGCGAACAGTTGCTAGGCATTGCTCAGGATGCCTGGTTACGGGCAATAGCACACCAGAAGTGGATTAACATCCAAGAACGCCATCCGCTCGAAGACGCTGCGCTAGCGTACCGGACGGCAAACGACATAGCTTTCTTGCCAGTTTTTAGCGAAATTATTCGTGGTGGGGTACAAAACCGTACGCTAGCTGCGGTGTTTGCTGATGTCCTTAATATTGCTCAGATGGCTGATGTGAATACCCAGCTGGCATTTAAGGAGGGCGACGTCAGAGTTGCGGGTGACCTACGTGGTTTTAGTTATGAGACTAATGGTTTGTTGGCCTACAATCGAAGACGCTCCGGTAAATGGATCGCAATTCCGGCTCTTTCTCGTGCTGATAACGGTATCTATCACCCTGAGCAAACTCATGACCTGGTTGTAATTCGACAGCACCAAGGGGAGATTGTGAACGCCGTCCCTATAGAGGTGAAAGCAACAGCTACCAAACAGCAGAGACGTCGTTATCTCTCATTGCTTATACGATCAAAGCTGCACCTATCGTTGCCGGGCAGGCACGAGCCCGGACAGGTGCTCGAAGCTATCACGGCAGATTATGAAGGTACCGCTACGAAAGAACAGCGAGCCATCGTCACAAAGGCATCAGAAACCATTTATGACATGGTGGGAGATTATTTAAAGGGCCAGCCTCGACACGATGTAGCCAGCCCCCGCAGTGTAGTTCGTTTTCGCGACAAGCACTTAGTCACTCGCCGGTATCCAGGATTACATACCGAATAGAGACCGCAGGTGATGTAGTTGCAATATAGGGGTGGATAGGCTATAATTACCCCTGTTACTAACTTTTGGCTTACATCCCCTTGTGAATGTAGGCTCTAACCAGAGAAAGGGAAGCAGATGAACCAGTACGAAATTGCTGTATTGTATCACCCCGACCTAGAGGTCGATCTAAGCAAGGCAGAAGCCAAGGTGCAAAAGATCGTTACCGACAACGGCGGCACAGTGACTGCAACAGACAACTGGGGCAAGCGCAAGCTGGCCTACCCAGTTGCTAAGCAAGAATATGCTGTCTACGTATTCTATACAGTGGACATGCCAGGGGCCGGTGTTGCAAAGGTAGAATCTCTACTTAACATCACTGACGAAGTCATCCGTTTTCTGATCACACGCCCAGACCTTAAGGCTATTGCAAAAGCAGAAGCTGCTAAGGCTGAAAAGGCTGCTAAAGCAGCTGAACGTGGTGATCGTGAAGACGACGACGAAAAAGACGAGGACTAAAACGACGATTTGAACTGCTGCTGCTTGACACACTATGTCGCGCGGCAGTACGGTGGGAGTACATAAACTAATCGGACATAGTTTCCGAACAAGGAGGGATGCCACATGGCACGTAGTTTTAACCAAGTAATACTTATGGGGAACCTAACTCGAGACCCTGAGCTAAGGCAAATTCCAAGCGGTCAAAGTGTTTGTAGCTTTAGTCTTGCACTTAACCGCAGCTACAAGGGCGGAGATGGTGAATGGCAAGAGGCTACCGACTACATTGATGTTGTCGCCTGGGGTCCACTCGGTGAACGAGTTGCCCAGTATGTCACCAAGGGTCGACCAGTTTTAGTTAACGGTCGCCTGCAAAGCCGCTCTTGGGAACAAGACGGTCAGAAGCGCAGCAAGGTAGAGGTCAACGCGCAAGACGTAACGTTCCTTGGTGGACGCGGTGAAGGTGAAGGTGGTGGAAATGGTGGATACTCAGCTGCACCAGCAACTGGCCCAGCCCCAAAGAAATCAAGCAAGAAAGATGATGTGGCTGTAGAAGATCTAGGTGATGAGCCTATCAATCTTGACGACATCCCATTTTAATAAGGAATAACAATGGCAAAGATATTTAAGAATCGAACCGATGTAGCCTTTTTTGACTACAAGGACTTCAAGACATTGCAACGATACGTAAACGTATACGGGCAAATCGAAACTCGCAAAAAGACTGGCCTCACAGAGAGCCAACAACGACACCTAAGTGTTGCTATCAAGCGAGCTCGCCACATTGCATTGCTACCATTCGTAGCAAACAACTAAGTTTCTAGAACGGGCAGCGTGTTGTGATACACATGAACATAGCCATGGGTTTACTGCAGCAAGATGATGTATATTTGCTGCAGTTGCGAAATGGTAAAAAGCAGGCCGGTGGGCTTAATCTTATCGGTTGTTTTGGGGGCAAGATCGAACCTGGAGAGACAGCTCTGCAAGCTGCCTGTCGTGAAGTCACCGAAGAGTCAAGTTATGCGCCTACTACCCAACAAGCAGAGTTACTAGGTGAAGTAAATGTTAACTCAGACTGGAAAGACCAGACGATCACGGTACATGCTACGGTGTACTTATTTCAAGTACCACCACAAACTAAAGTGACGGCGCATGAAGGCGAGCTTGTTACAATGTCTTTAGGCGAAATTCGCCGCAGTCTAGACAAATTTACACCGGGCACCAGAGCGTGCTTTGAGCAATTAGTGAAGGAGTAGTCAATATGGATGACGTACGAAAAGCAGCTGAACACATACAGAATAAGCTCCGAAGTGGGTATCTTGACGAGCCAGGACACCAGATTGCAAAGGCTCTGGTTGCAGAAGTTGAAAAGCTCTTATCAGAGATAAAGCAACAAAAACACCCCTTAAGTCTCGAGAATCGTGTAAAACAAATTATTAAGCATCTCGAATCACTAGTCGACGATATTGTTATGGATTTTCGTCACCGTGACGAGTTACTGCAACATTCAAACCGCATGCGCGACATGCTTCGCCAACTAGGATAAAGGAGTATTCATGGCCCTAAGTATTACTGATCTAAAAAAAGGTACGATTTTTCAACTAGAAGGCGTGCCATATCGGGTCGTTGAATATTCACAGAAAGTTATGGGTCGTGGTGGCTCAATTGTTAACGTTCGTATTAAAAGCCTCATTGATGGCAGTGTCTTGGCGAAGACATTTAAAGGTAACGAGCAAATTGATTACGCAGATGTAAGCAACCAAAACGTACAGTATCTGTACAACGACGGTAATACTTACTACTTTATGAACGAAGATACCTACGAGCAATTCGAGGTGCCTGCAGATATATTGGGTGATCAGGGTGGTTACATGAAAGAGGGCGATAAAGCTCAAGCACAACTGTTTGATGACCGAGTTATCAGTATTGATTTACCAAAAAATGTTCCCCTCAAAGTTACCTATACGGAAGACGTTGTTAAGGGCGACACCACGAGCAGTGTCTTAAAAAATGCCGAGCTTGAAACTGGTATTACTGTGAAGGTGCCAGCCTTTATTAAGCAAGGTGATCTTATTAGTGTCGATACTGCCACGGGTGCGTACCGAGAACGCGTCAAAGACTAGTATTGTAAGTACGTATGGACAAAAAGCGTCTCGATCAAGTGGTTACTCGTAGGCAACTGGTTGCTTCACGTAGTCAGGCTGAGAGTTTTATTAAGCTTGGTCAAGTTACCGTTAATGGCAAGGTAGTTACCAGAGCAGGCACGCTGGTCAGAGAAACTGACGAAATTATTCTGACAGCAGCAGAGCAGTATGTCTCGCGCGCTGGGCTAAAACTAGCCTCGGTAGCAGAAAAATTACAGCTAGACTTTAGAAGCAAAACAGTGCTCGACGTGGGCTCATCGACAGGCGGTTTCACGGACTATGCTCTCAAGCACGGAGCTGCAAAGGTGATTGCCGTAGAACTAGGTAAAGACCAGCTGCATCCTAGCTTGCACGGTAATCCCCAGATTGAGCTACACGAACAAACTGATATTCGAACTTTTAGTACCACGCAAAAAATAGATCTTGTCGTAGCCGACGTATCATTCGTTAGTTTGCAGGCTATCCTACCTGCCGTAGCAAAGGTATGTCATTCTGGCACTCAGATTGTTGCTATGGTAAAGCCACAGTTCGAAGCTCGGGGAAGTAATGTAAAACACCATGGGGTCATCAAGAACGAGAAAGTGCGCCGTGAGATTCTGCAGGACTTTGAGTTGTGGGCAAAGCAGACGTTTGTACTGCAAGACAAAGCTGACTCAGATGTGACTGGCTCAAAAGGCAACCGCGAACGCTTCTACTTACTAAAGGTTGCCACTAAATCACCTGGCCAGCACAGGCGGAAGTAAGTACAATTTAAGCTATGTATTTCACTAATCGGGCAGAAGCTGGGCTTAAATTAAGTGCGCAGCTCCTAAAGTACAAAGGCAAAAAATGCACACTTGTAGCGCTATCAGACGGTGCTGTTATTGTGGCTACTCAAATTGCTCAGGCTCTTAATTGTCCCATTACGATGCTCATGGCTGAGCAAATTCATGCACCGGGCGAACCTGACGCAGTGGGGAGTATTAACCAAGACGGTGGCTATAGCCAAAACAGCTCTTATTCTCAGGGCCAGCACGATGAGTTCACTATGGAATATCATCACATGTTCGAACAGCAAAAGATGGAAAAATTGCGACAGATGCACCGCTTACTGGGCGATAATCAGGTGATTCGCAAGGATATGCTCAGGGGACACACGGTTATAATCGTGGCAGACGGTCTTGGTAGCGTGGCTTCTATTGATGCTGCCATTCTCTTCTTAAAATCTACCAAGACAAAAGATCTTATTATCGCAACACCATTTGCAACGGTAAACGTGGTTGACCGTATGCATATTCTGGCAGATGACATCGTGTGTCTTAGTGTCGTGCAAAACTTCATGGGTATTAACCATTACTTTGAAGATAACAGTGTGCCGAGTCACGACGTTATTCTTAAAAGTATTCAAGAGATCGTTCGCGGCTGGAAGGTCTAGCAAGCTTTAGGTATTAAAGCGGAACTCGACAACATCATTGGGCTGCATAACATAGGTCTTGCCCTCGGTACGCACTTTGCCCGCAGCCTTAGCAGCTTGTTCTGAACCCGCTGCGATAAGGTCACTGTAGTCAATTATTTGCGCAGCAATAAAGCCACGTTCAAAGTCACCGTGAATAACACCGGCAGCCTGCGGAGCAGTGAAGCCTTGTTTGATTGTCCAGGCGCGAACTTCTTTATCGCCAGCCGTAAGGTAGCTTTGTAGGCCCAGAGTATCGTAGGCAGCATGAATTAATTGCACTAAGCCAGATTCAGTTTGACCGTAGCTTTCTAAAAGCTCAGTTCGGTCGCTTTCATCAAGTCCTCTCAGTTCGCTTTCTAACTTGGCACAAATAAATAGGGCAGAAGATGGAGTAACGAGGGCAGTCAAACTATCTTGTGCGGCTTTATCGGTCAGGGTAGCTTCGTCTACATTGAACACATAAATGACTGGCTTAGCGGTGATCAATTGCAGATCGGCGATATGTTCGGGATCTACGTCTAGCTGCGAGACTAACTTGCCCTCATCTAAGCCGGCTTTAATGACCTGGTAGGTGTCAAGGATTGGTTTGAGCTTTGGGTTAGCCCGAACTTCTTTCTCAAATTTTGGCAGGCGTTTTTCAACGGTCTGGATATCGGCGAGTACAAGCTCAGTATTAATGACATCCATATCTTTCTTAGGATCATGTTGATCATCGACATGCTGAATATCATTGTCTTCAAAGGCACGCACCACATGCACAATGGCATTAGTACTGCGGATGTGGCTAAGGAATTGGTTGCCCAGGCCTTCACCCTGACTGGCTCCGGCTACCAGACCAGCGATATCTACAAAGGTAACCGTAGCTGGTTTAATGGGGGCTTTGTTATACAGGTCACTCAGTTTACCAAGTCGCTCGTCAGGCACCGGAACAATGCCAGTATTTGGCTCAATAGTTGCGAAAGGGTAATTTGCTGCCAAAACCTGTGCATCGGTAAGGGCGTTAAAAAGGGTAGACTTACCGACATTCGGTAGGCCCACAATACCAATAGAAAGTGAACTCATACACAGTATTATAACAGAGGTGCCTTACTTGACCAAATTGCTTAAGCATGATAGTGTATAGATTGAAAATAATAAAATAAACATGACCAACATAGATCCGTCATGCGAATCCCATAAACCGCCCAATCCCGTGCAAATTCGTGCAATGCAGGCACGATTTCCAGTTATTCCTGGAAGCCCTTCGGCGGCATGTTTGCAGGCAGTGAAAGATTTTATGGCCTACTTAGAGACCCGGGTACCGGAAGTTGCAGGGTTACCCTGAGAGATTACATTGAGCGCGAATAGCCCCAATTATCTCTACCCGTTGCTGGTATGGTCAGTTTCAGTTCAAAGGGTTGTTGTGTTACGAGATAAGAGTACCAAGCTTGAGACGTGACATGTGCATACTTTAACAGTAAGCACGTCTATAGATGTGTGATACCCTTGTGAGCTGCAGCCTCGCTCACTGCGGCGCTTGCCTGGAGAATGCCATCAGTGTTTTCTGGCAACCTCTCTACTGTAGATGCCAAGCCAGGGTGGAGGGAATCCAGCGCTTGCCTCATGATGCCAAATTGCTCATGTCCTCCTAAAGAGCTTGTTGCAAGTAATGCTTCTGGGCTAATGCCTCTGTTCACTAATGCTAGTTTGCCGCTTGATGCGGCAACAAGACCCTGTGAAGTATTCGGTGTGTCAGCGTCGTAGTATCGGTATGATCCCGGTATATGTAATCTTACGCCGGCTTTGCGTAATGTGAAGCTACTGGCCGGCTGCAGGCGTCCCTGAGTCTTCAGCCATTCTAGATACTTGTTTTCACCCAGTCCCGCCAGGAGTTCATTGTAATAAGGGTGATAGCTATCGTTTAACGACCCACCATGTGTTAGCTCATGAACAATAAGGCTGCCAGTTTTAGCATCTGTTTTTTCATGCCCAACTTCATGGCTAGCGTAAACGACTACATCTCCTGTCGATTTACGATATCCACCTGCGACAGAAGCACCTTTATTGGTTTTTTGCTTTGCACGACCTGCGTCATGAGGTGACACGACGGTTACTTGATCTCTGCCTGAAGTCGTTAAGCCGAGGCCGTTGGTCACAAAAGCGTGAGCATCCGAAACGGTGTCGTTATATGCTGTGTTGTGAAGATCTGTTAGTTCTGGCATTTTTGTTTCTTTCGGGTGACTTAATAATAGCATCTTATGTACTATTTGTCAAAGTTATACGATGTCGACTGCAGTTCCATTAACGTTTAATCGCACACTAATTACTGGCTATAATGGACCGTTCTACACGATAACCCTCGGAGTTTTCATTTGTAAACCGAGCAGTATGCGGTGGCTCGTGACAAATAACGCATCACGGTTGCCTTTACCTTTAAGCGTAAGTATAATCAAAATCAAATGGAAGGTGACAATAAAACTGAGACAGTTGTTGTTTCTGCCAAGCGGCGGTTCAACCCATTTCGTCGCACAATTGGCGGAAAGCGCAGCAGTATAAATAAGAAGGCAGTATTTGCAGTAATAGTAGTTATTGTTCTAGCTAGCGGGGGCGCCATTGCTTGGAAAATACTGTCAGCTGAGAAACCTGTCTTAGTCGTTGGAAAGACTAAGATTTTCAAAAAAGACTACGACGAACTTCGTACGCAGGCTAGCAGCAGACTGCTCAACGATGAGGCTGCCAAATCACAAATTATCGAATCATATACAGTATTGGCTGCCGCCGAAAAGCTAGGCATAGACATTCCAGAAGCCGCAACTGAGATACCTTTGGGGCTTGTGACTAAGCCCTATGATCGCGATAAACTCGGACGATTACTTGCTCAGGGTGAATACGTGAGGCATTACGTCGCGAGTCGTGACCGCGATGGCTATGAGGGGTATGCGTTTTATTATCCATTCAGTCGAAACTTTTTAAGCTCAGAAGATAAATCAAAAGATCCAGACTTTAATAACCCTGACACGATAGAGAAAGACAGGAAACAAGCTCAATCAAAAGCTCAAGAGGCGCGCAAGAAACTAGAACAAGGGCAGACAACCCCACAAGATATCGTCAAGGCAATCAAAGCAGATACTAGTTTGGTGTATGGTGCTGCAAGTAATAAATCGGGTCAGTTTAGAGTTGATACGTCGGCCTATCCACTCGAAACGTTAATTCCTGATGCTAGTCGAACGGTCGGCAAGTTTTTCGAAGAGCTAAAGGTTTTGAAAGAAGGGGGTATTATGCCCATACGAGATGACGTTCAGGCTTACACTGATATACAAACCGGTCAGTCAACGACAAGGAACACTGCCTATTATTTTGTAATTAAAACGAAGAATCTAAAGGCAGATACCGAGTTTAAGGCCAAGTATGAAGCTGCCGTTAGAGCGGTAAAGGTGGTAGATAATGTTAAGTAAGATTCGTAGCAGTACAGGCGCACTAGTTGCATCATTTATTTTTGCATTTTTGCTCTTTGCAATAGGCAATATTGTGCATAGTCCAGCAGTTGAGGCCGCAGATTGCAATCCAGGATTAATCAATAGTACTGCAGCTTACTATAACGTCGTCGTTCAGGTACGAATTGAAAATCCAGACGGCTCATTTAGGAAATGGTCCAATGATTTTACGATTAATGTTAGGTCAACGAACCCTGCGCCTTACGGTGCAAGCACTATTCCTGTTGATACAGCCGTTAACTGGGCGGGGAAACCAGGCTTCCCGAATGGCAACGCTAACTTTCGTGCTCAAGCAGGTGGTGAGGGGACGTTGCAGTGTCCTCAGCTTATCGGCGGAAACAGCACCAAGCTTGCATTTGGTAATAGTATTGACGGGTTCCCTTACTTAGCTTGCCAATGGGGCACATGGACTTTGGGTCAAGGTAAAGAACATGGTGTGGGCTTTACATTCACTCCAGTTGGTATTGGTGATGCCGGAGCACCAGGTTATTGGCGAGCAGATCAAGCCTATGGACTTACAACTGCTGGGCAAGGCGGAGGTCTAATCGACGTTAATAACGTGAACGACGATTTTACATTCACCTATCGTCTAACGCGGGACCCAGACAATCCACCACAGGGAAATCTTGAAGAGGCAAACTGTACTAACGGGATTACTGGCTGGGCGCGTGATATAGACGCCCCTGGTGGAATAACCGACGTACATCTTTACTTCGATGATCCAAGCAATCCAAACCTAGGTATTAACCTAGGGCCAACCAGTATCTATCGTCCTGATCCATCTCTCCAAGGAAACTTCGGGTTTAATATTGATGCGACAGACTCAAGAATTCCGGTGGATATATTCAGTTCTAGTCACACTGTCTATGCATATGTTATTGGTGTGGGTCCTGACTACGGTAATCCACAGCTCTCGAATAGCCCCAGAACTATTGGGCCATGTACCCCTAGGTCGTCCAATACATCATCATCACCAGGCGTAGATATTGGCGATGATGAGAACCCAACAACTGCCATATTTACTGGAAGTATCGATCAAGCGGATCCAAATTATTCAGTCAACGTTACACGAAAATTCTATATTATTCGGGCAAATGACCCAACTGGTGTGTCTCCTGTGACACTCAGTCCAGATCAAACGTTTGCCCAAACAGGACCTAACAGTGCGCTTAGTGTAGTAACTGTTACTGGTTTGCGCGGGGCTCCACATAACTTGGCAGTTGGTGATCAAGTTTGCACTAGCATCACGATTGATCGACCGACGGTAACCATTGGATATAGGGGCGGTATTACTGTTCCCGCTAATAGCACACCAGATGTGCAGGTTGCATGTGAGCGCTTTGTGAATAAGCCGTACGTAACTTCATTTGGCAGTGATCTCAAGGCAGGCGGTGGGGTAGGTACGTGTACGAATGCTCCGGCTCCAATAGCTACTTACCGTCGTGGTGCCCTAGGTTCCAATACGCAGCTGGCCGCTTTTGCGCTTGGTACTATACAGGGGATAACGTCGGCTCGATTCGCTGATTCAGCCGCCACGGCCAATCCAACACAAAATGGTCTGACCGCACAGAACTTCGGATCTTACGCTAGCTGTGCGCATGATTTCTACGGTGATAAAGAACCGAGTGCACCAAACTGGTCTACAGTGTACGTCAACGCAAGTCAGCAACCGATCATACCCGATACCACGACCCCGAACCCTAATGATGGGGATGTTGCAGAAGGAAAGTTCAATGCGACAGGTGGTACTTCGCTGCCGGCAATGACTATTGCTCGTGGCCAGCAGATCTACATTTACGTGGATGGCGATGTATCAATAGGTGGGAACATCTCTATGGATACTGGTCCATGGTCAGATCGTTCTGATATACCTGTTCTGTATGTTATTGCCAGTGGTAATATCGCTATTGCACCAGGTGTGACAAATATTGCCGGCGTATTTGTTGCTCAAGGAGTTCGAGCTTACATTAATACATGTTCAGTACTAACTCCTAAAGTGACCGCTCCACCGACGGCTCCTGCATCAGACGAGTACAAGCTCAACGCTGCCTCACTTACGGCCATGTATAATTCCTGCAATAGCCAGCTTATAGTAGATGGTGCTTTTGTTGCTAATAAAGTTATCTTAGGTCGTGCGAGTGGTTCACTCCGTGATAGTACCGCTACAGAAGATCCATTCGGTACCCCACAGGCTGCCGAGGTATTCCGATATAACCCTGGGGTCTACTTAGGTCGTTCCCCTCGACCAAATATCGAAGAAGAAACAACCGATAATGGATTCGAATCCATTACTAATCTACCACCCGTACTCTAGGTATTTTAATCAGGAAAACACTGTACGGTCTCAAGTAGCTTATGCTATACTTTGACCAATATGAGCATACTGAGTGGGGTATCTGAATTCTTTGGCCTCGACATCGGCACGACCGCTGTTCGTTTAGTTGAGCTACATAACTCTGGGCGATCAAAAGCGCTTGTTAAGTATGCCTATGTGCCTCTAGACACCACTGTTGCAATGAGCGACTCTAAAGGTGATCAGCAAAAATTAGCACAGGCGATTAAAGACCTTGTAGAACAGTCGAAGGTGACTACAAAGAACGTTGCTGTTGGACTGCCATCACAGCGCGTATTCACCACAGTGGTTGATATAGATCGCTTAGATGAAGGTGAAATCGCAAAAACAATTCAGTATCAGGCCGATTCGCTTATTCCGACACCAATTGCGGAATCTAAGTTAGACTGGGCAGTTCTTGGTGATTCACCAAAGGACAAGTCAAAGGTTGAAGTGCTGCTGACCAGTGTTACAAATGACTTTATAGAGAGTCGTCTCGATATGCTGGAATCTATTGGTTTAAATGTCATTGCATTTGAGCCAGACTCTATGGCTCTCTCCCGTGCGGTAGTTCCTTTCGATACAACTGTTCCACAGATGATTATTGACATCGGCAACAAAGCTACTGATGTAGTTGTGACCATGGACGGTGCACCACACCTTGCACGCGCTATTCCAACCGGTAGCGAGGCAATTATTAAAGCAGCAATTCAAAATCTCAGTATCGACGAGAAGCAAGCTCAACAGTTTGTGAATAAGTTTGGTTTGAGTAAAGACAAACTAGAAGGACAAATCTACAATTCGATCATTGGTACCGTAGATCTACTCGTCTCAGAAATTGAGAAGTCAATTAAGTTTTTCCAAAGCCGATACCCACAGGTAAAGATTGAGCGAATCATTATGACTGGCGGTGCTTCAGCGCTTCCAGACTTTCCGTTATACGTGGCAAATAAGTTTGGACTCAATGTTGAAATCGGTAATGCATGGCGCAATGTTTCTTTCCCAGCAGACAGACAGAATGAGTTGCTCGCAGCATCAAACCACTTTGGTGTAGCTGCTGGTCTAGCGGAGCGTGACGTATGATCCAGTTTAATCTTCTTCCAGATGTAAAACAGCAGTACATTAAAGCAAAAAGGCAAAAACACACTGTTATTGTAGTTTCATTGCTTATGGCAGCTTCATCGCTTTTCATCTTCACAATGCTTTTCTTGACGGTCAATATCTTTCAAAAGGCGCATCTACGCAATTTAGATGATGATATTCAAGTCAGTACCAAGTCCCTCAACGATATACCTGACCTTAACAAAGTGCTTACCATTCAGAATCAGCTCAACAGTCTGCCTGGTTTGCACGATAAGAAGCCGGTTACGAGTCGTTTATTTGGGTACATGTCTCAGATAACTCCAGCAAACGTAACCATAGGCAACCTTAGCTTGAATTATGCGGAAGAAACAATTACGATCACTGGCCAGGCCGATTCGCTCAGTACGGTGAATAAATTTGTTGATACCATAAAATTTACTTCGTATAAGATCGGTGAAGAAGATCAGCAAGAGAAACCATTCTCGGAAGTCGTGCTGGGGACTTTCGCAAGAGATGAGACAGAAGCCACTTATACCATTAATTTTAAGTTCAAGCCGGACATATTCGATAGTAGTAAGGATGTTAAGTTAGTGATTCCAAAGATTATCTCGACACGGTCAGAAACCGAGAAGCCAGGAGACTTGTTTAAAGAACTACCAAAACCGGAGCAACAGAGGTAAGTTATGGCAAAAAATAAACTTCTTAGTAAAAAAGTGCAGGTCGATAAAGCTCAAGCTTCGATCGTCGCCGTAATCGGCTGTTCGGTGTTTGTCACAGTCTTTTCGCTGGTATCTGTTCGGGCACTCTGGACTCAACGCGGTTACCAAGGAAGGGTTATCGCACAAAAGCAGAAAGCTCGTGACCAGCTTAAGGACAATATAGAGAGTGCCAAAGACCTTGTTAGCTCGTATAAGCAGTTCACAGCAGCACCCGTTAATATGATTGGCGGTAATCCCGCTGGAACAGGTGATAAAGACGGTGATAACGCTCGAATTATATTGGATGCTTTGCCTAGCAAGTACGACTTTCCGGCATTGACGGCTAGTTTTGAGAAGATCCTTAGTGAGCGAAACTTTAAGATCGGTGGTATCTCTGGAACGGACGATGAAATCGCACAGTCAGCAGTTCAAGAGAGTGGAACACCTCAGCCGGTCGAGATTCCGTTTCAGGTTGGAGTCGAAGGGTCGTATGCTTCTATACAAGATTTAGTAACTGTCTTTGAACGCTCAATTAGACCAATTACCATACACACTATCACCTTCACTGGCAGCAATACTGATATGAAAGCGAACTTTGAACTTGGAACTTTCTATCAACCAGAGAAGACCTTGAACATCAAGAAGGAAGTAGTGAAATGAAGCAAAAAGACATAGCCATGTTCATAGTCATCGGTGTGATAAGTGCCATTGTTTCGGTGGTTGCTTCAAATTTTTTCTTTACTCCTGACAGTGTAAAACAACAGGAAGCAGAGAAAGTCGATGCTATATCAGCTCAGTTTGATGTTCCTCCAACTGACAGCAAATATTTCAACAAAGACTCAATCAACCCAACGAAACTCATTCAGATTGGTGAAGATCCCAACGCGTCGCCATTTAATGGTATATCCCAATAGGGGCCCCAGGTAGACTGCGCTATGAGCGTACTATCAGCAACAACACAGAAGCAAGTCGAGGAAGACCTTATTGAGCAAGGTCTCCTAACTGATGATCAATTAGATGAATTGCACGAAAAGTCCGAAAAAGAAGGTACTCCAATTTTGGGTATGCTCGTTAGCGATGGTCTTATCACTGACGAAGATCTAACGCGTACTACTGCAAAAGTTGCTAAGGTACCGTATGTAAATCTTAGCGATGCGCGTATTGATTCAGATGTGCTTGCTCTATTACCTCAGGAAATTGCAGAACGGTATATGGCTGTGCCACTTGGTGAAATGCAGCATCGGCTGGTGGTGGCTATGCTCGATGCCGACAACGTGCAGGCTGCCGACTTCTTGGCAAATAAAATCGGGCGTCCCTTAAAGGTTTACGCGGCAAGTGAAGCAGGTATAAAGCGTGTTCTCAAGCAATACGGCGAACGTTTAGACACCCGGATGGTAGGCGACCTCAAGGCAACTGCAGATGCTGTTGCCGGGCAAGAAGAAGCTGATAAAAAGACGAATGCTGCCCAAGCAAATGTCCAAAGCATTGTGCAAGATTCACCGATCAGTAAAGCCCTCTCAACTATCATGGAATATGCGGCCAAGAATAGGGCTAGCGATATTCATATTGAACCACTCGAAAAATCTCTGCGCATTCGGGCCCGAATCGACGGTGTCCTACGTGAAATCATGAAGTTACCAAAGAGTACTGAGGCACCACTGGTTTCTCGTATAAAGATCTTATCTAATCTTAAGATCGATGAACACCGTATCCCGCAAGACGGTGGTTTTGCCATTATGGTTGATAACCATGCTATTGACCTTCGTATTGCAATCAGTCCGGTTGTCTGGGGTGAACAAGTCGTAATTCGTTTGCTCGATAAGAGCGGTACCAGCCTTAATTTAGCTGATATGGGCTACCACGGGCGAGCGCTACGCACCATCAAAGAAGCCCTCAAACAACCTAACGGTATGATCCTGACTAGTGGACCAACGGGTTCCGGTAAGTCAACTTCGCTATATGCCTTGTTGAACGAGATTAAAAGCGACAGCATTAACATCGTTACTCTGGAAGATCCTGTTGAATACAAAATGCAGGGTATTAACCAGATTCAGGTTAATGCAGAGGTGGGTCTAACCTTCGCAAACGGTTTACGCTCTATACTGCGTCAGGACCCTAATGTAGTAATGGTGGGAGAAATCCGCGACAAAGAAACTGCTCAATTGGCCGTGCAGGCGGCCCTTACTGGGCACTTAGTCTTTAGTACGCTTCACACTAATTCGGCTGCTGGTATTTTGCCACGTTTGCTCGACATGGGTATCGAGCCATTCCTCATTGCTAGTACGGTGCACACTGTTATTGGTCAGCGCTTGGTTCGTCGTACTAGCGAGCAAAAAGAGCAATATCAGTCCGACAAGGCAGAAGCGGCCGCGGTTCAAGCCACTCTAGGTAATTTGTTGGCAAAATCAGACGCAGACCGCATCAAAGTAGACCAAGACTTAGGCTACAACAACTTGCCTCTGGGTGGTCAAAACGCTTATACTTTATTCAAGGGCATAGACACGCCAGAAACGCCCGGTGGGTATAAGGGGCGAATGGGCTTATACGAGGTATTCGAGATAAGCGAATCCATTCAGGATCTTATCCTCAAACGTTCTACGAGTGCCGAGATTCAAAAACAGGCGCGCGCAGAGGGAATGGTAACCATGCGTGAAGACGGTTACCTCAAGGCTCTCACAGGGCAGACAACGCTTAAAGAAGTTAACCGTGTTGCTGCTGGAGACACAGCGTAAGACAAGTAAAAGGGTAGGGAATACATGCAACCACGAATCGAAATACTGCTCGAAGAAGTCATCAAAAAGAAGGCTTCTGACCTTCACTTGCAAGTTAGTTTGCCCCCTATGTTGCGTGTCGACGGTGCATTAGTACCAGTAAATGGCACCGAACCTTTAACGGAAGAAAGTGTAGAGGCACTAGTATTTGCCATCCTCGACGAAGACCAGAAACAGATTCTCCTTAAAGATAAGGAATTTGACTTTAGCTTCGCCTTTGGTGATCTTGGTCGCTTCCGTGTTAACGCTTTCCACGAGCGCGGTAACCTAGCTGCAGCCCTTCGTCTTATCCCCAACGAAATTCTTAGTATTGAACAACTGGGTTTGCCGCCAATTGTGAATAAGTTTGCCGACTATCCACGCGGACTTGTCCTAGTGACAGGGCCAACAGGTTCCGGTAAGTCAACCTCGCTTGCAGCCCTCGTGAGCAAGATTAATCACGAACGCGCTACCCACATTGTTACTATCGAAGACCCAATTGAGTTTACTCACAAGTCAATAAAATCAGTAGTGGTGCAGCGTGAAGTCCACTACGACACCTATTCATTCTCTGCCGCGCTGCGCTCTAGCTTGCGTCAAGACCCAGACGTGGTGCTTATTGGTGAGATGCGTGACCTCGAGACGATTAGCTCGGCAATTACCATTGCTGAAACGGGACACTTGGTTTTTGCAACTCTGCACACCAACTCCGCCGCGCAATCTATCGACCGCATGATCGACGTATTCCCGCCACACCAACAGCCACAAATTCGTTCGCAGCTGGCAAACATTCTCATGGCGATTTGTTCACAGCGACTTATTCCATCCATTGGAGGTGGTCGCGTTGCTGCAGCTGAAATTTTGGTTGCCACCCCAGCTGTTCGTAACATTATCCGTGAGGGCAAGAGTCACCAGCTCGAAGCTGTCATCCAGACTGGTGCTGAATTTGGGATGCAGTCCATGGACAAGACATTGGTGAGCCTTATCCACAACGGCACAATTACCTACGACGAAGCACGTAACTACGCTGTGGATATTGATGAACTAGACAGGTTAATGAGAAGCTAACGAATACGATATGCAGACATTCGAATATACGGCCCGCAATGGCGCAACTGGAGAAAAGATAAAATCTGAGGTTTCAGCAGAAAATGAACAAGCTGCTGCAAAGCTTATTCGAGATCAAGGACTTTCTCCGTTAAGTATAACGACGCAGAATCTAGATGCTGTAGGAATAAGGAAGCTTACAAGCCGTATTAAGACGAGCGATAAAGTACTCTTTTCTCGACAACTTTCAACATTGATCAACGCCGGTCTTCCGCTGGTACAAAGTCTTCGCAGTGTCGCTAGCCAAACAGAAAATAAAGTCCTAAAAAATATTGTGGGTCGAGTCATCACGGACGTAGAAGGTGGCTCAGCATTATCTGTTGCTCTTGGCCGGCATCCGAACGCATTCAACAAAGTTTTTATCAGTATGGTCGCTGCCGGTGAAGCATCAGGAACTCTCGACAAGGCTCTTGAGCGACTCGCGAATCAGCAAGAAAAAGATGCCGAAATTATCAGTAAGGTTCGTGGTGCCATGATCTACCCGGCAGTTGTTATGGCGGTTATGGGTGCTGTAGTGGGCTTTATGATTATTAAAGTGTTACCACAGGTTGAAATCCTATATAACGATTTACCTGGGGCAGAACTCCCGCTAATTACTAAACTCTTACTTGGACTCTCACATTTGGCTACAAAGTATTGGTGGGTGCTGGTAACAGCTACGCTTTTCTTTGGCGTATTTTTAGGCCGCTGGGGCAAGACTCCCGGTGGTCGTGAAGTAATGGACAAGGTAAAAATGCGTGCATGGCCTGTCGGAGAGTTATTTATGAAGCTTTACATGGCTCGTTTTGCTCGAACTGGTGGAACGCTTGTTAGTAGTGGTGTGCCATTGCTGCAGATGCTGCAGATCACTGGTGAAGCTATCGGTAACGTTCATGTTCAGAAATCGCTAGCAAGAGCAGCAGAAAAGGTAAAAGGGGGCAAGGCGTTATCTGATTCGCTTGAAGGTGATCCTAATTTCTTGCCACTTGTTCCAAACATGTTACGAATTGGTGAGCAATCTGGTGCTATTGAAGCAATGCTTCAAAAGATTGCCGATTACTATGAAAAAGAAGTTGATACTCAAATACGTAATATTTCAGGGATTATTGAACCAGTTTTGATGGTGCTATTGGGTGTGTTTGCGTTCATCATTGTGGCTGCTGTTCTGTTGCCGATTTACGGCTTGGCTGGGCAAAACTTCACGAACTAAAGTACTTGCTTTTTAAGCATAAGCGTCTTATATTGAGATCATCATATAAATGTAACAATAAATGTAGGGGGCATACATACATGCTACGGAATCTAAAAAAACGATCAGAAGGCTTCACGATCATTGAAGTTCTTATCGTGCTAGCTATCGCTGGTTTAATTTTGCTTATTGTCTTCTTGGCCGTACCTGCGCTGCAGCGTAATAGCCGAAACAGTGGTCGTAAAAGTGATGTATCGCGGATTGGTGGAGCGGTCATTGAGTTCATGAACAACAACAACGGTGAAAAACCACAATCCACGGACCTTCCAGCAATAAAAAATGCCATCGGAAGTCTTGGCCAATACGACTCAGCCAGCGCTACGGCAATAACGCTCGAGCAGTTTTCCGCCTCATTAGCTGATTACACTCCTAACAAAGATACCGTAAGAATCGTTGTTGGCGCGAAATGCCGAACAGGAACTACAGCACAGCAAGGTAACACCCCGGCATCATCAAACATTGGTAAAGTTGAAGCTGCTGGATCACGACAAGTTGCACTTCAGTGGGCAAGCGAGGGCGGCAGTAACTCTCTATCTCGAAGCTGTACAGAATTCTAAATAGAATTTCACAGGAATTAACAGGCTCATCGGTGAGCCTGTTTTCTTTATGGTAAGATGTTCAAGTGATTCTTCTTATCCTTATACTACTTGGTGTTTGTTTTGGTAGTTTTATCAACGCTCTAGTGTGGCGTATGCACAAGCAGCAAGGATTACGTACACAGAAACAGCGGGCAGAATACTCTATAGCTCATGGGAGATCTATGTGTCCTCATTGTAGGCATGTTCTTGCTCCACAGGATCTAGTACCCATTGTGAGTTGGGTACTGCTAAGGGGGAGGTGTCGTTACTGTAGAAAATCGATACCAGACACGCCATTGCCGGAACTTTTATTACCTATACTTTTTGTAGTATCACTGTGGGTACTCTGGCCAAGTATCGGTGATACGGAGAATATCCTCAAGTTCTGTTTCTGGCTGACATACCTTGTTTTATTCGTCGCTCTAGGATTGTACGATTTTCGTTGGCAACTATTACCTAATCGTCTGGTGGCGGTGTTGGGTGGCCTTATCGGCCTGCAGTTGCTTACTCAAGCTATATTCTTCGGGTTGTCTCTAAACGAGCTTGTGATGCATATCCTTGCTGCTGCTACTGGTGGCGGCATATTCTGGCTACTTTTCCAGCTATCAGATGGGAAATGGATTGGGGGTGGGGATGTAAAGCTAGGGTTTGCCCTGGGTGCAATACTAGGAACTCCAATACTTGCGTTATTGTATATCTTTATTGCTTCCTGTCTTGGTGTAGTGGCTGCACTTCCTGGATTATTAACTCGCCGTACTGCAATAGCAGCAAAGCTTCCGTTTGGACCATTCCTACTGTCAGGTGCATTCATTACCTACTTATTTGGCAGTGATTTAGTCGGTTGGTATCTGGGGTTAGTCGGGTTGTAAGAAACACCTTCAATAACCATAAGCATGGTATACTTGAGCGTATGAGGAGTGGGCTTCCATATAGAGCTCGTGTCCGTCAGCAGCGTAAAAATAATGCTGATGGTTTTACGATCACTGAATCACTTATTTTTCTGGCGGTTTCGGCTGCTATATTGATGAGTGCCTTATCTCTTTTTAGTGGTTCGCAAAATAAGACGCAGTTTTCGCAGGCAATGGATGATATTAATCAGCGTATTACAACTGTTATTAATAACGTCGCAAACGGTTACTACCCAAGGACTAGTCAAGTTACAGATTGCAATGTGACCGGTGACCCAGTACTGCCTATTGAGACAGCAGGTGCTAATGCGGAAGAGGGCCGCGGAACTGTGGGTAAGTGCATATTCATTGGGCGCATTATTCAATTCATGGAAAAAGAAGAAGTCTTCCGTATTTATAATGTTGTTGGAGCACGTCAGAAGTCAACTGCTGCCGGACCAAGAGAGGTAGAGAGCTTGGTTGAGGCGAAGCCAAACATTTTGTCTGACTTCGAACAGTTACCATTAAAGAATGGTATAGCTGTAAAGAAGCTACGCAGGCCTGCCACAGGAGATACTGGTGGTGCGGTAGCCTTCTTCACAAGCTTTGGTCAGTACGAAACTGTCGGTTCAGAAGAACAACTAGTATCAGGTTCTCTAGTTGCTGACTTTGCCTTAATCGGTGTACCACTTGATCCTGGTCCTCTAAGTGGGGTAGCAGCTTCAACGGCAACTCAATTAACTTCGCAGCGCAGTGCTTACGATGTTGCTACGAGCCCATATGTCAGGAACCCTAAAGGTGGTATTGAACTTTGTTTTTATAGTGGTACCACAGACCAGCATGGCATACTTCTTATCGGTGGAGAGGGTTCTGGTAGCAGTACAACAGTAACAATTAAAAGTGGGGCATGCCCATGATGATACGTAGTAATCAAAATGGAGATACGATTGTTGAGGTTCTCATAGCTTTAGTGATTATCGGCTCTGTACTGACGGGCGCCTTTTCAATAAGCAACCTAAGTCTCAGACAGATTCGAATGTCTCAGGAGCGAACAGAAGGACAGAAAGTTGCTCAAAGTGTCGTAGAGTCACTAAACGCAATGTATGAGTCAAAGCCGGGGACGGTCGACAGGGTTGATCCGACTTCGGCCACAGAAGGTTTATTCTGTATTTTGAGTGCCCCTAATCAAATAATACCAACAAGTGCGTTTCAACCAACCACAGACCAGCCCAGTACCTGTAGAGCCGGTACCGATAACCGCTATCATATTGCAATTATTTCCCAAGGTGCAAGCACAAAAATATTTAAAGTTACCGTTTCTTGGCAGGCGGTAAGCGGGCGTGGTGAAAAACTAGAGATTTATTATCGAGTGCGGGAGCCAGAGACATGAGACTAAGCTCGACGAAAATACGCAAGGACGAGAGCGGCTTCACCCTTACTGAACTTATGATTGCCACAACAATATTTTCAACAATATTGTTGCTCATAACCCTTGGATTACTCAGTATAGGGAAGAACTATTATAAAGGCAGGAATACAGCTCGTACCCAGGATGTTGCGAGAAGAGTCATTGATGAAATAACGCAAGCAATCCAATATGGAGAGGGTAGTCCTGGGCCAGAAGAAGAACCCCCTACGTGGGATCCTGCGCTGGGTACACCACCTACGGTGATTCGCAGATACCATGTCTCAACTCCGGCACCACCTACGCCACCTACAGTCAATAAAGAGTTTGAAGATACTAACTTTGAAAATGAAACTATCGAAGACTACTTCTGTATTGGGCCAAAAAGATTCACATTTGGCAATAAACGGGTAAGACCTGTTAATGGTACTGATCCGGCTCAACATGGACTTGTTGTTGATGAGCCAGCGGGTGGTTGTAACGCTGGTCTTGCCCCAAACCCTTTGAAGCCCGCATTAGGCGTACCTTTGGTCGGTAGAGAGCTGTTAGCAGAGAATACCCGTCTGACTGAGCTAAAAATTATAAAGAGAGGTTCTGGTTATACAATTACCGTACAAATAAGCACGGGCGAGCAAGAGTTTATTATGAATGCTAAACCCGGCACTCCTGGTAATCCGAATAATATTCCCTATGGAAGCTGTCGACCTGGAGCTGGACAGCAGTATTGTGCAGTTTCTCGACTAGAGACAACTGTACAACGCAGACGTAATGATTAATAATAGGCATAAGCAATGATCAAGAGAGAAAACACTTCAATCCGACACAACCAACAGGGGCTGGTGGCTATTGTTGTTACCTTCATTATCATGCTCTTACTGACCTTAATCGTCACGGGTTTTGCGCAGCTTGCGCGCCGTGAGCAGCGTGAAGCACTAGACCGACAGCTTGCAACTCAGGCACTTTATGCCGCAGAGGCTGGTATAAATGAAGGGCGTAGTATCTTGTATGCCAATCGGGCCAATCCTAGTTTCGAAAAAACAGACTGTAAACCAGATGCTGCAACACCGAATGCCCAGGTGCTAGATAAAGACACAACCCTCAGAACATTTGAGTTTAGCTGTTTGCTTATCGACAAAACACCACCTGAACTCGTGTTCCAGACAGTTGCGCAGAACAAGTCCACGGTTACACCAATAGTCCCGGTTTCTACCAGTACTCCTCCATCAATCTTCTCTAAATTGGTAATCGCATGGCAGAATAGCTCTGGTCCTGTAACAATTGGTTCTAGTACAGACGGATATAACTTCGGTAAATCTGGAAGCACCTGGAATACTGCAACTACTAAGCCGGTTGGTATGCTACGAGTGGAGTTAGTTCCAAACTTTGAAAACTCAGGACCACTGACTCTTCAGCAAATACGTGAAGGAACCTTTGTGGTTTACTTGCTACCAAGAGCGACAACGGATTCTGATGTACCTGTGGAATCGGTTGTATATGAAGGGTATGGTGCCAATCCTCAGGCGCAAGGAAAAGTCGTAAGAGCACGGTGTAATGGAGCCGAGGCCAGAGCATGTCACGCGGTTATTACCGGTCTTTCCGGAAGCTATTTCCTTAGAGTGAAGGCGTTATACAACGATGCGGATGTTCGTATCTGCCCAGGTGGCACCTTGACCGCACTCTGTGATCCAAACATAACACTTAGTGGCTCTCAGGCAGAGATCGATTCTACAGGTCGTGCAAATGATGTATTGAAGCGTATTAAGGTTCGAACAAACTTACGTCCTGACTACGATGGCAGTGTAGAGGTGGGTGAGTATACAGTTGAAAGTTCAGAAAGTCTTTGCAAACTGTATAAGGTTTGGCCAGGTGGCGCAGAAGATGATCTTTGTGTCCCACCCGCTCCCTAAGTAAGACTGTTACGGCTTGCGGTGGAATTTTTCGTGAACAGCTTTTAGATGTGGGTCGGTGACGTGAGTATAGATTTGGGTGGTGGCAATATTACTGTGGCCGAGCAGGGATTGTACAGCGCGTAGGTCGGCACCATTCATGAGTAAATCGGTCGCGAAGCTGTGTCGCAGTGAGTGAGGTGAGACATGCTTAGTAATACCTGCGAGTAGGGCATAGCGACTCACAAGGCGCTGAACGCTGCGTGCAGTTAAGCGGTGGAAGTTACCACTCAGGTCCACCTTCTTTTGGCCACTGTAGCGTATGAACAAAGGTTTTACATTGTCCTGTCGTTCTTTGAGGTAGCTGTCTAACCAGTGAGCGGCAGCATCACTGATAAAAATTGGTCGGTCTTTTTGTCCTTTACCGCGTACGGTAAACTCGCGCCTCTTCAAATTTATGTGATCACGGTCAAGGCCGACTAATTCACTAACACGCAGGCCACTACTAAACAGTAGCTCCAAGATTGCTCGGTCACGCAGTCCGCCGATGGTCGAAATATCTGGCTGGTCGAATAAACGCTGTAACTCTTCTGGATTCAAAAATGTCACTTCTTTACGAACGGTTTTGGCCAGCTCAATCTTATCAGGGGCAAGGGCAGTAATATCGCGCTTGGCACAATATTTAAGGAAACTGCGTAGGGCTATAAGGTGATAGTTCTGAGTACTTTTTTTAAGTTCATCACTCGTATTGGTGCCCAGCCGGTTGAGCCACAACCGCCATTTACGTATGAGTTCCTGATCGATATCCTCAACAGTAATATCGCCAGCATAGTCGATGAGGCGGGTGAGGTAATGGTCATAGTTGGCGATCGTTTTTTGAGATCTGTTTTGTTCAATCTCGAGGTGTTCTAAAAAATCAGTTTTAGCATGAGCGAATAACATAATTATATTGTACGACACTGCGCGCTCGGTAGGGCTGATTTCCTCTTCTCAATCTGTTATACTAGTGACAGCAAATCGTAAAAAGGAACATATGGAACAAACACTTATTATCCTCAAGCCAGATGCATTACAGCGCGATCTCATTGGAGAAATTATTAGCCGCTTAGAGCGAAAAGGGTTAAACATTATCGGCGTAAAGATGATGCGCCTCGATACGGCACTGCTGGGTGACCATTACGCACACATTGTGGACAAGCCATTTTATAAAGATGTAGAAAGTTTTATGCAGAGTGCGCCAGTGGTTATTTTGGCGCTTGAAGGCTACGAAGCCGTTGATACCGTTCGTATGCTCGTCGGGGCTACAAATCCACGACAGGCAGATGCTGGCACCATTCGTGGTGATCTAGCAATTGGTAATGGACGTAATCTTATTCACGCCTCGGATTCTGTAGAGAATGGTAAAAAAGAAGTCGGCCGTTTCTTTAACGCTGACGAACTATTCCAGTACGAAAAAGACCATTTTGGTCAGATCTACAGCCCAAGCGAACGCTCATAATTTGGTATCCCCACTACGATTCGAACGTAGATCTACTCCTTAGGACGGAGGTATTCTATCCATTGAACTATAGGGACGAACGAGCGATGCGATTTTATGCTTGCATGAAATTATATCGCGAGCGAGGAGCTATCTGCGGTGCAGATAGGGACGAACCTCGCCCCGTTAGTATACAGCATTAACAGATGTAGATAACAGTTTTATAACTGAGGTATAATAATGCTTATGTCGGCAAAAGCTACAAAACAAAAATCATCAAAAGACACACCAGAAAAATACTTTGATGACCAGTTCGACGACGAAGAAGTACTGTTTGTCTTTCGTAAGCACCCAATTGTAATGCGTAAGGGACTTATCTTGGCATGCCTGGGTCCACTTATCGGAGTGTTGCCAGCAGCCATCCAGCCTACGCTAGGGTTCGGGTTCTTTTTTGGAGGCCTTGCCGCAGGTTTTGTGCTTGGGTTTTTATTCATTCTGCCATCGTGGATTGCTTGGTACTACAGCGTGTTCATCGTGACAGACCAACGCTTTATTCAGATTACTCAAAAAGGCTTATTCACCAGAAGTGTCGTTGACCTTGGTCTATCTAAGATTCAGTCGACCAACTACGAAGTACGCGGTGTGCAGGCGACCTTACTTGGTTTTGGTACAATAGTTATACAAACGTATATGGGTGACATGGTTATTCACGAAGTACACCATCCTGCAAAGGTAATCCGTAAGTTAGCAACCATATTACGCGACCAAGGCATTATCGCTGAAGATATAGAAACAGGGCAATTGGAACCAGAAACAGGGGCAGAAGAAGAATGAAAAAGTATGTAGCAAAACTAAAAAGGCGAGGCAAAAAGAATGCGGCCACTATCGATGAGCACGTAGCGCAAGCGGTACGCATTACTAATGAAACTGTCGCCGAACACCGTGAAGAGGTGTTGTCGAGTGCTCGTAAATATATTTACCCGCTCCAGCAGTCCAAACACAAAGTTGTGTTGGTAACGACCACCTTATTTATTGCAGCAGTTGTGGGCTTCTTTGCATATGCGACTATCTCGTTGTACAGACTCAAGTCACACTCGGCATTTCTATACGGAGTAACTCGCGTGTTGCCGTTTCCAGTGGCACGGGCGGGTGGTCAGTTTGTTGCATACGAAAATTATCTGTTTGAGCTCAAGCACTACATCCACTATTACCAGAATCAGCAAAAATTAGACTTCAATTCTGACTCTGGTCGCCAGCAATTAGCTGAGTTTAAAAAACGGGCCTTAGATAAAGTTGTCAATGATGCATACATCAAGCAGCTAGCTAAAGAGAAGGGCGTCACAGTAACAGATAAAGAAGTGAATGCCGAGATCCAGATTGTTCGTGCCCAGAATCGTCTCGGTGGTAGTGACAAAGTGTTCGAGGACGTTCTCAAAGAATACTGGGGTTGGTCAGTCGATGATTTTAGGCGCAGTCTACGACAAGAATTACTGACACAGAAGCTGCTACCCGTTGTAGATCCTGGCGTGGTGGCGCGAGCAAATACAGCTAAACAAGAGCTGGATAGTGGTGCAAATTTTGCTGAGGTAGCCAAGAAGTATTCAGACGATCTATCTACAAAAGAGAATGGCGGTGAATACGGCTATCCAATTAACAAGACAAACAGGGATCTCTCTGCACAAACTACCGATGCATTATTCAAGCTACAGCCTGGCCAGGTATCTGCTGTTGTGAATGCTGGGTACAACCTAGAGATTATTAAGAACATTGAGCAGCAGGGTGATCGCATTCGTGCGGCGCATATATCCTTTAACTTTAAGGATATTGCTACTTACCTGAATGACATCAAAGAGCAGAACAAAGCTCGACTCTATATCAAGCCATAAAAAACAGCGCGCTAGCTACTTCTGGATGTTAGTCGGGCGATTTTACCAATGAAACGTTCTGTGCGTGTGGGCGGACGCTGTGGTGAGCCGGCTTCGAGGGCTGCAACTAAACGATCAAATGCCGTCTGATCTGCTGCCACAGCTTCTGCTGCATAACGGTTGTCGCCAGATGCCAATGCAAAAGCGCCAGTTTCACCTGTCTCGGCAGTTCGCGTTAACATTACAGTGTCGTGTACGCGGTCCTTGGTATGGTGAACGACATTTATGGTTCCGTCATTGATCTCTGTGGACCCCCAGACTGGACGAACAGTTATTTGTTCGTGTGGGCTATCGCTCGGATACAGAGTAAGTATCTGGCGGTTGCCGTCTTCTACCAATGCATCTGCATGGGTAGCCCAGGCAGTATCAATAGCAGCAGCTAATGTTGCGGGAGTGGCTTCTTGTGAGGTGGCTTGATTTGTCATTATTTGTGTTAACTTTACTTAAGAATACTAACATAAAAATACCAAAAAGTCAATCTGCAGACATAACCTTGCTATTAGGAATTTATATTAAGGAAATATGAACATTGGGATCAACATAGGAAACTTCGACTAGACGGCCATTGATGCGTTCTGAGATCCAGTTGCCAACATCACTACGATGTGGGCCTTCCTCGTCAAGCATTGGAAATACTTTGCTCACTGCAAGGCCAAGAAAGTTACCTTGACCTGCGCGGTACCCAAGATATACATCAAGATGCGTGGCATTGACGTAGACCTCGTGATTACTTGGTACACCGAGCGTAATGATACTGCTAGGCTCTAGAACGGCCATTCGTTTCTGGGCCTCGTACCTAAAATGAGCATTCTCCATACCTATGATAAGTACGAGCTCATCGTCAGGAGGAGTAAAGTTGGCTAGTTCGTCTGTATTGTATATAAAGCGCGCCGTTCCACGAACCGTGTCACTTCCGTAGACAGTATGTGTAGCACCTTCTGAAAGTCCAAGTACAGGCTCACCTTCGATATAAAGCATAAAACAAAAAATATCACCTTTTATGTATTTTGAATATTACTTATGTTTAGCTACTTCAACCGGATAACCTCACGTTAATCTGCGCGCCGAGATAAATCTCGGGCATCAGACTAACGACCGAACCGGCGATCTGGCTCACTTCGTTCGCTTGATCACCGGCACTAATCGCAGATCAGCAAACTAAAAAAGCCACCTTTCAGGTGACTTCCTTAGTTTGGCGGGCCCGACCGGATTCGAACCGGCGATCTCCTCCGTGACAGGGAGGCGTGTTAGGCCAGCTACACCACGGGCCCGCATCATTACGTTTTAAAGTAACGGAGGTTAGTCTACCAATTTAAGGGGTAAAAAGCAACATACTTTGCTATAATTTATGCCCAGTGCCACCTTAGCTCAGTTGGTAGAGCGACACATTCGTAACGTGTAGGTCAGCAGTTCGATCCTGCTAGGTGGCTCCATGTCGCTCCACAAAATGCAGCTACATCTAGCATTTTGCAGGGGACTCGACTGTTGCGGGTATCGTATAACGGCTATTATGTAGCCTTCCCAAGGCTGAGACGAGGGTTCGACTCCCTCTACCCGCACCACGGACGTCATTGGAACTAGCTGCTCGTCACTAAAGCGTGTAAAATTAATACAAATGTCCATTCCTAAAAATTATTTTCATGACCGCGTCGTGCTTTTACTGTTGAGCATCAATACATTTCTTACGGTTATGGGTAGTGTCCTGATTTTTTGGCAAATGAGCGGCGGGCGAGGCAATACCTATCTGGTGACTTTCCGAGATCTCGGGGGGATCCCTATTTATCGGTACGGGCAGGCCAGTGAATTCCTGGGTTTTGTGCTGTTTTTATTCTTTGTACTTGGTATGCACACAGCACTAAGTATGAAAATCTTTAGTCACCACCGCAGCTACGCGCTAACCATTCTTGGGCTAGGTACATTACTGAGCGTCCTTACTACTATTGTCGGCACTTCACTCTTGTTTCAAAGGTAACTATGAACGTACGTGATATAGAAATACCGTACGAAAAAGACCGAGGCCGCCGGTACCGGTTCTTTGAAATTCTACCTGGTGCGGTGACATGGAGTATCTTTATCTTGCCGTTCATTCTGAGCTTTATCGTGCCGCAAGTGGTGGTCTTCATCACTATCTTGTACATTCTGCTGTGGTTCGTGAAGTCTATGGGGCTATTAACGCGTAACTTCCAGGGGCTCAGCAAGATGGAAGAGTTCAAAAAGCTTGATTGGCAAGCTATGCTGGGCGACCTGCAAGCAGGCGAGATTACGGGCAGTCACCAGGTACCAGCATGGCACAAAGAGAACCTCAGCCGGGTTAACAAGGACATTAAACCCGATGATGTTATTCATGCCGTCTTTATCGCAGCCTATAACGAGACCATAGAGGTGATTGAGCCGACAGTCCAATCTGTAATTGACTCAGAATATGATATGAAGAAGGTCATCTTGGTGCTGGCGTATGAAGAACGCGACGGTGCTCAGGCAGAGGGTCCAATGCTAGAATTGGCTCGAAAATATGGTGACAAGTTCGCGCACGTTATTACTTCAAAGCATCCGTTTAACCCTAAAGAGGTGCGAGGCAAGGGCGGTAATATCACCTATGCAGCGCGCATCTTGCAGAAATACCTCGAGAAAGAAAACATAGATCCGATGCACGTGGTTGTGACTACGCTTGATTCAGACAATCACCCTGACAAGAAGTATCTGGCAGCCCTCAGCTATATCTATGTGGTTTGTCCAGATCCTCTCTATGCGTCATTCCAGCCTGTGGTACTTTACACGAACAATATCTGGGATGTGCCAGCACCAATGCGCGTCATAGCGACGGGTAACTCATTCTGGAACACCACCGTATCAATGCGACCGCATATGATTCGTAATTTTTCCTCCCATGCCCAAGGAATGGCTGCACTTATCAAGACTGACTTCTGGAGTGTGCGAACTATTGTGGAGGACGGCCACCAGTTCTGGCGCACCTACTTCCGTTTCGACGGCAAGCATGAGGCCTATCCACTGTATATTCCTATCTACCAAGATGCAGTTTTCTCATCTTCTTATATAAAGACACTCAAGATGCAGTTTATTCAGATCCGTCGCTGGGCATGGGGTGCTTCCGACATCGCCTACCTGGTAGAAAAGGGTTTCTTTACCCCAAACAAAGTGCCAAAAGGTGACCTGATCATGAAGCTTGGCCGCCTGTTCGAAGGTCATATTAGCTGGGCCACAGCGCCCCTTATTTTGGCCTTCGGTGGTTTTATACCGCAGCTTATCAATCCGCTCGACTACTCGTCTAATCAGTTACCGGTACTAGCAGGGCGCATTCAAACCATCGCCATGGTTGGTATTCTGGCAACGTTGTACCTCAGTCTTAAAACCCTTCCGCCCAAACCGGCCCGTTACAAGCGGCATCGCACTATCTTTATGGTTTTACAATGGGTACTGCTGCCAGTGACGACTATTCTGTATAACGCCTGTGCAGCTATTAATGCGCAGACGCGTCTCATGTTCAGGCGGTATCTTGATAAATTCGACGTAACCGACAAAGCCATCATTACCAACGAGAACAAAAAGGTTATCTAAGGCTTAATCTGCGAAAGGTCAGCCAGCAAGGGGTGATAGGCCCTGTAGTGAGTCGCTGACGGCAGGTCAAAATGCTCAAGGACAAAGTAGGTAGTTTTTGTGATCTCATCAAGCGTTAATGAAGCATCGTTAATTTTGGTATAAAGCTTGCTCAAAATTGTCTCTGTTAGGGCCGTAGCGTCCTCTAGGGCTGTTTTTCTGTGCCTACATGAGGTGTAAACGCTTATGAACAATCTATCGCGTGAGAAGGGCTCATGACGCTTTCCGTCGATCACCATAATGGCTCCAGTTGGTTCAATACGTTCAATAGTTGTAACGGTAGCTTCACAGTCCAGACATCGTCGTCGTCGCCAGACAGTATTGTTGCGACGCTGTAAGCGTGAGTTCGAGACTCCGGTTTTAGACCCACAGTATAAACAAACCATGACTACATATTGTCATAACGCTGGATAAAATGCTAGTGGATAAGTACTAAAAAAGCCGGGGATAACCGGCTTTAGAACTGTAACTTTGGGGTATTCGAGCAAAGATTCTCGGAGGTAGAGAAGGGAGTTTAGCAAGTCGTAGGTGGGCTTATGCAGCGCTTGAACGGATGCGTCGGATTCGACTAATTTGTGCTGATGACGTTAGCTCTTCATAGAAAAGCTGAAAGTCCTCAAGCGAACTCTGTTTATTGGTACTCAAACCAAAAACACCTCAATTAACACGCTTATGTTAACACAATAATACAACAAAGTCAATGTACGTAACAGATTGCACAACATGGAGGAAGGAGCAATTCAATAAAAAAAGACTTCCATGAAGTCTTTAGTCTTACTGGTGGGCGATATAGGATTCGAACCTATCACCTCCACAACGTCAATGTGGCGCTCTAGCCAAATGAGCTAATCGCCCCAGTTAGTGCAGAAGCTACTGTAGCATAAACAGAGGCGGCAGACAATGTGAATGATTGTTCAGGACTACGAACAACACTAATATGAATATGTCAGGAAAGATATAAAATAGTGAATTGTTTTCCCCAGACAAAAGTGTAGAAAAGACAATACTTTCGGGCTAGCCATATAGTACTAACCTTGTTATGATTGTTCGGGTAGAGTTTTGAGAATGGTTTTTTTGAAAGCCATAGGAGCCGATCGCTCCACAATGAAACGGTTGAATGCAATGCGAGAACATTCAACCGTTTTTTATTTGACTGCTTAAGAGGAGCACCAGGGGTGTGCTATAATAATTCTCGAGTGTTGAAGCGGCATCACCAACCGCAGAGCTCCGCCGGCAAGGTCAGACGTGCGATAACGTGCTGACAAGAGTAAAAGTCTATGGTGGAACCTCCTGGGGAAACTCGGGACCAAAGACGCGACCATGTTGGAAATAGTTTAGTGTAATGCGAGAATACTAAACCCCAAGATGTCCGCGTCATTTTTTTATTGCCAAAATAAATTAAGGAGAAGTTATGGCAGACAAATCTTTGGATCAGAACGATCAGTTACACGCTATGCGCCACTCGTTGGCTCATATTATGGCGACTGCCGTAACTACTCTATGGCCAGAAGCAAAACTGGGCGTTGGTCCAGTAATCGAGAATGGCTTTTATTATGACATTGACCTCGGTGATCAGAAGATCTCTGAGGAAGACTTTGAGAAAATCGAAAAGAAGATGCGTGGCGTCATTGCCCAAGATCAAACTTTCGAACGCTTTGAGCTGCCAGTAGACGAAGCAATTGCCTGGGCCAAAGAAGCTAAACAGCCCTATAAAGAAGAGCTGTTGAACGATCTCAAACGAGCCGGCACGACCGTTGCTAAAGATTTAAGTAGTGATGAGATGGGCACAGTGTCTGAGGGTGAGGGACAGGTAGAAAATGTATCTTTCTACCGCAACGGTGACTTTACTGATCTTTGCCGTGGCCCGCATGCTGAATCGACGGGCAAAGTCGGAGCCTTCAAGCTCATGAGGGTGGCTGGTGCTTACTGGCGTGGTAATGAAAAGAATGCTCAGATGCAGCGCCTCTATGGCGTGGCTTTTGCTACCCAAGAAGAGCTTGATAGTTTCCTAAAGATGCAAGAAGAAGCCAAGGCGCGTGATCATCGTAAGCTTGGGAGTGAACTTGATCTGTTCGTATTTTCAGATCTAGTAGGCTCGGGTTTGCCACTGTACACTCCTCGGGGAACCTTGATAAGAGATCTCTTGATCAGACATTCTGAAGGCCTTCGCCAGGCAATCGGCTTCCAGCGAGTGTGGACACCCCATATTACGAAAAAAGAACTGTATGAAGCCTCAGGCCACTGGGCTAAGTTCGGCGACGAGCTGTTTCTAGTAAAAAGCCAGGAAACTAGCGATGAACTAGTCATGAAGCCGATGAATTGCCCTCACCATGCGCAAATCTATAGCTCACAACCACGAAGCTACCGTGACCTCCCTCTGCGCTATCTAGAGACTGCTACTTGTTACCGCGATGAAAAGAGCGGTGAGCTGCATGGTCTGTCGCGTGTACGATCACTGACTCAAGATGATAGCCATACCTACTGCACCGAAGACCAAGTTGCCGAAGTATTTCAGGGAAGTATTAAAGCTATCCAGGCCTTTTACGCCAGCATCGATATGGACCTACAGGTTCGCCTTTCGTTTCGGGATGAGAGCGACGCCTACTTAGGCGAGCAGGCTCAATGGGACTTTGGCCAAGCAAAAATTAAAGAGATTGCAGAAGCAAACCAGCTCGACTTTTACATCGAAGAAGGTGAAGCTGCCTTTTACGGTCCTAAGATCGACTTCATGGCGATCGATGCCATTGGTAGAAAATGGCAAGTGGCGACCATTCAGATTGATTTCGTGCAGCCAGAACGTTTTGACCTAACGTATGTTGATGCTGCCGGCGCCAAGCAACGACCATTCATGATCCATGTTGCCATCATGGGTTCATTCGACCGCTTCTTCTCGGTCTATATCGAGCACACGGCTGGTTGGTTCCCATTATGGGTAGCTCCAGAGCAAGTGCGAGTGCTGACTATTAATGACAGTGTGGCGGACTACGTAGACCAGATAAAAGCTGTGCTAGACGATACCGTATTAATGCAGCCCGTAAAATACAACGAGTTGCGCTACAGTGTTGATGACCGCAATGAATCTCTTGGCAAGAAAATTCGTGATGCGGTCGGCCTGAAGATTCCTGTGGTACTGATTGTTGGACCAAAAGATGTTGAGGCTGGCGAGGTCAGTGTGCGTCTGCAAGACGGTGAACAAAAAGTGAAGCTCGCTCAGTTGCATGAATTCTTAACTTCGTTATAGGTTTAAAGATGAAGCGTAAAACCATTGCCGTTGATCTTGATGATGTGCTTGCCTATAGTGCTGCAGCCTTTGTTGCCTATAGCAATAAACAGTGGGGAACTACCCTAGAAGTTGATGACTTTACCGAGCATTGGGCCGAGATGTGGGGTATTTCTATCGAGGAGACCCTCAAGCGACGCGATCGTATTTATAAGGATCGAGTACAAGTTGAACTGGATGTAATGACAGATGCCAAAGAGGCGCTCACCAGACTTGCAGATCGCTTCAATCTAATTATCGTTACGGCACGACCTTTGGTCTTACAAAAAGGTACTCTCGAATGGCTTGATCAGTACTACAAGGGAGTCTTTAGTGATGTTCATTTCGCTGGCATTTGGGACACCGATACAGACCATGAAGCAGCAAACAAGATGACCAAAGCCAAGATTATCAAAGAGCTTGGTGCTGACTACTTTATCGATGATCATCCAAAACACTGCTTCGCAGTTGCCGCCGAAGGTGTGCCAACCGTGCTGTTCGGGGACTATAAGTGGAGTCGTGGTCTCACACTACCAGACGGTGTCACAAGAGTGGCTAATTGGGCTGAGGTTGAGGACTACTTCCGTGACAAATAGTAAACGAAGGCCACTAATCGCAGTTGATTTAGATGATGTCCTATCTCAAACAAATGAATTTATGAGAATACATGTTAATGAGAATTATGGCCAGAAGCATTCAGCCAAGGACTATCTTATTGAAGCGCCTTACCACAACTACTGGGAAATCGTTTGGGCTGTAGATGAAACGGAAGGGAATACAAGATACGCCTCATATTCTAAGCTCCGCAACGGCGATAACATGCGACCAATACAAGGAGCGTTGTCCGTGCTAAAAAAACTTAAAAAAGACTTTGATCTTATTATCATCACTGCTCGTGGTACAGATGATGCAGAGGCTACTAAAATATGGCTTGAGAAAAACTATCCAAGTATTTTTGATCACATTGAATTTGTTCCTGCTGCCATGAATGCAGACAAGGAAGTTACAAAAGCAATGATTTGTCGGCAACTTGGCGTCGATTACGTTATTGATGATGCCATGGAGCACTGTGAGCTTATAGCTGAAGCGGGTATACAGTGTCTATTGTTCGGAGAGTATGGCTGGAGCAGATACAAGACTCTGCCACCTTTGGTAAGTCGAGTAACGGATTGGTCTGCAGTTGAGGAATACTTTAATGCAGCCCAATGACCCTGATTTCCGTGACCGTGTGTACGCCATTGTAGCATCCATACCCAAGGGCAGACTGATGACCTATGGGCAGATAGCCGCCTTAGCTGGCAGCCCTCGGGCAGCGCGTATCGTCGGCGGGGTAGCTCACTTTGGTGACCCTAGCTTGCCTTGGCAACGGGTCGTTAAAAAGGACGGCTCACTTGCAGAAGGCTATCCTGGCGGAACTGAAGGCCATGCTGCTGCTCTGGAGGCTGAAGGCGTTTCCGTCACGGATTACAGGGTAGATATCGCTCGACTTGTGTGGCTACCGAATGGAGTGGAGTAATATAAGAGGATGATACAGCAAATAGTTGTTATTGCGAGTGGCGGTGTTCTCTTTGGGTATTGAGCAAAAACACCCGGGTCCGCTTTTAGTTATTGTTGGTCCAACAGCAAGTGGCAAGACAGCTCTCGCTATTGGGCTTGCTAAGCAATTCAACGGTGAAATCATCTGCGCCGACTCCCGCACTATTTATAATGGGATGGACATTGGCACAGCCAAACCGACGGTGCCAGAAAGACAGGGGATACCCCATCATCTCCTTGATGTAGTGAGCCCAGATCAACCATTTACGGTTGCTGATTTTCAAAAGCGTGCTTACCAGGCCATTGCTGATATTCATGGGCGAGGGAAATTACCGATACTGGTCGGTGGTAGCGGGCTCTATATTGACGCAGTCATTTATAACTACCAGTTTAATGCAGACACTAAGAGTCGAAGTCAGGTTAATACGCGTCATGCCAAAGAAGGTAGCTACCAGAAAGACCAGACGGTCAGAGATAACACCTTAATTATTGGCTTAGTTGTTGAGCAAGACTTACTGCGCGACCACATTGCCGAACGAGTTAACGACATGGTATGCCACGGGCTGATTGATGAAGTTAAGGACCTTTCTCAGAAATATGGTTGGGATATCTCAGCCATGCAAGCACCAGCCTACAAATCTTTCCGCGCTTACTTGGCAGGTGAGCTAAGTCTAGAAGAAGCATCAGCACTTTTTGTAACAGCAGACACCCAATTGGCAAAAAAACAACGCACCTGGTTTAAACGCAATAATAGTATTCAATGGGTTGATGACCCCAGTAAAGCTGTAGATTTAACGACAACGTTCTTGAACAAAACATCCTGAACAATAATCTTTCTATCTGTTACAATGGGAGCATGATTGAGCAACTGTTTGGATCAAAGACAAGGGTAAAATTACTAAAGCTTTTTTATAGCAATCCGAACAGATCGTTCTATGTGCGCGAAATAACTCGCAAAATTGACGAGCAGATTAACTCAGTCCGGCGTGAGCTAGCTAACCTCCTTAGTATTGGAATCATTACGTCGGACGACACAGGCAATAAGTTGTATTACGAGGTAAATCAAAAATTTGATTTCCATGATCCGCTCGCACAAATATTTGGTGGTGCTAAACCTAAGAAAGGTACAAAAACTGTCACGGCATCCGAGCCAGTTACATCGAATGCTGATCCTCTTAAAGTACTCGGTAATGTCGAGTTAGCGCTGTATACAGGTCAGTTCACCAGAGACGATCGCAGTGGCATCGACTTTTTGTTGGTGGGAGATATTAATCAGACGCAGCTTACAAAATATATTGATGAGCTCGAACAAAAAGAGAAAAAAGAGATTCGTTATACCGTTTTCAGCCTTGAAGACTTTCAGTACCGTCAACAAATTAAAGATCGTTTTATCGCCGACATACTTGCTTCAAAAGTCCAGGTGTTGGCAGATAAACATAATATATTCCCAGAGAAATAGTAAGGAGACGATATGGAAATTCAATACTACGGTGGAAACTGTCTAAAAATCAGCACAAAAAAAGCAACCATAGTGGTGGACGACAATATAAAAGCCCTTGGTGGTAGTGATATCGCAAAGCCAGGTGACGTTGTTTTGTATACAGGTGCATCAGGAAAGCCCAAGGACCCAAAATTTCTCATCGCCCGACCAGGTGATTACGAAGTTGCCGACGTGGCTATCACAGGTGTTGCCAGTCGTTCTCATCTAGATGAAGAAGGCAAAGAATCGGCCACTATGTACCGGATCGTCGCAGATGATGTACGTATAGCTGTTGTCGGACATATTCATCCAGACTTGGGCGAGTCAGAGCTTGAAGCACTGGGGACTATAGATATCCTGATTATTCCTGTCGGTGGCCATGGCTTTACGCTAGATCCAGTTGGTGCGCTCAAAGTCATCAAAGAGATCGAACCAAAGCTTATTATTCCTACGCAGTATGATGACAAGAAACTGACCTACGAAGTCCCAGCTGTCAGCCTTGAAGAGGCGCTAAAGGGACTTGCTATGGAGCCAAAAGAAACTGTCGGCAAGCTTAAAATTAAAGGCTCAGAATTTGTAGCCGACCAAGCTCAGCTCATCGTTCTCGAATGCCAATAGTTTCAAGATACTTTGTGCATTAAAAAAGCCCCGAGTAGGGGCTTTTTACTTCTGGCTGAATCTCAGATTTAAGCGATAACGCCTTTTTTCTTGAGGGTACGGATAGCTTGAGTACTGATCTTCATCTGTACTTTCTTGCCGTCAATAACCAAGGTCTTGGTTTGGAGGTTGGGCTTCCAGACTTTCTTGGTGTGACGCTGTGAAAAGCTAACGTTGTGACCGAATTGCTTTCCTTTGCCAGTAATTTCACATCTTTGCATTGTTGTTCCTTTAGATTTGAAGCTTTATCAAATGATTCAAGGTGTTATTTTAGAGGTTTTACCTCTGAAAGTCAATACTCCGGTCATCAATATAATATGCTTATCTTTGTTATACTAGGAGGGCTATGTTTTCGGAGCTTACAGGAAGTCAGTTACTAATCGTTTTTGGATCTATTCTATTGGCTATGGCCATTCATGAGGCGATGCATGCTTTTACTTCTCATTGGCTGGGCGATACCACGGCTAAAGAGATGGGGCGACTAACGCTTAACCCTTTAAAACATATTGATGCACTGACGACTGTTTTGTTGCCGATGGTACTGATTTTACTAGGGCTGCAGCCTTTCTTTATCGCAAAGCCTGTACCGTTTAATCCCGATCAGGTACGACACGAAGAATTCGGTGCGGCGCTGATTGGTATTGCGGGGCCACTCACCAACTTAGTATTAGCTATTGTTGCAGCAGGGATCATTCGCATCAGCGGGGCAGCTATTGGTACCAACATTTTTGAAATGCTGAGTATTTTTATGCAGGTTAACATTGGGCTGTTTGTATTTAACATGATTCCATTCCCGCCACTCGACGGATCGCGCTTACTGTATGCCTTTGCACCAGAGCCAGTGCAGAGACTGATGTATCAGGTTGAATCAATGGGCCTAACGGCCATACTGATCTTTATGTTCTTGCTCTATCCGTTGATCAGCCCAGTCGTCATAAATATTATGAGTGGAATATATAGTTTTTTGCTTGGCTAAACAGGGTAGGTGCTATACTAAAAGTGGCTGAAGCCAACAATATGATAATCTGAATATTTATCATACGGGATTCCAAGATTTAACAAGGCCGTGGCCGAGTTGTGCGGAAACCCACCTGGGTTTAATTCCAGGTTGTCATGTTGGTAGAACAGCTAAAACACCCCGTAAGGGGTGTTTTTTACTGATTTAAGCTACTTTCGGCTGCACAATGTACACAGTATCTTGAATGCCGTCTGGTGGTTTGCCGCCACTCGAGCTACGAGGTTGGGTTTCGTCTAAGTGTGCTTCACGTGCCTGCTTAAGGGCTTTTGCTGTTGGCAGATCATCAATGTGTGAGGCTAAGGGGTAGGATTCGCCCGCAAAAGTATCATGACCCATCAGGCCCCACTGATCATCTCCGTGGGCGTACGGGTTAGGTGAGCCTTCGATATGATCTGGAACTTCGGCTGGATCGCTAAATTTAAAGCTTGATTCATGAAAAATTGGGGGCATAAGAACTCCTATATAGTTGGGATTATAGATAGATCAAGAAAAATCGCAAGGATAAGCATTTTTCGACACATAAGGTGTATGTGATTTATGGTCGGGGTGACAGGACTTGAACCTGCGACCTCACGGCCCCCAGCCGTACGCGCTACCAACTGCGCCACACCCCGACAGCAGGGGTATAGTATACTCGTTTGCCCCTGTAATTAACAGGGCAATGTGAGACAATAGGGCTGTGAAAAGTCTTAAGCTTAACCATGAGTTTGCCCAGGCGGTATTGTCCGGTGCAACACGATCAACGTGGCGCATTAATGATGATAAAGACCTGCATGTTAACGATAATATATCGTTAATCGATAAAATTGATCCGTTAAACCCAACTACATGGCAGCCTATTGGTATAGCTCGAATAACCAGTATTCTCGAAAAGCAGCTCGGTAACGTGACGGCCAGTGATGTGCCAGGCGAGAAACTAAAACCTCTCAAAGATTTGCTGCAAGAATTCCGAACATATTACGGGCCACAGGTAGACGCTGATACGCCAGTAAAAATAATCCGTTTTGATTTTGAAAAACAATCTCACATATCTGTCGCGAGCTCTCAGCCAGCGCTCGAGATGCAGCTATTCACCGATGGTGGTTCACGGGGCAACCCTGGTCCGTCTGCCTGTGGCTATGTGTTGCTGGATATGAAAGGGCAGGTGCTGGTAGAAAAAGGACTGGCGCTCGGTATTACAACCAACAATCAGGCAGAGTATCGCTCGTTAAAGTTGGGACTAGAAGCAGCTCTTGCTAAAAAGGTTACGGTGCTACATGTTTTTATGGACAGTATGTTGGTTATTGGCCAGATGAGGGGCAGTTATAAAGTGCGCAATACTGATTTAGCCCCGCTATATCAGGCAACCCAAGATCTCGCCGCTAAGTTCACTAAAATTACTTTTACGCATGTGCCGCGTGAACGAAATAAGCGAGCCGATGCCATGGTAAATGAAATACTGAATGCCCAAGTAGGTGATCGTGCCAGTGGTTTTCGGGGGCCTAAAAGGTCAGGGAGCAGTGGGCACTAAAAAACCCAAGCGTTTAATCTTGGGCGCTTTAGTGTCAGGCGATCCGTAAGCCGGGTTCTGTTCTATCTAGTCATCTATCTAGTTCTAAGGTTACCCCTAGAATCGAGCGGATCTTATGACAAGCCCTCGGCGGGAAACCGTGTGAGGACACATCTCCTTGCAGCAGACAGGGTTTACCTCTTCGCATCGTCACCGATGCCAACTGCGAGCTTTTACCTCGCTCGTTTCACCCTTACCAGCAAGCTGGCGGTTTCGTTTCTGTGGCACTTTCCCTAGGGTTGCCCCCGGTTGCCGTTAGCAACTGTCATTCCCTTTGCTGCCCGGACTTTCCTCCTGAGTTTTACCTCAGGCGACTAGTCGAAAGCCTAACACTATTATTATACCATAAAAATAAGCACTTTCCTGAAGTGGAGAAGTGCTTATTGGAACGTAACTGAAGTCTCGGTCAGTTAGGCTAGATTATTTCTGAGCTGCTTTTACTACTGCTTCGAAGGCAGCAGGTTCGTTCACAGCTAGTTCGCTCAAAACCTTTCGGTCGAGAGTGATATTGGCAGCCTTAAGGCCAGCGATAAGCTTGCTATAAGTAGTGCCGTTAATGCGAGCAGCAGCGTTGATGCGAGCATTCCACAGAGCGCGGAAGGTTCGTTTCTTGTTGCGACGATCGCGGTAAGCATATTGTAGGCTTTTGGTTAGCGCCTGGCGGCCACGACGGACGCTTGAGCGGTTACCACGGGTAAACCCTTTAGTAGCCTTGCGGATTTTCTGGTGTTTGGCGTGACTAGTCACACCTCGTTTAACGCGCATCTAATTAGACTCCCAGCATTTTCTTTAGGTTTTTCTTAGCTTTGCCTTGCACGCCTTCTACACCTGCAAACTTACGCTTGCGAGCGGCGCTCTTCTTTTGCAAGAAGTGGCTGGCCATTGAGTGTCGACGAAGAACTTTTCCGTTCTTGGTGACACGAACGCGGTCTTTGGTACCGCTATGAGACTTCAGTTTTGGCATCTTCTCGTTCCTTATTAGTTACTGTTGTTGGTTCAGCTGGTTCATTAGCTGGCTGAGTAGCGGTCTGCTTTTTAGCAGCAGGATTACTCCTGATAACGAAACTCAGTTGTTTACCGGCTAGCTGCGGTTGCTGATCAACGACGATCAGATCACCAAAGCCAGCGATAACTCTCTCTGCAAGCTTGAAGCCGAGGTCTTTGTGAGCCATTTCTCGTCCGCGATAAAACACAGTGATCTTGACCTTATGACCGTCTTCCAAAAATCCCGTAATCTTACGAGACTTCACTCCCAAATCGTGCTCGCCAATCTTTAACCCAAACCGCATTTGTTTCACTTCAAACGACTTAGCGCTACGCTTGCTTTTTTGTAGCTGCTTAGTTCGTTGGTAGTTGAACTTGCCCCAGTCAATAATCTTGGCAACAGGTGGATTCGCTTCTGGCGAGATCTCAACGAGGTCGAGTTCTTGCTCTTCTGCTAGTCGTAGCGCGTCACCGCGCGACATGACACCTAATTGCTTACCGTCTTGATCTATGACGCGCAATTCGTTTGCTCGAATCATGTGATTCAAGCGGGTTACTTTGGTCAGCTTGTTAGCTCCTTGCATCGATTAAGGTTGAGCTCTAGTTTAGCAAATAAAACAACAGGGGTCAAGAAATATTTGAACTGAGTTCAGCTTGCTTATGTCTATATTGCAGGGCTTCGCTGACATGATGGGCGCGTATGTCAGGACTGGAGGCTAGGTCTGCGATGGTACGGGCGACGCGTATGCAACGCATATAGGAGCGCGCTGACAGACGTAGTCGCGTAACCGCAGTTTGCAGTATTGTATTGCCTTGATCAGTGAGAGAACAATGTTTGCGCAGCATCCGAATACTAATATCCGCATTTGTGTACTGGGTGGTGTCTTTATGTCCTTGGCGACGTAACTGAATTTGACGGGCCGCATGTACACGTTCACGAATTGTCAGACTACTTTCGCCGTCACCTGACCCTGCAAGCAGATTGGCATGATCTACGGCGTCAACAACTATATGCAGATCGATTCTGTCCATGATCGGGCCCGATAAACGTCGAGAATAGTTAGCTAATACGGCAGGCGAACAAGTGCACTCAATTTCGCTTCCATAGTAGCCGCAGGGGCAAGGGTTTGCGGTGCCTATCATTAAAAAATTAGCCGGGAAGGTAACGCTAGCAGAACTACGCACGACAGTAATACTGTGCTGTTCAAGGGGCTGGCGCAAGGCTTCAATCGCTTGTCGAGAAAATTCCGGTAACTCGTCAAGAAAGAGTACGCCATTATGGCTAAGACTTATCTCACCGGGTCGGGGTGGCCTGCCTCCGCCGGCTAAGGCGATGGGGCTCGTTGTGTGATGCGGACTGCGGAAGGGGCGTTCAGTTACGACTGTTCCATAGTCATTGCTTACGAGGCTATGTAAATGCGTCACGGTGAGCATCTCTTTTGGTGTCATTCGGGGCAAGAGACTAGAAAATGCTTGGGCCAGCATTGTTTTTCCAGTGCCCGGAGGGCCGCTCAGTAATACATTATGCCCACCTGCAGCTGCGATCTCGAGCACTCGTTTCGCCGCAGCTTGACCAGTTATATCAGACATATCTACTGCACCTGTTGGTAATTCTATGTCGGTGAGGTCGAGCCCTTTACTGATAGCTACTTCAGCCGAACTATCTGATTGGAGGTAGGCATAGACTTCCTTCAGATTAGGGAACCCCTTTACCCGAATTCCGGGGACGATCCGAGCCTGATCCAGGTTACCGACAGGTATTACGAATACCGTGTCACTAGCCACTTGTCCTTGCAGGATACCAATAATACCCCTCACAGGACGTAATGTCCCGTCTAGGCCAAGCTCACCAATGAAGATATGTCTGTTTAATGAGCTCTGCGGGAGCTTTTTGTCTGCGGCTAGAATTGCCAGTGCAATGCTGAGGTCTAGGCTCGTGCCGTCTTTAGCTATATCTCCTGGTGCTAGATTTACGGCAATGCGCCGCCTGGGGAATTCGAGGCCACTATGGATGAGGGCATTGCGGACGCGTTCTCGCGCTTCATCAATACGTCGTGAGGCAGAGCCAACAATGATCATTGCAGGTAAACCGTTTGTAATATGACACTCTACTTCGACGCGAATGCCGTTCATACCGGAGCTAATAATTGTCTGACTTTTTGCTGTCATACATTGACATATACACCAGCCCAGGCGGGCAAACAAAACCATAAAAAAACGGCCTTTTGCGAGGAAGGCCGTTTTCTTTTTGGTTGTTTTTATTTTTTGTTGAGGTTTTGGTTATTACCGAGCCTCTTTTGTTTTTGATGTCAGTTCTGGGAACTGTTATCAGGGGTCTTTTTTATTTTTGAGCACTTTTTTTATTCAAGTGCTACGCCCATATTATAAGGCCTGAAACCTACTGTCAAGACGATTATGGTAAAAAAGTATCTCCTGTGTATAACTCGCAGGAGGAACGTCGTGATGCCTGTAGTACATCTACTCTTTTACATGCATGACGGGGGCTTTTGCAGAACGTAGTGTAAGGGCGATACTAGCTCAATTTCGGGGGGTCATACGAGAAAGCTCAAGGGCAGGGATAGTATGACCGGCTATACATATCTATATTGCTTAAAACATGCGCTGAAGGGTCTCATTAGCTGTATATAGTCAAAAGTAACAATGTTCCATCTATAGATTAGCTGTAGCTAGGCTGTATAGACGGAATCAATGCGGTCTATCGAACACCAAGTTCACCAGAAAAAAGCTTTTTAGCAATATGAATTCTGAGTACTAGCTACATGAATATAAAGGTAAAGCTTAAACAAGCCGGATAATGCTAGTGTTCATTTTTACCTGACTTTATGAGTAAGGCCGCTGCTTAAAGAGAGCAAAAAGCATAGTACCGAGTTTGTACAGTTACATATTGCTGGAGACATTACCAACGACGTCGTACAATCACATACAGAAAACGATAACGCATGTAGCAAAAAGGATAGAACCAGAATCCCAAACGATAATTATGTATGCACGAATGCTCTTGCCAGTATCATTAGTTTAGTAAATAGTAGGTTTCGTATTCTCACATTAATCTTAGTTTTTGGTTCAATATTTTTTACTACTTTTCCTGCAAGGAATTGCTCTTACAACACACACAAAGTGCTGTTAGCGAGGCATACGAAGCTCGACTGTATGTGCATAGTATTTTGCTTGAATCTATTAAAAAATATCCATAAACCCAGAATTATTCATGAATATCATTGTTATTAATGCTACGGAATATTTGTACTCGGACTAATCAACCAGGCTCTCTAAAGGTGTAACGTTATTAAAATTACAATGCATTATTATTGACAATTTATAACTTAACCGGTATGGTCAATGTGTAAGCCAAAAACAAAAACTTACAAATCTCTTCGTCGCTCTTTGTTGCGGAAACGCAGCGAGAGCGGTCAGTCACAGCTAGGACGGTAAGCGCTCTAATAGTATATTTTTTAAGCAGCGCATTTACCGTCCGGCTCCATATTTTTTAGGCCGCTAGCCTAGAGCTTTATAAACGAAAAATCAAAACAAAAATGTGCAAGGGAAAATACAGTGAGACGACAAAGAAAACGAACACTTTTACTATTAGGCACCTTATATAGTGGACTGGGTGCCTTTTTCTTAGGAACGAACCCGAGGGATCTGCCGATAGGCTTGCTTCTTCTGCCGCTCTTGTGGCTTTTTGTAACTTTGGGCTATAGCTTTATGATTCTCATGCACATACTGCATATAGCAGAAGGTGATGATAATGCTCTACGTCGCAAAACATACGCTGCAGTTATTGCAGGTGTACCGGTAGGGTTCTTGCTTTTAAATTCGGTAGATCAACTTACCGTAAAGGACATTGGCTTAATCACGCTACTATCAGTGGTTTTGGTCGCGTACGCTAGTCGCTTTCGAATGCGTGAAAAACTAAGCTAAAACAACTCCGGTCTGCTATACTGCTTAACAGATATGGACGGATCTCAACCTATACCTGCAGCTTCTGATTTACCTGCACCTACAATGCCAGGAGATACTTCAATGCCTACCCCTGCAGGTATGCCTGGTACTGACCCGACCGCAGCCCAGTACCAGGGACAACCAAATGCTGGTCAAGCTATTCCGCCAGTGGCCGCTGATCCTGCGCAGTATGCTCAGCCTGCAGGTAGTGGATCGGCTATAACTTCACCACAGGTGGCAGAAGATGTAGACCTGATCGAGAAAGAATGGGTATTAAAGGCAAAGGCGATTGTAGCTAAAACTCGCGATGATCCTCGTCAGCAAAGTACCGAAATCAACCAGATGAAAGCTGATTACCTCAAGAAGCGCTACAGCAAAGACGTGAAGGTGAACGAAAGCTAGCGTTATGACAGTCGGACTTTTCATGGTTGCAGTATTCTTGGCGTTGCTCACCGTTGCTGCTCTTGTTTTGTATTTTCACTACCGTAAGGTACTGCGCGAACAAAAGAATTACGAACGTGGTCTTAAAATGGTGCCACTCCTTATTCATCTTCCTCCGAGTAGTGAAGATATAGAAGGCAATGGTCGAGACACTCGTGATGTCATTGAAGAAAACATTTCAAAGGCACAAGTGCTGTACGGCATTATTGCCAGTACCTTTAAGAAGGGTATGAAGAGCAACTTCTATGGGCAGCGGCATTTTGCATTCGAGATTATTGGCACAAAAGGCTTTGTAAAGTTTTATGCGGTTGTGCCAATCGCCATTGTAGATGTTGTTAAGCAGGCGGTGATAAGCGCGTATCCGACCGCTCAACTAGAAGAGGTTGCCGAACACAATATATTTAGTCCTGTTGGTCGCCTGGCGGGAACTATCGGTGGTGAACTGAGCCTGAAAGAGAAGTACGCCTATCCTATTGCTACCTATCAGGAGATCAAGCGTGACGCCATGCAATCACTGCTCAATGCCTTATCTACATTGGATAAGGAAGACGGAGCTGGTATTCAGATATTGCTTCGACCTGCTAACCCTGGTTGGCGCAAAGAAGCACATACTATCGCCGGCAAGAAGCGAAAGGGTACTAAAGACAAGAAGGGCTTCGAGAATCTGTTTTGGTGGACGAAGCAACTGGCAGTCGCAGTTGCAAAACCCCCAGAAGATAAGTCTGGCGGCGGTGATGACAAGAAAGAAATATCCAGTCTCGATCAATCTATAGTTGACGCTATTGAGGACAAAACGCGCTACCCAGGTTATGAAGTCTTAATCCGAGTGGTGGCTTCTTCAAATATATCCCAGCGCTCACAGGCTCTGCTTAATAATATTGTGGCAGCTTTCTCGCTGTACGATGCTCCTGGCAAGAACGGCTTTAAATATACGGCTGCCAAAGACATAGATAGCTTTGTAACAGCTTACATTCTGAGATTCTTCCCACCTGAAAACCAGAGCAACATCCTTAACGCCGTTGAATTGGCAACTCTGTTCCACTTCCCAGACCAAAAGAACATTCCAACTTCACAACTGGAAAGACAGGCGTCTAAGCAAGTTGACGCGCCTCGTAACATACCAGAAGACGGTCTATTGCTCGGGTATAACTTGTTCCGTGGGGCAAAGAAACCAATACGCCTAACTGTGGCGGATCGACAGCGACACATGTATGCGGTTGGACAGACTGGTACAGGTAAGTCTACCTTCCTAGAGAACCTGGCACTCCAGGATATGTTAGCTGGCAACGGGTTTGCTTTTGTGGATCCTCACGGTGATGTTGTCGAGAAATTGTTGGCTATGGTTCCTAAAGAACGAACCGAAGATGTTATCTATTTTGATCCAGGTGATATGGAATTCCCAATGGGACTCAACCTATTCGAGTTTGATACGCCTGAGCAAAAAGACTTCCTGGTCCAAGAAGCAATCAATATGCTGTACAAGCTGTATGACCCACAGCGCCAGGGTATTATCGGCCCACGTTATGAACACTGGTTCCGCAACGCGGCACTGACCCTCATGGCCGACCCAGTTGGTTCAACCTTTATTGATATTCCAAAGGTATTCACCGATAACCAATATGCAAAACAGAAGCTCAAGCACGTAACCGACCACACTGTTCTAGATTTCTGGAACAAGGAAATGGCTCAAACCAGTGATTACCATAAGAGTGAAGTGCTCGGTTGGTTTGTCAGTAAGTTTGGCGCCTTCTTGTCTAACGAAATGATGCGCAATATCATCGGCCAGACGAAGAGTTCATTCGACCTACGTGACATTATGGACAACAAGAAAATCCTGCTGGTTAACCTTAGTAAGGGTCGTACTGGTGAGCTCAACTCAAAGCTACTCGGTATGATTTTCGTTATGAAATTCCAGGCCGCTGCCATGAGTCGAGCCAGTATTCCTGAGTCAGAACGACAAGACTTCTGTCTGTATGTTGATGAGTTCCAGAACTTCTCAACAGATTCCTTTGCAACTATTATGTCCGAAGCTCGAAAGTACCATCTAAACCTGGTGGTTGCTAACCAGTTTACAACGCAGTTGACTGATGAAATTCGTGACGCCGTATTCGGTAACATCGGTACCATAGTTTCTTTCCGTATCGGACAAAACGATGTGGATGTAATGTCGCGCTATTTCCAGCCTCTGTTTGATGGTGACGACCTGCTACGCATACCAAACTATAATGCGGTAGTTCGTACTCTGATTGGCGGGGTGCCTACACAACCATTTAGTATGGCTGGTTTACCTCCGTTAGGTAACCCTAATTTGAACCTCGGACAGGCATTGCGCCAGCTGTCATCTGCTAAGTATGGCCGTCCCAAGGCTTTGGTTGATAAAGAGATAACTGAGCGTCTGCAGACCATTGAGCCGCCAAAGGCGCCAGGTGCGCCCGGTGCGAAACCAAGTCCTTACGGGGCTCAGCGTCCACCAGCTCCTCCTGGTACCGGTTCTTTCTTGGATGAATGGCTCACAAAACGCAACACTCCATCAGCTCCACGAACACCTGGGGCTTTCGGCAACGCACCAAAGGCGCCAGGGCAGCCGTATAGTCCGGCGCCTACGCCAGCTGGACAAGTTCCTAATAATCCTGCTTATGCTGCTCCAGCGGCTCCTGTGAGCCCCACAGGTACTATTCAGAACACCAATGCTTCGGCACAACCACTTACTATGAATGTGCCTAGTCCACAATTCACCTCCGCATCTCCTATGCCAACTCCGCAAGGATCAAGTAGTGACCCGCAAATCCTCGGTACTCAGCCTGAGGAAACAATAGTCCTAAACAATAGAAACGATACTCCTCAATAAAAGAAGCCAGTAACGAGATGTTACTGGCTAAGAGTTATCACAGACTGCAAATACTAACGGCGTAGTTTACGTGCACCCAGGATGATAATCTCGAGAAGCGTGGCTGCCGCATAGCCTACTACAAAGAGGAGCAAGAACAGGAGCAGGTTATAGCGAAAGCCATAATGTTTAGCCATGTAAAAGGTGATTGCACTACCAACCAGGGCAGCAAAGCCACCACCAAGTAAGCCGACTGGACGGGCAATTGTTTTCTCGCCAATAGCACTGGCTACTTCTACAGGCTTGGCGTGGACTATCTTACTTAATGCGCGTTGTGGAGCCGGTAGCTCCTTACGGACCCTGTTGAGTGTTCGTACGCGCATCATGTTCTTTAGCTCACGGGTAACGGGCGGAGTAGAAATGTGTTTCTTTTCGCTGTTGTGATCAAGCTTTACATCACCTGAGTGTTTAGCTTCCTTACCGACTTCTTTACGAAGTCCCGAGATAGTTTCGGCTTTTTCTTTGGCATTTGGCGCGTGTTCTACCTGGTCATGCCGAGGACGATGATGTTCCACGGTATGTTCAACTGGCTTTGGTGCTTGTTCTGGACTTGGCTGTGGCATTCGCTCAGACATTACTAGTAACCTCCTGAGGTTGTGTATTCTTTTTTGACGAGATCAAGTTCTGTAGCAAGCAAGCGACTGCGAGCAAAGAAGTAACCAACGATCGTTACAGCTGCAAAACTAATCAGTAGGCTTGTGCCAGGACCTGTATTTGGCAGAGTGGTCGTAGTATTTTCAACAATTTTTATTGGGGTGCCAGGTAATTTAATTTCAACTGGGTTACCGTACCAGTTGTACATCAGTAGGTCACCGGCACTCCGGTTGTTTGTATCCGGACTTGGAGTGCTAGGGATAGGATCTTTAACAGTAACGCGGAAGGTCTTAGTGATCGATGCGCCGCCTTTAATGTTCACTTTCTCGTTCCATGAAAGTACTTTGGTTTCAGGGTCAAAGACACCACCCTGCAGGGTATTTGTGTCCAGGCTGGCATACTCTAAAACGTCCGATAGATCTTCGGGGAACAGAGTAACGCCAACAGCATCGACGCTGCTGGAGTTCCTAGTAGTAAGCGTGTATTCAATAACATCATTGGCGTTGGCTGTTGTGCCGTTGGCGTCTGCGATCTGCTTGGTGATATTGGCAGCCTTTTTACTGATACCAATAACGGGTTCTTCTTCCTCTGGCTGGATAGAAGCCTTTGTCTTACATGTCAGAGCTGGCTTGTCGGCTACCGATGACTTTACGGTGACTGATACGTCATAGGTTTTTGCTTCAGGGAAGTCATGGGTTACGGTGTCGGTGAGTGAGCTTGAATTGTTGGTCTTCTTGGTGCCATCACCAAATTCGTAGGTGTAGCTGCTAACTGTCGCGCCATTCACGGTATTTGCTTTGGTGGTGAAGGTGAACTTCTTGCTTGTTTCATCGCCGTTTGCCTGAGCTCCCATAAGAGAAACACAGACAGCGTCAGGGACGGGAACGACTTCACAGGTGTAGCCATCATTACCGAGGATCTGGCCATTTGGACACGGTACTACCACTGTATTACATACTTGTACTTCACTGGTGTTGCGTGGGCTGGTGCCGCCCTTGGGTACATCCTGTAAGAAGGCGCGGTTACAAATAGTCGTACCTGACGGTACACGATCGTTAACACGCACTTTTATCGTTATAAAACCTGGCGTTCCAAAGGCGTCGGTATTGCCAAAGGCATAAAACGGCGGAACATTGTTGTGCCACCTTAGGTTAGGTGCATTGTTCTCAAATGCCCAGTTGCCGTGGCTGCTGCTAACCAAAGAAACTTGGCTTGGCAAGACATCGTTGACAGAGAAGAAGGCAGCAGGGCCACCCTTGTTGGTGTAAGCAAGTGTGTAGTCGATGGTGTCGCCAGACTTAACTTCGCCCTGAGGATTATTGCTTTTTGCAACACGTAGGCTGGAATCTGGTTCGGGCTTACGTACTTGGAAGTCGTCTAAACGCACTAGGTTGCCACATTCGAACATGACCATAATGAGCTGCCCATCGTCTGTCTGAGTTTGTAATACGCGAGAGTTGAAGTTACCCCAGCTAGAAAGCGGTCGCCAGAACAGGTTACCAACACCCGGGATGTTCTGACTGGTTTCGCCAGGCTTACTGAACGGCTTACGGCCCAAAGAGCGAAGCCTATTATTGTATTCACGACTGTTGACGCTTCGCTCAGTAGCACTTGCAAGCTTTTGGCAGGAGATACCATGGTGAAGCAAGATAGTGCCAAAGCCCTGGTCATTACGGTTACAGTGATTGATCGCCTCGGCTTTACTACGGAAGCCACACTGGATGATGTCGTTGCCTGATGGGTCACACGAGACACTGGCCTGAGCGGGCGCAAGCACGGCAAACACCTGAAGCATCATGGCTAGAGCAACGAATGCAAAGCCAACTCGGCGGATGCCAGCTTCTTTATGAAGCCGCTTACTGTAGAACGAAACTTGGTCAATAAGACTAGGGTTAAAAGGGAGATTGCTGAGTAGTTTGTTAAACATTTTTATGCTTTCATTTTACTTCTTAGGACTATTTAAGCATAAGATGCGTACAAGTGCTATACCTCGGTTCCACAATATTGTCTAACCTGCACATTTCATCTATACTAGTACTAAGAGTGGAACAAAAGAGAAGGTAGACGAGGGGTGTATTGACTGTGAGCAAAGAAAAAGATTATGGGTCAGCACAGATTCAGGTGCTGGAAGGCCTTGAACCAGTTCGTAAGCGACCAGGTATGTATATTGGTGGTACAGGTGTCGAGGGCCTACATCACCTGGTATGGGAAATTGTTGATAACGGTATAGACGAAGCTCTTGCTGGTCACGCCACATCAGTGGACGTCAGGTTGTTGGCTGACGGTGGAGTTGTGGTAACTGACGATGGTCGTGGTATTCCAACGGATATTCACCCTAAAACAGGTAAGAGCACAGTAGAAACTGTACTAACCGTTCTTCACGCTGGTGGTAAGTTTGGCGATGGTGGCTATAAGGTATCCGGTGGTCTACACGGCGTTGGTTCTAGTGTAGTAAACGCACTGTCTAGTAAACTGATCGTGCGTGTTTTCCGTGACGGCAAAATTCACGAACAAGAATACGAACGAGGCGTGCCTCAGTCTGATCTAAAAGTTGTAGGCAAAACAACAAAACAGGGCACCGAAATTACGTTTTACCCCGACGATACCATTTTTGAAACAGTTAAGATTAATTACGATACTGTCCTTGATCGACTGCGCCACGCAGCCTACCTGACAAAGGGAATCCACACCAGTCTAGAAGACGAACGCAATGGTAAGCGATACGGCTTTTACTTTGAAGGCGGTATTCAGTCATACGTCCGACACCTCAATATTGGTAAAGAAGTCCTAGACGATGACGTCTTTTATGTTGATAAGACGGTTGATGATGTCCAGATCGAAGTCGCCTTGCAGTATACCGACGCCTTCGTCGAAACCATTAAGCAGTTTGCCAACAACGTCTATAACCCAGACGGTGGTACACATTTAACTGGCTTCAAGGCTGCGCTTACTCGCGTCATTAATGAGTATGCACGCAAGAACGGCCTCATTAAAGAGAAGGAAGAAAACCTTTCCGGTGAAGACACCCGTGAAGGTCTGACATCTGTCATATTGGTCAAGCTGCCTGATCCTCAGTTTGAAGGCCAGACTAAGAACAAGCTTGGCAACCCTGAAATCCGTGGCTATGTTGAGCAAGTGTTAAGCGAACACTTAGCTTACTATCTCGAAGAGCATCCGGCTATTGCCAAAAAGATTATCGGCAAAGCACTCTTGTCGGCTCGTGCGCGCAAAGCTGCCCGCGCTGCCCGCGAGAACATTATCCGAAAGGGCGTTCTTGAAGGCTCAGGTCTACCGGGTAAGTTGGCCGACTGTTCGAGCAAAGATCCAAGCAACTCAGAGCTTTATATCGTAGAGGGTGACTCTGCTGGCGGTTCAGCAAAGAGTGGTCGTGACAGCAAGACTCAGGCTATCCTGCCACTGCGTGGTAAGGTGCTAAACGTCGAACGAGCTCGTCTAGACAAGATGCTGGCTAATAACGAAATCGTTACTCTTATTAAAGCGCTCGGTGTTGGTATCGAAGAGCAGTTTAATATGGACGGCCTTCGCTATCACCGCATTATCATCATGACTGACGCCGACGTTGACGGTTCCCATATTAGTACACTGCTACTAACCTTCTTCTTCCGAAATATGAAAGACATCATCGACGGTGGATACCTGTACTTGGCCAAACCACCACTGTACTTGCTAAAGGGTGCTAGCAATAAGCGCACTTATGCCTACTCAGACGCAGAACGCGATAGTCTCATTGATAAGATGATTGCCGAGCGCAAAGAGCGAGGTACTCATGTCGAAGCTAAGGACGATCGCAAGAAACAGGCTGGTTTATCTGACGTACAGCGCTATAAGGGTCTAGGTGAAATGGATGCCGAACAACTGTGGGAGACGACTATGAACCCAGAGAATCGCGTACTCATTCAGGTTAAGCTTGAAGATGCTGAGCGAGCAGACGCAATCTTTAATAAGCTCATGGGCTCAGAGGTAGAGCTGCGTAAAAACTTTATTCAGACACATGCAAAATTTGTGAAGGACTTGGACGTATAACATGGACGAAGACACAAAAGCCACCAACAATACCGACAACACGGAAAATACCGACCAACCATTAGAGGCTACATCGCAACAGCAAACTGCCACCCCAGATAACGAACCAGCAGTCGAGATTATTGACGCTGATCATTCACGCAGTGTCGAACTTCGAACTGTCGAAGATGTCATGGAAGACAGCTATCTTCGCTACTCTATGAGCGTTATCGTAGCACGTGCCTTGCCAGACGTGCGTGACGGTCTAAAGCCAGTACACCGCCGTATTTTGTACTCCATGGAAAAGAACGGTTGGAAGCCAGGCAGTAAGTTTGTAAAAAGCGCCCGTATCACTGGTGATGTCATGGGTAAATACCACCCCCACGGTGACGTGGCTATTTACGACGCTATGGTTCGCTTGGCACAAGACTGGTCAACTCGCTACTTGCTAGTAGATGGCCAGGGTAACTTTGGTTCTATGGACGGTGATCCTCCAGCTGCTCAGCGTTATACCGAAGCTCGCATGGCCAAGGCTGGTTCAGTCCTTCTGGAAGATATCGAAAAAGATACTGTGCCGTTTCGTGACAACTACGACGGTAGCGAGCGTGAGCCAGAGGTATTGCCAGCTAAGCTGCCAAACCTACTGTTAAACGGTCAAATGGGTATTGCGGTTGGTATGGCTACCAATATCCCACCACACAACCTTGGCGAAATTGTCGATGCAACCGTCCACCTAATTGATAATCCTCAGGCATCTCTAGACGACCTCCTTGAGTTCGTAAAGGGTCCAGACTTCCCAACCGGTGGTGTTATCTACGGTCGTGACTCAATCCGGACTGCCTTTGCTACTGGTAAGGGTGGTGTAGTCGTTCGTGGTGTTGCCAACATTGAGGAAAACAAAAAGGGACGCCACCAGATTATTATTAGCGAAATTCCGTATGCTTTAAACAAAGAAAGTCTCTTGCTCAAAATCGCTGATCTAGTGAAGGAAAAGAAGATAACTGGCGTGAGTGATCTTCGAGACGAAACTGCACGTGGTAAAGTCCGCATGGTTATCGACCTCAAAAAAGACGCCTATCCCAAGAAGATTCTTAACCAACTCTACAAGCTGACACCATTACAGAGCACCTTCCACTATAATATGCTGGCTCTTATTGACGGTATTCAACCGCGCGTCCTAGGTTTGACCGATATTCTGAGCGAATACATCAAGCACCGCCAAGTGGTTGTGCGCCGTCGTACCGAATTCGAACTGCGTAAGGCTAAGGACCGCGCACACATCCTAGAAGGCTACAAAATTGCTCTCGACAATATCGATGAGGTTATTAAGACTATTCGTGCCAGCAAGAGCTCAGAAGAGGCTCAGCTTAACTTAATCAAGCAGTTCAAGCTCAGCGAAATCCAGGCTAAGGCCATTTTGGCTATGCAGCTACGTGTTCTGACTGGTCTAGAACGCCAGAAAATTGAAGATGAGCTTGCAGAGCTACTCAAGCTTATTGCTAAGCTCGAAGGCATCTTGGCTGACGAAAAGAAGATCCTCAAGATCATTAAGGATGAACTACTGCAGGTTAAAGAGCAGTTTGGCGACGACCGTCGTACCAAGGTCATCAAGTCCGAACTGGGCAAAATGAGTGACGAAGACCTCATCCCAGATGAGCAGGTTGTGGTCACGCTGACCTCTGCCAACTACATCAAGCGATCGCAGATTGCTGACTATCGTAAGCAGAATCGAGGCGGTAAAGGCAAGCGCGGCATGGCTACGCGTGAAGAAGATGTGATTGAACACGTGGTCAACGCTAGCACCCATGACTTCCTGCTATTCTTTACGAACAAGGGTAGAGTGTTCCGCCTCAAGACCTATGAAGTGCCTGCTACTAACCTCAATGCTAAGGGTATCGCCATTGTGAATCTGTTGCAGTTGCAACCAGAAGAGACCATTAGCTCAGTCATTAATATCAGTAAAACGAGCCAGGCAGCCCACCTGTTCATGTGTACTACGCATGGTGTCGTAAAGAAGACTCCGTTCGAGCAGTATCAGAACGTTCGTCAGAGCGGCCTCATCGCTATTAACCTAGATGAAGGCGACGAGCTGAAGTGGATTCGTATGACAACTGGTGACAATGAGATCGTTATCTCGACTTCAAAGGGTCAGGCAATTCGTTTCCATGAAAAAGACGTTCGCCCTATGGGTCGTGCTTCTCGTGGTGTACGTGGTATTCGCCTCCGCACCGACGATGTAGTTATCGGTATGGACACTGTCCAAGCTGGTAGCAGTATCTTCGTCATTAGCGCCGCAGGCTATGGTAAACGTACTAAGGTGGCCCAGTTTACACCACACGCCCGCGGTGGTGTTGGTATCCGTTCTGCAGTCGTCAATGCCAAGACAGGTCCGCTCATAGGGGTTAAGACATTGTCTGAAACTGATGGCCAAGAGGTAATCATCATCTCTCGCCAGGGGCAGACTATTCGTCTCGGACTCAAGGATATTCCAGAGCTAGGTCGTGCTACGCAGGGTGTACGTATCATGCGCATTAACGACGGTGACGAAGTTGTGTCACTAGCGCTTGTCGACAAAGTCGAAGAGGCCGAGGGCGAAGAAGATGCCCCAGCTGAAGAGCCAAAGGCCAAGGCGTAGATAAACTGCTTACGTCTTGATGTAATTTTAACTATTCTTTTGGCTATTTTACTCTTGACACACTAGTTTTTCGCAGGTAGACTGGTTTGAGATCTTTTTGAGGACTGTATTAGATTGTCTCTCGAAAATGTTCATTAAAAATTGAATTGTGCAAATCAACGTCAGTTCTTCTGTCTTAGGACAGAGAACGAATATGTTTGAAAATAATTAAGTCAGTGTGACTCTTCGGAGTTACATGTTCGACTGATGCTTTAGACAAATTCTTTTTGGAGAGTTTGATCCTGGCTCAGGATGAACGCTGGCGGCGTGCCTAATACATGCAAGTCGAGCGGTAAGGCTCCTACTCTGTACTCTAGAGATCTAGAGTGTAGGGTTGGAGTACACGAGCGGCGGACGGCTGAGTAACGCGTAGGAACATACCCCAAAGTGAGGGATAAGCACCAGAAATGGTGTCTAATACCGCATGTGATCTTCGGATTAAAGCTTTATGCGCTTTGGGAATGGCCTGCGTCTGATTAGCTTGTTGGTGAGGTAAAAGCTCACCAAGGCGATGATCGGTAGCTGGTCTGAGAGGATGATCAGCCAGACTGGGACTGAGACACGGCCCAGACTCCTACGGGAGGCAGCAGTAGGGAATTTTCCACAATGGGCGAAAGCCTGATGGAGCAACGCCGCGTGCAGGATGAAGGCCTTCGGGTTGTAAACTGCTTTTATTGGTGAAGACTTCCGACAGTAACCAATGAATAAGGATCGGCTAACTACGTGCCAGCAGCCGCGGTCATACGTAGGATCCAAGCGTTATCCGGAATTACTGGGTGTAAAGAGTTGCGTAGGTGGCAGAGTAAGTAGGGAGTGAAAGCGTTCGGCTCAACCGAATATACATTTCCTAAACTGCTCAGCTAGAGAACGAGAGAGGTAAATGGAATTCCCAGTGTAGGAGTGAAATCCGTAGATATTGGGAGGAACACCGATGGCGTAGGCAGTTTACTGGCTCGTTTCTGACACTAAGGCACGAAAGCGTGGGGAGCAAACAGGATTAGATACCCTGGTAGTCCACGCCGTAAACTATGGATGCTAGCTGTTAGAAGTATCGACCCTTCTAGTAGCGAAGCTAACGCGTTAAGCATCCCACCTGTGGAGTACGGTCGCAAGACTAAAACATAAAGGAATTGACGGGGACCCGCACAAGCGGTGGAGCGTGTTGTTTAATTCGATGGTAAGCGAAGAACCTTACCCAGGCTTGACATCCTTGGAAGCACTGCGAAAGCAGAGTGTGCCTTCGGGAACCAAGTGACAGGTGATGCATGGCCGTCGTCAGCTCGTGTCGTGAGATGTTTGGTTAAGTCCATCAACGAGCGCAACCCCTGTGGCTAGTTGTATTTTTCTAGTCAGACTGCCCTGGTAACAGGGAGGAAGGAGGGGATGATGTCAGGTCAGTATTTCCCTTACGCCTGGGGCTACAAACACGCTACAATGGCCGGTACAAAGGGCAGCCAAGTCGCAAGACGGAGCAAATCCCATCAAAGCCGGTCTCAGTTCGGATAGCAGGCTGAAACTCGCCTGCTTGAAGTCGGAATCGCTAGTAACGGTGGGTCAGCACACTACCGTGAATACGTTCCCGGGTCTTGTACACACCGCCCGTCAAACCATGAAAGTCGCCAATACCTGACGTCCTAATTTATTTAGGCCTAAGGTAGGGGAGATGATTGGGGTTAAGTCGTAACAAGGTATCCGTACCGGAAGGTGCGGATGGATTACCTCCTTTCTAGGGAGAAAACTAGCATACAAGCAGAGCAATCTCTTGTAGAGCTAGGTCGATCTTGGTACGTTGTAACATCAGTACTGACAACGTACACACCCTTCGTCACATCAGCATTTGCGAGTGTGAGGAAGGGCAAGATATCAGTTCTGTAAACCGACTAACGTTTGATTTGCACAATTCAGTTTTTAAAAATAAAAAGAGCCCACTTTTTGTGAGGGCTCTTTTTATTTTGCGCTTAGTACTAAAGTTTACTGAGGGGGGTTATTCCCATATGCCTGCATGGCGTCAGCCCGGAATACATGGAATAAACCATAGCCCAGAGTGGCTAGACCACCTATACCTGCAGCTACGCCTGGTGCTGCAGCGAGAACCTCGACCCAACCAGTATCTATAAAGTGAATGCTTAGTGCGACTTCAGCTGTGCTTGCCATGCCGGCCACCGCTCCTGTGCATGCTATAAAATCAGCAGTTCTCAAGTAGTCTTTGGGGGTATATGGTTCTTGGGCTTCGGACATTATCAAAAAAATTGAATTATCGATTGGTGGGCGATGAGGGACTCGAACCTCCGACCTCGTCATTATCAGTGACGCGCTCTAACCAGCTGAGCTAATCGCCCGAGTAATTTTGGTGGAGCAACAGGGACTCGAACCCTGGACCCCCGCCTTGCAAAGGCGGTGCTCTAGCCAACTGAGCTATTGCCCCATAATGGGATAACCAAAATTACTCCGGGTATTCTACCGAAAAAACAGCTTTTTCACAAGGGCTAGAGGCTAAGCTTGGTTACAGTCTGCCTGCTGCGTACGAATTGAACTAGGCGTTCACCAGCTAGCATGAGCAGTCCTAGGCCGCCGCTGACTAGCAGAGGGACGGTCCAACGACTCAATAGCTTGTCTACTTGTGATTGAGGCGTAGAGCCGCTCTGAGGGGTCGATGTAGCGCTTCCTAGTGTGCTAGTCTCTTGTGCTTCTTCTGTGGCTTCAGTCGAAGTCTGAGTAGGGCTATCGCTAGAAGCAACGCGGCCAGTAGGGCTGGCTGTAGCCTGAGCTGGGGCAAAGCTAAAGGTCAGCACAGGGCGAGCCTCAACAACAGGTGCAGTAGGTGCGGGCTTATTGCCAGCTGCAGTATCGACACCGAAGCTACCGTTCCACTTTCCAAAGACGTTGATGAACAAAACACCGAACCAGTCCGAGAAGGACATAGCACTGTTTGCGATGTTCAAAAGGTTGACAGCGGCGTCGGCGCTACCAGAAGTAGCATTGCCAGCTGTGGTGTTACGACTGACGTTAGCGTCACCGCTCTCGGCGTTTACATTGATATTGTTGGTGATCTGATTATTGGTAGTAGCGTTTAGTTCGCTGTTCTGACTGGCTAAGCTACTATTCTGGCTTACGCCTCCACCTAGCTGAGCAGCAGTGGCACCCTGAGGAGCATTAACGATCATGCCAATCCATTCGCCCATGACGTTGACGAAGACCAAGATACTGTTCTTGCCAATGGTCTGGCTGCCGGTCAGGTTAAAGGCAGTGATGTTAGTGCGTGCTAAGCCGGTCGTAGCATTGCCAGCTGATGTATTCCTGTCAACGTTTGCGTTGCCTGAGCTCGCAGAAGCCGACACATTATTTGTGATGCCATTATTGTTATTGATAGTGGCAGAGGAGTTACTGTCGCCCAGCAGGGTGCCAGTATCAATAGTAGTGGTAGGGACATTAGCTGCAATCAATTGATCAATGAAATCAGGAGGCAACAGGATATCGCCGTCTAGATTGCCATTGATATTTACAACACCCAAGAAGGACTGACCGCTCGATATGGCGGAGTTAATAATATTTATAATGTTAGCTACGGCTCTGGCGTTACCGGAAGTTGCGTCACCAGCAGTCGTATTCTCAACTACGTCGGCATTTCCGGAAGTGGCATTAAGGTCGACATCGTTAGTAATTTGGTTATTAGCGTTGGAGTTGTAAGTGACGTTGTTCAAGGGGTTAGCCATGCCAGAGCCCAGTAATGACACAAGTTGAGCGGGGTCGAGCATGAGGTCACCCACGACATCCCCATAGATATTGGATATAAAGGTCACTAAGCCCTGTGTGTTACCGAAAGAGTTTGAAGCCGACTGTAACAGAGATATAAGGGTGGCCATAGCCTCGGCATTTCCACTAAGTGCGCTTCCTGCTAAGGTATTTTGCCAAACACCAGCATCCCCACTGCTGGCGTCAGCTTCCACGGTGTTATTCATGGATGCATTGGTGGTGTTGTTTGTAGTCTGACCACTTTGGCTATTGGCACTGACGCCAGCGGCATTGGCCTGAGCACTCGCAGTAGCTCCTCCGGGGCTCACGTCTGTGGTAGCTTTGCTACTGTTCTTGTCTTTAGAGCCCGTACTGGCAGCAGCAGAGCTACTCGAACCAGTGCCAGTAGGACTAGTAGGGTTGGGGGTTGGGGCAGGAGGACCACCGACAGTTTGAGCGCCAGCCGGAGGTGTAGCGACAGAACGAACCCAAGCTATATAGCCTGCGCTCGGAGCGTTATAAACCCATGTGGTGTAATCCCATTGCCCAGTAGAAGCGTTATAGGTGTAAACAGGCGTATCTTTCGCGACAACTGCACCGGTAGAAGGGTAATAAACATAGCGTTCACTTTCCCAGAGCCCAGTAGCACAGTTATAAGTGTAGGCGGCGGCGTCTGCACCTGCGGGACGGTGATTGCCAGCGCTCGTATCTTCTGGTGGCACGCAAGGTTCAGTGCCTTCAGCATAGACTCCAGCAGGAGATATGGTCATAAGTAAGGTCGCAAGGACGGTAATGAGACTGACCTTCATAACAGACAGAATTTTTTGCATCAATATCTCCAGTTGCCAGTTTAGTTATTGGATACGAGTACTAGGACTCAGAGTGGGCTCACACTCCCACTCTGAGCGAATGTGCTAGAACGTTAGTTAGTAACGTTGAAGCTAACAGTAGAGGTGCTGCTGTTAGAAGCATTACCTGTGCTGGCTGAACCACCAGTGGTGTTCTGGCTTACGTTCGCACTTCCAGAGCTAGAGCTCTGACTGTTATTGGTAGTAACACTGACGTTATTGTTGTTCGTAGTGTTAGATGTGTTCGTGGTGTTAGAAGTAATTGTGTTACTAGAACTAAATCCTGTGTTGCTAATAGTGCCGGAGCTATTGTTAGCACCACCACCGTTTAGGCCACCACCAGCTCCACTGTTGTTAACTGATGCTGATGCACTAAAGGCACTAGAGTTTGAGGCACTACCAGATGATGCACCTCCACCAGTTGTATTCTGGCTGCTGTTAGCACTACCAGAAGACGCACCCTGGCCATTTGAGTGTGAAGCCCCTAGGTTGTTGTTATTTGCTACATTTTCGTTGTTAGCTTGTGTGGCGCTAACTGTGTTTGTAGAGCTTGCGCCCGTTTGATTTATCGAACCTGTTTGGGCTGCAACAACCCCGGTCCCTAGACTTAGACTAGTGGCCACTACCGCGACGAGACGTAGAATTTTTTTCATACGTTTCTCCTTTAATTTTATAGTTAGTAAAAGTCTGGGTTGTTCGCCCAGCCTTGCCCGAGTTAATGAGTACCCGAGCAGGGTTGAGTGACCAACGATAATTTCTAGGGACCACTAAAAGTGTTGTTAAAGCTATTGCTGTGAATTGAAGTATGGGAGTGTGAGCTGTTTGAACTGGCACCGTCGCTGTTAGATGAAGAGTTCACCTCTACATTTACAGATGAGCTGTTACTGCTCGTGCCACTGGTTGCACTCTGATCGGAACCTGCAGAGTTATTAGTTACGTCAACCGTCACAGTACCGTTTCCATCTGGGGTAGGCATACTATGATGGAGGCTTCCCGAACTCGGTACAGGGATAGACTGCCCGTTCACCGTAACTTGCATGTTTGTCGCGTTGTTGCTACTAGGATCTGAATCACCCTCAGGAGAGGCTTGTGTGCTTTGGCTATTATTTTGGGCACCTTGGACAGACTGTTGATCACTCGACTGTGGTTCTTGGCGGGGACCGGATGGATTAGTGAGTGCGAAGGCAGCAATGGGAATAACGAGCAGACTAAGGGATCCAACAGAACTAACTAGCCGGGAATGATGACGAGCAATAAAGCTTGTCGTGGCAGATTGTGGTGCTGACTGGCCCCTAGACATATAACCCTCCTGAACAGCTACCTTCATTAGCAGTTTGTTCTGCTGCAGTATATGAGTGGAAGTAACAGTTCAGCTATCAAATATCTCACGTGGGTTTTATATGTTTTCTTACAACCAACAGCGGTGTGTCTTTCGGTAGGGTGGGTTAATAAGAACAAATTAAGGTAATAGTATTGCTACTCTGTTGCTTATCAGGTACAGATCTGTAGCAAATTTTGCATCAATATAGGCTTGACCGCCTCTGTTATTTGCGGTAAACTGTCTTGGTGTCTTTGAGTTTAGACACGTGACCAAGCCGGCACTCCCAGAGGTAAGACCAGATGTCATCAGTGTAAACTCAAGGAAAGCAGTCATATCAGTAATTCATACTGTCAGTGAATTCTGCGAGTTCGTAACTTAACAATTTAGTTAGAAATAAGTAAATAAGACAAACGGCATTAGTTGTTGGCCTAACATTCATTTATGTGAAGAATGGTAGATACCAATAACTAGTCGAAGTCGATGCACTGGTTAATCTTCGGATTAACCAAAAGTAAAAAGTTACTCAAGCGCACACAAAGGATGCCTTGACGTAAGATACCGATGAAGGACGTAGAAAACTGCGATAAGCTTCGGGGAGCTGTTAATCAAGCTTTGAACCGAAGATTTCCGAATGGGGAAACCTAGTTAGAGTAATGTCTAATTGCGCCAGCCTGAATATATAGGGCAGGAGAGCGGTAACCGGGGGAACTGAAACATCTTAGTACCCCGAGGAAGAGAAAGTAAACAACGATTCCGGGAGTAGTGGCGAGCGAAACTGGAATAGCCCAAACCTTTTTCATTTCCATCTGGTAATTTATTGCCGTTTGGATAAGTTGGTAGACGAATATGAAAACAGGGGTTGTGACACTACAAACATACCATGCAGATGATTTGAGCAATCGAATCCTCTGTATGGCTAGCATGATCTACCACTGTCATGCCTAAGGTTTAAGAAAATTGCTGAGCGAGCAGAAGGAATTGGAAAGTTCCGCCAGAGACGGTGAAAGCCCGGTATGCCAAGTTTCAGCAAACCTTAGATTTGTAGGTGTACGTACTTAAGCTTCGGCTTGAGTGTGGACACATATGTCGAGTAGGTCGGGACACGTGAAACCCTGACTGAATCTGGGGGGACCACCCTCCAAGGCTAAATATATCTTACGATCGATAGTGAACAAGTACCGTGAGGGAAAGGCGAAAAGAACCCCGGAAGGGGAGTGAAATAGAACCTGAAATTGTGTGCGTACAAGGAGTCGGAGCCCTTCGGGGTGACGGCGTGCTTTTTGTAGAACGATCCAACGAGTTACTGATATGTGCGAGCCTAAGTCATTTGACGGAGGCACAGTGAAAGCGAGGCTGAATAGGCCGAAATAGTACATATTAGTAGACCCGAAACCAGGTGACCTAACCATGGGCAGGCTGAAGCGCAGGTAAAACTGCGTGGAGGGCCGAACCGTAGCACGTTGCAACATGCCCGGATGACCTGTGGTTAGCGGTGAAATGCCAATCGAACCTGGAGATAGCTGGTTCTCCTCGAAATAGCTTTAGGGCTAGCGTCGTACGGTAACATATGGGGGTAGAGCTCTGTTTCGGACTGGGGGTCGTAAGATTACCCACCCTTGACAAACTACGAATACCATATGCGGAACTACGGCAGTTAGAACGTGGGGGCTAAGCTCCACGCTCAAAAGGGAAACAGCCCAGATCGCCAGCTAAGGTCCCTAAATATACGCTCAGTGGGAAACGAGGTGAGATTTCTCGAACAACTAGGATGTTGGCTTAGAAGCAGCCATTCATTTAAAGAGTGCGTAACAGCTCACTAGTCAAGAGATCTTGCGCGGAAAATGTAACGGGGCTAAGCGTATTACCGAAGCTGCGAGCTCGATTTATCGAGCGGTAGAGGAGCGTTGATATCTGCGTTGAAGTCGAACTGCGAGGTTCGGTGGAGCGTTATCAAGTGAGAATGTTGGAATGAGTAACCATAAGGCAAGTGAGAATCTTGCCCGCCGAAAGAGCGAGGTTTCCTGGGCCACGATAATCGTCCCAGGGTTAGTCGGTCCTAAGCCGAGGCGCGTAGCGTAGGCGATGGACAACGGGTTAATATTCCCGTACTAGCTTTGTATTGTATGGAGTGCGCATCATGTTAGTAGGAGCGGGTTCATGGTTATATCCGTCTAAGCAGTGTAACAACTGCGAATGAAAGGACCTTTTGGTCTGATTCCTGCGAGAGTGGTGACTAGAAAAGCTTCCATGCTTATGTACAAGGTTATCCGTACCGCAAACCGACACAGGTGCTCAGGTCGAGAAGACCAAGGCGTACGAGTGAATCTTCGTTAAGGAACTCGGCAATACAGCGACCGTAACTTCGGGATAAGGTCTGCCCCGTCACTCTGTCTATGACAGCGTGACTGCCAGTTTTCTTTTCAGGAAACAAACAGAACTGAATGTAAGTTTTTAACTTCTTACAGACAGCCTGTATAAACGAGTAAAATTGAGAATATTTCCTTCTATGTGAAATAGAAAAAGAAAGCTAGCCCAGTCTAATAGCGCTATCGTGGTAGATAGTGTGACGGGGCCGCAGCTAAGGAACCCATGGAACTGTTTACCAAAAACACAGGTCTCTGCTAACACGAAAGTGGATGTATAGGGGCTGACTCCTGCCCAGTGCTGGAAGGTTAAGGGGATTGCTTCACGGCATGAACTGAAGCCCCAGTGAACGGCGGCGGTAACTATAACCGTCCTAAGGTAGCGAAATTCCTTGTC
>RXKC01000007.1:0-117500 GCA_003962975.1 Candidatus Saccharimonadota bacterium
AAATAAGGACTTCACATACTAACGTTCTATGAATAGAAACTCAAATTTAACACTAACCCAGTTATTATCCAGCTCACGTCTAGTTAGGTTTTGCAGTCTTCGCTCAAGTGTTTTTGTTTCACAAGCTATTAGTACGACCGGGAAGTCTCGTTCAGTGGCTTTCTGCCACTTTTCTGACTCGGCATAGGTAATGTAGCGTCTTATGCTGTTTCTAATCCTCCAGTAGGGCGCATTGGCCTCGTAGAAGCTTAGGAAATAGTCTGGCGCAGTTAGATCGGGCTTGCTTGCGCTACCCACGCTTTTAATTTCTTCGTTCTTTTCTAGGTAGGCATCCGTGAGGTCTCTTGGGAGTTTGTACTTCAAGCTAGGCAGCTCACTCTTGCTGAAGAACTGAAATTGTTTGGGGTAATTTTGTTTGATAAATACATAGGTTTTAAAGACGTTCAGCCTGTGTTGGATATGAACGTCGTCTTTGTTCTTGTCGTAATACGCTTGCTTGAGTAGCTTTGGATCGGCAAATGGCTGCTGTCTAAGGATTTGTATGCCTTTTGGTAGTAAGTGATACGTAGCCGGTTTACCAATGATCTTATAGCTTTTGTCATAGTTCTGCCCGATGTATCCTTGATCTACTAATATCTTTAGTCTTGTTAGTATTACTCTAGTATGTTTAGCTCCTTGACTTGAGGCAATGAGTTGAGCTGTGGTATAGCGAAATTTATAGAGTGTTGTGAGTAGTTGAAGTTGATGTGAGTTTATAGGTCGGTGTTTGGTGGTGGTAGGTTGGGTGGCTTTGTTCATAGGAAGGTTTATATACGCCTATCTATGTTAATAGATAAGTAAGTAAAGAGGCAAGTCCTTAACTCCTTATTATTTAATATTTATATATCGTATCAGCAGGATATCCACAGTTGTATTTAATACCTTGGTAATACACTTGTAGGTATACTTATTAGTGGTATATACTAAGTCTATAAGTGGGGGTAGTCATGATACAGAAAGAACCAATACAACCAAGTCCAGAGGACACTTCCGAAGCGCTGCTATCTGATAGTGAGCGCATCGATCTCATCGCTAATTTACTTTTAGATTACCTGGATGAAGAGCAATCGGGAGAAGAAGGGTCATGCAAGACGACGCAGACAAAAATGCTGTAGCAGCTATTCGAGTCTCGACTACTAAGCAGGGTACGGAAGGCGACTCTCCCGAAGCTCAGAAAGAGCAAATTGAGCGTTTTGCTTTAACCCGCGGAATCACCATAAAAAAGTTTTTCGTGTTTCTGGAATCCGCTAGTAAAGAACAACAACCGATGCAGGAAGCCATTGATTACTGCAAGAATCCCAAGAACGGGATTGAGCTATTTATCATAAAATCGATTGACCGTTTTACTCGAGGCGGATCACTATCGTACGACCTGCTTAAAAATCAGCTGGAAGCAAACAACGTGTCATTAGTAGACATTTACGGTGTGATTAGTTCTCGACAGGTGAACACGCTAGAACATCTTGGCTTTGAATATAAATGGAGTAAATACTCCCCCAGTAAGAAATCCGAGATACTAGAAGCAGAACGCTCCAAGGATGAACTTCGCGACATTATGAGTCGCATGATTGGGGCTGAGATCCGTTATACTCGGCTCGGCTTTTGGATGAGACAACCGCCGTTCGGTTTTGTGAGTGAGAAAGTCGAGACGAACAACGGCAAACGGTGCATATTACGCCCACACCCTACTGAAGCCCAATACATTACTAAGATTTTTGATCTACGTGCGCGTGGCACCATGCGCGACATGGAAATTGTCGAGGAAGTTAATAAGCTAGGCTATCGAGGACGTGTCCATTATGTTCGTGATAAGAGCGATCGATCTAAAGTTTTAAAGAAGCGCGGAGGCGATCCCTTGACTCTCAAAGCCTTGGATCGTATCGTCACTAACCCAATCTACGCAGGGATTAATGCCGAGAAGTGGACAGACGGCAAGCCAGTACAATGCGCTTTTAAAGGGTTAATATCCATTGAACAGTTCAACCGAGCCAACAAAGGCAAGAAGATCATTACCAAAGATGACCAAGGCGACATTGTCATAGTAAAAAGAGAGCCAGAGCCACGCTACGCAGTCATCAAAGGCACACGCAATCCTGACTTCCCGTACCGCAAGTTTGTACTATGCCCAGAGTGCCATAGACCGCTCATTGGCAGCGCATCGCGAGGTAAGTCCGGTAAACACTATCCAGCCTATCACTGTGACAAACGAGGCCATTATTTCCGTGTACCTAAAAAGGAGTTGGAGGACAGAGTGAACGAGTTTATTAACGGTATTCGTGTCTCGCCGGAGCAGATTATTAAAGTTCTGAATGTTATTGAGGCCGAGTGGAAGAAACGAGAACAGGCGCTCAAACAAGAGCTTGAGACGCTTGATAGCCACATCCAGGGCTTACGTACCGAAATCGACATGACCGGAAGCAAGATTAAGCTCGTGAGCAACGAGACAGCAATTAAATACATAGAGGAGGACATTGTGCGTATAGAACAACAAATTAAAGAGCTGGAGGCTACTAAGATGAAGAAGATCAACCGTAAACCGATTAACTGGCAGCGCTTGAAGGCTAGGGTTCGTTACCTGGCGGAACACTTTGATGAGCTACTGTTACAACAGATTGATCCGGTCAAAAAAGCACAGTTTTTTGCCGCATTATTCAATAATTTTCCAACATTTGAAGATTTAGCCAGCGGAACACCCGGCAAGTCAAACTTTACTGGGGTGAATCCAATATTTTCTCTCGCTAAATTACCTACTACCCATTTGGTGACCTCACGGGGAATCGAACCCCGATTGCCGGGATGAGAACCCGATTTCCTAACCGTTAGAAGATGAGGCCGAGACCGAAAAATAGTACCATATTAACAGGGAAGAGTCCAGATATGCTTATGCTTCGTAATGTGCCATAATTGCTTACGGTACTATGCCACGCTTGATACAGCCCAGTCGCGTATCAGCAATCCCGGCAACAACAGGGTGGGATTTGCTGTTATATGGTCGCATTTGTTTTGCGGCTTTGCTGTTAGTGCATGACAAAAATAAAGGGGTCGTCGCATGATCGGCCTCGTAATCGGAGCAGGGGTTGTCCTGGCAATCGCCTGTGTTTTTATGTGGTGGCTGAGTAGTCGTAGCAGCTCTGGCAAGGCAGTTAAGGTAAAGGCAGCTCCACATAGCCTGGCTTCAAATAACGATATATTACAGGCCGTGTCTGATGGCATCGTAACATTAGATGCCAAAGGGAACATTACTATGCTCAATACCGCAGCTGGTTATCTGACCGGCTGGGAACCAGCTGATGCGATCGGCATCGATCACGCATTAGTATTTAAACTATGCGATGCAAAGGGCAACCCTTATGACGCCACAACCAATCCTTTTAGTCAGCTACTGCAAGATCGCAAGCCACACCGTGACGACAACACCACCCTTGTAACAAAGGGCAGCGAGCGGCATCTTTCTGTGAGCCTCAGTGCCTCACCACTTATATCTGAAAACGGCCAACTAACCGGTGCAGTTGGGATTTTGCGAGATGTCAGTGAAGAAAGAAAAAGCGAACGCCAACGTGCCGAATTTATTAGCACTGCCAGCCACGAAATGCGCACACCACTTGCCTCTATAGAGGGGTACCTGGCACTGGCTATGAATAATCGAGTCAGCTCTATTGACGAGAAAGCCAAGGGTTACCTGACGAAAGCTCACGAGGCTACACAACATTTAGGTAGCCTGTTCCAAGATCTCCTGACCAGCGCTAAAGCTGAAGATGGAAGGCTCATTAACCACCCCGAGGTTATAGAAATGGGCGGATTCCTAACCAGGCTCAGTGAAGACCTGCGTTTCGTAGCCCAGAAAAAGAATCTTGCGGTTGAGTTTGTAGTGGGAGTCAGCGGTGCCAATATGAACGCCCAGCCAGAAATTGGCAGTGTGCGCGTTGTACAGCCTCTCTATTATGTGTACGCCGATCCCGAACGCTTGCGCGAAGTAATCACCAACCTATTTGATAATGCCGTCAAGTACACTCCGAGCGGCAAAATCTCACTTGGTCTCACTGGCGATGACAATGTGGTGCAAATGTACGTAAAAGATACAGGCCAGGGAATTGCGGCCGAAGATGTGCCTCACCTATTTCAAAAATTCTATCGAATAGACAATAGCGACACCCGCCAAATTGGCGGGACAGGCCTAGGGCTATTTATTTGCCGAAAAATCGTAGAACTTTATAATGGCCGAATTTGGGTCGAGAGTCAGCCAGCTAAGGGTAGTACGTTCTTTATTAACTTGCCTCGACTGAGCCGTGACCACGCTACGCAACTTGGACCGCAGATAACTAAACCAGATAACCAGGCCCCACAACCTACCGCTAGCGAGTAACGGCATGCTACAATATCATCAAAACATAAGCATATACAGGAACAGTACATGGCAAAAATAATGCTCGTCGAAGACGACAACAATCTACGCGAAATTTATGGTGCTCGGCTTTTGGCTGAAGGCTATGAAATCGTGTCTGCAAAAGACGGCGAAGAAGCACTAGCCCTAGCTGTTAAAGAAAAGCCAGATCTGATCATTAGCGACATTATGATGCCAAAAATTAGTGGCTTCGATATGCTTGATATTCTGCGTAGCACAGCAGAGACCAAGAACACTAAAGTCATTATGATGACTGCGCTTAGTCAGGCCGAGGACAAAGATCGTGCCGATAAATTAGGTGCCGACCGATATCTTGTTAAATCACAGGTGACCTTGGAAGATGTTGCAAAAGCAGCCCAAGAAGTTCTGGCCGGTACAACCGACGAAGGTGTCGTTACCCCAAGCCAACCTGCACCAGTACCTGTTGCAACTGCCGAGGCTACACCCGCTACTGAACCTGCAGCGCCAGCCGCAGTTCCGACAGCAGAAGCGGCCGCGGCGCCAGCAACGCCCACTCCAGCCGCACCTGCGCCAGTTGCCACTCCGACTCCTGCGCCAGCCCCAGTGGCTACTACACCTGCCGCGGAACCTGTTGCTACACCAACTCCTGCTACTGACACTCCAACTCCAGCCGCTGCTCCCACACCAATTCCAGTCACCACGCCGGCCCCAACACCTGCCGCTGAGCCAGCTGCTCCAACAGCCGCAGTTCCGACAGCAGAAGCGGCCGCGGCGCCAGCAACCCCTGCGCCTGCCGCAGCACCTGCTGTAACACCAGCACCAGCAGCGACTACCGATGCAGCAGCTGCCGCCCAAAATCTTCAGGTTCTTGCAAATGCTCTCGCCGCAGTCGGTGGCACCGTTGCAGGCACTACTCCAGCTCCCGTAGCTACTCCCACACCAATTCCAGTCACCACGCCGGCCCCAACACCTGCCGCTGAGCCAGTAGCACCCAGTGCTGCTCCGGCAGCAACCACAGAAGCACCACAACCAGGCGCCACCGTGGCTAGTGCCGAACCAGCAAAAACCTCCGTACACACCAAGGTTATTACGCCTATCAATGACATCAACCAACAAGGGCCAGACCTCCAAAAGCTTCTTGCAGAAGAAGAGGCTAAAGGTCCAACACCAGCACCCGCTGCGCCGCCGCAAGCGCCCCTCGAGAAGGGTGATGAATCACCAAATCCAATTACGATTTCTCCAGACGGCTCCATAAACACTGGCGCCCCAGCAGCCCAGTAAGCAAAACTCCGCTATACTAGCCCGTATGCGGATAAATAAATTCATTGCGTCTGCGACTGGTTTATCGCGTCGTACGGCTGATGTGGCAATAGCAAATGGTCGTGTGCGTGTTAACGGCGAACAACCAAATGCTGGTGATCAAATCACTTCAGAAGATGTCGTGACACTTGATGGCAAACAGCTTCAGGCAAAAGCGACCCTTCAGACTATCCTGCTTAACAAGCCGGTGGGTTACATCGTTAGTCGTGATGGTCAGGGCGGTCAGACTGTTTACGATCTATTACCAGCCAATCTGCACCACCTCAAACCGGTCGGGCGTCTCGACAAAGACTCGTCAGGCCTGCTCGTGCTCACTAATGACGGAGACCTTGCCAACCGACTGACTCACCCTAGTTATCAAAAAGAGAAGGTATACCAGATTAGTCTCGACAAGCCGCTTGCGCCTGCAGACCAAAAAGCCATAGAGCAGGGGGTACAGCTCGAGGACGGCGTCAGCAAACTAAAGCTTGAAGGAGCAGGGAAGGATTGGAAAATCAGTATGAGCGAAGGCCGCAACCGCCAGATTCGCCGCACCTTCAGTCATCTTCATTACCGCGTTGTGTCTTTGCATAGACATAGGTTTGGTAGTTATCAACTAGATAATCTAAAAGAAGGCTCGTACCAGTCCATCGATACAAATGACTAACGCACTTCAAGCACAGCAGAAATTGCACGATGATCCGATAGTGGACTATAACCATGTCTCTCAAATGATGTCGCAGAAAGTTGGTCGCTAATCATAATGTGATCGAGTTGCACCAAAGGAAGTCGCGCCATCATAGTTGGTTCAAACGCAGGATCAGCATCTTGTAAACCCGCTGACTCTATGTGCGCCAACGCTGTGCCTTCACTCATGCCACAAAGATCTTTTGCATACCCGCGCCAACGCGCAGTTGGTACGATATTCGCACCCATTCGCACCATACGAGTGCGCAACATAGCCGCTCGCCAATCACGACGGTGCAAGGTATTCATATCGCCAACAATAACAAATGGCTCCAGCGGATCCCGCCGAGCCGCCACGGCCTGCTCGGCTTGTCGTAAACGACGCGCTTCGCTTTTATGGTCAAAATGCACGCCTAGTAATTGGACTTGGCGTCCTGTCTCAGGATCAGACGTGGTTATATCCAAAGAATTACGTTGTTCTACCGGAACAGTCTCTACAATCCACGGCAAACGCGAAACAGCCATTATTCCGTGAAGCATCCCGTAATGGTCAGCATCATCGTAGGGCGTATGTGCCACTTCGTAACCCGCGCGCAGAAACGCATCTGTTGCATGCTCAACCGTCTGTGCCGTAACGGTAGGGTCGGGCTCAAGATCATAGGCCTCACCAAAAACAGCAATATCTGGCGCAAGCTCTACGATCATGTCTACTGCTTGCGCGGAGCGAGCAGGATCGCCAAAAGCATTTAGTGCGTTAAAAGCAGTTATACGTAATGACATTACTGTTTTTCTACATTCTGTAGATACGTTTTACGAGCACCACGCGCCCGTATCAGGCAGCGAAGCCTGTTGCTATAAATATTTACTGCTGTCACGACTCCCATACTACCGACTAAACCTTGTAGGTATGCGATCGGCGTATCGATACCGCCTTGGCCGGTGTCTTCAGCCCAGTCAACACCAGCACGATGAGAGGCATACATGCCAAATAGAGTAAATCCAACCTTGCCCAGCGAGTATAAGACATGGGGACGCTTCATCTCAGGAGTTACATCAAGAAATTCAGTCCCATGTTTAGCAACAAGCTGACGACCGCCGTAGCTCAAAGAATAGTTAGGGAACCCGTGTTCACCAGTCTTTTCAATGAGCAGTTTGGCGGTACAAGCTGCCTGTGAAGCGTCCCGATTATCCGAAAGCTGTCCGCCTTCTTCCTCGTGTCGATATCGTTGCTTTGGAGTACCGTGATAACTATCAGACTCCTCTAGTCCTTGAGCCATGCTCACCATACACTCCGCGGCGGTGATTGCCGTTTGGGTTAGAGGGCCGTTTTCGCGTGTGTAGTTTGGATTAATCTCACCAAAGAAACGCGTCGTTTCAACGGCAGCAGCTAGTTCGCCGGTAAAGACCTGTTCGGTTGCAGCGTGCATAGTAGCCTCGTTGGTCGGCTTTATTAGTAAATGTCCCATAATTGGCATCTTTGTAATGTAGCATAGCTGCTGGAAAAGACAGGAGTTTTGTGGTAAAATAAACGTCAAATGGCAAAGAAGTTACCTATAGTCGCTATTGTTGGCCGTGCCAACGTGGGCAAGTCCACGTTGTTTAACGCTATATTGAAACGCCGCGAAGCAATCGTAGCTGAAGAAGCCGGAACGACGCGCGACAGCGTCTGGGCAAAAGCAAGCCACCAAGATAGCCAGTTTTGGCTTATCGACACCGCCGGTATGAAAGATGCTGAGGATGATTTTGAATTCACTATTCAAGAGCAAATCATGCAGGCAGCCGACAGTGCAGATGTAATTTGGGTCACTATTGATGCCACTACTGTAATAACCGAAGAAGATCGACGCGTCGCCAAACTTGCACTCAGAAGCAAAAAGCCCGTTTTTCTAGTTGTAAACAAAATGGACAAGGCTCCGAAAAAATCCTTTCATGATTTCGAGCGACTCGGTATCAAACCAATCATCTTGGTTAGTGCTCGTCAAAAGATTGGCGTCGATGAGCTACTCGACCGATTGGTGGCCAGCATACCTCAGACCATGCAAGAGGAAGCACCTGACCGCCTACGCCTCGCCATACTTGGCCGACCAAACGTTGGTAAGTCACAATTATTTAATACTCTCGCCAAAAAACAGCAGGCTATTGTGGCCAACCGGGCTGGGACTACGCGTGACATTAACCGTACCGTCGTAAAGTACCAGGGTCGCGAGGTTGAACTTCTCGACACGGCCGGGATACGCCGCAATGGCAAAATCGAAGTCGGCATCGAACGCTTCAGTGTTATTCGTTCACTAAGTGCCATTGAAGAAGCTGATGTCTGTGTGCTTCTTATGGACGCTAATGAACTGAACGTACAGCTTGACCAGAAAATTGCTGGCATGATCAAAGAGGCAGGCAAGGGCTTAATTCTGGTCATTAGCAAATGGGACAGTGTTGAAGAAAAGACGGCCTTTACCCGTGATCAGCTGGCCGCACAGCTCCGTCACAACTTTGAGTTCGTACCATGGGCACCTTTGGTTATCACCAGCTCCGTCACAGGGCAGAACGTAACCAAACTTTTTGAGCTAGCACTCGAAATTGACAAGCGCCGCAAACAAACCTTTACGACAAGTGAACTCAACCGATGGCTACGTCACGTGGTTGCACAGCATCCACCAGCCGGACTCAAGAACCGTACACCAAAGCTAAACTATATGGTTCACGAAGATGATAACCCGATTCCAGCTTTTAAGGTTTTTGGCGCTCATACCAAGTTCTTGCACTGGAGCTACAAGCGTTATCTTGATCGCACCTTTCGTGAGTCATACGACTTTGTGGGCAGTCCTATCCAGTTTTGGTTTATCGAAAAGCACGTCACCCACAAGCACGGCACTCGCCCCGAGAAGGATTAGCAGAAACCCTTGACACTTCTACTATAGTGTCCTATAATAAATCTTACGTGAGGCTGACGATAAACAGCCTTGATCGCACGTAAGCATACAGTGACTTTGGCGATCACCGAACCAGCATTGCCCAAGACGAAGCGGCCCAAGATAACAGGCGCCTCCGCGTTAGAGATAAGCAATCGCACACTAAGGCGAAAACTTAATCTAAACGCATATGGAGGCGTTTTTATATGGGAAATTTACAAGTTCCTAATGGTGGGAATGGTGGCATCGAAGTATATGGTGCTAGCACAAAAATTAACGAAGAAATTCTTTCTAACTATGCGACGCGCGGTGAAGATGCTGCCCGACTTGTTATCGCAACGCTCACCGAGTCACCCTACACCCCAACTATAGACGGCACACGCTTCGAAGTTGAAGTAAGCAATGTCTATAGAGGCGGCGGGGAAGATATGCCTGACGGCCCAGATACAGTTGTCGAGGCACGTGATGCACTAAGTGAATTCTTAAATGCAGAAGTACCTGGCGCAAAAAGACTACGACTACTTGCACTCAAAACGGACTACGGCAAGATCTTAAAGGACCTGTCTCCTGAGCGCAAAGCGAACAGTAGTCAACGCGGTGCCTTTAATGAGGCCTTGGTCGAAAGGGTTCGCAGATACAACGTTGCTGTTAGCTCGCCGGAGCAAGCGCTGATGATTGTTGCAGGAGCCCCAAAATGGCTCGAACTTCTCAAACTAACCGATGATACACCTAGCTACAGCGGCCGAACCGTTTCTAACGAAGCTGTTACAGCAGACGGACGCATGGTGACCACGCATAGCATTCGAAAAAGCAGTATTAGTACTCCGTGGGATGTGCTGCCGACTAATGTACGTACCCGTGGTGGTAAAGCTCCAGGCTCAGGCATTGTCAGTACGATTGAACGACGCGTACTAGACTTACGCACCAAACACACGCGCAGGTAACCTGCGCACAGCAAAGCAGCCCTTCCTAATCATAGAGGGGCTGTCAGTGTTTGTAGTCAAACAGCTTTCAAGGCATACTGTACGCCATGGGTTTATTTACTAAGAAGCCAATTCAAACCAGTTCGACGGCACCGCTCTATACCCTGGGTAGCAGCAAAACGATCCTCCTTGTTGGACTCGGTAATCCCGGCAAAGAATATGATGGGACTCGTCATAACATAGGCTTTGCTGTCCTCGATCATTTCGTAGCCAGCAACAGTGAGTTTAGTGACTGGATAGTCAAGAAGGACCTGTCCTGCCAAATCTCTACCGGCAACCTGGGTGGTACACGCGTCATCGCCATAAAGCCTACGACGTTTATGAACGATAGTGGCCGCGCCGTCCAAGCCGTGCAGCACTTCTATAAAATTCCAGTTGGCGCGATGTTGGTTATTCATGATGAGCTTGATATTCCGTTTGGCCAAATTCGTAGCCGCATTGGGGGCGGTAGTGCAGGGCACAACGGCATAAAATCCGTGACAGCTCAATGCGGCGATCAGTATGGTCGCTTGCGCGTTGGCATTAATAGCCCACACCGAACCAAGAACGAGGAAAAAGACTTCGTATTGAAAAGCTTCGGCAAAGAAGAGCAGGGCCAATTACCAAACTTGCAACGTGAGACGAATTCTATACTCAGTGAGTATATTTTCGGCGAGAATTTGCCAGCCGACACCCGTAGCTTCTTGGTTTAACAGCTGCAGACAAAAGCCATAAGCGTTATACTAGAATTATGCGCAAATGTACGGCTTTTATAAGCCTCTTTCTCCTTGTAATTTTAGGTCTGTCGAACGTAGTGGCTGCTGCGCCTACAGACAACTTCACGATTCAGTCGTTTTCAGCCGATTACTACTTGTCGCGCAACAACCAGAAAACCAGCCAGCTCGAAGTCAAGGAAACGATCGTTGCTGAATTCCCAAGTTATGATCAAAATCGTGGCATCTTGCGTGCCATTCCAAAAAAGTACCAGAAACACTCAGTCGGGCTCGAAATAAAAAGTGTCACCGACCAGTCAGGCAAGGCTTACCCTTACACGACCAGTTCTCAGAACGACAATACCGTCTTAAAAATCGGTGACGCTAATAAGTACGTTCATGGGCTAGTTACCTACAACATCAATTATGTAATGCGTAATGTCATCAGCTACCAACAGCTCGATGAATTTTATTGGGATATCAACGGCGACCAGTGGCCACAAACAATGGAAACGGTGACTGCACGTATCCATCTGCCTTTCGATATTGCAGACAGCCTTTCAAAAGATCAAAGCTGTTATGCCGGCCCGAAAGGTAGCAAGCAACAAAACTGTACAGTGAGTCAGAGCCGAAGCAGCAATGAGACTGTTATTACTTCAACCGCCACAAATCTGCGCGGTTACGAAACATTAACCACTGTCATCGGTTTTACAAAGGGCACTTTCCAGCAAGGTCCCGAAGTTGCTGCCGAGAAGCGTAATCAGCTATTGACCCTCATTGCTTTAATTATTACTACTGCTGTGTTTCCACTGATCACTTTGGTCATCTGTTTTCGTAAATGGTGGCAACAAGGACGCGACCCAGAAGGCAAGGGAGTTATCGTGCCCGAATACGTTGCACCAAAAAATCTGAACGTCGTCAGTAGCGCATACATACTCGAGATGTCGCTGCCTTCTAAAGCAATTTCGGCAGGTATTATCGAACTAGCAATTCAAGGCATATTGCGTATCCACGAAATCGAAAAGAAGAAGTTTATCGGCAAATCTACCGAATACGAGATCGAAGTGGCTAAAGAGCCACAGGGAGTCAGCCAAGAGCAGATGCTTATCCTTGAGGCCTTATTTGAAGGTGCAATTCTACCTGGCTCACGTACAACCATCAACCAGCAGAAGAACAAGCTCTTTTCTACGGTAACTAAAATCGGCGACCACTTAAGCACTCGACTCACCAGTGACGGCTACTTTTCGAGTGATCCGTCCAAGGCTAAGAAGCGATTTCTTGGTGTTGGCGGTGGCTTACTGGTTGCTGGCATACTGCTGTTCATCGTTTTCCCACTAGGCCTCGGACTGCTAGCTTCTGCCGTTATCGCATTCATCTTCAGCTCAATTATGCCTGCACGCAGTGCTCAGGGCGTCGAAAGCCGCGATTATCTGCTAGGCCTCAAGCACTATATAGAGATGGCCGAAGCAGACCGTATCGCCTATCTACAGAGCCCTCAGGGAGCTGAAAAGAGACAAATTGACCCGAATAGCCCTAAGCAACAAATTAAGCTTTTTGAAGAACTCCTACCATATGCCATGCTGTTTGGACTGGAAAAGGACTGGGCTCACCAATTTAAAGATATGTATAAAGAGCCGCCCACCTGGTATTCAGGCAATATGAACACGTTTAATAGTATGTACTTAGCAAACTCACTGAGTCAGTTTAATAGTGCCAGTGCCACAGCCTTCAGCGCGCCAAGCAGCTCCAGCTCGAGTGGTATGGGTGGTGGTGGCTTTTCTGGCGGTGGTGGCGGTGGCGGCGGTGGTGGCGGCTGGTAGGCCTAGACGCCCTCTTCTCCAAGTTCATATTCTAAACGGGCAATCATAGCACTTGTCTCGTTCGCTAGGGCGCCGTCCACGCTCGACTGCATTGTTTCAACTTCGGGCATCGTACCACTAGCAAGATCACGTAGACTGTCGCGCATTATCTCCGGAAACATATTAAGTGCATCTCCGGTTAAAGCTCCGAGAATATCCTGAAGCATACCCAAATTATCCGAAAGTTGGGCAGCATTCGTAATAAAAGAACCGCCAGGCAACATTCGCAGGACTCTGCGTTCTGCCTCGGTTGGGGCGACTATGTTGAGATTTTCTGGATCAACTATCATAAAAGTTTGTGGGTATTAAAACATAAAGAGCCTACAGAGGGGGTGGGCACCGCTGTAGGCTCATTACACCCTTCAACCCACCCGAGCGAAGCATCAGCGCCTAATAAGTAATAATGGCCTGTGCCGTCCCCGGACTAATCCGGGGATCATCTGGGGGACTCGCTTTGAAGTCGGGGCTCCTTTACCTTTCACAAGGTAGGGGTACTAGTTAAAGGGGTTAGTTTGCTTTAGAGCGCTGCACCGTCAAAGACTGCGCAACGAAGAAAAGTGGAGGGTAACAACTTTATGATCGAACGCTCTAAAACAATCTAACAAATTGTTAGAATTTTGGGGTAGAAGGTACGTAATCCATATTTACAATGGAATTACAACTTGCCATTCTAGCAAAATACTTGCATAATGTCAATACTATTTCTTAATTTTGGCGCTTACGCAAATACATTGCTTATGGATATTTTAAGCATCGGGGTAAACACAGAGGGGCAACTAGCGAGGCTGGGACAACTTGCTCAGCCAGTCGATACACTCTTTTATGCTGGAAATTTTCTTGAGTTAGCCGCTCGGCCCTGCGTAGCCATTGTTGGCAGTCGCAAACTAACCCCCTATGGCAGAGCAGTCACCACAACATTAGCTGGTGATCTGGCTCGAGCCGGAGTGGTGATTGTGAGTGGGCTGGCTATTGGCATAGACTCTGTTGCTCACCAAGCGGCGCTTGATGCCGGTGGGCTAACCATAGCCGTGCTACCGACTGGCCTTGACCATATTTATCCTGCACACCACCATCGACTTGCAGATAGAATCTTGCATAACGGCGGAGCATTAGTAACGGAGTACGCCATAGGTGGGGGATCTCCTCAAAAACATCAGTTTATCGCCCGAAACCGCATCATTGCCGCACTGAGCCAAGGCGTACTCATCACTGAAGCCGCCGCCAAAAGTGGTAGTTTGCATACGGCTAACTTTGCTTTAGAGCAGGGTATTGAGGTGTTTGCCGTACCAGGTAATGTCACCAGCAGTACCTCAAGCGGCACTAACGAGCTCATAAAGACAGGGGCCACTCCCGTGACAGCAGCGACCGACGTCCTAGAGACACTCGGTCTCGTAATGGAACAAAGGTCACTTTTCACACCTCAAACCAAACAGGAGGCTGTTATATATAACCTATTGTCCGGAAGAGAGCTGAGCATTGATGAGATATTGACACATGTAAAGATTCAGCCAGCAGAACTTCAGGCAAGACTTGGTATGCTTGAAATTAACGGCGCGGTTCGACAGACAAGCGCTGGTACCTGGATGAGGGCATCGTAATGTTTGTAAAGTTTGCATTACGCAGTCTTTTACAGTAACCTTACGCTTTGTGATTAATTAATCCAGGTTATACTTAAGCGGTATACGAAAATATATATGGCCAAGAATCTAGTAATTGTCGAGTCCCCAGCTAAAGCTAAAACTATCGAGAAGTATCTCGGTAAAGATTTTCACGTCCTATCTAGCATTGGACACATCCGCGGTATTGCCAAAAAAACTAAAGACGGTAAAGACGCCATTGACGTAAAAGCCGGCTTTAAAACGACTTATGAAATTGACCCGGATAAAAAGAAGACCATTGCGGAGCTAAAAAAAGCCGTTAAAACCGCCCAAACCGTTTGGCTCGCCACTGATGAAGACCGCGAAGGTGAGGCGATTGCCTGGCATTTGTGTGAAGTATTAAAGCTTGATCCGAAAGATACGCACCGCATTGTATTTCATGAAATCACCAAGGATGCTATAGAGAAGGCAGTTGCAAACCCGCGCAAGCTCGATATGGATCTTGTTCGTGCGCAACAAGCACGCCAGATTCTCGATCGCATCGTTGGCTTCGAGCTGTCACCAGTGGTTTGGCAGAAGGTTCCTGGCGGCAAGTCTGCCGGGCGAGTGCAGTCTCCTGCAGTTCGATTACTTGTAGAACGCGAACGTGAAATCCTTGCCTTCGAAGGTTCGGCCACCTTTAAAGTAGTCGCTGAATTCTCGGCAAAGGGTGGGATGGTTAAAGCGGAGTTACCAAAAAAGTTTGAGACCGAAAAACAAGCCCAGACGTTCCTTGAAAGTCTCATTGACAGTTCATTCACCATTACCGATGTCACCACCTCACCAGGGACACGAAATCCTGGTCCACCATTCACCACCAGCACCTTGCAGCAAGAAGCAAACAGCCGACTGAGCTTTAGCGCAAAGGCTACCATGTCAGCGGCTCAGAAGCTTTACCAGAGCGGTAAGATCACCTACATGCGTACTGACTCGGTCAACCTCAGCAAGCAGGCTCTCGCGCAAATGAGCAGCTTTATTGAAGAAACCTACGGGAAGGAATATCACCAGTTCCGGACTTATAAGACAAAGTCTAGCGGCGCCCAAGAAGCTCACGAAGCCATTCGTCCTACCGATAGCCGCGTTGAAAAAGCCAGCAGCGACAGCTACGACCAAAAGCTATACACCCTTATTCGTAACCGCGCTTTGGCCAGCCAAATGGCACCCGCTAAGCTCGAAAAGACGACGGTAACCATTGCTATCTCTGGCCATAAGGATGTCTTTGAAGCTAAAGGTGAAGTCATTATCTTCGACGGCTTTCTCAAGGTATACGGCACAAACAAAAAAGAAGATGATATCCTACCGCCACTAGAGGCCAATCAGGATCTAGGTCTCAAAACAGCCAGCGCCAAGCAAGTCTTTGCCCGGCCACCGGCCAGATACAGCGAAGGTAGCCTCGTCAAAAAACTAGAGGACCTAGGCATTGGTCGTCCAAGCACTTACGCCACTATTATTAATACCGTGCAGGTACGCGGTTATGCCGAGAAGGGCGAAGCTGAAGGCACACCTCGGGATGTCATCGTTCTAACCCTAAAAGACAAAGTCGTTGAACGTGAAGTTGTACAAGAAAACACTGGCTCCAACAGAGGCAAACTCATCCCAACACCCAGCGGTGAAGTGTTAACCGACTTCTTGAATGACCACTTTGATCAGGTAGTAGACTACGACTTTACCTCTGATGTCGAGCAAGAATTCGACGATATTGCCGAGGGCAAACTCGAACGAAACAAAATGCTTCAGAATTTTTATGACCCATTCCACAAACTCATCGAAAAGTCAGGTGGCATCAAACGCAGCGACGTTGCACAGGCAAGAGAAGTAGGCAAAGATCCTAAGACAGGTAAAATGATTTTTGCGCGCTTTGGACGCTTTGGTCCTATGCTGCAACTGGGAGAAACTGAAGCTTCGGATGACAAAAAAGATGGCGATGCCAAAGATGAAAAACCACGCTTCGCCCCACTACCAACAGGTGCCCGTCTCGAGACAGTCACACTAGAAGAAGCACTAGAAATGTTTAAACTACCACGTACCGTAGGGCAAACTGATGACGGCCAAGATATCAAAGCAAACATCGGCCGTTTTGGCCCCTACATACAGGTTGGCAAGCTCTTTGTGAGCATCAAGCCGCTCGATCCACACGATATCACTCACGAGCAGGCTATAGAGCTTTACAAAGCCAAGCTTAAGGCAGAGGCCGAAAAGCATATTGCAACGTTTGAAGATGGCGTACAAGTCTTGAACGGTCGCTATGGCCCATACATTTCTGATGGCAAGAAAAACGCTAAAATCCCTAAAGATACTGACCCCAAGAAAATCACTCACGAGCAGGCCCTCAAAATTCTCGCAGAAGCCCCAGAGAAAAAGGGTCGCTTCACTCGTCGCAAATCTGCTAAATAACGCCTGTTATTGTTTTTAGCGTCGCTGTGTTGTATTGTTTTTTGATGCCAACTATTGAGTACAGAGAAGAAGCCGGTCTTGTTATTTGCCGTGGCCTCATCGATGAAGAGACTGCCCATGACTTTAGCGCCGCCTGTGAAGATTGGGCAGAAGGAATCCCACCCGGCGCTTATTTAAGTACCGAAGGCCGTAATAGCCCTGATGTTGATAACATCGAATACGAACTAAATGATGAGCCCCGCCTGGCCATAATCCAAGATGTAGCCGGACTCGCCCTCGAGGCTACTGCAAACCATATGGATGAAACAGAACTAACAGAGTATGGACTTACCGTACTCAGCTATCGTGGCTTCGCATTTCAGGACTTTCATGCCGATGCAACAGAGGGTAAGGTTGCCGTCATTCACGGTGATGACGACGGAGCTTATGATTTTCTCCCGCTTGATACTGATCTGAGTACTGTTCCTCAGTATCAAATGACGCATATTGATGGCACACCTTTCACCATGTATGTACCAGAGAAATTTGAGACTATTCCAGTTAACGCCGGTGATATGGTCGTTAAACTCAACCCTCTGCTTGTCCACCGCGGCCGCAACTTGGCCAGGGCCCGTCGGCTCGGCCTGGCACTAGCCGCATAGTGCCAAATAATCAGTAATTTTCCACATATTTGTATCTATTGCGAGTAGATTCTGCAGTAATATTCACATATACTTTTTGTGCTAAACCTGCCATAAGCTGCTACAATAAACTCATTAGTATATATGTTTGACTTTACTGTTCATTAGTTATATAATTAATGTAATCTAAGTCAACGGAGCTTAAAAAGGGAAGTATATGACAGATACCAGCGAAGGCCTGAACATAGAACCAATCGTCAAGGATATTCTTGACACCATCGAGCGTGAACGTGAACGAGAAATCGTATCCCGCCGCTTTGGTTTGTTCGACCGTAAGGAAACCCTAGAACAGATTGGGGAACTCCTTGGTATCACCCGTGAACGCGTCCGACAGCTAGAAAAAGCTGTCGTGGTACGTCTTAAGGCTGCCGCTCAAGATCTTCCACACGTGAAAGATGTCGAGAAGAAGTTTGTCGCTGAACTACTCAGCATGGGTAATGCAGCTCGTGTCGCTGATCTTACTCCTCGTTTTACGAGTGAAAATGATCGCCTCAACCAATCTCGTGTAGCTTTCCTTGCTAGCCTATGCCCTAAGCTCGTCGTAATTGATGACAACGATAACTTTCATCACGCAGTAGCTATCAAATCTACGCACGACGAGAAGGCCTTCCGAGAGCAAGTTACCGCTATTGTTGCTGCTATCAAGGCAATTGGTGAGCCAGCTGCCATAAAAGCAGTCGCCGAAGCCGTAAAAGATGCCGATGTAAAGCACGTAGAAGCGCTTGCAAGCACCAGCAAGCTACTCGCTACACTGAATGGTCTCTGGGGTCTTATTAAGTGGCCAACTGTTAACCCAAAGAATATCCGCGACAAAATCTACGTAATCTTGCACGTAGGTGGCAAACCACTCCACTTCAATGACATTGCTAAGTCAATCAAAGGCTCAGACTTCAAGCGCAAAGATGTTACTACTCAGGCTATTCACAACGAACTTATAAAAGACGGCCGCTTTGTTCTGATAGGGCGGGGGATCTACGCTCTGAAAGAATGGGGCTACAGCAAGGGTACTGTTGCCGATATTATCACCGATGTTCTCAAGAAGGCAGGGGAACCACTGCACCGCGACGAAATCGTAAAGCGTGTTCTCAAGAGCCGCCAGGTAAAAGAAACCACTATCCTGCTTAACCTGCAGGGCAAAGCACAGTTCAAGCGCGTAGCCAAAGCTACCTACGCCTTAGGCGAGTAGTACCCTCCCCGTAATACGATGGAAATGATCCGTCACCATGGCTTTGATTTTCCCTTACATCGATGGGGGAGAGACGAAATTCTGTTTGAAAAAACAGACTATCGAGCTGCAGTCGAGCGTGAGTTACATAGTTTCGTACGTGTTTGCCACACATCCGGACCTACCGGTGATACACTTGCAAATCGTCTTCGTAGAGCTCGTGCAGGCTTTAGGCGTTTTGCAGATGTCAGTGGTGCCGCAATCATGCCACACACCTTTGGGCTAGCTCTCATAACTCCGAATCAGCAAAGAACGGCTGATTCATTCGTCCTAGCACTCTTAAACGACCAAAACCGTACCGGCATTACACCCCCCGATCATCTTTTAGTAGCACGCGTGCCTACCTTAGTACCTACACCTGACTACGTACCATATGATGAGCGTTGCTATCCACGTGCGATGCATGAGGGCGTTCAACGATACGTTGATGAGGTTAAAACGAGCGGGGAAGGCTTATCAGACGTAGGTGTCGACCAAATACTTCCTAGTAGGCCATTTATCGACCCGAGTGCAGCAGCGCAGTACTTTATAACAGACATTGAGCCCGTCGTCATAGCACCAATATAATTCATCATTTAATACGAACGTTTTACGAACAAGGTTATATAAACAATTGTTGGGGATGAAAAACACAATATGTCACGTTGGGCCAAAAGCAAGCCTGTGGCCACGGGGCAGGACAAAACAAAATCAAAATGAATAGAAAAGAGTCGCAGAAACTGACGAACAGCAACGAGCAGAAGTAGACAAAGTGATATACACTAAACGTCGTACAATGTATATTTTGCGACTCGCTTATACCTGAAATGGATGAGTGTGAGTACGTGCTCTGCAGGGGATACTACTGACTATTTGTCACATACGGTCATAATACTGCTACTTTGTCACGAGCATACTGTGTTTATCTATTGTTTCTATACTTTCTGTGGCATCATTGATCCACAGTCATGCGCTTATCCACCCACAACTTATCCACAACAGCCACGTCGCTATTTGCATTATTTGACTTTTGTTTCCTTTTATATGTTTTTATACTTTCCCCTCCACCCTGCGCTATTTTGTGAATATTTGACTTTTCTACCCTACTGCAGTGTAGTATAGTTTTTTCTCAGCGATCACCGAAATATGTATGTGAACGTTTTACGAACATCGAGAGAAGGGTGACGGGGGGCTTTTACGTGCTATGGCCATACTCGTTGAGTCAATACCAAATCAGATATGTGGTGCTAGACAAACAGAGTCGGGCGAAAAGTAAGGCTCTACCCTACACCAATAACAGACTAGCGATAGTACACACGTTCTTCGACGCGTGAGTCAATATATTCTTTAGGGGCCACTCCGTCAGCCTCAAGCTTCTTTTTCAGAGCAGCGTACTGTCCATAAGTTACTCGTGCGTCAGTAAGAAGGCTGAACTTTATAAAGTATGGCTGACCAGCAACACGAACATGCAGCTCTGAAGCTAATGCTGGCAATGTGATAGAATCGATCACCGTTTTCTGCGCGGCGAACTGCTTAGTGATTGTTGTAATGTATGCAACGTCCTGCTTTGTAAGGATAGCCTGACCTACTTTTACATCTAGGTCGGCTTCATCACGGATGGTTGGCAGGTCTAAGCCCCCTGCCCCTTTTATGTCGGAGACTTTAACGAGCGCACGGCCACTCTCTCCTAATACATACACACCTGAGCGTGCTGCTAGCAGTGCTGACGGTGTTTCACCAATGGCCTGCACCGTAGGTCTGTGGCCCATAAGAGGTAGCGTAATCTGTACGTTAGTTAGTTCTGGAAAAGCTGTCTGAACTTCTTGACTGAGCTTTGCTGTGTCTATGGTCATCTTTGTTCTGCTCAGTATTGACTCACTGAACAACTCTTCGGCTTTTTGTTGATATGTCGTTACTGGTCGCAGTGTGTCAGCTTGCCCAGCCGTCGCCACAACCACTTTTGGGTTAGTAGTGAGTGTCGTGGTATACCCGAGACATAGACCAACAATTAGTACTATGGATAACGTTAACAAGCGCTGGCCAGTCCACCGGGAGCTAGTGCTCTGAACTGGGCTCGACTGTCTGGCTGTTGTATTCTGAGGTGCAGTCTGTCGATTAGCGTGATACGAGTAAAAATCTTGTCTAGCAGTCGTAGTTATTCGTGGCTGACGCCCAGCTTGCTGTACTTTCTCTCGCCTCATGATCCGCTTTGACTCTTTTCAGTCAGTTTCAGAACTTCTGCGGCCAGTGCCTGAGCTGCGTCGAACCGCGCTGTTTTATGAAGCGCGGCACCCAGCTTTTTACGTAGCTCTGCATCTTTCAATAAACGCTCTATTTGTTGTAGCAAGATTTCAGGGTTCTTCTGGACGGCGCTGTCATCAACAATAACTACAGCATTCGCGTCTTCAAGCACCTGGGCATTCTTTAGCTGGTGACCACCAGTGAGTTGTTGATTTGGAACAACCACGCACGCCTTACCTTGAGCCGCAAACTCTGCCAAGGTTGTTGCCCCAGCACGCGCTACAATCACGTCAGCAGCACCAGTATATCGGTAATTGTCAGGTACGAACTCTTTAACTATCACTTGGATAGCCTTGGTGCCTAAAGCTATTTGATACTGCTTTTGTAATGAATGCGCCTTGCCCGGACCAGCAATATGCAGAATGTGCAGCTGCGGATGGCGCGCAATAAGTTTTTTAGAAATACGAGCTACTGCCTCATTCAGTCGCTGAGCGCCTAAGCCGCCGCCTGTAACCATAAGAACGGGATTATGTTTATCTAGATCTAACTCATGCTTGTACGAGGCTTGCTGAGCTGCAGAAACATGCGTATAGGCATCAGAAATAGGAACACCCACTTGGACCGTTTTATTTGGTGGATACGAATAAATGTCTATCGGCATAGCGACCGCATGTGTAGACGCCCATCTACCGATAATGCGATTGGCAAGCCCTGGTACTGCATCAGAATCATGAGTAACGTAAGGTATTTTTAATAGCGCCGCCATTAAGCCGACTGGCACACCTACAAAACCACCTTTAATTAGAATGGCATCAGGCTTTTCTTTTCTGAGCAGCAAGAAAGATTCGATCGTACCAAAACAGACATAAAAGAAATCACGTAGGTTTTTTAGAAACGTGACTACATCAAATATTTGGCGCCAACCCTCACCGTGGTAGCGCCGAAATTTACCCGAGTGTACGCTATGCACGGATTGTATGGCTGGATGATCCGCCACAGTGGACCGGAGCTTATCGCCACTACCAATTACATAACCAATGTATAGCTGGTCTTTTGCAAGCTGCTGACGTAGCTCAGATGCGACCGCCAGCGTTGGGGTGATATGCCCCCCTGACCCGCCGCCGACCAATAGTATTTTCATTGTTTCTATCCTCTGAATTCTGACCGTTTGAAACGCTATAGCTAGTATACCGCGAAATATTGAATACTATTCCGACCGCAGCAGTTATAAAGATAATGCTTGTACCGCCATAGCTAATAAATGGTAGTGTTATGCCCTTTAGTGGCAGCAATCCAATCATGGCACCGATGTTAATAATTGTCTGCGTACTCAGCCACGCAAGAACGCCAACAGCCAACAGTCGGCTGTACTCGTTAGGTGCATGTTCGATAATCTTCTTAATACGTGTAAAGAACGCTGCGAATAGGCCCAGCACAATACTGACGCCAATAAACCCGAACTTCTCAGCCATAATTGCGAATATCGAATCGTTCGCGGCTTCCGGCAAATAGCCATAGGCTTGCACGCCACGACCCAGCCCCATACCTGTCAGACCACCCGAACCTACCGCAATCAGCGCCTGACATGCCTGATACCCAGTACTCTGACAATCTCTGGTCGGATTAAGAAACGTCGTAAAGCGATCACGTCGATAACTTGATGAGGCAATCAGTAAAGTCGTGCCGATAGCAATAATGCCTCCGATCATGAGGACACGCTTCAGCGGCAAACCAATGACGAATATCATGCTGGCAAATATTGCCACCATAACACCGGTCGAGCCAAGATCCTTTTGCAGCACTGCCACCACCGCAGCGGTAGCGCCCAAGACTATAAGTAAGGGCTTAAACGTTCTCTGTTCGTCCGCCAGGCTTCCCTCTTTCAGCCTCGTCACAAGAAAGCCAGCCAACCACACAAGTAAGGCTAGCTTTATCAGTTCTGCGGCTTGGAAAGACAAACCTCCAACTTGCACCCACCGATAGGCGCCATTTACTTCTTCGCCGATCAAGCGGACCGCGATCGAGATCACAATTGCCGAAACAATGAGGGGTTTCTCGAGCTTGCGCCACCAATCTGTTTGAATATTAGAGGTAACCAGAAAAGCAGCAATACCTAGGAGAACGGCAATCAGCTGCTTACCGACATAGTAATTTTCACCTACGTCACGCTGAGCACTCAGGCCAGGACTAATGGCATACACCACTACCAACCCCAATGAAAGCAGTGCCACCGCCAACAATAAAAGTATATAGTCAGGCTTATGCCGACGTTTAGTTCCCTCAATTCGAACGGGTCTTCGTCTTTCTGTTATCGCAGCCATACTTACTGTCCTCGTGGTGTAACGTTAAAGTTATTAATAAGCATGTTGGTTAAACCTGTAAAAATTGGTGCCGCAGCGGTTGTACCTGCGTAGCCTTTAACAATGGGCTCGTTAACACGTACTACAATCACATATTCTGGCTTATCTCCGCCAACGAAGCCCATAAATGTTCCGTTGTACCGGTCGGTATAATATCCGCCGCCTGGTTTTGGTACTTCTGCCGTACCGGTCTTACCTCCGATTTGATATTGGTCGGTCGGTGCCGGCAAACCATATAGATGATGGTTCTTAGCAATGACATGTTGCATTAACTGCCTTAGTTCCCTACTAGTTTTTTCACCAACTACAGTTGTAAGTTTTTTAGGCTGCGTCTTTGTAACCTTGCCTTTTGCATTGGTAACTTGTTCGACAAGATGTGGCTGATAATAAGTGCCGCCATTGATTGCTCCACTGAGAGCTGCTCCCATCTGCAGTGGTGTAGCTGTCATCCCCTGCCCAAACGTTGTGTTTGCAAACTGAATGTTAAGCCCAAAGCCATCATTAGGATCAGGTATGCTACCACCGGCTTCATAACCCTGCTCTATGCCAGTTGGTTTGCCAAAACGATAATGTTCAGTCATATAGTTATGCCACGTCTCTCGAGCCTTCTGGTTTATTTCTCCACCGCCCATTTGCATCAAGAGCCACGTTGCGCCCGTATTGAGCGACAGCTGCAAAATATCCGCGACACTGCGCGTAGCTGCGCCTCCGTCTTCTTCAACATTTGTAATCGTCGCGTCACCAACTTTAATTTGGGCTGGATCATAGTAAGTCGTGCTCGCACTCACCACGCCTCTGTCTAAAGCCGCAGCAGCAGTCAGTGGTTTCATGATTGACCCAACTTCTAGTGGCGAACTAGCAGCAGCATTGTTAAACACTTCTCCATTTTCGACTTTATAAAATTCTGCCGGGTTATAGGTAGGATAATTGGCCATGGCCTTAATCGCACCGGTGTTAGGGTCCATAATAAGGGCGCTGCCAGATTTTGAACGAGCCTTATCTAAGCCTTCTTTCAAGATGTCTTCTAATTGCCGCTGCATTGAGACATCAATCGTTAAGAGCACCCTGTCGCCAGTCTGGGGCTGATTAACAATGTTATCTCTGTTGGCAACCAGCGGCACACCTGCGGCATCAGTAATTGCACGTAGCTGCCCTGCTTTGCCCTTCAATGTACCGTTCAATGCTTGTTCCAAGCCGTAACGACCTGCTCCTTCATCATCCACAAACCCAAGCAGCTGTGCTGCCAGACTACCTTGCGGATAGGTCCTAATCGACTCTTCCCTTGTGCCTACCCCTTTTATCTCTAGAGCATCTAGTTTTTCTTGCTGAGCTTTTTCTAGTTTCTTGGCCAGAATTGCGTACCGGGTTTTCTGTCGCATCTTTGCTTCTAGATCCTCTTGTTTGCCACCAATCACCTTTTGCACTTTTGCAGCAGCCCCCGCTGGGTCTTTGATGTATTTCGGATCGGCAAATAGCGTATAGCGCTTTTCGTTTAGAACAATTGGCACTACTTCTTCGCTGTCATGAGCTTCAATAACCCCTCGGACCGCTGGGATCTCGTATTGCTTTAGCTGGCCAGATAATGCACTCTTTTTATAATAGTCGTGACGAATTATTTGTAAGTAAAAAAGTCGCACTCCAAACACGGCCAAAACCACTAAAAGCAGTCCGTACCAAATGCGTACGCGTGTTATTGGGTTATAGGCTATTTGTTTTTGATTCACCAGTTCTATTATACGCCCTGCTGCTAATTTGAGAGTGTGCCGCTTGGCGCAGTGGTAACTAACTGCTTAGCAACCTGACTGCTCTTAACTCGCTCTAATGCCTGCAGGCGGGCTGCGGCTACTTCTAGCTCATCATGCTCTTGCTGAAGCTCAGTGGACTGGGCAGTCAGTGCGTTAATCTTGTAGCCGTAGGCATTCGTTTTGGTGACTTGCGTTAGGTACAAGAGTCCAAGGACGCACGCAAGAACAATCAGAATAATCGTATTACTGATTGGGCCGAGTGTGGCCTCTTTTGCTCGAAAGCTGGTGGTGTTTTGGTTGTTCGCAGCGTAGCGCTGACGGCTAGCCGCGAGGGAGTGTGAGTATGTCATAAATGTTTGTTTGTTTTTGTTTTTTGTTTATCGCCGGAGTAAGGAGTCAGGGCGGTCCGGGTTAATCCGGACCGCTGACTTCCTTCGCTTACAAGACTTTTACTTTAACCTTGTATGCTCGGGATTGGCTTTTGACCTGAATAGGCATGCTATCCCCTCTCGTTTATTTTTATTTTCACTGCGGCTCGTAGTTTTGCACTACGAGCACGCGGATTAGAAACTAATTCATCTTTGGTAGCTACGACCGGTCGCTTGGTGAGCAACTGCAGTTCAGCGTCATAACGCTTACCCGCTCGCTCGGCCAATATGGTCTTTACTATCCTGTCTTCCAGACTGTGGAAGCTAATCACCGCCAATCTTCCGCCAGGTTTCAGTAACCTAATCCAAAGTGGCAATGCCTGCTCTACCTGACGAAGCTCATCATTCACAGCTATCCGAAGAGCCTGGAAGGTTCTGGTTGCTGGATGAGTTTTGCTGTAGCCACGGTATGCCTGGGCAACAATTTTTGCTAGCTGCGAAGTTGTGGTGAGGGGTCGCTGCTGAATGATTGCCTGAGCAATTCGTTTAGCACGCGGCTCTTCGCCGTACACGCGTAGGATGCGAACCAGATCTTCTTCATCGTATGTATTTACGATATCGGCTGCGGTAACAGCCTGCGTTTGATCCATTCGCATATCTAGAGGGCCATCATGACTAATGGCAAATCCCCTGCTAGCGATATTAAGGTGCGGTGATGACACGCCCAAGTCGGCCAGTATCATGTCGTATTGTCGACCGTTCTGGACGAGCTGGTTGCTGGCACTCAGGAAATCTGAGTGAATTATTTCAGCCCCGTGATCACTAAACCGCTCTTTCAACTGGCTTATGGCCATTTGATCGCGGTCGACGAGCGTCACGGCTCTCCCGTTTGTTAGGGCTCTTACTGCCCCAGCGTGACCACCGTAGCCTGCCGTCAAGTCCAAGTATGTTTCATCTGGCTTGGGGTCGAGGTACTGAAGCGTTTCTGACATCAGTACGGGCATATGGTGTAACGGGTCTGTCATCTATTTTGGTGTTTTTTGTTTTTGCTCGCCGTGTTCGTATTGTACGACTTTTTTAGCGAGAGTTCAAGAGCACCTAATCGATAGCCAACTTTTTGTTTTTTGGTTGTTTTTGTTTTTGTTTGTTAGAGATCGTAAGGGAGTTGTTACGTGCAGGTTGCCCTGTATAACGCTCCTTTAATCTTTAACTAAGTTTGAGAGACTTATGTGTGAGGTGGAGTTTTGGGAGGTGTTTTTTTGAGTAATGTTCTAAGGTTTTTTAAGTGGTTTGATAATCCTTCTACCCACTTGTTGACTATCGAATAGGTATTCTCGATTCCTATTCTTTCTATCTAAATTGTTAAAGAGCTGGGGTTATGCAGCTAACAATCGCCAATACCGCCCTGCACGTACCGCAACCAGTTCGCGGTCAATGCCAGCGTAGTCCAAAAGCGTAGTTTCAAGAGTTATCCTGCCCTGCTTTTCGTCAAGCGGGCTTTCACTCTTGCCAGTTCTGAAACGAACATTCAAGTCAGCAACCTTCTCGTCCAAGATATTGCCCTGGAGTTCTGGTTCGACCAATTCGTCCCAAACAGCTTTGGGATACATATGGAGGTACTTAGAAAAGCCTTTCGTTATGACTACTCCGCTTGCAAACTCAGCACGCAACTCAACTGGTATAGTTAACCTGCGTTTGTCATCAAGTTTGCGTTCGAAATAATCGACCGTGGCCATCTCACCTTTCCACTGATATTGATTGATTGTTTTTTGTTTTTGAAGTGCCGCGGTTTATCTTGGAATAAATCCTCTGAATGTTTTTGAGGCTTACCCACGATTACCCACTAACAAGAGCATACTACCCACAACTACCCACAAGCAAGTGTTTTTTAGATAAATATCAGGGATTGTAAGCTAGTTATCCACAGATTTACATTAAAAAGACTTATCCACACAACATGTAGTGGATAAGTCGGTTCACAGTGCGCTAGACGAACTACTGGCCAGCTTCAGTAACGAAAGCCACGGCAACTACTCCACCAGCAGCAGCTTCATATCCATGGTCACCAAGTACAGCAGATGACCACTCCTCCATAGGCTCTTCATAGCTTTCGCCTGGAGTCATTGAGACATATTCTTTACCCTGGCCATCAGTCTGCCCAATAACTTCCTCTTTCATCCACACTAAACCAGAATGGTCTGTGTCGTCGTCAGGGTTGCCGCGTGGGTCCATAACACCAAACCATTGTTCATTATTGTGATCGACATAAACCAGCGGACTAGCAGCGTGGAGCTCGGTTCCGCTGTTGATGGTGAATGCTATATTGCCAGAATTGTTTCCTTTTTCACCCGTTGAGTCCTTGTGAGGATACGTATGGAACCTGACGCCAGCACGAGCCACAAAGCTTATATCTGCAACCTTAAAGCCCTCTTCACCCTGTCGCATTTCTGCAATAATTTGCGTTTCTGCTGCGGCAGCTTTCTCAGCTGCAGGCGAAGCACAACCGCTCCCAAGTAACGCAATACTGGCTGCGGCAATAGGAAGACCTATTCCCCGACGCATAAAACCACCGCGAAAACCGCGTTGTTCTAACTGGTTGTCATCATCGGTATGGCGATCAGTAGTGTGTTTTGACATGTGCTATATAATAACAAACATTAGCGTTTTTGTCAATGCGGTAGTATCGTATAGGTACTCTGCTCTTCTACGATTAGAGGACCTCTTTGGTAGGCTTTTCGCCGTCTTGCAGCGAAGCTATCTTCTTGGCAAACCATTTGGCGCTTGGGCGGATCGTACGCTTCATGCCCTGCTTGCGATCAACTTCAATTAAGCCAAACTTCGGCCACCAGCCATATTTCCATTCAAAATTATCAAGCAAACTCCAGTGGAAGTAGCCACGCAGATCTACACCTTCGCTCAGAGCTCGCTCCATAGCTACTGTTGTCTCCTCTAACCACCATTGACGATACTGATCACTCGCATCTGCTACACCATTCTCTGTTATAAAGATCGGCTTTTTGTAATGTGCGTAAGTTCTTACAAGCAATGGGTGCAGACCTTCTGGTTCCATGTACCAGCCAAGGTCACTGCGAGGAGCTTCGGGGTTGGCCAGTTTGCCAGCCCTATAGTAATCTGAAAAATAATAGTTAAAGCCTACAAAATCCATCGATCGCTTAACTCGATTTATAAACCACCAATTCCAAAAATAACGCATCCACCATACAGCCACCACATCAATGAGATTGCTGGGTCGCTTTGCCTGTATATTTGCGAGCGCTGGAGCCAAACCAATCTTGAGTGTTGGACTTTTCTTACGCAGAATCTTATAGGCCTGCCGGTGGGCACGAGCCAGGTTGTAGTACACCGCCCCAAAAGTGAAGAAGTTTTTGCGCTGAGGAGGCCATTCACCTGTTAAATATCCGAAAGATGCGTAGACGTTTGGTTCGTTGATCGTCAATATATACTTCAGTTCGTCGGCATACTCATCACCAATTTTCTGTACAAAGCGTCGCCAGTAACGAAGATTACTGGATTTTTCAAAAGCTCCTTTTTCAATAAACCAGTTTGGCATTGTCCAGTGCCAAATATTCAAGAATGGCTCGAGCCCACGTGCGCGAAGCTGCCGAATGTACTCGCGGTAATGTTCGATAGCAACCTCGTCCCATTCTCCTTCATTCGGTTCAATACGTGACCACTCTACACTAAAGCGTAGTGCGCTCAAATTGATTTTTTTCGCTAAATCAAAATCCTCTTGATACCGTGCATAGTGGTTTATACCCTTACCTGATACATAGTTGTTGGGGTCTTCTGCCTCGCTGCGAATAGAATCCCAGTCACTGACTACATGCTGCAACCGTTGCTTGGCGGTTTTAGCTAGCTCGCTCGCATGCGCTAACTCCCATTCAGTCCATTGGTTAACCGTGCCGCCTTCTACCTGATGACTTGCCGTACTTGCACCCCAGTAGAAATTTTTCGGAAAGATATTTTTTGCCATTACCAGCTATTATACCGCGCTCTTGCTTAACGTGGAGCTGACTTTACAATTCGGTCGATGTACTGCCGATAGGTCATGTACGATTTGGTGTCTACTACGTGATCTACGAACAGCACACCCTGCAGATGATCGACTTCATGTTGCATGACATGCGCTGGTAAGCCGCTGTATTTTTCTTTATGCACCCTACCACTGGCATCTTGATACTCTATTTCAATTTTGGGATAACGAGGAACCTTTGCAAAAATGCCCGCTTGTCCGTCGCCGCTACTTATACAGCTCTCCCACAACTGCCTAGGCTTACCGATATACCTAGTAATTTTTGGATTGATCAGCACGGCCTCAAACGGAATGGCTATGGGCCGATGTGGCAGCGGCTGGATATCGATAATTACTATGGCCAACGATTCTCCGACTTGTGGCGCCGCCAAACCAACACCAAGCTCTAGTGAACGCAGAGTGTACTGCATGTTCACGATGAGCTTTTGGATTTTTTCGGTGCGAATATCTTTTTGAGCGACGCGCTTTGCTCGCTTTCTGAGCACCGGGTCTCCAAACTGCCGCCGCTCTAACCACTTCATTACGAACGATACTCCGGATTCTCGAAGTCAAAGTGATTGCCATTGTCCCATGCCTGTCTCAGGTTTCCCTCACCTGGAATACCGCCATTATCTTTCAGAAGTTTGGCCATATGCATGAGATTCCATGTCATAAATGTAGTATTACGATTTGTGAAATCATTATCTAGTCCAGCCCGCTTTCCATCTTCAAGCTTATCACCGTAACTCGCGCCAGGACCAACTTCACCTATCCAACCAGCGTCGGCCTGAGGTGGTATGGTATAGCCAATATGCTGAAGGCTATAGAGAATATTCATCGCACAGTGTTTGATGCCGTCTTCATTACCTGTAATCAGGCAGCCACCAACTTTGCCGTAATATAGCCACTGCCCTTTCTCGTTTAGCTCACCAGACGACGCATACAGCCTTTCGATAACTTTCTTCATTTCACTGCTGTTATCGCCAAGCCAAATAGGTCCGGCCAGTACTAAAATATCTGCCTTTGCAATGTCTTTAAAAAGCTCTGGCCAGGCATCTTTGTCCCACCCTTTTTTGGTCATATCTGGGTAGACTCCTGAGGCGATGTCATGATCAACAGCACGGATAAGCTTAGTTTGAACTCCGTGCTTCTTCATAATCTGCTGACTAGCCTCAATCAGTAACTCAGTATGGCTCTTGGCAGGAGATTTCGTTAACGTGCAATTTATAAATACGGCGCGCAAATCTTTAAATTCGGTTTTTACCATAGTGACCTCCAGTCATACCTATTGTACGCCTCTGCAGAGATTTGGGACGATTAGTTTCGAGAACGCTGCCACGTTGAACGAAGCCAACCCATGGTCAACGTCGATAACAAAAAACCACCAGTTGGAACCAAAGCATTAATTGCAGGTCGTTCATTATCAATGGTCATCAAAAATAGCAGAACAGTTATGTACGTCATAAGCGCCAACGACACCCGGCGCAGCCAACTAGTTTCCCATGCCTTATCTAGCTCTACCCTGCTATTACGCTCTTCAATCGCGTTCAGACGTTTTTCGATGTCACTCATTAGGGCTTCATTAAGCCAATAATCAGCGCCATTACTTCTAGGGTTACGAACTCGTGGGCTACTGCCAATACAGTTAGTTTCGTAGGTCGATGCTCAAAGACGTTATGGGTAATAATTCGCGCAGCGGTTAACCCAAGCCAGAGCCAAAAAGCTGTCGTCAGCGCATCCTGTAAGAATGAACCGTGGTTATAAAACTGATGCGACAGGAAGGTCACGTGAGCAAGTACAAATGCAGTAATAAGTGAAACTACGGCCGTGATCACCATAGGCTTCGCCCCGCCCTCTAGTAATTGCTTGTCGGTTAGCTTAGCGAGTTTTTGCCACTGCGCGCCAAACACACTCTTTGAGTACCAAATAGCCCCGACAACCATACTGCTGATCATCGCCAAGAATACCGCTAGATAATTTACTTGTACCTCCATGCTCACCGCTCCTTGTTATTGTTAATAACCAGTATGCACCTAGGCTCTACCATAAGCAACGGCACCTATTTCGTATCGTCTACTTTGCAGCTGGTGACTTAGTGCCGTTTGCCTTCTTATACAGCCGATATGATAGTTCCTGGCGATGTTTATCCAGTCGCTGCACATACTCTTCGTACTTATTGTACAAACTCGAATACTGCGTATTAGGCGCAAGCAAATGAAGAAGTTTTTTCTCTGCTTCGAGGTATTCGATCAGACTGTAAAAGTCTCCGTCGCCACTGACGATGACTGCCTTTTGATAGTTCTTCATTTCCTTTACTGCCCACAGCACCAGCTCTGCATCAACATTACCCTTCACCGGCTTTTTATCTTCAGGTTTTTCTTTATCAGGTACTTGTTGCTTTTGTGGTTTGCTCATATCAAAGGTTGGCTTGAGAACAATCAAATAACCTGCATCGTGTAGTTGCAAGTACATATCTTCATGTTCAGGCATATGGCCTATGAACATATAGGCTTTAGTGACGCCGTACTGCTCGGCAAGAAACTTCCGAAACTTACGCCAGTCCATCTTCCATCCGAGCTTTTGAATGCCCAAATTCAAGTTTTGGTTATCGATAAAAGCGTAGTTACCTTTTGCCTTAGCGCGCGACTTAGTATTCATTAGCTTAATGATACTACTTTTCAGGTGCGTCTGGCTGATCTTCTTTTATTCGCAACGGCTTTTTACTAATGATCTGGTACTTCTTTCCAGTAAGCGGAGATTCCATATAGTCTTCGTTAAGTAAATTAACAAAAGTATTGAGGTCTTTGGGGCCCATGATGATAATAGCGCCGTCGTTGTCGGTCATCAGATCAAGACCAAGCTCTTCAGATCGATCCATAAGATCAGCCTGCTTAACGTCGCCAACTTCCAGCTTTTGCAGCTTGTTGACCATACTCTTTTGTCCTTCAACCAGCTTCTCCATGCTGAGCTCTGTATCAAAATTAAAGGTAAAGTTAGCCTGTATCTCTTTCATTTTCTCGACGGCCACGCCGTACTTTTTGGCATTGTAGGCAAACAGTTGCTCGAGCTTTGTCTGACTAAATGCATAGATATCCTCACCCAGAATCAGAATTTGATTGTCGGGCGGAATACGTACACCACCCTCTGCATCGAATGGTACAAACTTTCCGTTTTTTAGCATCCATGAAGATGCTCCCTTCATTACCATACTAGCGGGAAGCAACTTAATAATATAGAACGGTGCTGGTAGGTCGGCGTGTCGACAGCGTGCAAGCACACCTTTTATCCGCTTCAGATCATGCTCTTCCTCAACAAAGGTCTCGATTTCTGACTCTTGCTTTTTAATCCAGTTCAACAACTCGTAGGCCCGTTGTACTTTTCCAACTGTCGTCCGTTGTAGTACGTTTTCTTCGGCCTCTGCCTCTTCAAAGTCTCGCACTACTAGTCCTTGGGCAGCTCCATCGAGCACATACTCGAGCAAGCCATCAATAAGAAGTGGCTGGTAAGAGCGAGCTAATTCTGTACTCACTTTTGTACGATATAAAACATAATTTTTGTTGAATAGAAACAGGTCTATTTCAAGTTCTTCTTTAATAGGAACCAGATTGTTTGCCCAAAGAAAAACATCACTGCGTTCAGCTGGCGTACTGACCTCTTCTGCTGCTGCCTCATCGGCGTGTGGTGTCACCTTCTCTGTTTTTGTTGTGTCTTCATCCATATCAAGCGTTATTCTACCTGACCTTGGTCTGATTGTATGCTGTAAAATTTGCTAGGCAAATTGAACTTCGTCCAAGGACGCTACTATCTCGGTATGTGTTTGCCAGTCACTGTGAAGTTTCTCAGCATGCTGTAACGTCTGGCTACCCCGATTCACAATCGCAGCTTTTGCACCCAGATTATACGCCAGTTGCACATCAACAAACTGGTCGCCGATAACTAAGGTATGTTCACCACCAGGTGCTTCGCCGTTAAATACAGCAACGAGTGGCTTGCGATGCGGACCGTCGTCACCACAAATAATGCTATCGACAAGTTCTTTCAGGCTCGAGTTAGCAACGATGTTGCGAGGGCTGGCATTCAACCGGCCCTCGTGCATACGATTAGTGACAATTGTCTGCATTATGCCAGCAGACTTAGCTCGTTTAGCGAGTTCGATCGCGTCTGTAAATATATGATGTTCGATTGCTTCATAGTAACCATTCTGTACATCCAAGAACTGTGCCATCACAGCTTCTAGCTGTTGGTCTGTTAAGCCACCGGCAGAGTTGCGTATTGAATCTTCAAGACTACCATGAAAATTCTCTGCTAATTTTTCGACAGTCGGCACAGCGTAGCCCTGCGCTTTTAGAACATGCTGTGTAACCTCACTAAAAACACTGAAGCTGTCAATCAGTGTTCCGTCCAGATCCCACACAATAGTTTTAATACCCTTGTATATCACAGCTGCTCGCCTGCTCTTGCTCGATTAGCCCACTCGTCTGCCATGATGTTACCTTTATCTGTCGCATGTGCCTTAACCCAGACAAGTTTGGCCTTTGAATTTCTATAGACAGCCAGCGCTTCTTGTACCAAATCAAGATTTTTTATGGCACCAGTCTTTTTCTTCCAACCATTTTTTTCCCAGCCGGGTGCCCATACGGTAATGACATTGATCCAGAATTCACTATCTGTGTAAATTGTGCAGTCTTCTTGGCCAGCATCAGTCATAGCGGCAATCAATGCCTTGCCTTCCATGCGAATATTTGTCGAGTCGATATCTTTACCCAAAATGTGCGGCTTATTATCCTTTATGACTGCAAAGCCACCAGGCCCAGGATTTGGGCTACAACTGCCATCGGTATAGTATGTTGTCATTATTTCTCTTTCTGCACGTCTGAGCGCATACGATTCTTATTTATATAGTAAATGCTACCAACCACAATAAGTGCGCCAACAAATTTATTCCAACTATACACTTCGTTTAATAGTACAGCACCAACAATGGGCGTGAACACAGGATGAGTATTAGCAATCATAAGCGCGCGGACAGGGTTGATATAGTGTATCGCAGTAAAGAACGCGCGAATGGTTATCCAGAAAAAAAATCCTGCCAGCAGCGGCCATAGTCCAGCTTGGGTAATAATAACTGATTTTCCAAATACGACTAATCCGATTAGCAAAAAGAAGAACCCACCCACTAACAACCTGATATCGGCAAGTGTAGGGGCTGGATAATGTTTCATAAGTAGTTTTGAGTATACGTTTGTAAAACCGAGAATTAAGCTTGAACTTACAACAATTAGGTCGCCTTTATTGATCTCGATCGCCTTTAGTCCAACAATGGCAATATAAAAACCAAGGAACATGATTACAAACCATCCAAGCTGAGCTCGAGTTAATTTATCTTTGAGCATTATTGACGAGAATATTGCCGTAGTGATTATCGTGGTGGTGGCTAATATACTCGCATTAGCTGCTGTCGTGTATCCTTGACCAAACACGAATACAGCTAACCCCGTCCCTGCCAGAACTCCATTTACTACTGCGCCCCTCAGCTTCACATCAAACGACACGCCCAGATTTTTTCTATGCGTCAATAACAGGCTCAATAAGGCGAAGAAAGCCCCCGCTGCCAAGAATGTTACCGTGTATTTAAATACTGGCACTTCATATGTTACATACACATAGCGGTTTATTAATGCATATATACCAAAAGCAAGTGCGCCCACACAGGCATACAGATAGCCACTTGATACTTTTGACATGACCTTTAACATTACCTAAATTGTATCAGCTTAGACTAAGCCATGTAATTTTAGACATACTTTGTTTCGTTTAACCTGAAGATTGCCCATAACATTACGCAGATAATTCCGGCCGACAGCAAGCCATACTGTAGCCTGAAGTTAGCTATTAAGTTAACAAGCAACATGAGTGAGCTACCGATGACTTTATAGACCATGCTCTGCACCGAGATAGCTGTCGCCTGGATATCTTCTGGAACTACTTTTTGCACAAACGGTCGTTGTCGTGCAGCGTTAATGCCACGCGAAAAACTTGTCAGTAAGAACAGTAAGATTGTTGCCAAGCTCAGTTGCCAACCTAGCACAAAGTACGCCGCTGCAGAAATAAGAAATGGTGTTGTCATCTTCATTTTCTTATTGAAGGCCACGAATTCACTACCTGAAATTGCAATCACTGAAATCAAGGCAAACAATATGCCGTGAAACTTTATGTCCACTCCTGCTGCCAAAAATGAAGGCGTCATTAACCAGGCCATCAAAAGCGTAGAGGCCATAAGACTTGCTGTTAATAGCGTTCGCCAAGCCAACTGTGAATGGCCGCGCATGCAGTAACGGACGATATCTATCGCGTCGCGGACGGGATGTACATTTGTCTTTCTATGTTCCCCGGCATTCCTAATCGTAAACGCCATGCCCGCTGCCACAAGAAATACAAAACCCTGCAGTGCAAATGGCCAGCGCAAGTTACTGGCACCCAAAATACCGCCGACAATCGCTCCAAGCCCAGCAGTCACAAACCCCACACTCTGCAGTCGTGCAGCTAATTTGTCATACGGCACTCCATCTTTTTGGGCGTGAGCTTTTAGTAGTGCACTATCGGCACCATTAGTAAGACTAAGCCCAACACCAAACAAAACTTCGCTTAGAATAATATGCCAAAAGCCGGTAGCAAAGCACATCACCAGCATGGCAATTGCCAAGAATATATCACCCGTCGCATTGCTGACCTTACGACTAAAACGGTCAGCAAAATAACCGGTCGGAACCTCCAATATTATCATCGTAAACGCAAAGATAAACTGGGTAAGACCAATAGCAAATTGATCCAGGCCGAGACTGCTATACAAAAGATAAGTCACAGGCATGAATAATATAAAGCTTGTTAGCGCTGATTCAATGAATAGGAACTTGCCGTCCCTACCCAATTTGTTGGGTTTCATAGGATTTTCCTTTAGATAGTTTTGAAGGTTTTTGGTTTGGTGTTTTGGGTTTTAAAGTTCGTCGATGGAAAGTCGGGTTTGTTGTGTCGTGTCGCGGTCGCGGATGGTCACGGTATTGTCTTCGAGCGTTTGAAAGTCGATAGTAACGCATTTGGGTGTTCCGATTTCGTCTTGGCGTCGATAACGTTTACCAATATTGCCGTTGTCGTCCCAAATAACTGACCCATATTTTTGCTTCATGGCTTTGAAAACTTCTTGGGCTTTTTCAACTAACTCTGGTTTGTTCTTAAGGAGCGGACTGACAGCCATTCGGACCGGGGCGAGATGTTCAGGAAGTTTAAGGTAGATACGTTGCTCGCCATTTTGTTCGTCAACCGAATAAGAACTATCGATCACTGCTAGGACCAGTCGGTCGAGACCAAACGTTGGTTCAATCACATGCGGGATGAAGGCCTCGCTACCGTCTTTGGGAATATACTTTAGATTTTTACCCGAAGCATTGGCGTGTGATGACAAGTCATGGTCGGTACGGTAGGCACAACCACCGAGTTCCTTCTGTCCAATCGTAAAATCAAACTCTGTATCGATCGAATGCTTGCTATAGTGCGCCCGGTCTTCAGCTGGTACTTCTATCTTGTGCAGCTTGTCGGCTGGTAGACCAAGACTTAGGTAAAAGTCTTGCTGCAACTGGAGCCACTTTTCAAACTCCTCTTTCCAATTATCTGGGTGGATAAAGAGTTCGATCTCCATTTGTTCGAGTTCACGTACACGAAAGATAAAGTCACGCGGACTAATTTCGTTTCGAAACGCCTTACCAACTTGCGCCAAGGCAAAAGGCATATCAGGGCTAAAGCTATCGACAACGTTCTTGAAGTTAACGAACATACCCTGCGCAGTTTCCGGACGGAGGTAGCTGGTAGAGTTCTCGTCCTCAGTAACGCCCACATTTGTCTTGAACATCATGTTAAACTGACGAATTTTACTTAGTTGGTTGCCGTCGGGGCTTTTTATGCCCTGCTCTTCGATAACTTGATCCATCTGTGTGGTCGACATAGCCGCTACACCTTCGATACCAAGATCTTCCAAAAGGTTGTCGGCACGATACCGTTTTTTGGTCTTTAGATCTTCAACAAGTGGATCATTAAAACCATCGACATGACCACTTGCCTGCCACACTTTTTGATTCATTAAGATTGCTGCATCAATACCGTAGACGTCATCACGGCTTTCGATAAAAAATTTCCACCATGCATCAACAATATTACGCTTTAGCTGCACACCAAGCGGACCGTAGTCCCAGGTACCCGCCAGACCACCATAGATCTCACTACCCTGGTACATAAAACCACGGCGCTTACACAAGCTGACAATATCTTCTAGTTTGACGTCACTCATAACAGCTGATTATAACAGATACGCTACGAAGGTGGATGTTTTTATGCGTGGTAGCCATGCAAGCGAAGCATCTGTCGACAGAGCGCGTTCACAGAAGTACCTACAGGCTGCGCTACTTGTACCAAAGAAAGTTTTTGAGGACTAGACGCCCGCAAAGCAAGCCTTAGTAATTTTATGTGCTGAGACTGGTATGCCCCTTGGTCTTTTTGTGCAAATGTCATGTGCTCGACATCAAACATATAGCACTTGCTCTCAGCCAAAGCTTGGCCCTGCGTATCATGCGCTAGATCTGGCGTATGACCACCGATACTGAGCAGATGAACCGCTAGCCAGACTTCAATATTTTGAATCGGCACCGCCTCATCGAGAGCCTGCAAACAAAGATTAAGAAGATCAAAATATTCTGGTTCTGCCGCATCCTCAGTTATCTTATGGAATGACTTCAAAACTTCGTAGGCATACATAGTGCGTTGGATGTCCGTAACTATATTGCCGTAGTTACGCTTCAGCCTTGAAGAAATAAGCGTACCGAGATCACCCTTTCCAGCGGTATACGTTAGGTCATTTACGCTGAATAGTTCAATGCCTCCTGCCATTTTGCTTTTTATTTTTCGAACGCCTTTAGCCACAAGACGTACCTTGCCATGATCTCTTGTAAGAACTGTTAATATTCTATCTGCTTCGCCGTAATTTGTACGCGCCAACACAATGCCAACTACTACGACTTGTTTCATATCACCTTGCTGGCTGTAACCGCTTCGCACAATTGAGCCAGACTTGTGTCTGACTTATATAATACTTGCTCAATACCCAGGTCACGCCGTGCCCTGTCGTCAATTCGTGAGGACCTAATGTCGGTATGCAGCACAACCCTAACCGCATTCCAGTCTGTATAGGATCGTATTTCGTAAAGCAGCTCAATGCCGTTATGCACTGCCATCTGGATCTCTAGGATAAGCACATCGATACTAAGTTGATCCAGTGCATTAACTGCAGAGGCAGCCGTTTTTCGCCAATGGACCGTATTGCCCGCCCGCTCCAGAGCCTGTTTGTATACTGATCCCAACGTAGTGTCTGGCTCTACTAAAAGTATATTCGCCATACTCACACCAGCGCCATCTGCTGGCTTGATGTAAACGTCGCTGCCAAACCAGGAAGCTTTTGATAGCGTGCCGTCCTCAAGCCTGATGACATATTCTGCAGTATCGCATCTGCGATAAACAGACCCGTCTCACCCGATACTGTCATCTCGGCCACAGGACTATGTGCGCGCCCGTACAGCTTACGTGATCGGCGCAGCGTTGCAGAATGTAACCCTTGCACTTCGGCAAACAAGCCGGCGACAATGCCTGCCCGTGTTCGATGCGCGGCCAGAGTTATGACCGGCCGCTTGGTGTGTACTTGTTGGGATTGAGCTGTGATAAAGAAGTGCCCTAGACTCAGCAAGGCAGCGCTCAAGCCTGCTCCGTGCGCCATAACTGGTTCATACTTACCAGCTACGATGACTTCCAGGTCACAGCGTCGCTGCTCTGCAGTTCGATTAAGCTGATGCGCTATATCATTCAGACTAGCCGCTAACGAAACGGGTTCGAGCGCAAGGCGCTGCCCGGCCTGTGTAAGCTGCAAGCTGAGCAAGTAGTTATCAAGCATTGTTAGCGCTGAGCTTGATGCAGCTTGTACTCGAGCTAGATGTCCATCAACGTCATCTGAGCCACTGCTGGCTAGTTCGGCCGTTCGAGCGATAGTTAGAAAGGAGGATTTGAGGTTTTCTGCCAGCACGGTAAAGAGTTGACTGTGATCACCAAGTGTATAATCTTTTTGCTCAGTTTTTGACATCACTGCAACTATCTACCCTCGCCTACTTCTTGTAGAATTATACCACTTGTGGAGTCAACACCCCACTGATGTAGCATAAATTACTGCGGAAGCCGTAAGACTATGGCACGAATGTAAAGTTGGCGAGAATAATGTCGTTAAGATCACCAATATATTGCGGTGATTCAGTCCAGACCTTTAGTACCTTGTCGCGAACTGGCAGTATAACCATTGCACCCTGTTTACCGGTGGCTACTTGCCCTTCTACTCTGACACCCACTGTACCCGGAACCTTGGGAGCTGTGTAAGGAACAGTTTTAATTTTTCCTGATTTCACCTGTGACTCTAAGTTGCGCACCGTAGTGGTGTAAGAACTGTTTGAAACCTGAAACCTGAGGGCAAGATTGTGCTTTTGACTATCGGTAGCCGTGGGGACAAATGACGGATTAAGGAAACCGTTAACAGGTGTTGAGCCATTAGCTTCATCAACATAGGCAGACCAAGTTTTTGGATAGCTAATAGTCACACTACCGAAAGCAGCAGGTCCCGTATATGTTTTTAGAGGATTCTTTTCTTTCTCGGCAAATTCTACAGCCTTTTTCTCACTGAGCGTTTGCTCGGCCGCAGCAACAGCTTCTGCTATTTTATCGTCCACATTATTTTTGTAATCTTGGCGCCCAGCAAATGCCCACAGACCAAAGCCAGCTGTGCCCAAAAATGCTATGAGCGTAACGATAAAGGCGATTAACCAAGTGTCAGCAACGCCGCGCTGATCAAGCTTTCTCATACCGCTAATGGTACCATATCCTTGCCACAGGCGTCACCTATAGCGAGAGCTTTTTAATTTTGTTTTCAGCCTGTTTTAAATAGATTTCTAGTTCTTTTATAATCACCTGCCCTCTCTCAAAGGCAGTTATCGCATCATCAATTGATAGTGCACCGGTCTGCAAGCTAGCTAGTATGTCGTCAAGCTCTGCCTGCAGTTCGTGGTAATCAAGCTTGTTTTGAGTCGGTTTCTTTGCTGTCATAGTAATTATTTTACCTGAATATTCTCAACTGTAGCTATTACTATACCGTCTTGTAAGGTGGCGGTCAGTTTGTGACCAGGCCGCAATTGTTTTATCGACTGCACCACCGCTTGATCTGTGCGCAAAATGGCGTAGCCTCTCTGCAGTGCCGCCTGTGGGCTTAACGCTGTTAGTAGGGCTGCTCTTTCACTAAGATGACGTGTAGTTTCGGATAGTCGCTGCCCGATAGCTTGCGTAAGATTTGTTCGTATATGTCTCAGTTGTTGTAACTGATTACTGGCCTGTGTCACTAAGGCATGAGCGAGCGCTGCGTACTGTGCTTGTAAACGCTTTTTTTCTTGAGTTTGATCAGGCGTTAGCAACTCAGCGGCATTGCTGGGTGTGCTTGCCCTCTGGTCAGCCGCTAACTCAGCCAAGCTGGTATCAATCTCATGGCCAATGGCAACAAGTGTGGGTATTCGACTTGCCGCTACCGCCCGCACAACTGACTCTGTGCTAAAAACTACTAAGTCATCAGCGCTGCCACCTCCTCTGGTAATCACCAGAACTTCTGGAGGTTCAGCGAGTGAGTTGCAGGCCGAGATAGCCGAAACTATTTGCCCGGCAGCCACTTCGCCTTGCACCTGTACATCACAAAATATTATCTCTAACCCGCCCCAGCGAGCGCCCAAAACCTTTATAAAGTCAGCGTAGGCAGCCGACTCTTTTGAACCTATCAGGGCGATCCGCCTTGGCGGGTATGGGAATGGGCGTTTGCGAGCTGGGTCGAATAAGCCTTCTTTTTCTAACTTAGCTTGCAACAACGCTGCTGCTTTTTTTAGTGAGCCTTCTCCAACGGGCTGGATTGTGCGTACATTAACCGAGAAACCAAAAGTTTGATGCAAACGCGGCACGCCACTGACCTGCACCAGCATGCCGTCTTCTAGTGGCCCGGGCAATGCGTAGATGGTGCCAAAAAAGCGCACGCTAGAAAACTCATCTTTAAGGTCAAAGTATATCCACTTGCCTTTGCTCACCTTGAAGTTACTGAGTTCACCCTGAATAGTTACAGTAGGATACGCAAACTCGAGCGTCTGGTTAAAAACACCAACAAAATCACTGACACTAAATACTAACTCGTTCATGTTGTTTTGCGCCGTAATCGACGATAGTACAAAAAGTAGCCTGGTAGTAGCTGGATAATCATACTGACCACTCGATACATAACAGTCACGGGAATACTGATCGCAGGCGGGATTCCACCTACGGCCAACACTGCAGTCATCAAAGCCTCGTACACCCCTACTCCGCTCGGTAACACCGATAGAAAGCCGGCAGTACTCGCAATGGCGTACGCCAAGATAATTGCGCCAGGGTTAACTACATGTCCAAACGCTAGATAGACAGTATAAATAGTCAGCATCTCGGTAATATTGGCTACCAGCGACCATATAAGTGGCCACTTCAGAGCGCTGTAATCGTTCTTAATCAGAGCATAGTTATCGTGCAGATCTTCAAAGATCTCTTTAACTCGTACCACGCTAATTGTTTCAGGATACTTTGGTCGAATAACATGAATGAGCTTATTCAGAGTTTTGGTTAGAAAACCAAAAAACGCACTAATACGTTGCTTCCTGCCAATAATGAAAGCCATACCTATTGTGCCAATCACAATGAGCGTTGTGATTGAACCGCCCGCTAGTAGCACAAACCTATTAACACTACCGCTGAAGCTGAGCATAAACATAGCGAGAAGAAGCAGGAATATAAATGCAACGTACACCAACACGAAACGCATTAACTGCACCAAAGATGCTTGAGTGCCAGTCACCCCTTTGTCTTTCATGCGGAGACTGTAATACGAAAAGCCCGAAACTCCTCCACTTGGGAATACATGATTCACAAAGTTAAGTTCAAGGTTAACCTTGTACAAAAACTTGTAGCTTATCTTCTGGCCAAGAATAGCAAACAGATCCTGGTTTTGTCGGGCATAGGCGTCATAGTTAATGATCTGCCAGACGGGCAGCAACAGCAATAGTGGCCATTTAATGTCACCAATCGTACGGAAACTTTCTGCAATCTGGTGGCGCACTACATATATGAGCAAGGCGAAGCCCAAGAACGTAACGATGTTCAAAATCACTTTCCAGTGCGCTCTCAGTTTTTGACTCATTGGATGTATTATACCGGAACTTTCTTCTCTCTTGATATACTAGCTGGTATGCAATCATTACTCATTTTGGGCAGACAGCCCGCTCTTGGCCTGGCTGAGTTGGAAAGTTGGTGTGCCGCCGACAAAATCATGCCTATCGGCAATAATGCAGTTACGGTCGATATTGACCCGGCCGAGCTACCCTTTTTCCGCTTTGGTGGCAGTATTAAGTTGACGAAAGTCTTAACGGAGCTACCCCACGCCGACTTTAAAAAAGCGATTGAGTATATCAATAAAACAATCCCTGAGCATCTGCAGTACATTCCCGAAGGTAAAATTAAGTTTGGTATCAGCGTATACGGACTACGTGTGCAGACAAACGATATTAACCGAGCGACTTTACATATTAAAAAAACAATAAAAGCTGCAGGACGGTCAGTGCGCGTAGTACCGAATAACGAACCCAGTCTCAACAGTGCTCAGGTACTACACAATCAACTCACCTCGCCCGTAGGTATGGAATTGGTCCTTGTTCATAACAATGGTAAAACCATTCTTGCTCAAACGGTTGCTGAACAAGATATTGAAGCGTACGCTGCTCGAGACCAAAAACGTCCTAAACGTGACGCCAAAGTTGGCATGTTGCCCCCAAAACTAGCCCAGATTATCATCAACCTATCTGGCAATAACTTTACGCGTCAACAAGTCACAGAGGCAGGTTTAAACACCACCCAAGAAAATTCTCTAGCTTCGTTAGCTACACTGCTCGATCCGTTTTGCGGAACTGGAGTGGTCTTACAAGAAGCCCTTTTGATGGGATTCAACGCCTATGGCACTGACCTGGATAAACGTATGGTGGAATATTCACAGGCTAACCTCGAGTGGCTGACGAGCAGGCAGAACGTTTCGGGAAGCTACAAAGTCAGCGCTGGTGATGCCACCACTACCACCTGGGAACCCTTCCATGGCATCGCTGGCGAAACGTACCTGGGACGACCGTTCTCTGCCCAGCCAGACCCCAAAGTTTTACAAGAAGTTATGCAGGATGTAAGTTTTATTCACAAGAAATTCCTGCAAAACGTAGCTCGCCAAACTGAACCCGGCTTTAGAATGTGTATTGCCGTACCGGCTTGGAAAACAAGCAGCGGCTTCAAACACCTTAAAACCCTTGATAATTTAGAGGAATTAGGCTATACTCGTATGGAATTTGTTCACGCAAAGGCGGAGGATCTGATCTACCACCGCGAAGGCCAAGTTGTTGCCCGTGAACTCGTCGTATTAGTAAGAAAGTGATCGAAGGAAGTATATGTCACACGTCAAAGCTGGCGGTACCAGCAAGAACAACCGAGATAGTCAGGGCCAACGCCTAGGTGTTAAGCTCTTTGGTGGTCAAAAAGTAAAGACTGGTCAGATTATTGTCCGCCAGGTCGGCCTTACTAAGCGCGCTGGTGTTGGCACTAAACTAAGCCGTAACTACACTATTCACGCTGCCAAAGACGGCACCGTGAAATTTATCGAACGAAAAGTTCGCCTCTTCAGCGGCAAATCAGTCCGCCGCACCGAAGTTACCGTCGAATAGACTACCGTTCGTAAGTATATTTAATGCCCCGCTCTTGGGCTGCCTTCATCCACTGATTATTCCCAAATAACATTGCAAGCGCCGCAACACGGTGTTGGCCCTTTGCTACACCACCGTCCTGCTTTGCATTAAGCTGTATAATCTCTCTGTTGCCTCGCACAACATCAAACTTACCAGTCAGTAAATCAGTCATGAGTTCTGCTACATAAAGATGGGAAGGAATGGTTGCAACCTGACGTCCGTTACGTAGTGCCTCGTTCCGTTGCTTGCCAACATTACCCCTAACCCTATCACCAAACCATTGGTACGGTGAGTTTGGGTCATCCTGCATTCTTGATTCAATTGCAACGGCGTTCTCGATCTGGCGGGTCAGTTCCGCTAGACGCTCAGGACTAACACCACCCGCCAGTTCATCTGCCCAGGCTTTAACCTGCTCATTGCGCACCGGCATCTCATTCTCGGCTGCTGTCTCAGTAGGTGCTTCATCCTGAACTGTAACGCCAAGTCGACTTAGCATATCAACCAGACTACGATCAGAGTCAGCTAGTTTTTCACTTAAGGCAGGTAGCTGGGTTTCAAGTGCTTTCCTGACAAGACGCCCCTGCTCCATATCCAGTTGTGGATTAGTCTTCTTGTACACAATGGTCATGGCTTTTGTGCGTTGATTTAGGAGCCTCAGTTGATTTTGGTATTGGCCTAACTCTGAACGCAGTGATTTTGGTAACAGGTGCGTTTTACCACCTGTAAGTTCAGTCAGTTTCCGGAAGCCAGGCCCGTCAAGAAAACGATCAAAGGCTTCTTTGTCAGCATGCGCTACATAGGTCGTACCACTACCACGATCAGTCTTTTTGAGACCTACTGCGACAGACTGGCGGACTGGATCAAATTCAGTAAGGTAATCTAACGCCGCCTTTATCTTCTCTCGTTCGTTTCTTAGGGAAGTAACAGCGGCCTCCACTGTGACCTCTGGCGATAGCCCCCATTGCTCACTTAGCTCAGCCATAGCTACCTGCTGTGAATACGTAAGCTCGCCTTGTTCCTGCTGATCGCTGCGTCCTTCTTCGGCTAGAGATGCGGGCTGCTCTTCGGGGTATTCCATGTCTACTGTCATGTCCTCATCGTCAAACGTGTCATCAGCTTGCGTGTCTGCAACTGGTTCCATCGCTTCTACTAGACCTGACTCTTCAACGGCTACTTCTCCAATAGCATGAGCAGTCTCCTGATCTGCCTGAGTTTCGGGTGTAGCTAAACCTTCGTACCATGCCTTAGGTGCTGTGTCCTCTATATCCGGAGTATTCCAGTCACGAAGGTCGCTCACACGAACCCACTTTTCCATAATCTGATCCCCGGCTTGCGCACTCACGCGTGCGACATCAAGGGGCTGCTGAGTATTAGGATCAATTGCTCGCCCTAACTCTGCGACTTGCCATCCACCCTCCATATGACCAGCGCCTCTTTTTACATTTACCATATCAGGAAGACCCAACTGTTGTGCTGGGGAAACATATTGTTCAGCTGACGATGGGCTCTGCGCTGGAGGCATTTTTTTGTATAGTTTTTATTTGTGAATAACACTATAACATTAGCATAATATTGCTATTTTAGCAATAGAGTTTTAAAGCTAATTTAAGGGTATTAGCTATAGATCAGCAGTAGGCTGATATGCGGCAACTGTCTGTCCTGCACATTGCTCTAAATACGCAAACACTTCTTCGATGTTCGTACTAACTACTCGCTCAGTGCCGTGTTGCAACGATCGTATTGAGTCATTACCAACCCTCGCATGCTCAAGGCCACCATCGACACCAAAACGCAGATGAGCACTAGCGCCGTCTGACGGATCGTCATTTGAGTGAACATATATATCCGTATATCCTGCAGATGGACGAAGGTTGTCGTCATATGGCGCATGATAGGTAATATGGATGAGATCAGCCCGCACAGAATGACTCCATGATTGTGCTCCAATATGATCTATCACCAAAGTTGGTGCTTCACCTAGAAGCGCTGTCGCGCGTATTTTCTCTGTGTCTGCGCTGGCCCCAAAACGAAAGTGGTTGTTCCACTGCAATTTGTCACCAGGCTTATATGGACCGCCTATTGGGCGGCTCTTAGCATCTTCAATAAGTACAGCTGCCCAGCCCGGGTAACTTGCTGACTGATGAGGGATATCAATGGCGGTTTGCAGCAGCTTTATTGCGCCTTTGTTAGGCCCTACGGCTTCATCAACAGCAACAGCCATTTGGTGGCGCCACATCTGGTCAATGCCATTGTTTTGGCGTTCTATGTCTCGGTATGACACCCTACCTATTCCGTGCGCCATGCGGTGTAATCGACTGGTCTCTTGAGCTGGACGCAAAGGCTCACCTCGAGTAGCTGCGCCGTAGGTGCTAAGCAACGAGGGTTTATCTTTTCGTGAAGAATTCTTTGCCATATCAATATAAACATTAGCATAATATATACAAAAAAGCAATAGCAGTATCTGCTATTGCTTTAGTTCTGGCTCTGTTTTGAGACTAAACAGTTAGGTGATGCTTGATGCGCTCTACTACATCGGCAATCACGACTTGAGACTTAACCAAGTAATCGTCAGCACCGAGGCTTTGGGCACGCTCTTTGTCACTATCTTGGCTAAGTGCCGTTAACATTACTACTTTCACCTTAGCGGTTTCAGGAGTGTTGCGGAGGATATCCAAGACATCAAAGCCGCTTACTTTTGGCATCATCACGTCCAGGACAATCAGGTCAGGACGGTACTCTAATGCACCTGCGAGAGCATCTTCCCCGTTAGGTACCCTTTTTACATCGAAGCCTTCAGCCTGTAATCTGGTTTGATAAACGCTGGCTAGCGCATCATCATCTTCGACGAGCAGAATCTTATGTTGCTTGGTTGCGGGTTTTGTTGGTTCATCCATAGTGCTAATGGTAGTATATTCTACCCACTTTGGCAACGAGCTAGTGCTTTTTCTTGAGACTGCCGATGAATCCTAGGAACATAGGATGCGGTACATTCGGTCGCGATAAGAATTCTGGATGAAATTGACTGGCTAGAAAGAATGGATGGTTTTTAGCTTCGATCATCTCTACTAAAGTGCCGTCGGGTGATTTACCAACTGGGATAATACCCCATGACTCATACTGTGCAACGTATTCGTTGTTAGCCTCATAGCGGTGTCGGTGTCGTTCGGTAATAGTATCTGAACCATATAGCTCAACAGCTTTGCTGCCCTTTTGAATAACGCACGGGTAGTCGCCAAGACGCATGGTACCACCAGTGTTTTCTTTACCTTTTTGGTCGTGCATAGTAGCGATGACAAGCTCAGAACCCTTAGGATCTAGCTCTTCAGAACTTGCCTTAGTGAGCCCAGCATTGCGGGCTGCGGCGATTACCCCTACTTGCATCCCAAGGCAGAGTCCTAGATACGGCATTTTGTTGGTTAGCGCGTATTGTGCTGCCGCAATTTTGCCTTCGACACCTCGTGAACCAAAGCCGCCAGGCACTACAATGCCATCAAGTCCAGCAAAAAGATCTGTAGGATCAGCTGTTTTCTGCAGTTTTTCAGCATCAACCCACTGAATATCTAGATCAACTTTATGTTCCCATGCAGCCGCCCGCAAGGCTTCGAATACTGACATATAGGTGTCTTGGTTATCCATATATTTGGCGACGACACCTACTTTTACGGTTGGTGAACGCTTGGATAAAATAGTTTCGACCAGTTTTTTCCAGTCGGTCAGCTCTGGCTTATGAGATGGTAAGTCGAGCCAATCAACAATGTAGTTACCAATACCCTGTTCTTCTAAGGTCAATGGCACTTCATAGACGGTTCGCGCATTTGGCAAGATGGCAATACCTGTTTCGGGTACGCCACAAAACGCACTTAATTTGGCTCTGATTTTGTCGCCAGAAGTTGCCTGCTCGCTTCGTGCGACAAGCACATTCGGCACAATACCCATACTCCTGAGGTCACGTACTGCGTTCTGAGCAGGCTTTGTCTTAATCTCTTGGCTGGTCGACAAGTAAGGCATGTACACGACCTGAACGTTTAAGCTGTTCTTGGCACCAACTTTTGCACCCAGTTCGCGAATAGCTTCAAAGAAAGCTGGGCTTTCGTAGTCGCCTACTGTGCCACCAATTTCAACGATATGAACATCGAAGCCTTCGGCTGCCTGCTCTACTACATCGATAGTCGCATTGGTAAGATGTGGCACCATTTGCACCGTCTTGCCCAAGAATTTACCGGCTCGCTCGTCGTTTATCAGATTACGCAAAATACGACCGCTCATAACTGAACTTTTGTTTGTAAGCTGGATATTTAGAAATCGTTCGTAGTGACCTAGATCGAGATCTGTTTCTGCGCCATCTTTGGTAACAAAGCATTCACCATGTTCGGCTGGATTGAGAGTACCGGCATCTACATTGAGATACGGATCGAGTTTTTGGATGTTGACCTTGAGGCCGCGAGCTTGCAATATATTGCCGATTGAGGCGGCGGTGATACCCTTTCCTAATCCGGAAAGCACACCTCCTGTAACAAATATATACTTAGGCTCTCGTGCCAACGTCTCACACCTCTCGTTTACTTGGCACAGTCTACCAGATTATGCGCCCGCTTACAAACCCAAAAAGCTACTGCTTTATTTACGCAGTTCCGCTTGTGCCGCATCGAGCTGCGGGTCCTTGCCGGCCTTAATATCGTCTGCACTACGTTCGACAGCTTTATCTGGCTTAATACCTTCTTTGTCGATGTTCTTACCCTTAGGGGTAAACCAGCGAGCTATAGTAACCTTTAAAATGCCGCCATTCGATAGGTTCTGGGGACTCTGTACACTACCCTTACCAAAACTCTTTGTACCTAGTAGCTTAGCAACGCCGTTGTCATGTAAGGCACCAGCAACAATTTCACTGGCACTAGCGCTTCCTTCGTCAATCAACACCACAGTAGGTAGTCCTTTGAGGACTGGATCGCCACTGGCTCTATATGTCTTAATAGTAACACCGTCACGCTTTTCTTCTAGTACCACTTGGCCATCGAGCCATAAGCTTGAAACATCAACAGCCGAGTCTAGATAGCCACCTGGATTACCACGTAGATCGAGAACAATACTCTTAGCGCCCTGCTCTTTTAATTGTCCTGCTTTTGATTGAGCAAGTTCTGTAGTGTCATCGCCAAACTGAGAAATCTTTAGGTAGCCAATATTGCCGTCAAGCATTTTTGATTCCACACTTGCGATATCAATCTGTTGCCGGGTGATTTCAAAGCTTAAGTCCTCTGCGCCGCCCCTAATGATGCGGAGTTTTACAACCGTACCTTTAGGGCCTCTGATTTTGTCACGAGCCTGGTCAACCGTCCAACCAGCCGTACTTTTACCGTCAACCTCAGCAATTACATCTTTAGGCTGCACACCGGCAGCCTTGGCAGGAAAACCGTCAATTGGCGAGACAATAATTACGTTACCAGATTCATCTTTGCCAAGTTGCGCACCGATGCCTTCAAAGCTTCCGCTCAGTTCACCCTGAAACGCACGCGCGTCATCTGGGCTGAGATATTCTGTATATGGGTCCCCGCTGGATGCTACTAACCCCGTCTTAAGACCCTCGAGGAGCTTATCAACCTCTAGTTTACCGTCGTAGTTTTGTCGGAGTTCATCGTAAACCTGTTCGACGCTGGAATAGTCCAGATTTGATGGCAGATCTTTTTGAACGCTATCAAGTCCGCCTGTTATGAGCGCCAAATGACCCTGACCCGTTTGTACGCCAGCAATAAATATCAGGATGCCTAACAGCACACCGGCAATTTTTTGTTTACCACTAAACTTAGTATTACTTGCCGTGCGTTCTGGCACGTTAGACCCAATTTCTGGCACACACCCTCCTTAGTTATTGTTACTAACTATTGTACAGGAACTACCGTGCAGGTTGCTATTATCAACTAGTAGCTTCGAGTCTGATAGCTTAGAGTACCGGTGAGATAGGCATTGTATTCTGAGGTAGTAAAGGTACTGCCAGAGACACTTTCTACATACATGGCATGGCCCCAATATCCGCTGGTACTAATGGCGACATCGCCAGGTTCTGGTGTTCGTGTAACGGTGACCCCTCGAGAATAGGCTGCAGCTACCCAATCACGAGCATTGCCGTAGTACATTGGCGGTGTGCGACCAGATGCTAGAACTGCCCATGCAGCATACGAAACACATTGTCTTGTGCAGTAGCCCCAAGCATCAGGACCATCGTTATCGACACAGCCCCCTGGGCTCATACCAAAGCCAGAGTTAGCATACGGATAGGCGTTTGGATCAAAAGCTTGCACTTGACCTGGGAAGCGCAGGAAATAGTACCCACCGTCAGGGCTAAAGTTTGCTCGACGCTGTGAGGCGATAAGATCAGCAATCTTTGCCTGATTATTCTTGGTTTTTTGATTAAACTCAGCCTGCTGACCCTCATTGTAAGAAAGCAAGTTGGCTTGCTCAGCACGGCTACCAGCTAGTTGATCACGCTGACCTTGTTGTTCTTTTAGGAGCTTCTCTACACTTTCCTTTTTGGCAGTAAGCTCGAATTTCAACTGGGTTATTTTATCAAGAGTCGTACGAATTTTACTTTGCACCGAATTGCGGTACTGCTGTTTATCGACAAACTCGCTAAGATCTTTACTCGAAGCCAGCATTTCCAGAGTGCTAATCTTGCCCTCTAAGTACATTGTCTTGATGTTTGTGCCTAGTACAGCCTTTTGCTTAGTCAGTTCAGCCTCGGCAGCCTGTATTTCGCTTTGTAGCCTGTTCTGCTCGGCAGTGTTGGCATCAATCTTGCCTTGCAATTCATTAATCTGTGCCTGAAGTTGCGCTATGGCATTTTGGTAGCTTGTGGCTTGCTCGCGTAGCCCTGCGACTTGCCTGCGGTTTTCGGCATTTTGTCGTTCAAGTTCATTGATTTGCTCTTGAATAGTGGCTGCTTTGGCAGGACGTAACTGCGGAACACTACCCACACCAAGCAAAGCGACCAAAACAAGTACTCCAACAACCGCTGCTGGCTGCTTGATACGTATCTGTAATTTTTTGAGTTTTTGTTTTAGCATAACCGTTATTATCATACGCTCCTTTGGGACTTTTGGCAAGACCCCTCCCCTCTGACCGCTTACTTGCTGGTCTTAAATTTGAGATATCGCCTAGTTGCGATAAGTGACGACAACGCGCCAATAAAAATACCTACGAGCAGTTGCAGAAGTAAGAAGAGCCAAAAATGGCGGGAAAAATATTGGTTTGAGAACTGAATATCGAGTAAGCCCAGGCTGCTAGCTTCGAAAGTCTTAGCAGAAATCGAGAATAGACTACGTACAATAGTTATCGACACGAGGCCCGAAACAACACCGTACATAATGCTTTCGACAATAAATGGACCTCGAATAAAGTTAGTACTTGCGCCTAATAAGCGCATTATGGTCAACTCATCACGTCGGTTAAAGATTGCCATTTGAATAGTATTAAAGATGATCAGCATTGAGATAACAGCGAACACAATCACCCCAGCAATGCCTGCGCGCTGAAAGAAGTTGGTTGCACTTGTAATTTTATCGATAGCCGCTTTGCGGTCACCAGAATATGATGTCTCGTCAGACTGCAATGCTTTGATCTCAGGTTTTTCTAGGAATGTGCGAATACTTTCGATACGATTTGGGTCTTTAGGCCGAATTTGCAAACTAGCTGGCAGCGGATTCTCGGTTTGCGAAATAGCCTGTAGCAGCTCTGGATTATTTGCGTTCTGCTGACGATATACTTTGAGAGCTTCGTCTTTAGTAACAAAGTTAACGTCTCGCACGTTTTCTAAGCCACGTACCTGTGTTATCAGGCCATCTAATTGCTTGCTAGTGACTTCATCTTTAATGTAGACCGAAATATCAATGCGGTCAGTAATAGTCTGGATAGTATTTGCAAACGTTGCATTAGCGATAACCGAAAACAAGATAATTGTCAGGGTTATTACCATGACAGCCATAGCAGCAATCCCAAGCCATGCGTTACGAATAAAGTTCAGTATTCCGGTGCGCACGATACGGCGCATCATAATCAAGCCTCGCTTCACGCGTGGTACTCCGCATTCGCCCTATCACTTACAACCGTTCCATCTTGGATGGTTATCACTCGTCGTTTGAGTTTATTAACGATTTCTTGATTATGGGTAGTCAATAGTACAGTGGTTCCGAAGCGATTGATTTTTTCAAGTACACGTATCACATCCCAAGCGTGTTTTGGGTCAAGGTTGCCGGTTGGCTCATCGGCAATAAGAATACGTGGCTGCCGCACGATAGCCCTGGCAATAGCAACACGTTGTCGTTCACCACCAGAGAGTTCTCTTGGCATGCGCTTCTCTTTACCCTTCAAACCAACGATATCTAAAACACGTGGAACAGTGTGGTCGATTTCTTTATTGCCCATACCGACGATCTCTAAGGCAAAGGCTACGTTTTCCCAAACAGTTTTATTTGGCAACAGCTTAAAATCTTGGAATACTACGCCAATTTTACGACGCAACAGAGGTATTTCTTTATCTTTCAGAGTTTCGTAGTCGATGCCACCAACAATGATCTTGCCGCTGGTTGGCTTCTCTTCTCTGGTCAGGAGTTTAAGTAAGGTAGATTTGCCGGCACCACTGGGTCCGACAATAATAACAAATTCCTTTGGTTCGACATGAAGACTAATGCGTTCGAGCGCTGGTCCACTGCGATTATACTTCTTGGTTACCCTATCCAATAAAATCATGCTTATTCATTATACCAAACCGCTTGTGCTGGATCAGCATAAATATCAAATCTTTTCAAAAGCAATGATTTTGTTGTCGTTAGCCTTAGTAAGACTACTCGGCACCTAGGTTCTGTTCTAGGTAGGCATCAATAAACGGATCTAGGTTTCCGTCCAGAACGCCCTCGGCGTCACTCGTCTCGTGGCGCGTACGCAAGTCTTTTACTTGTTTGTACGGATGCAGCACATAGCTACGAATCTGATTACCCCATTCTGCTGACTGGTTTGGACCTTTAAGCTCACTCAAGTGTTCTTGGTGCTGCTCGAGCTGCATAGCCGCAAGACGAGAGCGCAAAATAGTCATGGCTGTTTCTTTATTTTGCAACTGCGATCGCTCATTCTGAATCGCAACCGAGACACCTGTCGGAATATGCGTAATACGCACTGCAGAGTCAGTCGTATTAACGCTTTGACCACCGTGCCCACCAGCTCTGTACACGTCAATTTTTAGTTCTTTAGCATCAATCTCGAGTTCATTCGGACTATCTATCTTTGGCATAACCTCGGCTTTAGCAAAGCTTGTTTGACGTAAGTTGTCAGAGTTAAAAGGACTCAGTCGCACTAAACGATGTACGCCAGCCTCTCCAGCTAGTTTGCCGTACACAAATGATCCGCTAATTTCTAGTGTCGCACGCTTCAGCCCGGCCTCGTCACCAGCTGCTTCGTCCAATAAAGTTACCTGCAATTTTTGTTGCTCCGCCCAACGGCTATACATACGCAGCAACATGGCCGTCCAGTCCTGGGCATCAGTACCGCCCGCGCCGGCAGATAAGGTCAGGACTGCATCGTGGTCATCATATTTACCACTGAAACGCAGGACGCTCTTTAGTTGATCAAAGTCTTGCTGGCATTCAGTAAGCTGTTTCTGCAAATCATTAAGCAGCGTCTGATCCTGCAACTCAATAAGTTCACCTGTTTCCTGCAACTTCTTGCCCAGTAACTGCCAGGGCTCAATACGATTTTTAATACCTGCCTGCTGTTTAACGATTTCTTGCGCCTTAGCTGCATCACTCCAAAAGTCTGGCGCAAGAGCTTGAGCATCTAAGTCCGCAAGTTCACTAGCCAGCGTTTCAATATGTAGCTTTGAAACAGCCCTGTCGTAGTCTTGCTTCAGGACTTGATACTGCTTTTGAAGCTCTTCCATTACTTCCCTTGCCAGAGTGGTGCGGCTTGCTGCTGTAACTCTTTGATAAGTGCTGGACTGGCACTGCCGAGTGCGCCTAAGCCCCAGATATTGTCCGTAAACATAGACTTGCTGACGGTAATTATGCCGCGTTTGGTAATCGCCTCTATGCGCTCTGGTACCTTGTAGTAATCATCTACATGACCGTCAAAGAAGTAACGGTAACTATAACCATTTGCCGTCCCGCCAACAGTCTGGCCACTGCGCTGATAGCGACCGAGAGCATACTGCTTAGCAGATTCAATGTCTTCGTCCGAAATATTGCCTGCAAACACCTCGCTCAGTTCGTGCACCATAATATCAAACAGTGCTGGGGCATTTTTAGGCATAACTTGAGCGCCGAACCACCAGTTAGCACTGTTTTTGGACTGACCAATACCCGAGCTCATACTATAGACAAGGCCCTTCTCGCGAGCCGTTCCCAAGATCTTGGAGTACAGTGTTTCAGTGAGCATGGTGTTTATAAGACTCAGGTTATCTGACTGAGCATCAGTGAGCCGTCGACCGGCAAACGTATCAAGATAAAAATACAAATTATCGACTGTTCTGTTTTTAATATGCAGTGGCTTTTTGGGATGCTTCGGATGTTCGTCGGGCAAGTCAGTTCTGCCCTCACCCTTTGGCAACTCAATATTTGCGAGGATCTGCTCTACGCTGCGTCGACGCTCGGCGTTGAGATTGCCAGCCATGACAAAACGAAGATTGCTTGTAGTGTGTGTTTTTTTATAGTGCTCAGTTATGTCATTGAGGATGACATTTTCCATAATGCCCAGGCGGTCTTGATCAGTCAGCACATGAAAGCCGTATTGCTTGCGCAGCGCCAGGCTGAGGTGTCGGAAGTGATTATTCGAGCGAGCCGTGAGTTCTTCACGGACGTTGCCAAATTCAGCCTCGAATTCCTCTTGTAGGAACAACGGCTTAGTAATAGCAATCAGCAACATGTCTAGTATTCTGTCCCACTCAAAGTCAGCACACTCGGCTTCGTAAATAATATCGTAGCTACCAGTGGATGCGTTTGAATAGGCTCCATTTTTTTCGAATTCTGCCTGAAATGCGCGGGCTTTAGGAATAAACTGGTTTGCGCCTAGTAGCATGTGCTCCATGATATGAGCAGTTTCCCATTTTGACTTTTCTACCAGGTACTCCCCTGCGCGAAAGTTAAACTCATATGTCATTACGCTAGCATCAGGTACGTGAATCAACAGACCTTCTGTGCCATTAGCTAGTTTGAGTTTGTGTACTGTATGTCTCATGAAAGAAATGTTGGGCTGTGACTTTTAGATTAACGCTTTTTTGCTTTTTTACGACGTTTGCGTTCTGCTTTGTGCGCTTTTTTGCGCTGCGATGCATTGATAGTTTTTTTGCTACCACTTCGAGCAGCTGCACTGGTGCCAGCTGGTACAAAATCTTCTTCATTAAATTCATCAGCTTCGATGATTTTGTCAGCGTTATCAACAGATTGTCGGGCAGCCAGCGTAAGCTCAGTTTCTATTGGTGCATCACTCTGATCGCTCGGTTCAGCATTAAAGACCGCCCGGATAACATCGTGACGCAGTGTGACCTGCATCTCTTCAAACATGCGCTGACCTTGACGACGGTACTCAACCAGAGGATCTCTTTGGCCAACACTGATCCAGTGAATACCTTCGCGTAGGTGATCCATATTCTCAAGATGTTGCATCCAAAGGTTATCTAGAATCTGCAAGTAAATATCGCGCTCAATCTTACGCATATTCTCGGCTTCGAACTCTTTTTCACGCTGTTTGTAGAGCTTGTCGGCTGCTTCTTGCAAGGCCTTACCAAATGTATCTGTCGACGTATCAAATAATTTGTCTAATGTCTTTTCATCAAACGGAAACACTTCGCGGATCAAAGCTTCAAATTTGTCGGTAGTTGCAAGCTCAGAGCCAGCGAGCTCTTTTACCTCTTCTTCGATGAAGAGTTTGATTCGCTTACTAATATCTGGTTGATGTAAGATCTCTCGTCGCATGGCGTACGTTGCCTTACGATGCCGGTTCATTACATCGTCGTACTGCACGACATTCTTACGCTGATCAAAGTTATGACCTTCAACTTTCTTTTGGGCACCTTCGAGACTTTTGCTAATGACTCGGTTTTCGATAGGTGTTTCGTCGTCCACATTTAGGCGGTCCATGACTGCCGCAATGCGCTCGCCACCGAAAATACGCATTAGATCATCTTCGGTACTTACAAAGAATTGGGTGATACCAGGATCGCCCTGTCGGCCTGAGCGACCGCGTAACTGGTTATCAATACGTCGAGATTCGTGTCGCTCGGAACCCAAGACGAATAGTCCCCCTAGTTTCTTTGTCTCGTCATCGAGCACAATGTCAGTACCACGACCAGCGATGTTAGTAGCGAGTGTCACAGCACCTTTTTGCCCAGCTTTTGCCACAATAGCTGCTTCGCGTTCGTTATTCTTTGCATTCAAAATCTGGTGTGGCACACTAGCTTTTTTGAGCAAGCGACTTAATTCTTCGTTCTTTTCAATAGACACGGTACCAATAAGCACTGGCTGCCCTTTTTGGTGCAGTACTTTTACCTCTTGAGCTATGGCTTTAAACTTACCAGCCTCGGTCTTGTAGATACGGTCGGAACGATCGTCGCGAGCAAGCGCACGATTAGACGGAATCTGTAGAACATCGAGCTTATAGATAGAATGGAATTCTTCGCTCTCGGTTTCGGCAGTACCAGTCATACCGGCAAGCTTATCGTACAGACGAAAATAGTTCTGGAAGCTGATCGTAGCCAGGGTCATGGATTCTTCCTGGACATCAACGCCTTCTTTGGCTTCGATAGCTTGGTGCAAACCTTCGTTATAGCGACGACCCTTCAATAGACGACCAGTAAACTCATCGACAATCACTACTTCACCATCGCTGGTAACCACGTAGTCTTTGTCGCACTTAAAAAGCACTTCGGCCTTTAGCGCTTGATCAAGATGATAAATCGTTCGAATGTTTTCGCTGCCATACAGATTGTCGATACCAAGCACTTTTTCGACATGGTCGACACCTTCGTCGGTGAGTACTACTGCTCGGCGTTTTTCGTCTTTCTCATAATGAGCTTCTGCCTTTAGTCCCCGAGCCACTTTTGCAAATTGAGAGTAAGCATTGCCACTGGTAGCAGCAGGTGCCGAGATAATAAGTGGAGTTCGTGCTTCGTCAATAAGAATAGAGTCAACTTCGTCAACAATCGCATAATGCAGATCTCGTTGGCGCAGTTGATCTAGCTCACGAACCATGTTGTCACGGAGATAATCGAAGCCAAACTCGTTGTTAGTACCATAAGTTATGTCAGCTGCATACGCTTCTTGGCGTGTACAAGGCTTAAGATGCTGAAAACGAGGATCTTCATGTTCGGTATTCTTAAAATCAGCGTCAAAAATATACGACTCGTCAGCAATGATTACCCCAGCCTTAAGTCCTAAGAAGTTATAGACTTGACCCATCCAGCCAGCATCGCGTTGCGCCAAGTAGTCGTTCACAGTGACTACATGAACACCTTTGCCAGTGAGTGCATTTAAATATACTGGCGCAGTAGCAACCAGGGTCTTACCTTCACCTGTTTTCATTTCGGCTACGCTACCTTCATGTAGCGCCATACCACCAATTAACTGTACGTCGAAGTGACGTTGACCGAGCGTTCTTGTGGCAGCTTCGCGCACAACAGCAAACGCATCGGGCAAGATTTTATCAAGAGATTCTTTTTCGAGCCGCTTCTTTAATTCCCGTGTTTGTTCCTTGAGTTTTTTATCTGAAAGCTTTTTATATTTTTCGCTAAGAGCATTAATGTCCTTAACGCGCTTCTGTAGTCGCTTAACGGTCTTGACCTGCGGGTCACCTAAAATTTTCTTCAGGGCTTTTTTCATCTTCTAACAGTCCTCCAAAGCTACGCTCACCTGTCTATTGAAATTCAACATCTATTGTAGCGTACTATCTCTTATGGTGCAGCGTAATTTTTACGTCTATTATCTATTAGCCGCTCGAGCGAGCGCTAGAACGTTTGAAGCGTGCTAAAACGCGTTGATGCAAGCGTCCAGTACCATGTGTTTGCTTGTACTTTTTGATATGGTTTTTGAGCTTTTGCTCAACCACGTCAACAGCTGCAAAGAGATTTACTGTCGTCTCTTTGATAGTAAATGTCTCTTTGGGCAGATGCAGAATAACTTCACAACTGCACTCCACTCGGTTTTTAATTTTCTTTTCCTTTAGCTTCACTTCTACATGCGCAGACTCTCTTGCATAACGCGGCATGTATTTGTCGAGCTGGCCGATCTTTTTCTCTACGTACTTCTGCAAATCGGCGCTTATTTCAGTGTGAATACCCTGCACTTCTAGTTTTTGAATCATATTCGCTCCTTACCTCCCATAAATGGTCGTAATACTTCAGGCACAATTACATCACCTTCTTCGGTTTGGTAGTTCTCGATAATCGCAATGAGAGGACGCTGTGATAGCGCGGTAGCATCATTGGTGTGTGCAAACACTAAGCTGCCGTCTTTACGACGGAGTTTAGTTTGCATACGTCGAGTCTGGTAGTCGGTCATCAGGTCAGCAGTATGTGTTTCACGGTATTTATTTTGACCAGGCAGCCATACATCAATATCAATACCGCTGGCGTTTGGACCACCAATATCAGCAGTACACTTATCGACCACACGGTACGGCAGCTTGAGTGCGGCCATAAAATATTCTTGGATAGCTACCATGAGCTTATGCTCTTCCAGAGAAGTGTCTGGTGTATTGAAACTTTCCATCTCGAGCTTATTAAACTGATGTAGGCGTAAGAAGCCTTCCATGTCTTTGCCGTAGGTACCTGCCTCGCGGCGGAATGCTGTCGTGTAGCCAACATAGCGAATTGGCAAAGCGTCTTCAGGTAAGATTTCGTCTAGGTACATTGGCGCCAATACGTGTTCGGCACTAGCGTTAAGCCATAAGTCATCTTCTGCAAGCTTATAGGTCTGCTCTTCTTTATTAAGTCGGCCGGTGGCGTCGTAGACATCGGTCTTGGCTACGGCCGGTGGTTGCACAGGCACAAACGGCTTATCACTCAGGCTAAGGCCAGCATCTTTTATGAGTCCGGCTACGAAGCTTTGGTCTGTTAGTTTAGTCAACGCAAACATGTTCATTGCCCAGTCCAATAAAACTAAATCACCCTTTAAGTAGGCGAAACGCGAGCCGGCTACCTTGGCGGCTCGTTCCTTGTCGAGCCAACCTTTTGCTTCGGCAATTTGCGCGTGATTTTTAGGTGTAAATGCAAACTTTGTAGGCTCACCCACAACTTTACTGACCACATTTTCATCTTCACTTGAACCAACTGGTACCGTATCAAGCGGCATATTCGGAATGGCCTTCAGTAATGTGATGACATCTTGCTCTAAGGGAGCAAGTTTTTGTTCGAGTAAAGTTGCCTGCTCTTTAAGCTCCTTGCCTTTTTCAATTGCTTCAGCCGAAGGTTTACCTTGTCGTAAGCTTGCGGCATGATCGTTGCGTGCTGCCCGTAAAGCTTCAAGCTCGACTAATAAATGCCGTCGCTCTTCATCGACTTTTAAGAGGGCATTTACATCAACTTCATAGCCTTTTTGTTTTGCCTTTTCTTCCACCAGTTCCGGATTGTCACGAATAAACTGTATATCTAGCATGCTTATAGTATAGGGCGTACGCCATGTATGGGCTAGCCTTTATTCGGCTTCTTTACCTATTCTCTGCCCAAGTGCTTGCAATAATTCGGCACCCTGGGGAGTTCTGGGTCGCGCTGTTTCGATAAACTCTAGGACTGCTTCACGGCTTCCGCCTCGTGTCACGTGCAGCTTACTGCACGCCATGCCGAAGAGTACCTTGTCATATAGATACCTCAGGTATTTTTCGGCGTAGTCCGTACGTACAGTGTGATTATCCAGCAGACTAATCAGTCCCTGTGGGTTACGATCGTTCGCCAACACCTTAGCAACCCTCAGCAGTTCGCGGTCGTACATAAGATCTACTCGAGAATTGGGCGGTAATTTCTTCAGTCGAAATAATTCAGTGAACATACCAAAGTCTTGTGTCTGTTCTGGAACTCCTACGGAAAAAGGGCTATTACCAAACAATGGCACACGTGGCTTGCCCGACCGACGGCGATGCGCCGTAATTGCACCCAGCGTTGGCTCGGTAAATCGTGATGGCACGAGATCAAGTCCATCTAATTCGGCATCCAGATAGTCTAAATCGCTGCCCTCTAGGTATTCTCTATCTGATTGAGTGAACACGCGACTATCAGGCTCTTGCTGAGCATCATCTTCAAGCAGACTCGTTAAATACGTTTTTATTGTAGTCGCCGACTCATGTTCTGGATCCTGAGCAGTAATACGCTCAAGCACATTAATACCTAAGGCAAAAGTTCTGGCTACATCAGTTGTGCCAATAAAATCCATGACGGACTGAACGCTTGATATATCACCTTCCAAAGCGACTCGAGTGAGCGTCGCTGTCGCCCATTCTCGTCGGAGTCGAAGTTCTTCGCCAGGATCAATATTTCGGCGTAAGTCGTGAACTGCGTGGCGTAGTGGCGTATCAGGCGCTTCTGTAATAAAAGGCGCACAAATCTGCGCCAGTAACTCTGGTTGTTGGTCTCCCTGAACCTGCATGGATCACACTATAGCTGATTTTAGTCTTTTTGTTGCAACGCTTTTAACGTTAGTTCAGTTCTGGATCGCGCATAGCTGCAAAAATCGCATGGTCCACCCATAGCTGCTTGTCCAACTGCTGGCATATCACCGTCCATACACTCTTTCATTGCTAACAGAGTTTTCTCAACCCATACATCTTGCCCGACATGCGGAAACACATTGGTCCGAAATTCAACCACATCGTTGAATGCGTCCTTACTGGCGTCACCGTTAGCATACACAAAATACCCAACGTTACTGACCTGAAAGCCATTCGCCCGAAGTAGCCATTGGTACACCTCCATCTGACGTCGGTAGCTATCTTGCCAACCACCAGGTGGGTTCAAGTCGGTAATTTCTTTATCTTTTGCTGTAGCTTTGTAATCAACAACAATCAATTCACCTGCGTCATTGACCCACACATCATCAACTGCCCCAAAAACGTGGAGATTTGTTGGTTGATGTAGTGTGAAAACACCGACAAAATTCTCTCGCCACGTATCGATATCGGCATGATCATAGGGCTTTGCCGCAACCTTGAATTTTGTCTGCAGCGGATGCTGCGTCCCTGCTTTGCGGTGATGGTCAAACTCTTTCTTAAAAAGTTCGTCGATTGCTTTGTTGATGTTGAAGGGTGGTCCACTAGGTCGAGTAATTTTATGTCGTACATCCAACCAAAAACAACGTGGACACTGGGTAAAAAGCTCGATTTTGCTTCGGCTTACCTTGAAGGGCGTTTTCTGTCCTGGCACATAGGGCTTACTGCGTTCACGATAATAACTCATCTAGGCTATTGTAGCAGCCTTGCTACTGCCGTAACTGCTGCAGTCTCGGCTCGCAGCGTAAAATCATGGAGCGCTATATGCTGAATTTCATTATCTACAAAAAGTTGTTTCTCGGCGTCGCTCCAGCCACCTTCCGGACCAATCAGGACACCCGTATCATCGCCAGGAAGATCTGGCCCCTGACTGTCTTGCTCGCAAATATACAAAGTTGCTTTGTCTTTATACTGCTGCAGTGCCTTTTCTACATGCAGTGCATCACGTACCGACGGTATGTCACTGCGACCGCATTGCTCAGCCGCTTCAATCACAATTTTACGAGCACGCTCTATATTAAAACCAGTTTTTTCGCTCCGGTCAGCGATCATTGGTATTAGGTGGCTCACGCCTAATTCGGTTGCTTTCTGTAAAACCCAATCGTTCTTATCTTTCTTTAAAAGCGACCAAAAAAGATAGACATTTTTCTTCGGCAATTGTCGTCTGTAGTCCGTAATAAGTTCTAGATGAGCTTCGTCTGGACGAAGCTCTAGTATCTTATAGAGTCGATCATGTTCTACTCCATCGAATAAAACAATTTCCTGACCAGGCCTAAACCGTAATACCTTGGTCCACTGAGATAGTACGACTGGTTCACGAAACCAAAAGTCATGCGTAAGCTTAGTATCAGGACAGTAAAAACGGTGAATCTTCATGGTAAATCTGGGTAATTATTGTATACAACTACGGGCGCAGTGCACCTGCAAAAACCTGCCAAGCTAATGCTGACTTTGCTACTAGGCTCAATACCATATAGGTACGTTCGCCGTATAGATAGTTACTCCACTTGCCGGTCTTTTTGTACTGCAAGTACATATTGACTGCGAAACTACCGAAGAATACGAATAGGCTGCCGTAAATAAAGTAAACAAAGGTTGGGATACCCCCTGAACCGTAAACATTGGCACCAATAAAGTAAATGGCCAGCACAATCCACGGCACAATGCCTGCTAATGTACCGACCCAGAATGGTAACCAGTCAACTTGTTTGTTGGTTTGATTCTTGAGCTCCATAACAAGACCGAGCAAGTTCATGACAAGCGTTAGTACAAACATCATCAGTAGCGATGAAAGGTCATAAACCCCAGTCAGGACACCGATAGCGACAATCATCGTGCTGGCGCTAAAGCCGTATTCAATCCACCGAAACTTGTTGATGCCCTTTTTGAGATCAGCTTCGTACGTTTTACGACCACGAGTCGCCACAACTATGTGAGCGATGGCTGACATAAAGAAAAAGGTTGCCACAAGATGAGCAAGGTTAACATTAAAGAGTACTTGCGCTGCTGGTGCCAGAACCGGACGCTCAGCTATTTTTGATGCGATGCTGTCTTGGGTTAGAAAACTGGTGGTAATTGGCCAGCTCACACCCTTACTCAGAATGAGCACCAAAATGCCCTGTACTGCGTGTAGTACGGCTAATCGCTTGTTCCATGTATTTAATGAGCTTGTTGAAATAGTTGGTGATTTTGTTGTAAGTCGCATACCACGACTATACCACAGTGCCGTACTCTCTGATGCTATACTGATACTAATCTATGAAAACAAAGCTTCACATTCGTAACCGAAGTTCTCTTAAGCAAAAACGAGCTGCGCGAGCACCACGTTCAGTTGGTTCTAAAATTGCTATAACCCTTCTCAGCCTTATTGCTATCGGTAGTTTTACGCTTCTCGTATTTCCCTACATTCCAAAGGTGCTATTTTGGATCACTCGCCCTAGCCTCGATCCAACTAGCTACCGACAAGCAGCTCAGGACACAAAAAATGGCAAGCCAATCAATGCTGATCAAACTAAGCCTGGCAATCGACTCATCCTGCCAGGCATCGGGGCAGATATTCAGATCATTGAAGGCAGCAACATATATGTTATCGGTAAAAACCAAGGAGCCTGGCGCGAGACTCGAGCAGCCAACCCTACACAAAACGGTAACCTAGTTTTGGCGGGTCATCGTTTTATCTATAATGTTCGCAATCCAGGAGTTTTCTATAACATGCCCGAGCTTGATGTAGGTGAAAAAATCTTCATTCGCTGGGATAATAAGATGTACGAATACGAGATTTATAACACGCGATCAGTACAACCTACTCAAGTCGATATTCGTGACCCAGATCCAAAAGTGTCACGTAAACTTACGCTCTATACCTGTTGGCCGCTTGGTAGTACCGCAGAAAGATTCGTGATTGAAGCTAAGCAGCTTTAAGCTTGTTTTGAAATTTCTGGCGTAGCTTTGTGAGCTTTGGATTGATTATCACCTGGCAGTAGCCTAGCTGTGGATTTTTATTGAAATAATCTTGATGCTCATCCTCGGCTGGGTAAAAAGTATCCAGCTTTTTTACTTCTGTAACTATGGGGTCATCCCAAAGTAGTTGTACCTGCGCAATGGAAGACTCGACCACCTGCTTTTGCTCGTCACTGCTATACAAAATAATTGAACGGTACTCAGGCCCCTGATCGTTTCCCTGATAGTTTAAGGTCGTTGGGTCATGCACAACCCAGAATATGTCTAATATCTCATTGAGGTCCAACTTTTTATTGTCAAAGCTTACTTTCACGACTTCAGCGTGTCCTGTCGTCTGAGAAGCCACGCTGTAATAGGTTGGATTCGTGGTATCACCACCAGCATAACCGGCAACAACATCATCCACACCTTCGATTAATCGAAATGCAGCATCTAAACACCAGAAACAACCGCCGCCAAGAACGATACTTTCTTGGCTCAAGCGCCTACTCCGTCACCTGGACATCACGCCAGAAAGCTACGTAGTTTGAGAAATCCTTTTTAACCTGATCAATAGCAGATGGCAGTGGCCTTGGATAGCTGAACGCGCTGTCTTGGCTAGTTTTATCATCTATGCTGATATTAAAGTACTGACATACGCCCTTCCGCGGACATGTGTACGGGGTTGGGCTTTTACTGAGGAATTCCTGCTTTACACTGTCGGGTGGAAAATACCAGTTACCCTCTATGTAAATAAGTTCTTCTCTTGTTGCTTCGGCGATTACGGTGTCATTCCAGATAGCTTTCATAAGCCCCCTTCGTTATTCTTACTATTCAGTTCTTAATGCTTCAATCGGATCCATTTTGGCAGCTTTACGGGCTGGTAGATATCCAGCCAGGATAGCAACAATCATTAATCCAACAATGAGCGCAGCTATTTGAGAAGGACGGAAAATAAGCAAACTGTTGCCCTCACCAAGGTCAAGCTTCTTGGTAATCCACGGGTTTAAGGGAATGCCGACCAGCAATGCTCCAGCGGATCCAATTGCTCCACCCAAGAAACCTATCCAACCGGCTTCAAGCATAAAGAGCCTGCGCAGATCACGTTTGCGCATACCCAATGCTTTCATGAGTCCGATTTCACGAATACGCTCTAGAACACTAATGTACTGAGTGTTCACAATACCAAAGACGGATGCTATCACGGTAATGAGCCCGAAAACACCTACCAGTGCCTGTAGAATATTCACAATTTGGGTGATCGACTGCTGAATTTCTTTGCTACTCATCGTGAAGTATTTCTTGGCTTTTAGATCAGCTTGAGCTGCATCAATACTTGCCTGCTTTTCACCATCTTTAACCCGCACATACACGTATGTGTATTTGTCATAACTGGGCGTACCCTCGGTAGTGTAATCATACATCTGCTTAGCGTCATTGGTTGATACCAGTACCGGTAGCGTTCCGAAGTTTATGCTTGTTGCAGCCTTTTTAGTAATCGCGGCAATCGTAAAGGTGCGCATTTGCGATTCAGGTTGTAGCGTACGCGGATCAACTCCGTTGCGAATGGCCGCCAGTACTTGCTCACCCCCTCCGTCTACAAATGGTTTTTGGATATTAATGCTGATTTTTTTACCAAGCGCATCTTTATCACTCTTAAAACCGAGTGCCTTTACATAACCTTCTGGTAACATTACCTGATTGTCAGCGATGTCACCTGTTTTTGGTAACGTCCCAGCTGCCAGTTCTGGTTTTTGCGCCGGGTTATACGCGGTTGCGCTGAGAGTGAACCTCTTCTGGCCTTCACGAGTTATATATCGAGCTGCCAGCTGATAGTTCTCTCGGACTTCTTCGATATATGGTAAGCTCTTCAACTCGGTAATATCTTCTGGCGTAACCTGTTTAATCTGCAAACTAGAACCATCACCGCCAATGGCCATAGATGTAACGGACTCATCGTATTCTTTGGGCTCGGTTGATGGCGCGCCAGTATTGCTCACTTCTTTGTCGCGTCCAACAATAAGTTCGGATGAGTCAAAGTTACTCGTGACTAACCGATCGGTATACTCACGAATTCCGTTGCCGGCTGCTAACGTTATGGTTAATGTAAAGCCCCCGACTGCGATGGCGAGAGAAGTTAGAACTGTTCGTAGTTTTGCGCTACGCAGACTGCGCCCACTACGGCGAATAGTATCTTGAATACGCATTACTTCTTTGCCCTCGCTACAGTCTTACGAGTTGGTTTTGTAACCAAACTGTCTATCTTGCCGTCCTTTAGCCTCACTTGTATCTTACAGCGAGCTGCTAGTTCATCATCATGTGTCACAATCACGAGTGTACTGCCAAGCGTTTTATTAATACTAAATAGTAAATCAATAATCTTATCGCCTGTTGCACTATCGAGGTTACCGGTTGGCTCATCAGCAAAGATAAGTTTTGGACGATTAACGATCGCCCTGGCGATTGCTAGTCGCTGCTTTTGGCCTCCAGATAGGTTGCGAGCTCGACTGTTTGCTTTCTCACTCAAATCTACGGCCGCTAAAGCATCCATGACTCGTTGCTTGCGGTCGCGCCCACGAACCTCCGCAATTTCAAGCGGCAACATAACGTTCTGATAGCATGTCTGGTTACCTTCTACGAAGAAAGCCTGAAAGATAAAGCTCATTTGCTCAGCCCGAAACGCATCGATCTGTTTGGGCTTCATTTGCTGCAGTACCGTACCGTCAACCGTTACATGTCCGTCACTCGGTGTATCTAGACCACTCATGATGTGCATGAGGGTTGATTTACCCGATCCACTTTTACCAATAATAGCCACTGTGGCGCCATCTTTAATGCTTAGGCTAATGTCGTCGAGCGCTGTAAAAGCACTGTCCTTCTTGCCATACGTTTTCGTAATGTTTGCTACCTCAATCATCCTCCTAGTATAGCAGGCGACGTAGTCGAGGCAGTTAGGCTTTGAGCTGTAATCGCTCGATAAGCCAGTCGCGCGGCAGAATGCTCAGGAACCAACCAGCTCGAGGGCCAGATTCTTGATTAATAAGGACTGTATACAGCGTCGTGAACATTTCTTTTGGACTAAGACCAGTCTCGTCTTTCAATTCGTAGATGGCCTGGTGAAACCAATTGCCATCTGCGTCATCTGGTGCAGTACGGACCTTATCAGCAAGCGTTTTTAAGAGCGATTGCTGTGCGTCACTAAGTTCCAGATCAGAAATATCTTCGCGCAGCGCAAACTTTGCCTCTTCTGGAGCCCAGGTATCGAGCCATTTATCAATAAATTGAAGTTCCTGCATGATGACATCGATATCTGCTTCGACTTGCTCAGCGTGCTCGGTACGCTTAATAATCTCGATAGTTTTAGCCGGATCACGCAGCGCCGACTGGTAGCTAGCCACAAGATGTGAGAATGGTATTTGACTAATGACTAGCTGGTCACCAAGAGGAGCACGGCATATCTCGAGTAACTGCTCTTCCTGAGGAGTTTTGTCTGCCTTAGCAAGTAAAGCAGCGAACTCGTCAAAGAGTCGCATAACGCCTACTCCCTGATCAAAATACAGGCGTTTACTTGGTGGATAGACCAACACAAAATAACGAACAAGCTCTGCCGGTAGTACTTGTGTCACCTGCTTAGCTTCGATGCCAGTACCTTTGCTGGCACTCATTTTTTTGGTGTCGCCCGCCCGATTAATAAAGTCATACGGTACTGGAATTGGTGCAGGTGTTTTAAAGATATCTTCCATAATCCCTACACCAGTGTCATACGAACCGCCCTTGGTGGCATGGTCGCGGCCAAATGGCTCGACATGAACATTGAGCATCCACCAGCGAGCTGGCCAATCTAATCGCCAGTCCAGCTTAACCTCACCCTGGGCATAGCCGGTAACTTTTTCTTCGCCCTCTGGTGTCTGGTAGGTAATCTGCTGACTGGTTGGGTCAATACTTATGAAACGACGATTCTTGAGGCGACCAGCTTCCATGATTTGGATAGGTGACCAATGTTCGTCTAACTGACGTCCAGCTACTGTTTCGAGTGTCTTGCGGGCAGCTGGGACATTGTCTAGCACCTTCTCTATGGCTGGGACAAAAAAACCAGCACGGTATTTTAGATGACTTCGCTCGACAGCCATGTCGATACCTAAATCATTAGCTACCGCGATAAAGTCGTCGGCAAAATAATCAGCGAAGGTTCGTTCGCTGCCGTCAGGTGCTGGAATATCGCAAAGCGGCATACCAAGATACTGTTCAAAGTCAGTTGGGATGTTTATCGGTATTTTGCGTAGAGCATCGAGGTCATCAACAAACTGAATATGTCTGGCCTGGCGACCGCGTCGCTTTAGTTCAAGCATAACGGCGTCAGCCGTGATTATTTCTCGTAAGTGACCGAAGTGATACGTACCTGAAGGCGAAGCACCAGACTCAATGAGGATCTCTCCTTCTGGGACTTGAGCAATAATTTGGTCAACAAGGTTATTTAGCCACTGCATTGCGCCTATTTTACCTTATTTACCCCTGTAAATCTAGTTCTAGTATAACTTGCCGCCCAGGGGCACATCTTTATCGGTCGTGATGAGCATGCACTCGCCCTTTCCATCGGGAATTCCGAGCGTCAGCACTTCACTCATAAAGGGACCTATTTGACGAGGCGCAAAGTTTACGACAGCAAGCACCTGCTTACCTTTTAACTCATCTCTATTGTAATTTGTTGGCAGCTGCGCGCTCGATTTTTTAACACCAATCTCTTCACCAAAGTCGATGGTCAACTTATACGCGGGCTTTCGTGCTTCGGGAAAATCCTGTACGTCGATAATCTGACCGACCCTAATATCGACGCTCTCAAAGTCCTCGTAGCTAATTGTGCTCATAAAACTACTAGGAGATGTCGACAATTTTGTAAGTAGTCGTGTCGGCAGGAGTAGTGATCTCTACTTCCTCGCCCTCTTTTTTGCCTAGTAAAGCTTTACCGATAGGAGATTCGTCTGAGATTTTTCCATTAAGTGGGTCAGCTTCTACCGTACCAACAACTTGAAATTCTTTGGTGCCTGAAGCATTTTTTAGTTTCACTTTAGAGCCCACTTGGACCTTGCTGTCACCTTTTGGCTTGCTAATAATCTGTACGTTCTGCAAAATCGCCTCAATTTCAGCAATGCGGCCTTCGGCACGTTCTTGTTCTTGGCGAGCAGAACTATATTCTGCGTTCTCGCTTAAGTCACCGAATTCTCGGGCCGTCTTAATACGCTCGGCGATTTGGCTTCGCTGGCCTACTAACTCAGCATGCTCTTGTTCAAGTTCGCTAACACCCTCTTTGGTTAGTAAGTATGGTTTCTTCATAATATCTATTCTCCCTCTGTTATTTACTGGTCATTACTAGTTGAATTTTCTACCGTAGATGTGACTAGTTGGTCTAGTATATCACGGCTGGATAGCATCTGAGTTTCTTGGCTAGTTCGGGCCTTGAGCTCGTGTTTTCCAGAGGCAACTGTCTTTGCACTCACCACGACACGGTACGGAATACCCATTAGGTCTGCGTCGGCGAACTTCTGACCAGCCCGAGTATCGCGGTCATCATAAAGAACTGTCACACCCTGCTTTTCGAGATCGCGGTACAACTCATCTGCCGCAGTTATAACGTCAGCTTCATCACCAAGCCGGGCCAGGTAAACTTTAGCTGGTGCAATATTCTCTGGCCACACTAAACCTTTATCATCACTAGCAAGCTCTGCAATGACGCCCATAAGTCTGGTTACACCGATACCGTACGAACCAAGAAAAACTGCTTGCTGCGAGCCATCTTGATTGGTAAACATCACATTCATCTGCTCTGCCTTCTCGGTGCCAAAGTTAAAGATGTTACCCACTTCGGCACTCTTCACTTCTTCGAGTTCTTCACGCTTAATACCGAGGTTCTTGAGGTTTTCATCATCTAAGACTTCTTCATTCACGGCGATGTTCTTGCCACGGTGCAAGTAAATAATGTCCTCGCCTGCCTCACAGATAGTTTGAAATTCGTGGCTGAACTTCGTAAAAGCACCGCCGCTGGCAAACGTCACATAGGTAATGTCACCAATACCGAGCCGCTCGAAAACTCTTTTGTAAGCTTCAATGCTCACTTGATAGAACTTCTCATGTTGTTCGGCATCGGTACTGAGGGAGTACATGTCTTTCATGACAAACTCTCGACCACGCATAATGCCACTCTTGGCACGCAGTTCGTTTCGAAGTTTCGTCTGGAATTGGTAGACGTACATCGGTAAATCTTTATAACTGGCAACGTACTGACGCATCATGTCCAAAATAGCTTCCTCGTGTGACCACGCCAGACCGAGCTCGGTACCGTCTTGCAGCTTCGTCTTAAACCATACATCGACAACCTTTTCATCCCAGCGAGTCGTCATTGCCCATGGACCCTCTGGCTGGAGGTTAGTCATAATAAGCTCTTGCCCGCCAATAGCATTCATTTCCTCACGTACAATTTGCTTGATATTCTCGACGACACGCAAACCGAGAGGTGTATAGGCATATACGCCTGCCATGACCTTATAGATAAAGCCTGCCTGAATGAGCAGCTGTGCATTTTTTGCGGTCTCATCACTTGGTGCTGTCTTACTGGTTTTAGTGAATAGTTGACTTACTTTCATAATTTTTCTTTGTTAGCTCCTTCTGCTAATAAAAAAGACGGCCGGTTGGCCGTCGTATCGCAGTTTTTGTCGATAACCTAGCCAAGCCTCCGAGTTTGAATCGGTGCGGTGACCATGGGCACGAGTGCGCATATAAATGATCTACGATAAATCATACCTTCATAATACCGGCTTATCTCGCTTAGGCAAGTTTAAAAATAAACAAAGTTGCGAAGGCGATTCCGTTCTTGAGAGCATGCAGCATAATTGGCGCCCACAAGCGACCAGTTTTTTCGCGGAGATGTATGAGTAGTAGTGACAGGATGAAGGTATCAATCGCCGCTATCCATAGTAAAGGTGCGCTACTGCCTGCCTGCAGGTGTGCAATGGCAAAGAGAATGCTGGTTATAATGGCCGCCCAGCGCTGTGATACTTGTGATTTGAGACTAGTGTATAAATAGCCCCTCATGATCACCTCTTCTACCAGTGGTGGCAATATAACGAGACTCACAAATACTAGGGGCAACTGTAATTGACTTACGTTATCGAAACCAATCTCTTGTTTCTGCTCAAGGTCGAGTGATGGGAAGAGTGCTTTGGCAGCAACCGTACTAGCAATGAATAATGCGAGATATGCTAAGTAGGCTACGATAACGAGTCCAATTTCACGCCAAGCAAAGCGACCCTTCCAGCCGATTGAAGCGAAACTCATTCGCCGCCTCTTCATAAACAGCGCCAGCAGCCCCAGCATACCCAGCTGAATGGCCGCAGATACAAGGAACTGACCCAACGTATTGTTAGTTAACCAGCTGGTAATACGAGCTTCATCCCATCCGATTAAGCCCAAGAATATATATATCGTTAACCCACCAATAAGCTGGCTAAAGAAATAGATAAAGAAAGTTACCGCTGTCGCCTCAAGAATACCGAATAGTTTTCTCCGGGGCGAGCCTTCTTCGGCAGCCTGTGACTGGGCTACAAAGCGAAGCATACCGTATAACACGGGTATAATCAGCAGACCTAGCCAACCAAGCTCCATGCCGCCTCCTATAAGAAACGCTTAATATCTACGACAGTAATTACCAAGAAAAGGAGCATCAATACTGCAAAGCCTGTGCCATGAATACGCTCCTCTGTCTCTTGGCTCAGTGGTTTACGAAGTACTTTACGATACAAAAGCGTTACGAACAGTCGGCCGCCATCGAGAGCAGGTATTGGCAGCGTGTTCATAATGGCTAGCGTCAACGAGATAATAGCAATGATCATTAGCACAAATTCGTACCCCATTAAGCTGCCATCTTTGAGTAGAACGACAATGCCCACTGGTCCAGAAACTTGAGCTCCTGCCTCACCGCCGCGCCCACGAATCGCATCCCATAGTGCATTGCCGATGCCTTTTAATGTCTCGACGGTAAACTGCTTAATTATGCCCACTCCGACGAGCGGTGCAGACCAGGTCGAACGACGAATAGTAAATTCTGCAGGTGATACACCCATATATCCTTTCGGGTTATTCGTTTTTTGGCTGGCTTCTACTTCTTGTGTGGAGCGAAGCTGTGTTTGCAAGGTCTGTGACTGACCAGCGCGCACGATGTCGATGTCGACCTTCCGCCCTGCAAAAGATTTCGTAACTTCAGGTAACTGTTCAGCACTTGAAACGGCTTTTTTATTGTCTTTTACACCTATAGCGGTAATCTTGTCTCTCTCTTGAAGCCCAGCCTTCTCAGCTGGTGAACCCTGTTCTACCCTGCCCACCAGTACCTGATTCTGAACAATTTTTGTGTCCGAATCGACGGTAAATTGGTTATCGATAAGCTTTGGCATACCCACCAGCGCTAGGAAGGTAAACAGTATAAATGCCGCGCCAAGGTTCATACCCACACCGGCCAGCATGATAGCTATTTTTGTCTTTAACGGCGCTGCACCAAAACTACCCTTGGCCTTCGCCGAGTCATTCTCGCCCTTGAGCTTTACAAACCCACCTAAAGGCAGCCAGTTGAGCGTAAAAAGGACGCCGTTCTTGAGTTTACGGCTCCAGGCGACTGGCGGAAAACCAATGCCAAACTCTTCTACTTCTACACCGCCCCGTCGAGCTGCCAAATAGTGACCGAATTCATGCACAACCACCAAACCGATAAACATTACGAGGCCAATAAAAAGTAGTAGTCCTGTCATTACGATCCAAACCTCCGTTGTCTATTTTCAAAGTCATCAAGTGCAATTTGCAAATCTTGTTCTGTAAATTCTGGCCAATGCTTTTCAATAAAATACAGTTCGCTGTACGCAGCTCGCCAAAGCATAAAGTTGCTGATTCGCTGCTCGCCTGAAGTACGAATAATAAGATCGACGGCCGGTATTTCTGGCTTGTATAGATGCTGGGTGATCATTTCTGGAGTGATCTCACCAGATGGTTGTTTAAGAAGGATCTTGTTCATTGCCGTGGCAATCTCTTGGTGCCCACCGTAGTTTAGACACAAGAGCAAAGTGCCACCTGTATTGTCTTCGGTCTTCGCTTCTGCGCTTTCCATTGCCGCAATCACTTGTGGCGACAGACGTTCTTCCTCGCCCAGGAATTGAACCCGGATATTCTGCTTATCAAGCTCTTTAACCTCATGTTTTGATACCCAGATGAGCAACTTCATTAGGTAATCAACTTCTTCAGTGGACCGTTTCCAGTTCTCTGTAGAAAACACATAGGCCGATACGTACTGTACACCTTGGTCAAAGGCGTATTTAGCAATTGTCTTTAAGTTTTCGTAGCCCTTTTTATGGCCGTCGAGTGTGGGTAAACCCTGAGCAGTAGCCCAGCGACGGTTTCCGTCTAAGATAAGGCCAAGATGAGCTGGCACAGAGGCATGAGCGTTAATAGACATTCCCTCTAGTATAACCTTAAACGGTCATTATTTCTTGTTCTTTGGCCTTGGCCGCAGCTTCGGCATCTGCCTTAGTTTTAGTCATTGCCTCTTCGACCTGCCCCACATACCTTTTTTCATCGTCTTCGCTAATGTCTTTGTCTTTCTTTGCTTGCTCAAACGTATCAAGCGCATCATGACGCACACTGCGCATGCGCACCATACATTCTTCGAGCTTGCCGCCTACTTGCTTGCTAATCTCACGTCGTCGCTCTTCGGTAAGTGCAGGAATAGTGACACGAACTACACGACCATCATCAGAAGGATTAAGACCAAGGCTTTGGTTATCGCGAATCGCAGCACTGATTGCCTGCAAGTTATTTGGATCAAAAGGAGTAATCTGTAGCAGCTGTGCTTCTGGTGCAGATACCGTAGCAACCTGATTGAGTGGCATTGGTGTGCCATAGGCTTCTACTGTAACACCGTCTAGCATGCTGGCATTAGCTCGGCCAGTACGAAGGCGCTTGAGCTCTTCCTTGAAATGATCGACTGCTTCGTTGAATTTGGTTTTTGCTTGATCAACAACCTGATTTGGACTCACGAAAAAACTCCTTGGTTATGGATATTAGTATAGCATTCCGCTGCTTTAGGCTGCTTCAGGAACTACAGGAATTGGCTCATGCGCGGCCAAGGCAGCTGCCAAGACTAGGTTTGCAGCTGCATCGTCCTGCGCTATATCACGGGGTAGCGTCTCTGGCATACGACAACTAACTGCGAGCCAACCGGCAGCCCCTTCAACCCAGTAGGCCGTGTGATTATCGGGATTTATCGCTAAGGCGTCAAATTTACCGTCTCGGCTCTCGTGAGCCACCAGGCCATTTGGATCCATCAGCGTTTTACCGGTCCAAAATATACTACTCATCCGAAGATTCCTGCTTAGGCGACTTCACCAAGAGCAATGCGGCTAAAGCGACGAACAACGACGTTTTCACCAAGTCGTGCGTTAGCATCTTTCACAAGATCACCGACGGTTTGATCAGGATTCTTAATGAAAGGCTGATCGAGTAAACACAGCTCTGCAAAGTGTTTCTTCAACATACCCTCAACGATATTGTCGAGCATAATTTCTGGCTTACCTTCGGCTTTTGCTTTATCGGTAAACTCAGCCTTTTTAGCATCACGATCTGCTTCTGGGATGTCGTCAGCACTTACGTAGGCTGGTGAGCTGGCTGCAATGTGCATAGCAACATCTTTTACGAGTTCAGTGAAGCCTTCGGTTCGGGCTACAAAGTCAGTTTCACAGTTTACTTCTACGAGTACACCTATGCGGTTATCGTGATTGTAAGTACCGACAATGCCCTGTCGAGCCTCGCGCTCGCCACGCTTCTCGGCCTTGGTAAGACCTTTTTTGCGCATTGCCTCTAGGGCTTTATCAAAGTCACCATCAGCTTCTTCTAGGGCTTTCTTAGCATCGGTAAGACCAACACCACTGAGAGCTTTTAGTCGCTTAATGTCGTCAATAGATACCTGCATTATTTGTCCCCTTCTGTTTTATCAGCAGTTTTAGGTGCTGCTTTCTGCTTGCTCTTACCTTCCGCAATAGCGTCTTTTACATAGCTAATGATCAGCTCAAGTGTCTTAATTGCATCGTCGTTAGCAGGGATAACAAAGTCGATATCAGTAGGGTCAACATTTGTGTCAGCGATAGCAATGGTCTTAAGACCAAGCTTTTTAGCTTCACGTAGTGCGTTAGCTTCGTTGATAACATCAACAACAAAGACTACACCAGGTTTGTCAGCCAATTCTTTAATACCACCGTACTGGAAGTTCATCAGATCAATCTCTTCCTGGAATCGCTGGATCTCAAGCTTGTTGTACTTGCTATCAAAGTAGCCGCTGGCCATTTTGGTTTCAAGATCTTTAAGGTGCTTGATACGCTCGCCCATGGTCTGTTTGTTGGTTAGCATACCGCCCAGCCAACGCTCAGTTACATATGGCATGTTTGTTTCAAGAGCAGCGGCTTTTACGAGGTCTTTGGCTTGGCGTTTTGTACCAACAAAGAGGACCTGTTTGCCAGCAGCAACAGTCTTAGCAATAAAGGCTTGGGCATCTTCGATACCCTCAACCGTCTTAGTCAGGTCGATGATATGAGTACCTTCACGCCTTGAGTGAATGTACTGAGCCATTTTAGGGTGCCAACGGCTAGTCTTATGACCAAAATGCGCACCAGCACTTAATAGTTGTTTGATGTCGACTTCTGTCGCCATGAGTAAATCCTTTCTCTTCGGTGGATAGCTGCCCGATTTGTCCTACATGGAGCAAATAAGGAGGATTTTCTAAACACCTGCTTAATGAATAGTGCTCATATAGTAACAGGTAACCGAATTTCTTACAAGAGATAGTTGACTGAGTCACCCCTGATGTGTATAATCTGGCATTGACTATGAAAAAAGATTTACACCCCAAGAACTATCGAATGGTTGTGTTTAAGGATCTCAACAACGGCGAGACTTTCCTTACCCGCTCAACTGTTGCGAGCGAAGAGACTATCAAGCACACTGACGGCAATGAATACCCATTAGTAACCGTGCACATCAGCAGCGCTTCTCACCCCTTCTTCACTGGCCAAGAAAAAATGATCGATATCGAAGGTCGCGTTGACCGCTTCAAGGCACGTAAAGACGCAGCCGAAGCTCGTAAAGAAGCTGCTATGAAAAAGGCAGCCAAAGTACGCACCAAGAAAACTGCTGACGTTGTTGAAACTCAGAAAATTGGCACACCAAGCGGATCAAACTCTCAGAAGCGTTAACTACAGTCATTAAAAACGGTCGAAAGCATTGCTGCATTCGACCGTTTTTCTTTTATACTAGGAATCATCTATGAATAAAGAACAAGCACTCCGCGACGAATTAGCTCAACTGCAAACCGAGTTAGAAGACCCGGCCATTTTTAGTTCGTCCCGCTACCCCAAGCTTGCCAAGAGACAGAGTGAGCTCGAAAAAACGCTCGGTCTTTTTGATACCATTGCAAAACTGACAAGCCAAGAAGCAGAAGCACAAGAACTCAGCCAAGATAGCGATGTCGAAATATCCACCATGGCTAAAGACGAATTGGCGACAATCGCTGAGCAAAAAACACAAGCTCAGGCGGAACTCGCTGAACTACTGACGCCACGAGACCCTAATGACGAACGCGACGCCATTGTCGAAATTCGGGGCGCTGCCGGTGGCGACGAAGCTAGCCTGTTTGCAGGCGACTTGTTTCGTATGTACTCTCGCTGGTGCGAGGCAAAAAACCTGAAAGTTGAACTGATCAATGAAAGCCCAAGCGAAGTTGGCGGCTTTAAAGAAGTTATTTTTGCCGTACGAGGTATTGAAGTCTTCAAAGTACTTAAGTTCGAAGCTGGTGTACACCGCGTGCAACGCGTTCCAAGCACCGAAAGCCAAGGCCGAATACACACGAGTACCGTCACCGTGTCCGTGCTGCCCGAGGCGGAAGAAACAGATGTAGAGATCAATCCCAGTGATCTGCGTATTGATGTCTACCGCAGTAGTGGGCATGGCGGTCAGAGTGTTAACACGACCGACTCCGCAGTACGTATTACTCACATTCCGTCTGGTCTGGTCGTAACCTGCCAGGACGAGAAATCGCAGATTAAGAATAAAGACAAGGCCATGGGCGTGTTACGTTCACGTTTATTGCAGATTAAGATTGATGAAGAACAAAGTCGCCTTAGCGACGCACGCAAAAAGCTGATTGGTTCGGGTGATCGTAGCGAGAAAATTCGTACGTATAACTTTCCACAAGATCGCATCACTGACCACCGTATCGGTTATAGTCGCAGTAACATTCCTGGCGCATTAAGCGGTGACATCGACGACATTATCGAAGCACTACAGACAGCCGAACAACAGATTATTAGCAATGAAAATAGCTGATTGGCTGCACAGCAGTACCCTTTTTCTTACCAGGCACGACATTCCGACAGCACGCCTTGACTGCCTGGTCTTGCTAGCAGATGCATTAGAAGAAGACAAAGCATATGTACTAGCCCGCCCAGAGCTAGAGCTGACTGACGTACAAGTGGCACAACTCAAAAAGCAACTCATTCAGAGGAGTCAGCATATTCCACTTGCCTACATTCGTGGCAGAACTGAGTTTTATGGCCGCGAGTTTAGTATCAACAAGCACGTGCTCGAACCTCGACCAGAGTCAGAAACCATGATTGAACAAGCCCTCACACTGCTCAGTTCACTACCTGGAGCAAACGTTATTGATATCGGTACCGGCTCTGGTGCTCTGGCCATTACCGTTAAATTAGAAGCTCCTCGAGCAAATGTACATGCAGTCGACATCGACCCAAACTGCCTAGATGTCGCCAAGCAAAATGCCAGCCTACATAGAGCCGACATATCTTTCTGTCAGGGTGATCTATTCGCGCCTTTTAGCGCAAAGATTTTAGCCAATACAGTCGTACTAGCTAACCTGCCTTACGTACCGGAAACTCACACTATTAATCAAGCTGCCGCTAATGAACCGAAGTTGGCAATCTTTGGCGGTACAGATGGGTTGGACCTGTACCGCACAATGTTTGCTCAGTTTCAAAAAGCCGAGTCTTTGCCTGCTGCCGTACTCACCGAATCGCTTCCGTTTCAACACCAGTCTCTAGAACGGATTGCGGCTGATAATGGCTATAGACTAGAGAATACGTCAGACTTTATTCAAGTTTTTACACCTTCTAGTCAGAAGGTGCAGCTTCAAGCGTAGCAGATAGTTTCTGTTCTTTGCCGTCACGAATAATGGTAAGTGTCACCTTATCGCCAACGGCATGTTTACCTAATATGGAAGCCAAGCTATTCTTTTCATCTATGGCCACATCATTAATTTTCGTAATGATGTCTTCGACTTCCAGGCCAGCTTTTTCTGCAGGACTGTTTGGCAATACAACTGCTGAGTCTGCATCTGGCGCCAGGTAAGCCCCTCGCTTAACACTCAGTTCATACTGGTAGGCAATGTCATCAGTCAGGCCAACATAGCGGACACCGAGATATGGACGTAGTAACTTGCCTTCCTTTAAGACACTCTTGATCAGCCCTTGCATGTCATTTATAGGGATAGCAAAGCCAATGTTTTCAGCATCACCGGCTACGGCAGTATTAATGCCGATGACTTCTCCGTTGGTATTTACCAATGGTCCTCCCGAGTTGCCTTGGTTAATGGCAGTATCCGTCTGGAAGAGATTCTGCAGTGTTTCAGGATTTGTTCCACTCTGGTCAGTTGCCTCGAGATCACGGCCGAATCCTGAGATAATCCCGCTGGTAACAGTATTTTGAAATTGTCCGAGAGCGTTACCAATGGCGACCACTTTATCGCCTACTTTGGTTTTGCTTGAATCACCGAGTTTTGCGGCCGTCAGAGATTTGCCTTTGCGATCGTTGATCTTTAGAAAAGCTATGTCCAGTGGATCACTGGCTGCAGTACGCCCAATTACAGATACGTCTTCAAGGCTAGTGCCGTCAGATAAAGTTATGCTGACAGTGTCTGTGCCGACCGGTACAACGTGCCTGTTAGTAATGATGATGCCTTCTTCACTAATAATGACCCCGGTACCGGCACCTCTCTGCTGTAGCGATTCACCAAAGAAACTGCGGGCACCAGAATTAGTAACTACGTTCACCGAAACTACACTTGGACCAACTGTGGTCGCAATTTCGTTAATAAGCTGACTTTCGCTGGCGATTATTTGCTGCTTTGCTTCTGGAGTAGTTATATTCTGTACTCCGCCGCTGCGGCTTCCGAACCACCCGCCTACAAATCCCAGACTCAGGCAAGCGAGCAACAATAATGCAGTCTTAGAAAAAGCGGGCATACTTGGGCGTGGTAGGGACTTCTTAAACGCAGGTCTTGTCGGCTTGAAGCGGGTAGCAGATTGCGTTTTAGGCTGCCGTGCTTCTGTAGATTGTGACGCAACTGGCTGATGCTGCAGGCTTGGTTCTATAGGTTGTTCTTTATCCATGTCCACCTTATTTTGCTTAGATTGTTTTATCGCCCCAGTCTGACAATGTCAGCACAATGAGTACTACTGCGAATACGACAAATACCAGCTGACGTCGTAGGAGCAGTGACATACGGTCAGATTTTTCTAGATAGTAGATACCACCCAGCCCGAAGCTAATAACAGATAGCAGCAATGCCGGTTGCGCAACTGAGCCATAAAACAGTAGCCAGTGGCCAAGAATCCACATCATGGCTGCGGCGAAGTATGACCAAACGAGAGCTAGAAAACGAGTCATTGCCTCTTCAAAGCTGGCAAAAAAGTGTCGCGCAGACATGTATGCAATCACCCAAGCACCAGCCACCAAAACAAACAACGGTGAGCTACCCCAAGCAATAAGTATGGCAACCAGACCAACAGATTGAGCTACTAACGCTTGCAGCGCAATGCCAAACTGTGAAGCCTGAGGCTTAAGTACCACCAGCCAGACGCCGTACAAGACTGCCCACAAGAGCTGGAACAGCTGTGTATCGCTGTGAATCATAAAGACCAGCATAGATAGACCAAAGATCACATCAACGGCGTTGGCACGGATACTGGCTGGCCAGTGTCGTGGCTTTACGGCGAACATTCTCCATTTACTGAGCAGAATAAGACTAATCCCTATTTGCAGTTGGAAAAAGCGCAGCCGTACCAGCACGAATAATAGTGCCGGAAGAAGGCAAACAAGCATGATATGTATAACATGCGAAAAGCCAGCAGCAGGTTTGATCTTTGCGGTTATTTGTCCCATTTCAGTACCTCTCATTATAACAAACAAGCTTAAGTCTTGCTGAAGATTCATCATAAGCATTGGCGTGTTGGCAGCTCTGATCAATTCAAGTATAGTGAGGGCTTATGGACGATGAATCGCAAGGCCCAAAACCCGTAATTGTTGATGCTACTGCACCTGTCGAGCAGCCCGACACACAGCAATCAGCAGACCCTAATGCGACCACTAACAGTGTCGAAACTGAGGCGCCTGCCCCTGAAAGTGAAGAAGAACAAAACAAAAAAGAAGGTATCAAAGGTATTTTTTCTACGATCGCAATTCTTGTGATTGCACCGCTGATTGCCCTCTCTCTTACTCTGTTTGTTTTTCAATCATATGAGGTTGATGGCCCAAGTATGGAAACAACTCTCCAGGATAATGATCGTCTTATTGTCTATAAACTGCCAAAAACCGTAGCTCGTCTGACAGGACGTGATTACTTACCAAAACGCACCGATATTATTATATTCACTCGTAACGAAGGGATGGGTTCACGACAGCTCGTCAAAAGAGTCATCGCCCTCCCCGGTGAACGCGTGGTACTGAAAAACGGTGTAATGACCGTGTACAATAATAAAAAACCAGAGGGCTTCCAGCCTGATAAGGTCTTCCCGTACGGTAAGGTCATAACTACGACTGCTGGCGATGTTGATGTAGTTGTACCTGAAGATAGCGTGTTTGTATGTGGGGACAACCGTCCTCAATCACTCGATTCAAGAGCGTTTGGACCAGTCCCACTCAAAGATATAACGGGTAAGCTCTCGCTACGTGTATATCCATTCGGTAATGGACAAAAGTTTTAGCCAGCCAACCATTGCCTGACTGACTACTATTTTGATATCAGTTTGAGAATGCGTTTTAGATCAGCGTCACTCTTGAACACAATTTCCAACTTACCGCCCTTGGCCATTCGTTTTAATGTCACCGGTGTTTTGAGTGTATCTGATAATTTTTTGGTCTGAGGAGACGTCGTTGCTACTCGTTTAGTAGCTGAACCTACGCTGGTCGCCCCTTCCCGGTGTGCAACCACATAGCGTTCTGCCTGACGCACTGACCAGCCATTCTTAATAATCTGCTCTAGCAACTTGAGTTGATCTTTTTCGTCGGCAAGTGCCAGCACAGTACGAGCATGACCTTCGGTTATCTTTTTATCACGCAGTGCCTGCTTGACTGCTTCGGGCAGCTGCATCAAGCGAGCAGTATTGCGAACCGTTGTAGATGCTTTACCCAAGCGCAAACCAATTACATCGAAATCAAGATTAAACTGCTCGTTCAAGGCTACAATTGAAGCCGCTTGCTCAAGTGGCGATAAGTTGACACGCTGGACGTTCTCAACAAGGGCCAACTCGACTCGCTGCAACTGCTCTAGCGTACGCACCACTACTGGTACAGATGTCAGCCCGGCCAGTTTTGCTGCCCGCCAACGCCGTTCGCCAGCAATAATATAGTACTTGTCACCATTTGGCGTAACCACCAGGGGTTGCAGAATGCCGTGCTCTTTTATAGATTGCGCTAAGCCTTTGAGTTCTTCTTCATCGAAGTTAACACGGGGTTGTTCTGGATTTGCAAGCAGCTCGGTTACTGCTATTTTTTGTAGACGTTCACCTTCGTTAACAAGCAGAGATGTGTCGAAGTTTTGTGGAATAAGAGAATCAAAGCCCCTACCTAATTTATTTGCCGACACGATCTTCTACCTCCTTAGCTAAACTCTTGTAACTTCTCGCACCTTTTGACCATTTATCATGCTCCATGATCGATTTACCAAAACTTGGTGCTTCTGCAAGTCGAACATTACGCGGCACAATAGTTTTCATAAGTTTATCTTTGAAGTGTTTCTTGAGCTCATCCACAACCTGGTCTGATAAAGAAGTGCGGCTGTCGTGCATGGTTACGACAATGCCTAGTAACTCGAGCTGTGGGTTCAAACCCTGTCTTACTCGTTGCATAACATCGAGCAACTGGCCCAGACCTTCAAGCGCATAATACTCTGCCTGCACTGGCACAAGTATATAATTTGCCGCTGACATGGCGTTGATGCTCAAGAGCCCCAAAGAAGGCGGACAATCAATAAGTATGTAATCATACTCGAGGTGAGCAATTGCATTCCTGAGCTTGTATTCGCGCTGCAGTTCTCCAGCCAAATCAACCTCTGCAGCAGCTAATTGTGCATTGGCAGGCAAGATATGAAGCCCTGCCACAGCAGTGTCCTTAATTATCTGTTCACTCTTAGCATTGCCAAACAACGTATCGTACACCGTGCTGTCTAAAGTCTGCTTATCGATCCCTACTCCGCTTGTAGCATTACCCTGTGGATCGAGGTCAACCAACAAAACTTTTTTTCCTCGTTTGGCTAAGTAGGCGCCAATATTAATAGTAGACGTAGTTTTACCTACGCCACCCTTCTGGTTGAGTACCGCTATGATTCTACCCATATGAATGTATCTATTTAAACATAAGCTTCTGCTATGTACCACCCCAGTTCCGCTGCAATGCCTATTCGCGGCGAAGGGCGTCGATAGGGCTAATCTTTTGCGCTCGGCGCGCTGGGAAGTAAGCCACAATTAAACCAACGATCAGCATGAAAGCTGTCAGCGCCGCTATGAGCCAAAGTGGCAGCGAGAATATTTCGAAGCGCTCGTTTACTCTTTGGGCAGCATTCTGATTAACTAGTTCGTTAATGACTCGACTAGCAATGAATGAACCAAACATACCAATGAATACACCGATAAGGGACAAGAGGACTGCTTCAATCATAAACAAGCGGCGCATGTCACGTTTACGACCACCTAGGGTTATCATCAAACCAATCTCCTTTGTTCTTTCGAGCAAAGATATAGTCAAAGTGTTAAACATACCGAGAATAGCTACGATAATACCAATACCACCGAATCCTGCCAGAATAATATTAAAGAACTTAAATAACTGATTTATTTGTTCAAGGGTATCAATGGGAGAGTTGGTTAGAAAGCCATTGGACTCAATTTGTTTTCGAAGTGTAGGAATATTACTGGTGTCATCAATGGTTACTTTAACTTGTTTATAAGTCGGAACACCCGCAACATCAAAGACTGCACTTGGCACAAATATCTCGTTATTCTGGTCAGAATCGATGACGCCAACAACTTTAAAGGTATCCCGTAATTCATCCGCTTCACTGTCTGCCAATTGCAACGGCACCACTATCTCGATCTCTTGGCCCACAGCCTTCTTCGGGTCAGTTACACCAATGCCGCGCAAAGCCGACAGGCTAACAAGCGCAGATCGATTATCGTTTTTTTGCAACAGCCGTCCTTCGAGTAAATTAAGTGTCGTTAAATCCTGGAAAGTCTGATCGACGCCGTAAATAACCGAATCGATTCCCCCGCCCTTAAGGGCCACACTCGAGGGGAACGAGTACTCTACGCCCACCTTTTCAATGTGCGGGAACCGACGAATTTTATTAACTGCCGTATCGTTGAGCTTGATAATTTTAGAGTTTGGACTGGTTATTTCGATGGTCTTGATCGACTTATCGCCTATCACGTTATCGGTGACCAGCTTCTGTAAACCAAGCCCGAAAGAAATGAGGAAGGCAATCGATCCGATCCCCACCACAATGCCTGCGATTGTCAGGAATGATCTAAGCTTCTTGCTCGTTAAGTTCCGCCAGGCCATGTAAAACAGGGTGTTCAGATGAATCTTTGGCCGTTTTTTAATAGTATCGTCTTCTTGATTACGCATCTTGTTTCTTCCTTGCTAGATGGTCTATACGAGCCTTCATCTGATTAAGCAATGTTTCCGTAGTCTCGCTAATATCGCCACTTTGCATCTGCTGGCATTGCCCGTCCTGGATGTGCACCAGTTGGTCTGCAAGTGGCAAATACTCCATATTATGTGTCACCAGAATGATCGTACGATTAAGGTCTCGCTGATAGCTTTCAAGCAGAGCCATAATCATGTCACCATTCTTGCTATCCAGACTTCCCGTTGGTTCGTCGGTAATGATTACCGATGGATCATTTACAATAGCGCGAGCCATGGCAATACGCTGTTGCTCACCACCAGATAGCATGAGTGGACTTTTCTTGGCAAAAGGTGCCATGTCTACTCGTTGCAGCGCGTCCATAGCTTTTTTGGCCGCTGCAGCACGGTTATAGCCCAAAAAGAACAGTGGAATCGACACATTTTCGATGACATTAAGGCTATTCACCCAATAGTTCTGCTGGTAGACCACCCCTATACTTTTTGCCCTAAAGTAGGCTAGTTGTTCGGCGGAATACTTGTATATATCTCTACCGTCGTATGTAACCTGCCCACCACTGGGAACCTGGATACCACTCAGGACATTGAGAAGGGTTGATTTACCCGACCCTGAAGGGCCATAGATAATGTTGAAGGAGTTCTTTTTGATTGTGAAACTACTTGGATGAAGTACTTTGAGCATCTCTTCTCCAATCTTGAAAGATTGCTCCAGGTTGCTAACACGAATAAGAATTTGCCCACCCTCGTCTTGCATACCTAAAGCCCAAATACCTTTCTCAGTGTGTTGAGTACTATGTTCAATACACTATCTGAGGCACGGCCGATAATAGCAGCCTGCGGCTTGGTTGTTGAAGCGTTGTTTGATTTGTCTCGCGATACCGGCATGATGCTATAGACTCGGCTTGGCGGCAAGTCAGAAACAATAACTAAGTGCTCGGTCGTAAGCTGAGCATCTTCGGCGGTACGATTGTTAAATACCGTAACTGCTGAACCTTCGGCGTAGGCTACTTGGCTTGTGGAAGGCTCATCTGTCTTCCAGGAAACAACGATTTGTCCGCGGGCCTCTGCACCCGTACCACGAATAGTTGGCTCGATAACCACATCAAAGACATTCGGTGGACGAGTATCTAGCGCTGTCTTGAAAACTTGACGATCTGATACAGCTAGGTTACCACTGGCGTCACGCCCCTGGGCGATTAAGAAGTACTCACTATTATCTTCAAGTCCACGAATGACCATTTCATGCATGGTCTTTAGCTCCTGAGATTGAACAATCGTACCATCGGTGCCAACCTTGCCATATTGCACGATCGAATTTGTCGGGATATTAGTCGTCCAGGTAACTTGCTGAGTACTAGTCGGCTCACCAATAAGTGGCTGAAAACGCAGATTACTAATTGCTGGTCGTGGTGGAGTGGTGAAAGAGAATATACTGCTCTGATATTTACCGCCTTCTGTATCTTGCATGACTAAGCGGTACAGATACTTCGTGCCGTCGTCCAGGCCATTCAACTCAAGTTCATAGGTCGATTCGCTGAGGGCAGTATTTATTGATTTTACGCCGCCAAATGAATCGGTTCGCCCGTACTGCAACTCAACTTTTACGGCGTCCTTGACAGTAAACTGCAGTGTTACGGTCGATAAGCTGACAGAAAGTGTGTCCACCTCTTTCAATACAGGAGCGGGCGCAGTCGTAAAGCTATATTCTTGACTTACTCCGGTGTTACCGTCGGTGTCGGTCCAACGTGCCTGGAAGTAATAGGTTGTCCCGGCAGCTAAGTTGTCTAGGTCCAGCTTATGAGCTGTCACTTGTGATGAATTACCAATTTCTGACGGACTGTATTCACCGCTAGTCACTCCAATGGCAATCTTACTGTCGGAAGCTCTATCTGTAGACCACGTGATTGTTGCCCGCTTAGTAGTGACACCACTAACTACTGGTTCACTGGTCATTGCAGCAGGTTCCGTAAACTTACCCGTTGGAATCATCGAGGCAACTCCCGTAAATGCTCCGCAGTTATTGGCGCTATCGCAGGCTCGCACCTTATAGTAATACTCTACCTGGCTTAAGCCACCGTCGACAAAAGATGTGCCGCTACTAGATCCAACTTGAGTAAAGTTACTGTTATCAGTGGAACGGAAAACTCGGTAGCTGCTTACACCAGCGCCGACATTTGCCGGTGCATCCCATGTTACCGCCAACCTCCAGTTGCTGGTTGCCTTCACAGACACATCAGCTGCATCTATATTAGTTGGTATTCCTGGCGCCGGGGTGTTAGCTGTAAACGTTACGCTCGCATAGCTCGAATAGTTAATTGCTCCAAAGTCATCTTTACCTACGACATAGAGAGTGTTCGACCCAGGCTGGGTTGCATACGGTCCATCGGGCAAACTAGTTACTCCAGCAGCCGTAAAGTTACAGTTACTTACATTAGGCAGGGTATTAACGACGTAACAGTATGTCAGCCTATCTGGTTGGCCTGTGGTCGTATTAAAGGTAGCCGGTGCATCCCAAGAAAATTCGAATTCGTTAGTCGTATTAGTGGCAGGAGTTGCTGTAAGGTTCTGCGGCTCACTCGGTGCACCAGTCGTATTAATACGCAGTACTGCCGTGACGTAGCTATTTGTCACGTTACCGGCGGCATCCCATGTTCTAAAGTAGACAGTATTGATGCCGTCGACAAGATTATCAAAGTCCGGCGGGTCAACGGTTGTATAGTTGCCGTCACCGACCGTCAGCAGGTCATTGATATCGCCGGCGCCAGTATGATCTTCGCCGTACCATGCAGTGTTGCCAATTCGATATTGCAAGCCCGCTACTCCAGAGTTTGCATCACTAGCTGCATCTCCCCCAGTGGTTGGCCAAGTTATTGTTGCTGTTTTGGTATTTATAAATCCAGAAGGTGCTGATACATACCCCGGGTTAGCTGGTGCTGTATTGTCGAATCTAAACTGGAATTGTTCCGAGGTCGAAGCAACATTACCAGCTTTATCTATCGCCTTGATATTGAGGTAGTACGGCGTGTTTGAACTGGACAGTGCGGTTCCTAGCAGTCCAGACGTTGCCAAATCGAGGCTCGTACCAGACACGGCAAACTGACACGCCGAATTGGTATCTATCGGGCTGGCACCGAGTAATCCTTTGCTCGTTTCAGGATCATCGCTAGAAGAGTGGCCAAGGTATAGACAATATCCCAAGATGCCTGCCCCGCTATCAGTTCCAGCCGTCCAGGTAAAGTATGGCGAGGCTCCGTTGGTCCATGCATTTGAATTTAAACTAGTCCCACCATTCGACTTGAAGGCTAGAATGTTCGAAGCATTAGTATCCGGCCCATTATTATCTGCATTAGCGCCCAGTTCAACTGAATTTACAGTAACCTGCTGATTGCCATCCCCTTTAAGCAATGCCTGCCACATTAAACCGTCAAAGGTCACCGGAAAATCACCTATGTTTGCATTGATCACGGAAGCAGCATTAGCGTCTGACACACTACTTGATAGGACCCAAGCTGATCCATTCCAGTACTTCCAGGTATTGCCTTCGTTATCACTCAGGCGATAGGTTATTGCTCCGCCGTTAGTGATCTCACTAGTAGTGAAGCTGTCCCAGTCTTGCACCCCAGACTTGCGCACAGCCGACGACAACACAACACCTTGGTGTGTATTTGCATACGGCCTACTATTAAAACTCGTCCGGGCTGTATTACTTATCCTAATTTCATCTAAAGTTCCCGCAAAGTAGTCCGCCCCATCTCCTGCAACCTTACTGCCGTATCCTCGACCGATCAGTAGCGGGAGGTCATTATCTACGGTACTCGTGCTCACTGTTGCCGTTGTTTCTAGGGTGCCATCAATGTAGATTTTTACCGTCGCGCCATCCAGCACTACCGCATAGTGGTGCCAATTTGTATCAAAAGAAGTGGTCGTCGACTCAGCATAGCCATTTGCACCGTATGAATATACTAACGCGTCTTGGTTCTGGCTAAGGCCAGTACCGGCATATAGTTTCCCCTTATAACTAGAAAGTGTATAAATTGCCTCAATAGTTGCGCCCCAGCTACTGTTTATTCCGTCTCCTGCTATCTGTGTCCATGTACTGCCATTGTACGTATATATATCCCCCGCACCTGTATTGCTAAAGCCTGCTTGGCGCATTCCCGCGACCAGCACACCGTTGTATACCGTAATCGCAGATACATGGGAATAGCTTCCATTCTGCCAACTAGAATTGAGACCACCCCCACTAATCTGAGTCCAGGTACTACCATCCCACTTCCAGACATTTGCTAACAGATTTGTGGCATCGCTATAGCCGACATACAGATCATCGTTGTATACACCCATAGAGTTCACCTCGACAGTGTTAGCCACTGTTGGCCAACTGCCGTTTACGCCATCACCGGCAATCTTCGTCCAAGACGAACCGTTATAACACCACACATGAGCAGCTCCACCATACCGGCCGTTAGATGCGCATAACTGATTACGAAATACTGTTAAAGCACCGACATCTGTAGCAGCCCAGGTACCGGCTATCCCTGTTCCACCAATCCTCGTCCAACTTGTATCGTTATACTCCCAAACCCATGCCGTATTGCTGGTTCCACCCATACCGGCATACAGTTTGCCGTTGTACACTGCTAATGAGCTTAGTTGCAGCACGTTATTCCAGCTAGTATTCACACCATCACCACCAATCTTAGTCCAAACAGTACCATTCCAGCTGTATACATCTGAATCGCTTCCGTTACCAGAGCCGAGTCCAACTATAAGAGCCCCCTTATAAGAGGTCATTGATGCGACAGTTTCGTACGTGTTGCCGGGCCAGGCACCGTTACTATTCAACCCAAAACCACCGCCAATCATGCGGGCCGTGTTCCCATCCCACTCATAAACATAAGCGTTATTTGCACCACCTAGGACGCCAACATATAGCTTGCCGTTGTGGACGGTGCTTGATACCACAGCCGCTGATCCAAAATCCGACCAGCTATTATTGAGGTAACTCCCTCCGATTAGCGTCCAAGCATTTGAACCATTCCATGTATGTATTGCCGGATACACGTTTGCGTTTGCAGATGGCGCAGCAAAAAGCGTTGATCCAACAAACTGAAGGCCAAAAACCTTGTCATATGCTGCAGCCGTCCAGCTATTTGCCACTGCTGTACCGCCAATCCTTGTCCAAGAGCTACCATTCCAACGCCACAACTCACCACCTGACATATACGTACCTACATATAGGTTAGTTCCGTCATCAGTCATACTTAGTATCTGAGTTGCTGTAAACGAGCTGTTCACGCCATCGCCGCCAACTTTAGTCCAAGTACCACCGTTCCAACGCCATACCTCACCATCACCTGGTGCCGTTAAGCCTAATCCAGCATAAAGCATCCCGTCAACATGACGCAGCGTCATAACTGATTCATAGTCAGTACCCCAGCCACTATTCAAGCCATCGCCACCGATTTGCGCCCAAGCACTACCGTTCCAACGCCATACATCAGCATCACCAGCACTTGTACCAAGTCCTGCATACAAGTTTGTACCGTCGGATGCCAAAGACAATACCTGCTCAAACGTACTCGCTGCCCAGCTACCATTCAAACCATCGCCGCCAACTTGCGTCCATGACGTACCGCCGTTATGTCGCCACAAGTCACCGCCCGCTACCGCGTCACCCATACCGGCATATAAGACACCGTTGTGAAAAGCAAGAGATCGAACCGTATGATACGCATTGGAGTAACCCAGACCATCCCCGGCAATCTTAGTCCAGCTTGTGCAGTTTGTAGTAGTATTACAGCTCCAAACTTCTCCATCACCAGCGTTATTGCCTAACCCGGCATAGAGAATATTATTGTGCCAAGTCATCGAGTATACGCCTTCGTACACTTGATCGGGCCAGCTACCGTTTACTCCATCGCCACCGATCTTGTTCCAGGTAGTGCCGTTCCACTTCCAGACCTCTGCATCGCCCGCACTTACACCAAGCCCCGCATAGTAGTTAGTGCCGTCAGTTGCTGATGAATCTACCTCATAGTGCCCAAACGACCAACTGCCGTTCGTATCACCACCCATCTGTTTGGTCCAGCTGTTATTGGTATTACTCTGGGCTTCGTACACTAATTTTCCCGAGGACCGGTCTAGATTAACTCGATGTGAACCCTTATCTAGTCAGGTTTGGGAGGTACTCGAGTTATTATTGAAAGTACTACTAGGCTTAAACCAGCCTTCAATAGTCTGTTGGCTACCAAGAGATAACGAGCCAGAATCTTGAACAGATACAGACTGGCTCGTACCATTTAATGTCAGTCCGTTGTTCATTCTTCCTGAACCCCAACTAGGACTGCCCACAGTTGAGCCGTTATTAGCATTAGAGGAACTATCAGTTACCGTCGTACCGCTCGTACTGTTCATGTGCGCCAAAAAACCTGTTAGTGAATCACTGCTGTATTCTTGGGCTTTCAGGCGAGCACTATTGCCGTTAAATTCAACCCCAGCGTCAAGTGCATACTCACTCTGACTGCTAAAGTCCCAGGTATTTGTGAGGTCTGCTGCCAAAGCAATCCGAACGGTACTAAACACCATCAGCCCAACCACCAGTAAGTAAGATCCAAGGGTTCCATAATGTACGACACGGTGCCATTTCCAGTTATGCCACTTGGCATACCACGCCCAGTTGTCTTTCATATAGGTGTGTGGCTTTTGAGCAACATGGCGATGAGCAATCCTTGCCACTTTAACCGTAGTTTTTGCGCCTTTAGCGGCAATTTTTTTGCCGTGACGCCCGACCACTTTGCTCGCCCGCACGACATGAGGAGAGGTACGTTGTACCCCCTTTTTTTACCCCTGTAGCGATATGCTTTATAACCTTTTTCTTTTGCGCCATATAAACTCGTGGTGACCACTTGTTAGCTTAAGGGGAATTATACCAAGCTTAACCGCTTTCACGCAAGGTTCTCGACTTAGCTCATCTAAAATCTTTCCCAAATAGTATTCGTTAGCTCATGAATAATGTTTCCGAAATATTGCCTCTAGTTCTACGCTGTCAGGACTATGAGTACAAACGGAAAGAACTATCCAATGAGCAGACTATCTCGCCAGGAATACTTGGCAGTTATGCGGAAGAAATACAGGCGGTTAAAGAAAAGCCAGAAGAAAGATCGTAGCCAGCTACTGGATAATGTAGTAGACATCACCGGCTACCACCGGACATATGCTGCCGTATTGCTACGCTCTCCTCCATCCAGGCGACGTGTTCGTAAACCACGAGCTGCCCGTTACTCGGTAGAAACCAAGCAAACAGTACTGCTCCTGTGGCATGCCGCTAGCGACATCTGCGCCGAACGCTTTCAACCATTCATCCCAGAGCTGTTGGATAAGCTCGTAGCGTGCGGTGAATTGACCGTGACAGCCGAAACATATAGTCAGCTCAGGCAGATTAGCCTGGCTACCGTCAAACGGATTGTTAGCCATGAAAAGCGGCGCAGTATCATCCGGATCGGGGGTACGACCAAACCAGGTAGTCTGCTGAAACGGCAAATTAGCGTCCGTTATGGTCGGTGGGATGAGACTAGCCCAGGCTGGTGTGAAACAGATACGGTGGCCCACTGTGGTGAAACACTGGCAGGCACGTTTATCTACAGCCTAAATCTAACCGATGTAGCCACCAGCTGGAGCGAACAAGTAGCCATAATGGGCAAAGGTGAACGGGCAGCCGTGACTGGTCTAGATAGTGCCCGCAAGCGCTTACCATTCAAGCTGCTTGGCATTGACTCGGATAACGGCAGCGAGTTCATTAACTGGCATATGGCCCGCTATGCCAAGAAGAACAAGCTGACGTTTACTCGCTCTAGACCCTACCGGAAAAACGACCAGGCTCATGTGGAACAGAAGAACTGGACGGCTATCCGGCAGTTAGTAGGCTACCAACGCATGGACACCGTCAAACAACTAGAGCTACTGAATGACCTGTACCAGAACGAGTGGCGACTGTATCTTAATTTCTTCCAGCCAACCATGAAGGTTCGTGAGACCACCAAAGACCAAAAGACTGGGAAGAAAACCAAACGTTACTTCCAAGCCCAAACCCCCTACCAACGACTAATGAGCCAGCCGAGCGTCAGTGAGCAACAGAAAGCCATGCTACAATCCCAATATGACAGCTTGAATCCCTTGCAGTTACAGCGAGATATTCAACGGAAACTTCACAAGCTAGAAAGTACTTTCGGAAAGATTGTTAAATGAGCTAATACGGGTTCTAACAGCGATCATACGTAAGCAGAGTCATGCATAATAAGTAGCCGTATATGCCCGGTACTATATGGCTAGCTGCATATGGCTTGTTGTATTAATAAACAAAAAGACTCTAGTTATAGAGCCTTCTGTTTGTCTACAGTATTCTAGACAATAGATTTGATGGTAATTTGCGTGCTGTGCTGACGATGACCATGTACTTTGCGAACGCGCTTTTTAGACTTATAACGAATGGCCGTTACTTTGTCGCCAAGTACTTCCTTCTCAACTACGTCTGCAGTGACTGTCACGCCGCTTACCTCTGGGGTGCCAACGGTAACATTTTTGTCATTGATAACGAGAAGAGGTTTAAAAGTTACACTTTTATCTTCACCTAAGAGCTCAACCTCTAGGGTTTGCCCTTCAGTAACAACATACTGCTTACCACCGGTTGCGATGACTGCTTTTTTCATACCAAACAATCTTAACAGATTACAACACTAGTGTAAAGGGTCTATGACTTCTCTAAACTAACCGTTAGCGAATGCCCTTCGACCTTTAGCTCAACAGCAAATTGATGCTGTGTGCCCGTAACGGTAAGGTTCTCTGCTAAAGTCTCTGTAGCAATAGTGTCTTTATGCTCTTCTATAGCCTCTGCGAGCTCTGTGACGGTCGTCTGCAGGTCAAGAGCTATACGATCATCAACCTGTAGCCCAGCTTGCTTACGTGCACTCTGAACCTGTCGGATTATTTCCCTCATCAACCCTTCTCGCCTCAGCTCCTCATCAAGTTCCATATTGAGTTCGATGACTAAGGTGTCCGCAGCATCATTTGGCTGTGAAGTTTTACTATTCAGCAAGGTGAGCTTCACATTTAGTTCATCGCTGAGGATATCTTCGTACTCACCAAGACTCTCTGCGTCCTTGCCTCGGACTTCTGCCATGCGCAGCGGTTGTCGAACTTTTATGCCCGCCTCTGCTCGTTGTGACAGCCCCTGGTTAATCAGGTCCCTGACCGTCTGCATGTGCTGCAATGAAAGCTCATTAACATGGCCTACTTTTGGCCAGTCCAAAAGATGTACCGATTCGCCACCGGTCAGCTTCTGATACAGCTCTTCAGCCAGAAATGGCGTAAATGGCGCCAAGACCATACTGAGCTGTACAAGTACATAGTGAAGCGTGCGGTAGGCGTTGTTTTTGTCCTCGTCATCTCCGCTCTTCCAGAAGCGGCGGCGACTACGGCGTACATACCAGTTACTGGCATCGTCGATAAACGGCAGTATTGGCTTCATGGCATTTGGTAAGTCATAGCCATCCATATGTTTCTCTACCTCAAGAGTCAACTCATGAACTCGACTAATAATCCAGGTATCGAGTGGGTTCTTGCACAGCTCACTTGGATCCTCATGCTTGCCGTCCCACTCCCAGCCGTCAACTTCAGCATACATAGTAAAGAAGTCATACATGTTCCAGACCATACTTAGCTTACGTGCCACGTCCCCCACTTCTTTATCTTGAAGGGTAAAGTCCTCACCGTTAAGTAATGGGCTCGAGGCGAGCAAGTAACGCAAGCTGTCCGCAGAGAACTTATCCATGAGCTCATTAGGGTCAGTGTAGTTGCCATAGCTTTTACTCATCTTACGGCCGTCATTACCAGCCACGTTGCCAGTTACAACCACATTTTTGAATGAGTTTTCACCAAACAAAGCCACGCTCATGGCATGCATGTAGTAGAACCAGGCGCGCACCTGACCAATATACTCCACGATGAAATCACCGGGGAAATTCGCCTCAAATTTTTCTTTATTCTCGAACGGATAATGGAACTGCGCAAACGGCATACTGCCAGCTTCGAACCAGCTATCCATGACCTTATCGATGCGCTTGTAAGTCACACCATCAATTTCAAAAGTGATGTCATCTACCCAAGGGCGATGGTAATCTTCAAGTTCTTGGCCAGAGAGTTCCTTGAGTTCAGCGTAGCTCCCGACAACTTTGACGCGCTCAACGCCGTCCTTATCTGTGCCTTTCCACACGGGCATGGCCGTAGCCCAGAAACGATCACGTGACAGGTTCCAATCTGGTGCCTGCTCAATAGTTTTAGCAAAACGACCGTTCTTTACGTGCTGCGGAAACCACTCAACAGAACCATTCTTCTGCAACATATCTTGTCGTTGACCTTCGATATCCATAAACCAGCTAGGATGTGCGCGGTACATAAGTCGAGTCCCACAGCGATGGCAGTGCGGATAGCTGTGACGATAGTAATCGATTTTCCAGACAACGCCCCGCTCTTTCAGTTCTTTGGCAATAGGCTTGTTAGCTTCCCAGACATTTTGCCCAGTCCAGTCACCTTCGGTATAGTAACCATTTTCGTCAATCACATGAATTACTGGTATGTTGTTTTCTTGTGCCAAAATAAAATCTTCTTCACCATACGCAGGTGCCAAATGCACAATACCAGTACCGCTTTCAGTGGTTACATAGTCAGCGTCCCAGATCTCGTGAGCATTTTCGCCTCGATCTGCAAAAAGAGGCTCATAGCTTTTTCCAACCAGTTCATCACCCTTGAACTTGCGCACAACCTTATGCTCGAGCACCGCATGCTTTTCATCGGTGAGCACTTTTTCAAGCAGCTCGCTGGCAAGCACTAATCTCTCACCACCAATCTCAACTTCAGCATACTCGACGTCACGATTCACGGCGACTGCAGTGTTAGCTGGCAGAGTCCATGGTGTTGTTGTCCAGGCCAGTACAGAATAGTCTTCGTCGACCACCTTGAATTTTACGTAAACACTGGGGTCGGTGACATCTTGGTAAGCACCGGCGTCCATTGTGACTTCGGCCTTACTAAGTGGTGTCGCATCCAAGGTACAGTACATGAGAACCTTTTCGCCCTCGTAGATCTTACCTTTTTCGTACAGCTCCTTGAAGGCCCACCACACAGATTCCATGTAGTCTTTGTCCATAGTTTTGTAGGCGCCCTTAAAGTCCACCCAACGACCAATGCGATCTACAACATCCTCCCACTCACTACTGGTTTGCACCATGTTGGCACGACAAGCCTTAATATATTTTTCGATACCGTATTCCAGCACTTCTTCGCGACTATGGATGCCCAGCTTCTTTTCGGTGAAGCGCTCAGCTGGTAGCCCATGACAATCCCAGCCCCAGACACGCTCAACCCGCTTGCCTTTCATCGTCTGATAGCGTGGCACGATATCCTTGATGATCGAGCTCAGTAGCGTGCCGTGGTGAGGTGAGCCAGATATAAATGGAGGACCATCGTAAAATACATACGAGTTTTCCTTCGGCCGCATCTCGACCGATTTCTCGAATGTCTTATTCTTTTTCCATTGTTCGACGAGATCTTTTTCGTACTCTAACGCTCGTCGTCGTGTGCCTGCTTTAAACTTCATGCCGCCTCCTCAATTTTGTGTTTTGCTGGGTCAAATGCTGGGCCGCATGGAACGATCATATCCATATCACCACCCCACCGAAATCGCTCAAGGGCTGGTATGTGCACCACGTCACCCTCTTGAAGGACAACCTTTCCCTCTTTCTGCGTCTCTATGTATCCTTTACCCCTGGTAACTACTGCCATTTCGTCCGCATCTTCTAAGTAGCCCCACTTATCGTTGCCCGGAAAATCACCCCGAATCATAATTTTTGCAATGTCGATCTTGCCTGTGCCTGGCTTGTATTCTAAGCCATAGCAAAGCTCACTATTCTTAAACTCTGTACCTTCGGCGTGTGACCATTTCTTCATTACAAAACCTTTCTAAAACAAAAATCACTTCTTTTGACTGCCAGATCCCGCCTGTAATCTTGGGGGAGGTACCATCTGGCTTCCAAAAGAAGTGATTCTTTTAGCACTTATTTATCGCTATTACGGGCGCCCCGATCGGCTCTACTCTGCTTTAGCATTTCTTCCGACTACGCTGTTACCAGTCGTGGTTGATAGCCACTTCTCTGCTATCACCTCTGAAGCAGAACGTATTTGTAATTTTTACTATACCTTAGGCCATGCTTTCTGGCAATGCCTACTGCTGAGTGTAGTATGCAAGCTCATTCATAAGTGGCATGACTGGCCCTTGCCAGCTACGTAGCAATTCACCGCTTTCTCGCATAGCGAGTATGGCCGGGTACCGTACTATGTCGTAGAGACTTGCTGTGGCCGCACCATCTCGAGATTCTAAACTTATAAGTTCGACACCTTTCCCACCGCCTTGGCGAGCAAAATCACGGGCAAAGCTCTCAACAACTCGGGCATGATCTGAATTAGGATGGTAAAGGATAACCACTTTCATTCCACCAGTTTACCACGTCTTTGCCGGGCCCTAGAGCCACGCATTTGAGTATAGTGCAAGGAGAAAGTGAAGCACGGAAGGAGTCGTACATATTCGTACGGCGACTGAGTACTGGAACCTTCGACGCCGCAATATACCAAAAGCGCCAACAAAGTGTTAGCTTTGCTGACGCTTTATTGGCGCGGTGCGTGGTCTCTAGCTACAGCCAGTGGTGCTGCCGCAGGCAGTGCACACATAGCAGCTTCCAGCACGCTGAGTCTGGTTGCCACAGTTGTAACACAGTGGAGCTGTGTCATCTGCGCTGCCCGGCTTAGCTTTCTTGGTTGCTACTGGCTTTGGAGCCTCAGCTACAGCTTCGACAACTTTTGGCGCTTCTTCTGCTTCTACGGCAGGAGCATCGTCGAGCAAGCTGGTCTGTTCGTCTGGCATATCATCTAGGTCGGCTAGACCGAGTTCTAGGCGATCGTCAAATGACAAGTAGTCTAATGCCAATCGGCGGAAGATATAGTCAGTGATTGAACTCGCTGTGCGAATCTCGGCGTCGTCAGTCACACCGGATGGTGCGAAGCTTGTACCTCTAAAGCCTTTTACGTAGCTCTTAAGTGGCACACCGTACTGCAAACCATGGCTAATACTGATAGCCAATGAGTCCATGACTCCGGACAAGGTGCTTCCCTGTTTGGAAACGTTTACAAACAGCTCGCCTGGGCTACCGTCGTCGTATTCGCCGACGGTAAAGAAGCCTTCGAGGTCAGACAAAACAAAGCGGTAAGTGCGACTGTTGCGCACGCGTGGTAGCTTGCGACGAACAGCACCCTTTACGACAATCTTGTCTTCGAGAGTCTTAGCAGGCTCTTCTTTTTCGCCGTCTTTCTTGGCCATGCTGAGTGGCTGACCAACCTTACAGTTATCGCGGTATACCGCAACAGCCTTCAGGCCCATTTCCCAAGAATCCATGTGCAGCTGCTCAATGTCTTCTACGGTTGCCTCTTCTGGCATATTCACAGTCTTACTAATTGCACCTGACAAGAATGGCTGTACGGCTGCCATCATCTTAACGTGACCCAAGTAGTGGATCGAGTTGTCACCCATAGAGCAAGCAAAGACCGCTTTGTGCTCTTCCTTCAGGTGCGGTGCGCCAAGGATGGTCTTTTCAGTATCGATGTAAGCAACGATCTCATCGCGCTGCTTGTTAGTGTATCCAAGCGCAGTCAAAGCACGCGGCACTGTCTGGTTAACGATATGCATCGTACCACCACCGACCAGTTTCTTAACTTTTACGAGACCGAGGTCTGGCTCGATACCAGTGGTATCACAGTCCATCATGAGACCAATTGTTCCGGTTGGAGCAAGTACACTTGCTTGTGCGTTGCGAACACCATAGAGCTGACCGAGTTCAACAGCATCGTCCCAGGCAGTTGCAGCGGCGTTGAGTAGATCTTCGGCAACAAGGCTAGCGTCGATACGAGACACAGCTTCACGGTGCATCTTGAGTACGTGGATCATGCCCTCTTGGTCTTTGTGGTAGCCAGCAAATGGTCCAACTCGTCGTGCCAAACGTGCGCTGGTAGCGTAGGAATGTCCGGTCATCAAAGCGGTGATTGCTGCAGCAATAGCGCGACCCTCGTCTGAATCGTACGGTAGACCCATAGCCATCAACAGAGCGCCAAGGTTTGCATAGCCGATACCGAGCTCGCGGTAGGCTTTAGCATTCTTAGTGATGTTCTCTGTTGGATACTCTGAGTAGCCAACCAAGATTTCCTGAGCAGTAAAGATAAGCTCAACTGTGTGTCGGAACGCTTCGATATCAAAACTGAAGTCATCGTTTAGGTACTTCAAGAGGTTGATACTAGCCAGGTTACATGCTGAGTTATCAAGGTGCATGTACTCACTACATGGGTTGCTACCGTTAATACGACCCGCGTTTGGCGTGGTGTGCCAGCGATTAATTGTCGTATCAAATTGCATTCCAGGGTCAGCACATTCCCAAGCAGCTTCGGCGATTTGTCGGAAGAGGTCACGAGCCTTAATAGTCTTAACGGTCTTACCGTTTGTAACAGCCTTTAGATCCCAGTCGTCGTCATTCTTGACTGCTTCCATAAACTCATCAGTAGCTCGTACTGAGTTGTTAGCATTTTGATACTGTACAGAGAATGAATCTTTACCATCGAGACTCATATCAAAGCCGTTTTCTTGCAGAGTGCGAGCCTTGCGCTCTTCAATTGCCTTTGCCCAGATAAACTCTTCGACGTCTGGGTGATCAGAATTGAGAATCACCATCTTCGCTGCACGCCGAGTCTTACCGCCACTCTTAATCGCTCCAGCTGATGCATCTGCACCACGCATAAAGCTCATTGGACCAGAGGCTGTACCAGCACTCTTACCAAGTTTTTCGGCTGATGAACGAATGCTGCTGAGGTTGATACCTGAGCCAGAACCACCCTTAAAGATCATGCCTTCTTCTTTGTACCAGTTAAGAATTGCTGGCATGGTGTCTTCTACTGCGAGGATAAAACAAGCACTTGCCTGCTGAGCACGGTCAGCGGCGCCAATGTTAAACCAAACTGGTGAGTTAAAAGCAGCTCGCTGAGTAGCAAGTACATACTTTAGCTCTTCTTTATAGTCAGTAGCTTCGTCTTCATTTTCGAAGTAGCCTTCCTGAATTCCCTGACGAGTTACTGTATCTACGACACGATCAATCAAGTCGCGCAGTGAGGTTTCGCGACCCTTTGTGCCTGGCGTACCAGTAAAGTATTTTTGAGCCACAATGTTAATGGCGTTTAGAGACCAGCCTTCTGGGAATTCAACATCTCGCTGTTCGAATACCGGTTTACCGGTCATCGGATTAGTAATAATAGAGTCAGTTTTGACCCATGTAAGAGCGTCATAGCCCTTAGTTTTCGGCTGAGTAAACAGCCGCCTGTGCTCCAGGATTGTTGATTGTCCCATAAGTACCCTCACTTATTGTTTTTATATATGTTGATAGATTTTTGTTAGAGTTCGTAAGACACGCGTCCCTCGTAATACGCGTCCTACTTGCTCCCCCTTAGCCCCAAAGTGGTTCAGTGCTTATCTTATTAAAGCACTTTCAGGGCCGAAGGGGAGCAGTCAAATTTACACTATTTTTAGTCTGTTTTGACTCTCGTTGTCTTGAGGTCGCGAATCTGTGATAATTCTTTCTCAAAACTCGCAATATCTTTGAATCGTCGGTAGACACTAGCGAAACGCACGTAAGCAACCTCATCTAGGTCAGCTAGTTTTTCCATGACCAGCTCACCAATTTTAGCGCTTGGAATTTCACTATCACCGCAGTTGTGAAGATCATTCTCGACAGACTCTACTAACCGTTCTAATTCTAGGTTAGTAATAGCCGTTTTTTCACATGCTCTATATAGACCTGCCAGCAGTTTCTCACGACTGAACATTTCCCGGACACCACTGCTCTTTATAACAATAAGTTGCGGGCGTTCGATGCGTTCATATGTCGTAAAGCGGTACTGGCATTCTAGACATGCACGTCGGCGTCGAATAGCTTGTCCGTCAGCGACGTCTCTTGATTCTATTACTTTCGTCTCCGACATCTGACATTGACTACACTTCACTTCTCTACCTCTTAATTCGATCTATTTGTTTGATCTGAATGTGCGATAACACCATGCATATCGCTATATATAGTGTTTATGCTTATAAGCATAACCCCATGTATAGCGTTTTTCAAGTATTGGGTTGCTGTATTATTTAATACAGTATTGTCCAACTTATTCGCCAAACGTATCTGTTTTATCGTTATTTTTTTCGGAACGACGTTGCTTTAAACGACGTAAAAACGATGGTTTTTCTAACTCGGAATCATCTTCATGATTCAAAGCCGAAAGATCATTATTGTTAGTATCGCCGTTCTGATCATGATCAATTGACCAGATATTTGGAATACCGTTATCGTTCTTGAAGTCGTCTTCAACTTTACTGCTGTGATCAAGATCCATGTTGATGTTGTTCACGTCAGCTTCTTCAACAGCTGGCACTGATTCAGGTGTGTTAATTTGCTCTTCTGGCTCGTCGTTAGTGCTAAGCGTAGGAGAAGATGTCCGCTTTGTAAAGTAGGTTGCGTCAAAACCAGTCGCAACAACAGTGATGATCATTTCGTCTTCGAGCTCAGGATTGATCGTGGCTCCGAAAATAATGTTGGCATCCGGATCAGCTGCTGCCGTAATTGTTTCGGCTGCACTGTTAATTTCGTGCATGGCCATGTTGCTGCCACCGATAACATTGAAGAGAACACCTCGAGCACCATCAATAGATACTTCGAGGAGTGGAGATTCAATCGCCTGCTGTGCAGCCTGGATAGCACGATTTTCGCCACTTGCTCGACCGATACCCATAAGGGCTGAGCCAGCATTACTCATGACGGTCTTTACGTCAGCAAAGTCGAGGTTTATAAGTCCGTGAACAGTAATAAGATCTGAAATACCCTGGACACCTTGTCTTAAGACATCATCAGCAACCTTAAAGGCTTCGAGAAGCGGTGTTTGCCGGTCAATAGTCTGTAGCAAACGATCATTAGGAATGATAATAAGTGTATCGACAGTACCCCGTAACTTATCAATAGCTACTTCAGCATTCTTGCGACGCTTTTCGCCTTCAAAAGCGAATGGCTTGGTAGCAAACCCAACAGTCAAAATGCCTAACTCGTTAGCCACCTCTGCAACAACATGTCCAGCACCACTGCCGGTACCGCCACCTGCGCCTATGGTTACAAACACCATGTCAGCACCTTCAATTGCCTTTTTAATTTCTTCTCGTGATTCTAAGGCTGCTTGCTCACCTACACTTGGATTAGCACCAGCACCCAAACCTCTAGTCGTATCTTTACCGATATGGATTTTTACGCTGGCTTTTGAGTGATGCAGTGCTTGGGAATCAGTATTAATAGCAATAAACTCTACACCGTCAACGCCGGCATCTACCATGCGGTTCACGGCAGCACCACCTGCGCCACCCACACCAATAACCTTAATTCGCGCGAATGTTTCGATAGCTGGAGCGACCTGCGGCATAGTTTATTTCCTTACCCTCATACTTATAACTACTAGAGAAAGTATACTGCATTACTTTTTTGGTATCAATGAACAAACTTGATTGGTTGCTGAGGATGCATGTTTTTTGCGGGAGTAACAATTGTGTACGATCGCTTGCTACAACTTAGCGAGAACGTTTAAAACGACCCATGAAGTTGTTTACCAGATTGGCCATATCTGTAACTCGCTTGCCATCCTCGTAATCAGCAACACGTGGTCCGAGTAGCATATCGAGAATCATCAGCCCTGTAGCACTGGCATACTCTGGATTTTGGACTGTATCCATGAGGCCTGCTAGTGGTTGTAATTTTCCGACACGAGCAGCAAGCTCTAGCTTCTCTTTTGCGAAATCGGCTAAACCAGGTAGGTTGGCAGTACCGCCCACGAGCACGACCCCTCCGGGGAGCTTACGGGAACGCTGAATCTTCTTTAGTTCTTTATCAACGTACTCTAGGAGTTCTTCGACACGAGCTTCGATAATCATATGTACATCAGCACCATCAAATTCATGACGATTTTTATTAACTACCACTGAAAGTGGTCCGGTTTTCGCATACTTCATCAGGCCACCGTGCTGAATTTTAACTAGTTCTGCGACGTCTAGATCTGTTTTCAGGCCAATGGCCAAGTCGTTCGTAATATTTATTCCGCCCACTGGTAGAACTGCTACGTGCTGGACTTCACCTTCTTCCAAAACAACCATGTTTGTGGTGCCTGCACCAATATCTAATAGGACTGTGCCCGATTCTTTTTGCTGACGAGATAATACTGCCTCTGCAGCTGCGAGACTGGAAACCGTATGGTGATTGGCCTCAACCCTCGATTTTTCCAGGACAAGGTCAAGATTGCGTAAAGTAGGTGTAGCTGCAGTAACAATATGTGTATCAACTTCGAGTCGTACCCCTTGCATGCCTACAGGATCTTTAATGCTGCTTTGGCCGTCTAGCCTGTAGTTTTTGGCGAATACCTGTATGATTTCACGATTAGGTGGGAGTTTTACAATGGTGGCAGCTTCTTCAACACGTAGACGGTCGTCAGCCGTAATCTCACGGTTAGCAGCGCTAATTGCAATCACACCTCGAGAGTTAAGCCCGAGCACTTGTGGGCCATTGATATTCACCGTAGCAGCAGAAACATGTACGCCAGAGACACGCTCTGCCTCTGTTAACGCCTGGTTAACAGCTTCGATAACTTCATCCACTCGCACCACTACACCTTTTCTCATACCAGTGTTGGGTGCACTACCTTGACCAATCACTGATAGGACACCGGTCTCAGGAGACTCGATCATACCAATGACACATCGTACGGTACTTGAGCCAATGTCGAGCCCAAAATACTGTTGAGGAGCTTGATCACGCATAGAGGCAGTATAGCGCTTGTCCTTAGTTGCTACAAGCGGCACCTGGCCACAAAAAGTACTCTTACAGTTGAGTTAGTATTTCGTATCCGTGTTCAGTAATTAAAATTGTGTGTTCAAAATGAGCAGCAAGTGAATCATCGGCCGTCTTAATGGTCCACCCATCCCTGTCGCAGTACACTTTTTCGGTACCTAGCGTTGCCATGGGTTCAATTGCTATAGTCATGCCAGCTTGCAGCACTGGGCCTGTCTGAGCCTGGCCATAGTTAGGTATATTCGGATCTTCGTGCAGTTCATGACCAACACCATGCCCAACAAGGTCTCTGACGATACCAAGTTGTTGTTTTTTTAGCACCTTTTCAATCGCATTAGCGACCGTTCCGACCCGAACACCACCTTTTAATTGCTCAATACCAGCGTACAACGACTGTTCTGTTGCAGAGATAAGTTTACTCACCTTTTGATTTTTCGTTGTTCCAGCAACAACAGTTATTGCACCATCCGTAATCATTTTGTCGACGACAACACCGAAATCCATACTCACAATATCACCGTCCTGGATGACGTAATTGCCTGGAATACCGTGAACTACTTCTGAATTAACCGAAACACATAGAACATCTGGAAAGCCGTAATACCCCAGGAAGGCCGGTTTACCACCAAGTTGCTTTAGTTTGGCTGCCGCAAGATCTGCGAGATCTTTGGTGGTCATACCGGGTGTAATTTCCTCTGAAAGATACTGCAACACCGTCGCAAGCTGACGACCACTCTCGCGCATGGCCACAATTTCTTGGGCGGTCTTAACCTTAGTCAACATACTGCGCTATGTCCTGATGTACTTCTTCGGGCGTTCGTGAACCGTCTATATCATGGACCGTCACACCTCGGTTCCTGAAATCTGCCAGCATTGGCAAAGTGACAGCCCGATACTCATCGAAACGATTCTTGATAGCTTCTTCGGTATCATCGTGGCGACCTCGACTCTTCAGTCGCTCTAGAACAACATCTTCATCTGCAGATAGATGAAATACTGCCGTAATATCAAAACGCCCTAGATGAACCTGGTCGATAAGCCAATCGGCCTGCTTCACGGTACGCGGAAAACCATCAAGGATGAATTCTTCATGCGTATCAATAAGATCAAAGACTCGGTCCATCATGCGGATCATCTCTGGATCACTAAGCAGCTTGCCCTCCAGCATCTCTTGGCGGCGCTTACCGGTAACTAACACGCGCAGGATCTCTCCAGTCGAAATCCATGAGTAGCCTTTTTCGTCAGCAAGTATACGACCTTGCATGCTTTTACCTGCACCTGCAACACCCATAAGAATTATCATTACGCGAAATACTCCTTTACTAAGCGAGCGATGATAGCTCCATCAGCCGCACCACTCGTTGCTTGTTTTACTGCTCCAATTAACTGCCCCATTTGCTTAGCATCACTAATCGACAAACGCTCAGCCTCTGTCTTTACCAAGTCCCCTATTTCAGACTCGCTCATTTGAGCTGGGAGGAATTCTTGAATTACTACTAGTTCAGCCTCTTCATCATTTGCTTTGGCTTCGTTGCCGCCTTGGCGGTACATAGCAATGCTTTCTTGTCGCTTCTTAGCTTCTTTCTGTAGCACACTAATAGCTTCACTGTCCGATATACCACTATCACGAGTGTTTGCAGCTACCTCAGCGTACAGAAGCGCACTTTTTAGCCCTCTTAGAGTAGTTACGAGCGGCTTATCACCAGCCAGCATGGCTGTTTTGAGATTTTTCTCGATGTGCTCTTTAACCGTCATATTTCAGCTCTAGTGTATCAGATAGGCATGAAAAAACAGAAGCAGTTAGTATTTTGCTGGACTGCACGTCTAGCGAATACCGAGCTTGAGCTTTTTAACCTTGATAGCTTTTCGCTCGCGGCGGACAATTGCCTTCTTGCGACGATCGCGCTTGCTAATAGGTTTTTCAAAATACTGTGCTTGCTTAGCACTTGCGAGTGCACCAGACTGTTGGACCTTACGGTTAAAACGTCGGAGCAGGTTTTCGAATGACTCTTTAGAGTCTTTGCGTGTTACTTGAATCATAGGTTTATAAGTATACCGTAACAGAGATATTTACGCAAGAGATTCTTAGGCGTTAGCTGCCTGAAGTAGTGCGCTTTTGATTAAGTCGTTGTGATTTTAGTACGATACTTTGCAGTTCTTTGAAAATAGCAAAGTGCTTATTGGTGTGATAAATCTTGGTGTTACCTTGCTTTTCGGAAATGAGGAATCCGATCTTTTCGAGTCGCTTAAGTTCGCGCTGAATATTGCCAGCATCTTCTTTGATGAGCTTTGCTAAGCCACGAACATGCGTCTTAAAATCTGGGTACTTAGCATACACCACGATTATTTTGCGCCTAACTCTGGAAGTGATAAATACGTCTAACATAAGCTTCTTATTGTTATTCAAACAACGTAACTTTTAGTATAACCACTCTTTGACATGATTACAAGCCTGTCCATTACAGATATACTAATAGTGTGAATTACTACAAAATTCTGGTCGCAAATAACAAGTTCCACGGTAATGAAGCACTTACATACAGTGCTGGCATCCAGCTTTTACCGGGACAGATAGTACAGCTACCCCTACGCAAAACGTCCGTTTCTGGGATCGTACAGGGTAAAACAACGAAGCCACCGTTTACTACAAAACAGATTATTTGCGTACAAGTTGAGACACCCTTGCCTGCCGTGTCCCTTAAGCTACTGGAGTGGCTACATAGCTACTATCCAGCGCCCCTAGGGAGCATTGCCAACTTATTCGTGCCACCTGCTCTGCTTGGCCGTAATCCCATCCCAGAGGTAAAGCCTGCTCAGCCAATAGAAGCTCCCTCACTGCCGCCATTAACTGACGAGCAATCGGCTGCCATCAAAGTACTGGCCAAGCATGCCACCCAGCCTGCCCTTATCCATGGCAATACCGGGACGGGCAAGACTCGGTTATACATTGAGCGCGCTCGCGATTGTTTAGACCAAGGGCGAAGCGTTATGGTGCTGACTCCCGAGATTGGTCTTAGCTCGCAGCTGGCACATGATCTTGAGCATGGCCTTGGGTGTGAAGTTATTGTGCTACACTCCAACCTCAGCCCCCAGAAACGACGTGCTATATGGTTACGTTTACTGGGCTCATCATCACCGGTTGTCGTGATTGGCCCGCGATCGGTACTCTTTAGCCCACTACATAACTTAGGACTCATTGTTATAGATGAGGCGCACGACACTTCATACAAACAAGATCAGTTACCCTATCACAATGCTCTGAGGGTCGCTGGAAAACTGGCACAACTTCATAAAGCACAGCTTATATTTGGCACCGCCACACCACTTGTGAGTGAGTACTTCTATATGGAAGCTAAGCAGCTACCCATCATCAGGCTAGAAAAAATTGCCGCTGGCGATATAGAGCCCCCGCTTGTTTCAGTTGTCGACAGTAAGGATCGAACCAGATATAGTCGGAATCCCTATTTATCTGACGATCTATTGTCTGCAATTCAACAAGCCTTGGATAATGGCGAACAATCCCTGCTATTTCTTAATCGTCGCGGTACAGCGCGAATAATCCTCTGTCAGCAATGTGGCTGGGAAAATCTCTGCCCTCGCTGTCATGTACCGGTAACCTACCACGGAGATACTCATTCAGTCCGTTGCCACACTTGTGGCTTTAGTGCTCATAGCCCTGTCACCTGCCCGAGCTGCGGTAGTACCGAGATTTTATACAAAAGTATAGGAACAAAAGCACTAGCGCACGCCGTAGAGCAACTATTCCCCCATGCACGAGTGCAGCGCTTTGATACTGACAATAAGCTTACTGAAAAGCTTGAGAATCACCGAGAAGCAGTTAAAAGTGGTGCGATCGATATTTTAGTAGGTACACAAGTTCTCATAAAAGGATTGGATCTTCCTAAACTTAGTCTTGTTGGTATTGTCGCAGCCGACAGTAGCCTACAGTTTCCTGACTTCACCGCGAGCGAACAAACCTACCAGCTTTTGTCTCAAGCCATTGGGCGTGTCGGGCGTGGTCATAGGCTCGGGAATGTTGTAATTCAGACTCATAACCCTTCTCATGAAATTCTTAGTTCAGTGCTGAGTAAAAATTGGAGTGAGTATTATCAACAACAAATTGCTGAGAGAAAACAATTTATGTTTCCACCTTTCTGTTATCTTATGACCATTTCAGGAAGTCGCAAATCACAGCCAGCAATAATGAAGGCATGTCAGAGTCTTAAAGAGCACATACTTTCGCTGGGACATAAGGTGCAAATTATAGGACCGTCGCCTAGTTTTATTGAACAATCCAAAGGATCATTTAACTGGCAGCTGGTACTGAAAGCTAAAAATCGGCAAGAACTCGTATCGATCAGCCAGCAGCTCCCTGCCGGTTGGCATTACAATATTGATCCAAGTAATCTGTTATAAGAAGTAAAATTATTGAATAAAATGATATACTTATCTGCATGACTGCGAACAAAGACTCGATAATAACTTTGCCAAATCAACATTTGCGACAACGCTCTCAGCGGATTGGTGTAGTAACCAAAGCTACAAGCGATCTTGTAAAAGATATGGTGGCAGCGGTTATTGATTGGGACGCCAGTCGTGATCACGAAGTAACTGTTGCCCTAGCCGCTGTCCAAATTGATCAGTTGTATAGAGTTGTCATCGTACGCGAAGACTTCAACCATGAGACACCGGCGCAGTATACAACGCTTATCAATCCAGAAATTGTGAAGCTAGAAGGTGAAATTGAGCGAGATTATGAAGGTTGTTTGAGTATACGCTCGGTCTATGGCTATGTACCCCGGCATACAAAAGTACGCATTAAGGCTCTGGATGCTAATGGTAAGCCTATCAAGTTTTCTGCTTCTGGCTTTTTGGCGCGAGTGTTGCAACATGAGATTGATCATACTAATGGCAAGCTATTTGTCGATCATATCAAGGACGATCACGAAGCATTCTTTGAACTCACCAATAAAGGCAAACTGGAGCCGCTAGATTATGAAAAAGACATCAAAAACAGTCGTATTCTTTGGCAATGAGCGCTTAGCCACTGGCGTAACAACACAGGCTCCCACCCTGACTGGCCTGCTTGAGCAAAACTATACAGTCGCTGCACTAGTGATCAATCAAGATGCCACAACGTCTCGCAAGAAAGAACCCCTCAAAGTTGTTGAAGTTGCTTCCTCGCACGGTGTACCTATTTTATCACCAGCCAAACCCACTGATATCATCGAGCAACTTGCCAGTTACCAAGCCGACATAGGGGTACTGGTTGCCTACGGTAAAATAATCCCCCAGGCCATTATCGATCTGTTCCCGCACGGAATCATCAACATTCATCCTTCCTCTTTGCCAAAGCATCGCGGCTCTACACCAATCGAGAGTACGATTCTTGCCGGTGAAACCGAAACTGGTGTGTCGTGCATGCAACTCGCCAAACAGATGGATACTGGCCCCGTCTTCGATTACACACCTATGGCCTTGCATGGTGACGAGACAAAACAGCAACTAGCAGACAGACTACTCGCCCTTGGGAGTGAACGTCTTCTCGCAGTACTACCGTCTATCCTCGATGGGAGCCTAAAGGCCGTGCCGCAAACAGGAGATGCGAGCTATGACGCTCTCATTACGAAACAAGATGGGCAGCTAGACTGGTCTAAGTCTGCGACGCAACTCAGTCGCGAAATTAAAGCCTACGCTGGTTGGCCAGGTAGTCGTACGAAACTTGGCACTAAAGAGGTTTTGGTATTGGATGCTCATGTCGTTCAAGATTCGCCCGCTACGCCCGGAACAGTACACATGGACAAACATACCTTAAGAATTGCCTGCGCTGAAGATTGGCTAGAGATAGTCAGTCTGAAACCAGAGGGTAAACAAAAGATGCCTATACAGGCCTTTTTAGCCGGCAATCGCCACCTGATTACATCAGAATACTAAGTATTCTCTATTCATTCTGTTGAGTGGGCTGAGATGGGAATGGTGCGCTTGGTGCTGGTGGATACTGTGGAGTCGCAGGAGCCTGTGGCTGCTGCTGGCCAGGAAATGGTGCAGGCTGTGAAGGCTGAAGAGTCGAAGGATCAAGCGGTACTGGATTTGGTTGTGGTGCTGGCTGAGGCTGGTAAGGCTGTGCAGCGGGTGCTGGATTTGGGTAACCAGGTGATGGTTGACCGGCGGGCGGCTGGTTAATATAAGGCTGGGGCTGCGCTGGTGGGTACTGAGGCGCTGGCGCAGGTGCTGGTTGTGGCATGGTGGGTTGTGGCTGTGACAAAGGCTGAGCTTGTGTCTGATATGGTTGCGCAGGGGCTGAGCCTGGGTATGCGGGGGCTGCTGGTTGCGCTAAAGCCTGCTGCTGACTGGCAGCAACAATTTGTGGCGCAGCTGTTTTGATCTCTGTCTTGAGGGCTTCCAGTTCATCAGCAACGACTTGTTTGTAGTTCGGGAAGTTTGATTCAAGCCACTTTAGTGCCCCGGCCTCATCACTGCGATTAATAAAGGCTTCGAATTCATCCAACTGCTCGTTAGACATTTTTTGAGCAAGTTTCATACCCACACGCATCTCAAGAGTTTCATAAATATGACCGAGCATTCGGTTTTTTTCTACTGGTGGCAGTGTGCCCAGTCCAAGCTCGATAAGTAGGTTGTCGTCTAGTTTAAACATGTATTTCCTTTTCTCTAAGCTTATTTTAACAGATCATCGCGTCAGTATAATGAAGATAATGAAAATTATTATTGCTACAACCGCTCCCCATGCGCCACTGGTCACAGCCTGTTTGTATTGAGTGGATCCTGCGGTTGTAGAAGCATCACTGCTCATATGCTGTTGGCTAGGTGCATGTGCATCCTTTTGGTCTGCTGGTACCGGAACGCTCGAATTCATAAAGATTGGCTGAACTGTTTGGCTCGAATTCGAATAGTCGATATTACCTTTGATTTCGTGACGCATTTCGTATGCGCTCTCGATAGGGTCATCATGTTCAGCCGCTACTTCTACTCGGTGCAATATTGTATCGGCCGAAGGTAAGGCCACATCTGGTGCTGCAACAATTTTTTGCTCTGGCACAGTAATTGGTCTTTCTGGCAGCGCTTCGAGTGCAGCTTTTCGTATCTCTTGCTCCCGCTCGATGCGTCGAGCAGCCTGTAGTGTTACTTCCTCAGCATCAATTCTTTCGGCAGGAGCAGCCATGGTTCGTACTTCTGGCTGTCGCACTTTCGGTAGACGATTAGGGGTAGAGTCGGCCTCGAGGCGCGATGTACGTTTTGCTAATTCTTCCTGGTACCGTCGTTGCTGTTCTAGACGGGTGTCGGTTGCCTGCTGTTGTTGTTCGGCAGCTTTTTCTAGCTTCTTGTCGCGAGCAATCGAAGCTTTCTCTTTTTTATTGTCACGTCGCTTGGCAACACCATAGTTAAGAACATCAAGAGCCAACAATCCTGCCACTGCCCTGTCATTATGGGAAACATAATAGGTGTCACCTGAATGCGTTCTTTCTAGGGGTGATGTGTCAGCACTCGTTGTGTTATTCACATTGACCTGAGCTGCTTCAGTTTGTGCTTGTTGCTGACGCAATAAAATCGAATGCAGGCTTTCTGGCTCGGTCCGGAATGGCTGAGGATCAGAATCAGCTTCGACGACTGGCGCATCCGGTGTCTTTACTTGTTCTACGGGTAATTCAGCTGCATGATAATCCGCTTCAACATCACTATCGATATGAGGCTCTTCAGCTTCGTCTGATAGTTCAGCCTGACTGTCGACAGGTCGAGGTAAACTCTCGCCATAAGGCGCTAATGGCGCTTCGATCTTTGGCGTACCGTCAGCAGCCTCAGCTCTGTTTTCATTAGTCTGAGCTTCTGGGGTCTCGGCTATTTTTTCTGGTTTCGGCAACAGAAATCCGCGTAAAAGGCCACGCAGTCTGCCAGTTCGTTTTTTATCAAGCGAACTGTCAGTATCATCCTCTACTGAATCGTCGTCTTCGCCACCGTCTTCCCTGTTTTCACTGAAATTTGCCGCATCTTGATCAAACAGAAATTGCCCAAGCGGCGAGTCTGAAGTTCGTTCGCGAATACGACGCTGCCATGACTGAAGAAAGCTCTCACGGACTGCCGGCTGGGCGTCATGACTAACGTCTATCGTTTGACCTTCTGTCGAACTATTGGTTCGTGGCGCGTCTTCTACTGCCATACCCAAGTCGGCTACAGATGCCTTGTAACCGCCTCCTGGCTATAGAGCTGGACATCATCACCTTCCTGCACATCAACTCGTCCGGTTGTTGCAAGACTAAGGCCACACATTTCACCTTCAAAAACTTCTTTAGTATCTTGTGGTCCACGCTTTAAGTTGGTCACGTTTACTTCGGCGAGCAATTCTTTGCCTCGATAGACACGGCCAAGTGCAGGTACAGTGAGTTTACCCTTTAGGACTTCACCGCCACAGATAACTTCTGTCTTGGTTGTCTTAAAGATACCCTTTATACGTAATCGCCCTAGGTCTGTCTCAACAATTTCAGGAGCAAGTAATTTACTCATTTCTTCACGCGAATCGTCGATCAGTTCATAAATAACACTGTACAAACGTATTGGCACTTTATCTCGGCTCGAAAGTCGCTTGATGCTCGTTGGTAGCTGAATGTTGAATCCATAAATGATTGCGCCAGCTGTGTGCGCCAAATGAACATCACTTTCACTAACGGCACCGACACCACTGCTAACAACTCGAATAACTACCTCGTCGCTGTCGAGAGCCTTGAGGCTATCGATGACAGAAGTAAGTGAACCCTGTACATCTGCTTTGATGATGACAGGTAGCTCTGTTACTTCGTTTGTTCGGTTAATCATCCGGATGAGTTCACCACTGCCGATATCTTGGCGGCTACCGTCGTGACGACGTTGCTGCTCAACAGCTTGTGCTTGTGTACGGGCCGTCTTTTCATCTTTAACGATCCGGAACTCATCACCAAACTGTGGAAGCTCCTTAAAGCCCGTAATGACCACAGGTGTAGAGGGCTTTGCAATCTTTAGTGGCTTACCTGAAGTAGATTCAAGGTTACGAATTTTTGCATAGGTAGCGCCTGCCACCATATAGTCACCTTGCTTGAGAGTTCCTTCGTCAACCAAACAGATCGCCACAGGACCGCGACCCTGTTCCTGATGTGCCTCAATAACCAGACCAGTAGCAGGAATTGTGTCGTCAGCTTTAAGCTCTTCTACATCAGAGACAAGCAGAACCATGTCTAGAAGCTGAGGAACGCCCTGCTTGGTTTTGGCAGACACTTCAACAATTACTGTGTCGCCACCCCACTCTTCTACGAGCAAATCTTGCTCAGCGAGCTGCTGCTTAAGCTGTGGCACATTGGCACCTTCTTTATCGATCTTGTTCACAGCAACGATGATCTTAACACCGGCTTTACGAGCAAAGCGAATTGCCTCGATTGTCTGGGGCTTCACGCCGTCATCTGCTGCAACCACAATGATCACGACATCTGTCAGCAATGCCCCGTGTTCGCGAAGAGCCGCAAAGGCTTCGTGCCCAGGAGTATCAAGGAAAGTAATGTCACGGTTGTTGTGGGTAATCTGATACGCCGAGATATGCTGAGTAATCCCACCAGCTTCTCCCTTGGCGGTATCAGCCTCACGAATTGCATCGAGTAGGCTCGTTTTACCGTGGTCAACATGCCCCATGACCGCAATAACAGGTGGACGAGGATTACCTTTTTGGTTAGCCTTACGTCGCTCACGAGGCTCTGTGTTAACAGCAGATACTTGCTTTTTGGTTAGCTCAATATCAAGTCCCAATTCTGAAACAATAATCTGAGCGGTATCAATATCAATTCGCTCATTTACCGTTGCCATGATGCCGTTCTTCATGAGTTCGGCAATCAGCTTACCCACCGGAAGCATAAGCTTCTCTGCGAGAGCACCGACAGTGATTTGATCTTCAATTTCTATGGTTCGTTCTGCCACGGTCACTCTCCTTTCTTTGCTGATTTACATAGCGAGTGGATTATTTTGCGTCTTTAAGACTGAGAGCAATCTTGCGTGCCTCAGTATCAATATCGAGCACCTTGAAGTGCTTCTTTTCATTGAGCTGGAAGATCTTTTCAGGATCTGCGCCTTCGTCATTGCTCATCTCTGAAACATGAACGAGGGCTTCTACGGCTGGGCTAAGCTGCACAAAAGCACCAAATGGTGTGATTCGAGTAACTTTACCTTCGACTACTTCACCTTTTTTGAAGGCTTTTACTTCTTGTAGCCAAGGATCTTCTTGCATTTGCTTCATGCTGAGGCTCAAGCGATCTTTATCGATAGCGATGATCTTGGCCTTAACAGTCTGACCAGTTTTAACGTAGTCACGAGGGTCTTCAACACGCTCCCAAGAAATTTCTGAGATGTGGATTAGACCTTCGATACCATCAACGTTCACAAAAGCACCGAAGTCGATAACACCAGTTACAATGCCTTCTACTTCGTCACCAGCCTTAAGTTCAGCAAAACGAGATTGCATGTCATCTTTGACAGCTTCTTTCTCAGAGAAGATCAACTTATTGTCCTTACGACTAACATCAAGCACACGCACACGTAGTGCCTGACCAGTAAGCGCGTTTAGTTTCTGCAGAATTTCATCTTTATCTGCGCCAGATACGCGAGGGTAATGACCAGCAGCTAATTGTGAAACTGGTAGGAAGCCACGAATGCCTTCTACTTCAACCAGCAGACCACCACGGTTCGCATCGTAAGGAGTAATCTCAACAATCTCACGTGCCTCAAAGATACGCTGTAGCTCATCCCAACCACGATCCTTAACGGCTCGTTTCATGCTGAGTAACGCATAGCCTTCGTCCATCTCTGGATCGACGACACTAGTAGTGACACTTTCACCTTCTTCGAGTTTTTGGCCGTGTCCGATTTCTCGACGCATAACCACACCCACACCGTTGGCACCAAGGTCTAACCAGACTTCGTGCTTACGCACAGAAGTGATTTTTCCTTCGATAACGTCCCCGGTTTTAAGTTGTTTGATTTCGCTGGATGCTAAAAGATCATCCATTGAAAGATTTGCATTTTTTGACATGAATTACATGCCTCCTTATATTCTGCGGCAACCCTTGAGTCGTTTTTCCGATCAGATTTACCTACAGTATACTCTGTTACGTATCTGTTGGCAACTCACCTAACAGTGCCTTTGCCCGGGTTTACATCTTCCTTTATACTCGGGGTATGTATTTGGCGGTAGATATTGGAGCAACAAAGGTATTGCTGGCAGTTTTTACGATTAGCGGTAAGCTTTTGGAGCAACGCAAATTCCCTACGCCCGAGCACTATGAAGACCTTATAAGTGAACTCGGCAAAGAGACTGCCCAGCTTGAGCACAGCACGTTCTCGCATGCAGTTGTGGCAGTGCCCGGCAGACTCGACAGAGCTCACGGTATCGGTATCGCTTTTGGCAACCGCCCCTGGCAGAATGTAACAATCAGCAAAGATGCCGCGCGTGTTCTGAAATGCCCAGTGAGCATAGAGAACGATGCAAAGCTCGCAGCTTTAAGCGAAGCACTTTATATCAAAAAAGAGTTTAAGAAAGTACTTTATGTCACAATAAGCACAGGAATAAGCGCAGGACTTATCGTAAACGGCGTCATAGATCCAGATCTGGCTGACAGCGAAAGTGGTCAAATGTGGTTTGAGCGAGACGGTAAACCAGTTCAATGGGAAGACTTTGCTTCGGGGCGTGCCATCGTAGAACGCTTCGGTTTGCGAGCCAGTGAGATAACAGATCCTAAAACCTGGCAAACCATAGCCCACGATATTGCCCTTGGACTCATTGAACTTATTTCGGTTATTCAGCCAGAGGTAATTGTGTTAGGTGGTGGGGTCGGAAGCCACTATGCGAAGTTTAAGAAACCCCTTGCCGAAGAGCTTAAGAAATACGAACTGCCAATCGTGCCTATCCCACCAATTCAAGCTGCTCAACACCCTGAAGAAGCAGTTATTTATGGCTGCTACCAACTAGCGAAGCGTGCTCGTGAGTAGCCTGCTGACAACCCTGGCTAAAGACTTTCCGAATATAGCTATGGTGTCGAGTGATAGTTTTTATTGGTCGCCTCGTAAGAAAACTGTTTTCTACATCGATGAAAAGTTGAGCGATACTGTAGGAGAATGGTCACTGTTGCATGAAATTGGTCATGCCCTGCTTGAACATCAAACATATCAAACCGATTTTAATCTGTTACAGCTAGAGGTTATGGCCTGGGATAAAGCTCAGGAGCTAGCAAAAAAATACAAGGTCGTTATAGACCCTGATCATATACAAGATTGTCTCGATACCTATCGTGATTGGCTCTACCAACGCAGTACCTGCCCTACGTGTACAAGCTGTAGTTTACAGATTGACTCGTCCACATATCGTTGCTTTAATTGCAACACTGAGTGGCGCGTCTCACGTTCGCGAAAATGCCGCACCTACCGCAAAAAACAAACAGCAAAACTACCAGTTATGGTCTAGCTGCTCCAGGGTAAATAAAAAAGATCCGCCGAAGCGGATCTTTCAGAGTTTAGTGCGATTGCCCACCAAACTTATGCAGCTCGCTTAGTGCGGCGGCTAATACGGCCACCTTTTGCACCTGCGATACGAGCGAGTTCACGGTTAGCGAAAAAGCCACCTGTGCGACCCTTTTTACCACCCTTAGCACCGATTTTTGCGTAAAAATCTGCGCCGTACTTTGCTTTGTTGGTCTCAGCAGCAGCTTTGCCACCATCTTTAGTTCCAGACATAGTCTAGGTCTCCCATTACGTTTAATCGCCCCACCCAGACTCTGATATAAAACAGGAAATAAGCTGGACGTCCTAGTCGCTTACCTCTTATTCCTCTCAGAATTAATTAAATGATATCACTGTATTGCGCTAATGTCAATTAAACTTCATTATTATTTAAGAAAGATTTAAGATTTGGCTTTGCATACCTGGATAGCTCAGCGTAAGATACCTCTATGAGTATGAACACCGACATCCAAACAGTTGACGAATATATCGCTACTTACCCCGAGAGCACGCAAAAGATATTGAAGAAAATTCAGGCTACCATTAAAAAACTTGCCCCCGATGCTGAAGAAAAGATTGGTTACGGGATTCCTACGTACAAAGTAAACGGAAAGAATGCCGTACACTTTGGTGGCTATGACGGCCATATAGGCCTCTATCCTGGCTCTGTAAGCGTAAGCGAGTTCACTGATCAATTAAAAGATTACGACACTTCCAAAGGCACCATACGGTTCCCACTGGACAAGCCTATCCCTTATGACCTTATTGAGCAGATTGCAGCTTACTGTATTAATCGACTCAAGTAACACTGTCCATGCATCACAAGCGCTACACTGCCGACCGCTGGACTTTAGGAGTATATAGTCCACTTCCTTTCGATAAGTTAGCGGAAAGCCAAGAAGTTGCACTGGTTCATGACGGCTGGGGTATACACCCTACAAAGTCGAAAGCCCTTCTAGAAGAGCTGGTCTCCAAAGGGATCTTCCCTATTGCAGTCGACACACGCTACGGGTATGCCAATCAGAGCCCCCTAAGGGCCCACCGCCGAGGCAGCCTAGCGTTAAGATTATTAAAGCAGTCTCGTAGCACAGGTGCATCGAACCCATATTTTCCTGAGGCAACCATGCGAGGTAATCGAACAAACCTGAGACGTCCTACCTCTACTCTTGCCCTTGCTGATATCTTAGGAATTGAAAAATTTCACCTGATTGGATTCTCTGATGGTGGCCGAACTGTTACTACTATTGCCGAGCAACATCCCGAACGAGTAAAAAGTCTAACCGTTGTTAACGGTGTAGGTACCAGCCCTATTATTACCGATAGGCGAACAAAACGAAGTGTTGTTCGATCGATACGCGAAAAGCGGCAGGCACACAGGACGCAAGAAACCGTCCCCGAAAGTGATCGTGCACCAAAATCACTAGTTCATCGGGCATACCACATTGCTCACCCCCGCCGTTCTTCCAGAGAACTTGGCGTGATTGGACATGCGGATGGTTGGCCCACCAAATCACGCCTTGCCCAAGAAGGAGTTCTGGTAACCGTCATTCATGCTAAAGATGACCCGGTTATTCACTTTGATGAAGCGCAAGAATACGCTTCAGAACATCCAGAAGTGAAGTTTGTCCCTGTAGAAGGCGGCCACAACGCTTACTACAGACCTGATGTTATAGAAACTATTGCTGATACGATCGTACAGAATATCGTCCAGGTATCGAAAGAAGTCTAAAGTCTAATAAAAAGAAAAACCAGCCGTTCAGGCTGGTCTCTCTATAATTCGGCACCGTGCTATTTTCCCAGGGCTTGATGACCCAAGTATTGTAACCGCTACGAGGCTTAACTGCTGTGTTCGGCATGGGAACAGGTGTCTCCCTCGTGC
>RXKC01000028.1:0-486 GCA_003962975.1 Candidatus Saccharimonadota bacterium
CGGAATATCGTGAAACTTGCACCAATCTTCCGGCATGTTCATCATGTAAACGATAGCGTCATCGTTGGCTGCGACTTCCGCTGCGTCGTATGCCACGACTTCCGCTGAATCCCACGCTTCGACTTTTGCCTTGTTCAGCGCCTCGACTTTCGCCGAGTCGTACGCCCAGACTTTCGCCGATTCCCGCGCCCAGACTTCTGTCGAATCGTACGTCCAGACTTCCGCTGAATCGTACGCCCAGACTTCCGCTGAATTGTACGCCCAAACTTTAGCCGAGTCGTACGCCTTGACTTTCGCCGAGTCGTACGCCCAGACTTTCGCCGATTCCCACGCCCAGACTTTCGCCGAACCCCGCGCCCAGACTTCTGTCGAATCGTACGTCCAGACTTCTGCTGAATCGGAAGCCTCGACTTTCGTCGAATCGTATGCCACGACTTTCGCCGAACCCCGCGCCCAGACTTCACGATTACCGCGGATCACGAAACT
>RXKC01000028.1:536-5992 GCA_003962975.1 Candidatus Saccharimonadota bacterium
TCGTCAAGTTCCGCTTGCGTTGCAACCTCAACAAACATAAGACTATCCCTTCAACCGACGAGACAAAATTTCCTCGCGCCAATAATCGTCCCCGAAATTGCTGAACCCATGACTTCTAATCCAAGGGAGACCATCCGGCATATCAAGAATTGCGTCATACATTTCACTGCCAAAAAGTTGACCGAGGATACAATCAAACGTCGACCAAAGTCTGAATGTTACGAGATCAATTTTCTTATCCCAACCTGGCGCAACTTGATCGAGCCAGGCTATACCGTTGAAAACCTCTGTTTCGCAATCTAGTTCCATTTTACGATCACTCCATCCGGGTAAAAGTATTCGATCATCTCAACAACAACATCCCAGTTTCCACCAGCAAGACCACACGCCATACCATAAGGAAAATATCTGGTGCCTTGAAGCCTAAATTCTAGACTTCCTGAAAGCGCATCTGCTAGAGCGCCATAATTTGTTTGCTTACCTCGACCTGGCTCAATCTGTCCAAACAGATTGACAACAGTTGGCCCGTCGGGAATTTTCGTTGCAGAAACCCCACCGAGATTGTGCTCGGGATAACTAAAGCATTCGCAAATATTCTCGTACTCGTCGAGAACAATCGGATACTTTCTAGCTATTTGTAAAGCCAGACCGGCACCCATGACTCCGATGCAATTAACCTGATGGAATATCACACCATCCTCGAAGTCAAGAATGTTACCTTCAATTACCTGTAGCATATTGCTTCCCTTTTACTGCGTTAGCGAACGCTGTCCTTGCGGCATGGATATTATCAAAACACATCCACTCCCGCCCACTAGTTGTTTCATCGAAAGTTATAACATGATAACAGTCGCCCTCATTAAAGAGGCGGAAACTTTTCTTGCCAGTTTTATAGTATTCTTGATATCCACACATAAGAGCATAGATATTAAGCCATCGGTCTGACGTGTAGCCCACTTGATTACGATTTCCTAAACCGTGTAGGTGAGGTTCAAGGTCGAATGCATTACAACCCTCTGGCGCTTTAAGTCCCATAACTTACCTCTTTTCTTGCGGTGGTTCGTTCTCGTTATAATAATCCAAATCCAACTTCTTCGGGTCAAGGTACCCTCGGCCTTTTTCAGTTTTGTTTGACTGGTCCCGACTGTGGGATTTGAACCCACCTGCACCAGCTACCGGATTATTAAGGCACCGTTTATAAGACGGCCCGGATATGTCGGGGTGAGATGATAGCCTCACTCAAAGTTCTTCTTGCTACCCGGTGTAGGATTATGACTTTTAAAGTACCTACCTCGTATTTATTTTATTTAAGGCTCCGACATTACCTCTACTCTATGGCGCAAAGCTTCTTGCCTGTGATTCTCGCCGACCATAGCTGCGACAAACAATACGAGAGCGATAACACACCCGGCTAGGAACGCTAGCATTAGATCTTTCACTTCTTGCCCTCGATTTCTGCTCGAATTTCGCTGACCACCGAATCATCAAGACCGAATCTTTTAGCCACAGCTTCGGCGCGGATGTACTGCATTTCGTCAGCACCAAAGATTCTTTGGACCCCATTACTACTGTCATGGAAATGTTGAATCGCCATCGCCAACTCAATTCCATTAGGTTCAGAAGGCCAAGCTATACCCTTCAATTCCGGGAAAAGATGGGGAAACTCATCGACATTTGTTTCCCTCATTTGCATAGCCTGATGCCCGGCCGGAATAAAATCCCCGATAGCACAATGATGAACAATGCCATCCGAGTCAGTCATTTCGTAAAGACATTCTCCGAAAGAATCGGAACAGGGGAAAGGCTTCGCCGCCATATTCCGCATTGCCTGGTCGAAAAACTCCTGGTTCGTGAGCATTACTGTACCTCCGTAGTTTGCTGACATTTTAGAAATTCATCCCTTCAAGAAGATTCTTAACCGACTGAACACCATCCCGATAATCCCGACCATATTCCATTCCGTTGAATAGAACGTGAACAGTTTCACCGAGAATACCGCCCCACTTGTTTGAATCGAGAACTTTCACCCGACCGTATCGACCTTTAGAGTGAAGGCCGATCGTCCGTCGATGACTCTCGTCTTCTAGCTCAAACAATGCGAAACCGAAACGACGAAGCATAGAGGGATGGGCACAAGCGAACAACATATCGTCAATATCCATATGGGTTCGAGTGTCTTTCACTTTCACTGCCATAATGGACGCTGCGTTATTCTTGGCTACAGATTGCCCCCACCACAATTCCACGCCACGACCGAGAAACTGAAGAGTGTCGACCAAAGCTGCGATAACTATGCCTTTGCGAATAATTTCGTCAGGCTTAACCCCGCTAGCTGCTGTACCGTCAACAACAATACGGATAATAGCATCCGGCCTCTCTGCCTCTTCTAGTATGGGGAGATACATGCATTCCGCTTCGCCTTCAGCGTAAAGGTCAGTATTGCAGAAATCCCCTTCGTCAGAAAGTTGCCATGCGAAAGATTTCGATCGCATAGTTTCGATATCAGGATCTTCGGTTATGTCACCGATGATTCTTTCAACCTGTTCCCGATACTCACTCCACCCTCCTTTAAGGATAGAGATTGCGTCACCGAGATTTTTGGAGCCAGCCCAGCCCGAGCTAGCTGTTTCAGAGCTATTTCCTAAACCGGACGCATGATTGCTCGGCCGGTTTATAATGTCGTCGATCGCATCGCTAACATTATCGTAAACGACAGTGTGCGTTACGTGATCGTGAAGAATATTGCCGATGTCGGTTCCAAACCGACCGGCTCGAAACAGTTCTCCTGTCACTTAATCTCCTTCCAAGAAGAATCGATTCCTGTGAACAATTTCTCGACCTGATCCCGCTTGAGGGATTTAAGAATACGATCCGCCATAAGCTCCTCGATCGTATCGTCCGGGTCCAACATCTTGCAGATATCAACAACACCACGGGTTGAGATAACCACTTTGATAGCGTACTTCTCCCTGTTCTCTCGGAGGGAACGAATAAGTTGAGCCAACTTACCGTATCGTTCTGCGCCGAGATATTGTGAGCCGATTGTGCGCTCAAGTTCGGTGTCATATCCGACATGAAGTAATGTCCACCGATCGAGCGTTGCCGCATCGAGCGAATTACGTCCGATATGTTCAGCCGTTGGACCGGTTCCGAAAGTGTTTGCCGTAGCGATCCACGAACAATTACGATGCTTCGTAATAACCCGACCATCGGCCAGTCGGAATCGGGAATCCACCAAAGCTGACAAAGTGTTATTCAACACGACCATAGCGGCCGGATTACTTGCGTCTACTTCGTCAAAGATGCCGATTTTCCCAAACTCAAGGCATTCTGCCACCGGTCCCGGATTAAGAAGTCCGGTCCCCGGTGAAACAACTCCCATCAGTGAACCTTTAGTCATTGTCGGATCACAGGAAATCACAACAGTTTCGATACCGATCGTTCGGCCAAGTTGTTCCGCCATGAAAGTTTTTCCTGTTCCGGCTGGACCGGTGAGAAACAAATTCGCGCCCTTGCTATGACGCTTCAACATTTTCGGAAACATAGGGTGCGTATGCTCCGCAATGTCAATGGCCGGTTGATCCCGAAGGATAACTCTCGTAATCTTCGGCTGATTATCTTTCAACTCTTGAAGTTCCCGCCTCAACTCGTCTTGCAACGAAACCAAAGTGTTGAAAGATTCTTCAACAGCAATTTCTCGAGCTCGTTCTTCCGAAAGTCCGCTGGGGATATTCTGAACTGCGGGCGGAACGATAATCGGCTCGGCTTCCGATTGTGGCGTCGGTTTATAAATCGGTGTCGTACCGTTCACCGGCGAAGTGTCTTCAAATTTCGGAACCACTATCTTCGAATGCCAGAGAGATGATCCAGTCCAAGATGCTTCGTCGTTCATGTATTCGATAATCATTTTGCGACGATTATCTTCGTGCGTCGAAGCGACCTGATTCCAGTTCAGTCCACAGAATTTCATACAAACTGTGGCAAGTTCGCCCTTACTCAAGTTCTTGATCGAAAGTTTTCCTTCAAGCTCTGGCCCGTATTGAACCAGATATGTTTCCGGAGCGTTGTAAACCAAACGCATTCGACGGTTCGTGAGACGTTTCTTCGGCTGCCCAGCCATTTTTCGAGTGTCCTTTCTTTGTTAACTCGAAGTTTTCGGATTTGAAACAGGGGTTTTAGGGCTGTTACCGCGCCTATACGGTCATTTAACTGATACGCTGGGGCTACGTCCCGGTTATATCAGCACCCTAGGAAACTAGATAGCGACTAAACCAAGTTCGCTCAACGACTGGTCGAGTAGATTAGTGTCGATATCGTGATTACGCATACAGCGTTCACACAAGCCGAACCTAACTACTCTTTTGATTTTGTCGGTCTTTTTAGACTCAACAAGAATCACGGAACGACGCTCTTGACAATCACCACACCATTCTTTGTGGTAACAACGATGGCAGTCGTCAATGACGTCGTTCTTGCTGACCAGGCCGATTAGGTTGTATCCCATGTTTCCTCCTTTTAGTAGGGATCGGTTTCCTCGGTCAAAAGCTGTTCCTTCAATCGCCTCCTAAGTGTTCGGCGGGAAGCTTTCTTGTCGAAAGAATGCAACTTCTGTTCATCGGGTACGATTCCGTATCGGAGGTAAATGCTCCGATTGTAGGAACTGGCGTTGTTTCTACCGCACGTATGGCAGTGACAGTTACCGCCACCGTAGAAACTTGAATCTGTTTCTTCTTCTGGGAAACGGATTCTGAACGGTTGGTCTTTCAAAGTCCTACTCATTGTTTCCTTGCTCCTTTTTTTAGGGAAAGTTTGTTCAGTCGCAGTTCGTGACGGTAACTGTCGGATTGTACGTCCAGACTTTGGCCAAACCGGAGACCTCGACTTTCGCCGAACCGTACGCCACGACTTTCGCCGAACCGTACGCCACGACTTTCGCCGAACCGAATGCCACGACTTTCGCCGAACCCCACGCCACGACTTCCGTTGAATCGTGCGCCACGACTTTCGCCGAGTCGTACGCCACGACTTTCGCCGAGTCGTACGCCCAGACTTTCGCCGAATCGTGCGCCTTGACTTTCGCCGAGTCGTACGCCCAGACTTCCGCTGAATGGTACGCTTCGACTTCCACCGAACCGTACGCCCAGACTTCCGCTGAATTGTACGCCCAAACTTTCGCCGAACCGTACGCCTTGACTTTCGCTGAATCGGAAGCCACGACTTTCGCCGAGTCGTACGCCTTGACTTCCGTTGAATCGAAGGCTGTGACTTTCACCGAACCCCGCGCCCAGACTTCTGCTGAATCGGAAGCCACGACTTTCGCCGAGTCGTACGCCCAGACTTCTGCTGAATCGGAAGCCTCGACTTTCGTCGATTCCCACGCCCAGACTTTCGCCGAACCCCGCGCCCAGACTTCACGATTACCGCGGATCACGAAACTCCCACTTCGCACGACCGCG
>RXKC01000004.1:0-5331 GCA_003962975.1 Candidatus Saccharimonadota bacterium
TGAGGGTTGTGGTAGCCGTAGTGGTACCACCACCCTGAGGAACAGTGACTTGAATGGTGCCTTGGTCTGTACCGAGGGAGAGAGTGGGAGCTGCAGAGACAATTGGGAGATTGGTAGCGAGGAGCGCTGCAGTCAGGGCAAGCAGGACAAGGATACTGAAGCTACGAGAGCTAAGTTTTGGTAGCTTAGAGATTGAATGAGAATGGGAGTTATGTGAATTACGAGAGCGATGGACAAGGAAATACCAGGTGAGCAAACATGCAATCAGGAGGGTTAGGGTTGTACCGATGGCCAGTGGGAGGAGTGGCGATGATTGAGTAGGACCAAGACCAGTGTTAGGTACACCGGGTCCAACCAGGAGATTGATGGTTTGAGTTACGGTTTGGCTGTCCATGATGTTTTATTAGGTGTCCTTTGTTGTTAGTTTATTTGTATGCATATGTTTGATCATAAAATATAGAAACGCTTACGTATATAGTACATTGGTTGCTCTAAAATTCAAACCAGAAATTCTTCGTCTGGATCAACCACCTTGACCCCTAGCTCAACATAGCTACGATCTAATTCTTTCTCGACCAGCTTTTTTACTGTCCTCTCAAGCCTCTCCGACTCACATATAAGTAGCACTTCCGGATGTGATTGATTGGTTTTATATTGTCTCCATATCTCCATCTCAGTGAAAGTTATGTATTTCCGTATGGTTTTGCGTAGCGTCCAGTAGGTCATATTGTCCTCTAGACACTCCAGGAAGTAGGAATTGTCGGCTTCTTTATCTACTATGTATGCGTCTGGCTTAGTTTTAGGTACGTAATCTTTGTCCATAAGCTCAGTTTTGCTGTAGAACTTATATCTATCTGGATAGCTATGTTTGAGCTGTATATAGGCTTTAAAGACATTGAGTCGGTGATTAATTCTATGATCTTCAACTCGCTTGTCGTGGTAGATGCTTCTAAGAGCTGATTCGCTTGTGTATGGTTGTGTTCGTAAGAATCGGACACCTTTAGTAGCTAGATAGTATGTAGCTGGTCTTCTAGCTATCTTATAGCTACTATCATAGTTCATACCGATATAGCCTTGATCTACTAATATCTTTAGTCTGCTTGATATAACTCTAGGGTTGGCTTGTTGGTTCTGTGCAAGTAAAGCAATATTAGTAAATCTAAACTTATAGAGAGTATTAAGAATAGTAATTTGCTGAGGGTTTAATGGTCGTCGGTATTTTGGCTCTTTCACTGTACTATCTACTCCTATACGCAGTATAGGTAATTATATAACAATAACGTACAAATATAACTGATTAGAAATGATTATATAGGTATCTTAACGATAAGATATCCACAATTGTAAATATTACTGTGGCTATACTATTGAACTAACGCTATATTCTATAGTAAACTATAGCTATAATCAATAGTTTACGAGGGTATCATGGCTAATGAAATATCGACTAGTGAAGTAGAAAGAGACGAGCAGATCGATCTACTAGCGGATATTTTACTTGAACTTGTACTTGAGGAGAATCAGGATGATACCAGCTCGTAACCGAAACGCTATCGCTGCTATTCGGGTCTCAACTTCTAAGCAAGGTCGTGATGGCGACTCACCCGAGGCTCAGAAGGAGCAAATCGAACGCTTCGCTCAGAACAAAGGCATTGTTATCAAAAAGTTCTTCGTCTTTTTGGAGTCGGCCAGCAAAGAGCAACAACCCATGCAGGAAGCCATAGACTACTGCAAAAATCCGAAGAATAAGGTTGACCTGTTTATCATCAAATCCATAGATCGGTTTACGCGTGGCGGTTCGTTATCCTATGACCTGTTGAAGACGCAGCTCGACGCTTGCAACATCACTCTCATAGATACCTACGGCGTTATTAGCCAAGAACAAGTTAATACCTTGGAGCATCTTGGTCAGAGCTACAAATGGAGCAATTACTCACCAAGTCGTAAATCTGAAATGCTTGAAGCCGAGCGTTCTAAGGATGAAGTGCGCGACATCCTGAGTCGAGTGATTGGTGCCGAGATTCGGTATACCCAAATGGGTTATTGGATGCGACAACCGCCGTACGGCTTTGTCAGCGTCAAAGTAGAAACCCAGCACGGTAAACGTACCATCCTAGAACCACACCCCGAAGAATCACTACACATCATTAAGATGTTTGAACTACGCGCTAGCCGACAGTTTAGCGACAAAGAAATTGCCGCCAAATTAAATGCTATGGGTTACCGTGGCCGACCACAGTATCGCCGAGCCAAAGACGGTTCCAACCGAGTGTTAAGCAAAACCGAAGGTTCACCGCTTAACGACAAGAAGCTTTGGAAGATGGTTCGCAATCCGATCTACGCAGGTGTAAATGTCGAGAAGTGGACAAACGACCAGCCAGTTAAGTGTATGTTTGACGGCTTAGTATCGCTAGAGCTATTCAACAGAGCCAACAAGGGTAAGCGCACCATTATTGAAATGCCGGGTAACAAGATAGCTATCAGCGACAATATTGCGCCTCGGCACGCCACCGTTCGCGGAACCCGCAATAACGATTTTGCTTTCAAGCATTATGTCATGTGCCCACAGTGTAATAAGCCCCTATCCGGTAGCACTTCACGGGGCAAGACTGGCAAGTACTATTCGTACTACCACTGTGATAAACGTGGGCACACGTTCCGAGTTACCAAAGAAGATTTAGAGACTAAAGTGTACGACTTTATTGCTGGCATGGATTTCCCACAGGAACGCATCGACCAGGTCTTTACGACTATTCGTAAGAAATATGAGAAGCACTTAACGACCTTTGAGGCTCAATCTGCGTCCATAGACGGCCGTATACGCACACTTGAAGCTCAAGCCAAGGAACTAGCCAAGAGCTTCGCTACCATCGCTCCATCAGCTCAGAAATACGTTAACGAAGAGTTGGAGGAGATAGATCAACAAATTAAGCTTCTAGCACTAGAAAGGACAAACATGGAGCAGAAGAGACCACTGGATATAGACAAGGTACTGGCAAGGGTCAAAAAGTTTTCCGAAAACATTGGGCAGACCATCGCCCAACAGAGGGATAACATCAAAAAAGCTCAGCTTTTTGGCCTACTTTTTAGCACTTTGCCCTCGTACAACGATTTGAGTTTCCGAAATCAAAAATCACCCCTTTTTACAGGGGTGAATCCGATAATCAGCTTACTTGCTGACGATAAGTTTCCTCTGGTGACCTCTCCGGGGATGGAGCGGAACACCCTAAGTTTACAGGAACTGGATGAGAAGCTTGAAGAGCTAGGACTCGTTGAAGTAAATGGCAAGATCATCCTGTTAGACAGCAAGGAGGCGGACAATGCTTAATTTACTGCACCGTGACAAATCGCCGATAGAACTGCTAAGTTCAAAGCTTTTCAACGAAGAAACGTTTTACCCAGTACTTACCAAAGACTTAAACAAGTGCTCGCACGAGGTGATTATTGAGTCGCCATTCGTGACCAACAGACGACTTTCGCAATTACTGCCAACCTTACAAAAACTCAAATACCGCAAAGTTCGAGTGGTTATTAATACGCGTGATCCGATTGAGCACGATGATGAATATCATCGTGGAGATGCTCATAGAGCCATCGCTTCGTTGCAACGAATTGGTGTCCAAGTGCTATATATAGCTGGGCATCATAGAAAGCTGGTAATTCTTGATCGGCAGATACTTTACGAAGGTTCGCTGAATGTTTTATCTCAAAACGATAGCTGTGAGGTAATGCGACGAGTTGAATCTTCTCAGTTGGCATGGCAGATGGTCAGATTCGTAGGAATTGACAAGTTCTTAGGCTGATATACTATGCGTATGCAAGGCTACCGACTAAACGACGAAGATACTGACGCAATGGTGCGCTGGCTCAAGCTTAATCACCCTGAAAACGCTAATCGTGAGTACGCAGAATCCATGTTAATAGCGATGAAACTAGCATACAGGGAAATCGGCTGGAGTGATCCGGATGCGTTAGAAGGCTTTTACCAGGAATATATTAAGAAGTTGGCCGATCAAAACGGTAAAACATCTGAAGAGTGAACCCCAAGGGCGCTCACAACCTTTTTCAGCATTTTGAGTGACGGAGTAGACACGGCTTGTTCAAGCTTGGCGTAGTACTTTTCATGGATACCAGCCTTCTGAGCAACTTGTAGTTGGGTCATGCGTTTATCTAGACGTGCGTTCTTAAGTGCTTGAGCGATATCAAGGGTCATTTTGTCTGCCATATTGCTGTAATTATACCACCAGAGGTCATAATTCTCTAAAACAATATTGCTTTACCCGCAATATTAAGCTACTCTTGCACTAGGAATACCTAACGGTGGTGGGTACGGGAGAAACGATGTTCTTGCTTGCGTCCACTCAACCTAGCTTTATCGAACGATATCTTATCGGGACCTCGCCATCTGCACATCTCCTAAATATCCCACTTATCGTCATTGGTGGCTCCCTCTTCATATGGTTCATCATCCTGCCCATCGTTCGGATAATCTTGGACATCCTCGACTATAGGCGGCTACGTGTCCGTAAGTTAGTATTCTTAGAGCTAACACCGCCGCATATCAGTACTAAGTCTCCACTGGCAACAACTGAGTTGTACGATACTATTCACGGGTTACTGAGTAGCGTTACTCATAAGGAGCGTCTATTCAACCGTAAACATGTCTTGCCACTTGAGGTCTATGCTAATCGGGAAGAGGGCATCCGCTTTCGGGCAGCACTAAATCCAGACGATGTTGAGCTTTTTCAGCAATTGGTTATTTCCTACCAACCACAGATACAATTTCGTGAAGTTAAAGATTACATGACAGCTGCACTCAATGGTCAGGATTTTCGTATTCTTGAATTTGCCCAAACGAACCACTTTGCTTACCGCCTAGCTGCCCACGAAAACCTGCAGCAGCACGACCCTATGGCCTATATAACTACCGCTATGACCAAGCTTGGAGCAAACGAGCTACTGGCTATGCAGTTGGTACTATCCCCAGCTTCACCCAGAGCTGCCAATAAGATACGTAGTCAGTTACTACACGGTGAAGATAAAGGCTTGAACCGCGAATGGTGGCATTATCCATTTATCTTCGTTGGTAAAGTTATCAAGCTCATTTTTAGTATGCTCGGTGGCCTATTAGAAATCCTTGGCGATGAAATGGCAGGCGTTAGAACGCCTCGCCAACAACAAGGATCGGGGTACTACGGCTCGCAGCAAAATATCAGTCCGATTAATAAGCCTGCGATTGATACCATTCACGCTAAGCTAGCTGAACAGTTATTCAACGTCGATATTCGCGCCTTAGTTGTCGGATCAAACAGCGGGCAGCGAGCACAAGGG
>RXKC01000004.1:5381-10399 GCA_003962975.1 Candidatus Saccharimonadota bacterium
ACGGTTGCCAGCTACGCTAACCCGTAACTCTTCAGTGCTTGGAACTTCCGAGTTAGCTGCCTTGTACCACTTCCCGTATGGGGAACATATGCAGTCAGAGGATATGGTTAAGTCAGTGGCCAAGACACTGCCAGCCCCGCTATCTATGAAGAATCACGCTAATGCTGCCGATTACGATATTGTTCTCGGAACTAATAATCACCACGGTAGTCGTACCGCTATTGGACTAACAGCCAAGGAACGAGAAAAGCATGTCTATTTGATTGGTGGTACCGGCAATGGTAAGACCACTATGCTTGAGTACGCACTGTTGCAGGACATCAAAGCCGGTAAAGGAGTGGCTTTTATTGATCCGCATGGTGATGCAGCTCAGAAGCTCCTTAAGTACATCCCCGAAGAGCGTATTAAGGACGTTGTCTATCTAAACCCTCGAGATATTAAGCACCCAATTGGCCTCAACTTACTAGAACTGCCCGAAGGACTTGACGAAGACGAGCTATTAGTCGAACAAGAGCGCGTGACGGAAGCAGTGGTGTCGGTGCTTAGAAAAGTCTTCGCCGATGACGATGCTAATGCCCACCGCATCGAAGGGATGCTCCGTAATACTATTCGCACAGCCTTTAGTACCGAGAATCCGACCTTATTTACATGCTTGGAGTTACTGCGTAACAGCGAGTTTCGCAATAAAGTAGTAGCGAAGCTCACTGATGCCCACCTAAAAGATTTCTGGCGAGAAGAGTTTGGTAAAGCTGGCGGTATGCAGCGGGTGAGCATGACCAAAGGGCTAACCCACCGTCTAGACCGTTTTGATGGCTCACAATTCGTCAATCGTATGATGAGCCAGACAAAGTCCACCATTAGCTTTGAGGATATTATTGATTCCGGCAAAATCCTTATCTGTAACTTTTCTACTGACATGGGCGAAGATACCGCAACGTTGTTTGGTACAACCGTGCTGGCGAAGTTGAAGATTGCCGCCGAACGCCGACACAACCAGCCCGAAGCCGAGCGTAAGCCTTTCTACGTCTATGTTGATGAATTCCAGAACTTTGCGACTACGCCGTTTGTAAAGATGCTGTCAGCATCTCGCAAATACAAGCTGTTCTTAACTATAGCCGAGCAATCTGCCGCTCAACAGGAAGAGCAACGACTAACAGAAGCCATCTTAGCCAATGTCAGTACGATTGTATGTTTTGGGCTGGGTAGCCCAGCTGACGAACGATTGTTAATCGGTCGGTATGAACCATGGCTTGCGAAGGGCAACTTACTCAACCAACCAGCCTACAACTTTTACTTGCGGGTGAAGGCCGAGGAACCAATGGAGCCGGTATCAGGTGAGACGATAGTGTTGTCACCAGAAGACGGCAGTGAACAGCGTGCCAGCGAGGTGGTTACTGCTTCCAGAGAGAAGTATGCGGTTGAATGGAAAAGTTATGTGGCCAGTAGGGCAAAAGGCGCATCCGAACAATCCGACGTCAAAGTAGCTAACGACAGGGAGGGCGCCGAGAAGAGTGTAGATTCTCAAGCTAGAGCGCTGGATGCTTAACAGTTTAGTAGGGAATTAATAGCATCTATATTACTTTTGAAGTTACAAGTAACAGCTCGGCCAGATCGTGCTAGTTCCGTTTAGTGGTGATTGAGTAGCCGATGACAGACAAACCAAGTAGCGTGGCAATAGACACACCTATCAGAGATACAGAGTGGATACCAGTGTTTGGAGCTCCGGCATTAGTTCCTGCGTTAGTCGTAGAGGCCGCACAGACAGCACCTTCGAACTGGAAGGCTCCTACGGATGGGCAGGTGCTTGGGCGAGATACGCCACGAGCATCGGTAGTAACACCCAGCACTGCGCCACCAGCAGAGATAGCTGGAGATCCGGATAGAAGAGCACGGGTCGGAACATTACCGCCGTTGCTTCGGAGGAGGCCAAGCGTAGAGATGATACTACTCACGTTCTGTTGATCACCCGATCCAGTAAACGTCGTACAGCTGGCGTCGTCGGAAATATTATGACCTAATGATGTGATAGTTGGGTCGCCTGAACCACCACCGCTAAATCCAGTTGTAAAATCAGCTGCCATACAGTTAGAAGAATCACCGCCACTCTGGTTATCTGCCAAAAGACTGTTACTGACAGACACATGGGCATTGCCAACATCACCGGACGTAATACCAGCAGTAGCCGCATAAAATGCAGCCGACTTAACGCCTGTCAATGGCGGAACCGACCCCGTAATACCTCGAGTGCCAGTAATCGTAGCATTGTTCACGGTGGTATTTACATTAGAGTCGCCACCAGCAGCAAACGAAACGCTGCTAAAAGGAGCCGTGATGCCAACAGATCCAACATTGTCGATTGTCACGTTATTCATTGTTGCGTTAAGGGTGCCGTTGCCACCGAGGGTACCAAATACGCCAACTGTCATCATAAAACCATTTACGCCACCATCTGCGTTATATATATCTGCAATCGTTATATTTTGAAATGTAGCATTGGTAGTGCCTCCACCTCTCTGTTCTACCGCAAATATATGTATTTGACTGTTGCCGCCTGAGCCAGGAATGTTGATGTCGTGAATGTATATATTATTGCCTGTGACTGTCTTTATAGTATTGGCATCGTTTCTAACATAGATTGCTGTTTGCGCGTCCGATCCTTGTCCATCGACTTCAACATTCTCAAGATTCACATTCGACTCGTTTGTTTCAATAGCACCAAGTCCTGTGTATGCGGTAATCTTCAAATTGGAAAACGTCACATCTACCGAATCGGCTATAAAACCACTGTTATTGCCATCCGCATCAATGGTGGTACTGCCCATGCCCGCGCCATTTATCGTTACGTTTTCTTGGATGTGCGTCAGGCTGCCCGTTAAAGTATGCGTTCCGGCCGGTATATTTATAGTGTCGTCTGTACCATAGGCTCCGGAGGCACTACAACTAGCCTGACTTGTGGTAGAGTTCACTGAAACAATGGCGTTTTCGATAGTACACCCGGAACCAACTGTAATAGTTGCAGCATGAGCTCGGCCGGAACCGACAGCCAGTACGGCTAGGAAGGTAGCTGCGGCAAGGATGAGTTTATTTGTTTTAGTTAAATTCAGAATACTGATCATGGAGAATTTCCTTCATTAATTTATAGCATTACCGGTATTGTACCCCCCCCCTGAGATGCCATGCAAGAAACTAGCTCTAAAGATCACCCATAAGTATGTGCGAGACATCGACAAAACGCTGATTGTCTTCATTACTACGATCGGCTAGAGGAATAGCGAGAATACGGTCAAAGTCAGCCTGTGCTACAGCCAATTCTTCGTCATACGTTACGGCTAATTCCGATGCCAGTACTTTTGACCCAAGTGAAGAAGGAAAATATAATCCATGCTCGGCGGCTATCAGCTCATAGTCTGGAATTCTGTCTGTCATCTGTTAACCATACCATGAGGAACAATATTTACTAACGTCTTTCTGTTGTGACAATCACCCGAGAGTCATAAGTTTTACTGGTTTTATGCATTGGTTTTCCTCGAACGAGCCATGAACCTACTTTACTGCAGTCCTCTTGCGTAGTGCGTAGGCAATAATACCAAGGCCCAGAGAAGTGGCAATAATCGTCATAGCTGGAGATACAGCGCCAATACCAGTGTTTGGAGCTCCGGCGTTCGTACCACCGCCGTTCGTTGTAGAGGCTGCACAAACGGCGCCTTCGAATTGGAAAGCACCAACGGAAGGACACTCAGCGTTACGAACTACACCACGGGCATCGGTAGTCACGCCGAGTACGGAAGCACCGGAAGCAATGGCTGGGCTTCCAGCAAGCAATGCCCGAGTAGGGACAACGCCGCCGTTGTCCTGAAGTGGACCAAGGGTTGGAATAATATTATCGAAGTTTTGCAGGTCACCAGGTTGGTTGAAGCCAGCGCAGCTATCGTCATCTGAAATGTTATGCCCACCAGAAACAATTGCTGCGTTGACTGTCCCAGTGCCGCCAAATGTTGCTGAAGCATCTGCAACAGCACAGTTTGATGAGACACCGTCGTTCAGGTTATCCGCCATGATGCTATTACTAACAGTTGTGGTTACGTTGGCAACATCGCTAGCTTCAATAGTAAAACCTATGGCGTAGTAGGCAGCTGAAATCAGGCCAGGAAACGGTATTGAGCCCGCACCACCGCGCATACCGGTAATTGTGATGTTAGTTATATTGGTATTAACGTTAGTAATACCGTTATCTGCTCCTGCTAGGCTGCCGAACGGTGCCGAAAATCCAGGACTGGTAATATTGTGGACAGTCGTGTTTACGACATCTGCGGTCAGATTACTACCACCTTCATTGTCGGTACCAGCCACCAGGTATACGCCTATCGCTCCCCCTACCGTGTTATGTATGTCAGCAATTGTTGTGCTACGTAAGTCAATATTGAGATTTGTCTGCCCATCGCTAGTTATCAGAAATGCAGCCACGACGTAACCGTTAGTAGACTGTATATTATGCACGTATACATTCTCAGCATCGAGAGAGTACGTTCCCCCGTCATTAGCAAAGACTAAAATTCCATTCGCATCTGCGCCCGCACCATCTATGTCAAGGTTCTTCAACACTGCACTTGATTGTCCAATCTCAATTGCGGAATCTATGAAGTTTGTAATTTTCATGTCAGAGATCGTAACCATCGTAGCTTCACGCGACTCAAACCCTTCATATAGTCCATCAGCGTCTACGGTTGTTTGATCCATTCCTGCGCCCTTGATTGTCACAGGATTTTCAATTTCTGGAACATCAATAGCCATATGTGATCCACTAGGAATGTTAATGGTGTCACTCGAACCATATGCTGCTCCGGTTTTAACACAGCCGTTGCCATCCACTGCATCATTTACAGCTATGACTGCTTCGTCAATGGCACAGCCGCCAGACACTGTTAGTGTTGCAGCATGTGCCTGACCGGAGCCAAGACCAACCACAGCCAGGAAGGCAATGGCTGCCAAAATGAGTTTGTTTGTTTTTGTTAGATTTA
>RXKC01000012.1 GCA_003962975.1 Candidatus Saccharimonadota bacterium
GACATTAGAATTTGATCTGCACGATGACCTAGTGAAGAATATGGAAAGAAGTCGATTAGCTCTAGAGCAACTATGGGATGGCTACAGCAAGCAATATTACTCACGCAATTTTATAACCAATAAGCTCGTTCGGGTTTCTAGTATTGCTACGCTCATGCCACTGTACTCAGGCTGCATATCCAAAGAACGGGCCGAGCAGCTTGTGGTATTGCTGCACGACAGCAAACAATTTGACACACCGTTTCCGGTGGCGAGTGTACCAATTAGTTCCAAGCAGTTTCAAGAACACCGATACTGGCAAGGACCAAGCTGGCTTAATACTAACTGGCTGATCATTCAAGGACTTGAGCGTTACGGCTACAAGAAAGAGGCCGACCATATTCGGAACACAAGCTTAGCCATGGTAGAAGAGCATGGCTGTTACGAATATTTTTCGCCACTAACAGGCAGTCCAGCCGGCGCAAAAAACTTCAGCTGGACGGCTGCACTAGCTCTTGATCTGTTGGATTCAGTTGCTGACTGATCCAGTTTAGGGCATTATCACCTACTTCAGCAGGATCTGTATCTACCCATTCATTCCACTCATCGGTTGCCTGCTGCAGTGTGTCGCCGTCCGACATCATTCTTGCGATAAGATCTGCACGGTAGACTGCAAAATGAGTTGATTGTTTTACAAACTCTTCGGTTTGCGTAGCTCGAAGCATGGTGACAGTGAAAGCCGCTGTTTCTGGAGGCAAACCAGTCGCAACAAGACGACTTGTGCAGAATCGTGCGTACTCAGCGCTGTTTTCTTCAGTAAAGGCTGCCTCGACGTCCATTTGTTGCTCAAAGCTAGCTCTTAGACTTTGCTTCTGTCCGGTTACGAGCCATCGCTGAAAACCTCTGACAACCTGGTCCGGATCAGTTGCGACGCGAGACGCCCATACATGCTCGAATTCGTCAGCACTGACTAAGCTTCGTGCCTGGCATTCTTCGTAGTAATCGGCAAGCCGGGCAGAGGTCGCTTCAAATGCCTTTGGATCATTAGCGTGCATACTGACCGTTTGCTGAGCAGCCTCTTCTTCTGACAAGCCGCGCCACACATGCATGCGTGATTCTAATTCATACGCCAATGCTTCGCCGCGCATAGTGTTTTCAGGTTGTTCCGGATTGGGGTGTGCTTGATACTCTGGAGATGACATAATGCAGTTCTTTAAGAAGTATATTATACAACTTTGTATACTATGTTTCAAGTGGCAAGGGAGTTTGATCCGCTTCTGTTTCTACTTTGTCAGCAAGCTGCTGTACCTTGCTAAGTTTACGCTCGATGGTGCGGCTTTTGGTGCTAGCGCTATCAATAGTTTTAGTGGCTTGCACAAGCTTCTCACGCGTTTTGTCGAGCAGATCGCCAAACTTACCAAACTCACCCTTAATACCGGTCAAGAGTTCCCAGACCTGACCTGTTTGTTCGGCAATGGCTAAGGTCCTGAAACCAAGCTGATAACTGTTCAAAATGGCGGCAATTGTAGTCGGCCCTGCAATAGTTACGCGGTACTGGGTCTGCAACTGTTCAAACAGACCTGGCTCACGCAATATTTCTGCAAACATACCTTCGGTAGGTACGTATAAAACAGCGAAGTCTGTGGTACGAGGCGGCGCGATGTACTTTGTTTTAATCGACTTTGCCTCTAGCTTAACCCGGTTCACCATAGCCTTTTGTGCGGCTGCAGCAAGCTCCAGTTCACCTTTTTCTTGTGCTACAACCAGTCGCTGATAATCTTCAAGCGGAAACTTAGCATCGATCGGCAAGTATATATAGCCCTTCTCCGAGCTTTTGTCAGGCAGTTTAATCGCGAAATCGACGACGTCATTTGATTTTGGATTAACTCGGACTTGCTTGCCGTAATGGTCCTTAATAAACACTTGTTCCAAGAGACTTTCTAGTTGAACTTCACCCCAGGTACCACGGGTCTTAACATTAGTAAGGACTCGCTTAAAATCACTCACATCTGTTGCAAGGTTTTGCATTTCACCCAAGCCTTTATGTACTAGTTCCAAACGTTCACTAACCATTTTAAAGCTTTCGCTCAGTCGTTTTTCTAACGTACTCTGCAGTTTCTCATCAACAGTGCTGCGCATTTTCTCAAGCTTTTCAGCGTTGTCTTTTTGCAGAGACTCTAATCTTGTTTCGACTGTTCTGCGTATAACTTCAAGCTTTTCATCGTTCTTATCTCGAAGTTGATCAAGCCGTTTTTCGAGACTCTCGCGCGACTGGTTAAGGCTTTGAGTTACTTCCTGCCGGAGATCTTTATTTGCAGCCGTGAATTCTTTTCTGTTCTGCGCAAACTCATCACGAATAGGGGTATCAAGCCCTGGTCCCGAGGTACGGTTTTTTACCAGAAACGCTAAGACAGCAAGATTCGCTACCCCCAAAAGTATCGCAATGATTTCCATGACTTCTATTATAGCCTGTGCTCTATGCTAATGGCTATGGCCGTGCTCATTTGCTTCATTTAGCTCCAGCATCGAGTCGTGGTCATGGCCAGCTTCTTCATGAGGAATACCAGCTGCATCCGTTTGAATCTGTGTTTGATTCGCAGCTTCCTCATGGTGTATGTAGTTGTGAGCCAGCTGTACTGAAATTGCTACAAGCGCAGCGCCCAGCAGCATGAGTATTGGCTGAAACTCTAACAGACGCTTGTTATTAGCTTTTTCATGAATGGTTGGAATGATATCGCTGAGCGCAATATAAAGTAGGAACCCTGCGCTCAGACCGAGTAGTACACCGACAGGCACATCACTAGTCTTACCTAAACCGAATACAATGAGCGCCGTCACGACGGTTGCTAGTGAGCTGATGATATTCACGAGCAAGACCTTGCTGCGTTTCATGCCCTTTGAAAGCAGTAGGCCAAAGTCGCCAATTTCTTGCGGTATTTCATGCGCAGCAATCGCAAGTGTTGTCACGATTCCTGTGGGTACACTGACTAGAAAAGCAGCAGCTATTGCCACGCCATCCAATGCATTGTGTACCGTATCACCGACGATAACGAGTGAGGTTGATGGGTCATACTTTTCATGCTGGTGATGGTGATGGAACCAACGGAGGAACCGTTCTGCGAAAAAGAACAATAAGATGCCGATTAAGGCTGCTGCCAAAACTTGATCAGGCGGAGAATCTTCAAGTCCGTCTTTTAGCAGGTCGAGGAATACTGCCGCCAGTAGTGCCCCAGCAGCAAACGGCATGCCATATGCTTGCAACTTTTCTGCCAGCTTTTTATTACTTAGTAAAAGAACGCCGCCAAGCAGCGAGAACATCCCGCCTATCAGCGAGAAGAAGACTATATGTGCTACATTTGCCATATATTTCCTTTTTGGTATTAGGTCAACAAGTTCGAGGTTTGACTATTGCTTGCACAGGTTCAGGTGACAGAGTGTGGCAGACGTTTAATGCAATATTACAGTTAGTTTATATGAAACTCGTTCTTATTGTCTAGCGAGACTCGCTTTATGGCCTATATATGCCTAAAAAATAAGGAACCCCGAGCTCGGCTCAGGGTTCGCGGGAAGCCTCACACTTCCACATTTAGCTTATGCCTATTCAAATCGCTTTGCAATACCTTTTATGCTTTCCTACGAAGCAATCCGCTCCCAAGGAAGCTCTTCTTTACCGAAGTGACCATAGGCGCTGGTTGCTTGGTAGATAGGGCGACGCAAATCGAGCTTGTCGACTATGCCTTGTACGCTTGTGTCAATCAGCTCATCAGCAAATTTCTCAATCTCTTCTTGGCTGGCCGAACCGGTACCAAAGACATCAATAGTTTTCATGAGTGGCTTAGGTTGACCGATCACGTATGCTAATCCAACTTCACATTTTGTTGCCAAACCTTTGGCGACAATATTTTTGGCTATGTAGCGAGCAGCGTAGGCGCCAGATCGATCCACCTTGCTTGGGTCTTTACCACTAAAGGCACCCCCGCCCACTCGAGCATACCCGCCATAAGTATCGACCACAATTTTGCGACCAGTCAGACCAGCGTCACTCTCTGGACCTGGGATGACCCACAGACCAGTACCGTTTACGATTAAGTGTTCTTGTTCGATTGTGTAGCCATAACTCTTAAGGACCGGCGTAACAACTTCGTCATATATACCTTGTCGCACGGTTGCTTCGTCGGTTTTCTCGTCATGCGCAGTGGCAATCACAACTGTTTCGATACCAACTGGCTTGCCGTCTTCATACTGTACAGTCACTTGGCTTTTACCGTCTGGGCGAATGTAGTCTAGAATCTGTTTTTCACGAACTTCATCGAGCCGACGAGTCAGTGAATGAGCGATTGCTACTGGTAATGGCATTAGCTCTGGAGTTTCATTAATTGCGAAACCGAACATCATGCCTTGGTCACCAGCACCGGTGTCATCGGCAGTACCCTGCGCGATTTCAGGTGATTGCTGGTGTACATTGTTTTCAAAGATCGACTGATCAGAAAAACCCCAATCAGGATTGGTATAGCCAAGTTCTTTGATTGTACTGCGAACAATATTCTCGAAATCAACTTTGGCTGTCGTGTTTATCTCACCATACAGTGCAACACGATTAGCACCAGCTACCGTTTCGATACCAGCACGTGCATGTGGGTCTTGGCGCAGAATCTCGTCCAGCAGCGCATCACTGATACGGTCAGCAATCTTGTCCGGGTGTCCGGCACAGACTGACTCACTGGTGAATAGTGTTTTTATGGGCATTAAAATATCCTTCCCCCATGTTCGAGAAAAGGATGTATGTTAACCTACATATCTTTCCCGTCAGGGACTAGTTGGAGCACTTTACCTGATCATTACATATCAGCCAAGTTGCTAACGGGTCATCGAGCTAGGCCTCTCGCCGTTTCTTTATATTTACAAATTGTTAACGTTACGTAGCGTAGCACACAGGCCAGCTACACGCCAAGCGCTTGTCTGGCAAGAGCCGTGCCTTCTGATGTGACACGAAGCTTGTCAAAAGCTACATCCCACGAGCGTGTTCGTAGGCCACAATCAGGTGACGGAAAAACTTTGGCAGGGTCGCCAATAATATCAACTGCGCGGAGCACTCTGTCTCTTACCAATTGTGGTGTTTCTAAAATATCGTCATGCACGCTTGTTACCCCCAAACCTACACTTGCATCCGGGCAATACTCTGCAAGCTGCCCTAGAATTTTGTAGGCGGGTCGCTGAGCTTTGTCGGTACCAAGTTCGCGTCCGTCACGGTTCGCAAATTCTAGCGAAAACTGATCACAATTCTCGAGCTCACTGACGTATGGAAATAACCTGGAATAGTCAGAGAAACATATGTGCACACTGAACTTTCCGATGAGGTCACGGGTTGCTTCATTAAAGCTTTCGACAAATAAGCCAACCTCTTCAGGTACGGTTGTGGCAGCTGGTTCATCGATCTGAATCCATTCAACACCGGCCTCAAGAAGCTGCTCAATATTTGGACGAATCACATCTCTGGCCAGTGCTCCGACAAATTGCCTTCTGTCGCCGTAATGCTCGTCGTATGACCACGCTGCTAATGTATACGCACCTGTTATGGGCACTTTTATAGGGTGGGTAGTATTATCTTGCAGACGAGCAACCTCCCATTCATGCCACGGCTCTTTTGGGCTAACATCACTCACTACAGCGGCTTTACGGTATGACTTATTGTCAAAAGCGCGCACACGACCTCGCCAATCAAAACCATTTGTCCGTGCCACTGCGTACTCATACATTTCACTTCGATCTTGTTCGCCGTCATACACAATGTCTATACCGGCTGTTTCTTGCAGAGCTACTGCAAAACGAGCGGCATCATCTTTTATTCCGGTTATCGCTCCGTCGTTGCAGGTTGGGTCACCACATCGCAACCACTCTTGATAGCGATGAAATGAGGTATCAGTCCAATCTGGGTCTATACCAAGGCGCTCGGCCCAGGCCACTGCATCTGCTATGTGCGCATCGGTCAAGACGCCGTCGCGTACAGCAGATATTCGCCAATCCGGTTTGGCAAGACTACCCACTTCTTGCGTTAATAATAGTTCGCTCATAGCTGTTGTATCCTTTCATTTGCACTTTTCGTTATTTCTACAAGGTGTTCAATTTTAGCTTTTGCGTGCCTAAGCGGCAGAAACTCGAAGTCGACCGTGTTCGTAAAGACAAGTCCAGACAAGTCAGTAGCTGCCAACTCACGCAAGTCTTGATCACTAGGCGCAGCATCAGTAGCAGTTGTGTCGCCAGCAATAACTGGTAGCCACCGCTCCAGCCACTGAGCGTTCCCCACACGATGTCCAGCGCGATTGCTTGTATAGCCAGCAAGTTTTGTCGGCAGCTGCACGATGGCTGGTGCATCTTTATCTCGGGCAATCAAAGCTTCATCAAGGAATGCCGGCGGACCATACTCGCCGCTATAGCGACTGAAGATTACTCTTTCTACGCCTACAGCCCCCAATTCACGGACAATTTGTCGGTAAAGATTCAGAACATTATCTGGTCTGTCATACTCAACCTGACAAAGGTCAGCAAAATCACCAGGGGACAATAAACTTACCGTCTTACCTACTCCGCCGGATGCGCTCAGGAATGCTTCCGGATCAAAGATAAGGTCTCCGACAATGGTTGGCTGTCGGTAAAAGGTGTTGGTCGCAAACCAGCGTGTTACCGGTGCCTGATCAATACCATCCGCAAAACCGGTGGTACTTTCGACAATTGGTCGTAAGCGGTCCTGCCAATGCAGCTTACCGTTCTCATAGATATCAACTCCTGAAGCCTCTTGAAAAGCGAGCCATTCAGTAGCCTCCTGATCCCGGAGAGCTTCAAAGTCTTCAAATGACGCCCGTCCTTTTTCTGCCGCTGTACCTAGAAGATGTAGTTCACTGCTTCTTGGAGCTATGCCATGCACGGCACTCTGTATTTCAAATGCCATGATTAAGCCGATCCACCTGCGACAGCAATGAGGAATGCAAGCTCTTGGTCGGCTGCAACCACAGTTGCAAGTCCACCCAGATAGCGAACATCCTCGTCGTTTAGATATATATTAAAGTGTCTTGATATTTCTGGCTGGTCACCCTGGGCGTCGATCACGCGGTCAGCAAATCCAGTATATTGTTCATCAAGAGCAGCGATATAGCCGCTAACGGTTGGCGGCTCGGCAAGGAGCTCAGTAGAGCGCTCTCCATTGGTTACTTGCCGCAAACCAGCCGAAAAAATTACTTTTGTCATGCCAATCTTTCTTAGACCTCTGCAATTACAGAAGTCTGTGTTTATTGATTACTATTTTTACGAAGATATAAGAGATAACTCGTTGATTCGAGTTATAGTTGTTGGCTGCACATAGACATAAAAATATCCTTTCTGACAACCAGAAAGGACGAGTGTAATTCTCATATTCTTCCCGGTGTCGGGCTAGGAGGAGCACCTTTCGTTCTCGCGTAGGTTGCTGGCAGGTCAATGAGCTAGATCTCTCGCTGCACTCTGTATATTTAAATTGTTAACAAAACAAGCATAACAGGACTATTAAAAAATAGCAAACTAGGCTATAATCGACCCTTGTAATGGCGCCAATGGGGATTGGCCAAGCGGTAAGGCAACGGGTTCTGGTCCCGTGATCGGGGGTTCGAATCCCTCATCCCCAGCCAGCGTAAGACCCAGTCGAAAGGCTGGGTTTTTCGCTACTTAGTTATCAGGGTTCCAGCCTTGAAATACGTTTCAAACAAAAAGAGCGCCGGTTGAGCGCTCTTTTTTTGATGGCTAGATTTTAGATAAAATCCATATCGTTCCGGCTACTGCCAAAAAGAATAAGCCAAGTCCAACTGGGGAACCCCAGCTAAACCATGAACCCCAGGAACGCCAGTGCTTGTGGGACTGCTCGTACCAGTTCATTTGTTCTTCTTTTGTCATTTTTGACATTGATGACTCCTTATTGTTAATAATGAGTCTCAGTCTGTATCAGCCAGAATGTAGTTATCCCTCTGAGACAAGGCCTACACAGTACACTGGACTTAGTGACAAGATGATTATACCAAATTTAGAGCAACAAACATCAAGCTTTGTGTACTATTTAGCGGTGTGTCGCTTGAACAAGAACGCTGCAATTGGAATTGAAATTACCAGGGTAATTAGACACCATACAACTGCCCACCAGGCGTGATTACCAATAGGTTCGCCGAGCATTAAGGCACGAACTGCCTCCACAACGTGAGTAATCGGTTGATTCTCGGCAAATGCTTTGAGAAAACGATTCATATTTTCTGTTGGTGCAAAGGTACTGCTTGCAAACGTGAGTGGAAAGACGATCACAAAAGTCAGCCATTGTACGGCCTCAACTGTCTTTGATAGTACTCCGATAATTGCTGATAGCCATGAAAAGGCTAGCGTAAAGAGCAGCAAGATACCGATGATAGCTAGCCACTCAACAAAGTTAGCCTGGGTACGAAAGCCCATAATAAAGCCGACAATGATCATGATGGTCGTAGAGATGGTATTTCGGAAAATATCAGAGATAACATGACCGTTCAAAACAGCCAAATTGCTCATAGGTAGCGAGCGAAAGCGGTCGACAATACCTTTTTGTAAATCATTACAAACAGCTATGGCTGTAGTGGTCGAGCCGAACGCAACCGACTGCACAATAATGCCAGCCATGAGGAAATTTAGGTAGCTAACACCAGGGGGCAATGCCTTACCGATTGCGCCACCAAAGACTGAAGCGAACAAGACGAGGAACATAATTGGTTGAAAGAACGCACCAAGTAGCTGGTCGGTATTGCGAAGAATGTGCCGACTACTACGTTTAATCATGATGAGTGAGTCGGTAAACTCTTGCACAATACGGGGTTTCTTTTCGAACTCAAGTGCTTGGGCCATTACTTTTTGCCTTTCTTTTTCTTTGCGATCTTGTCGGTTGGCTCGTCAGCTTGTGCTGTCTTGGCTTGCTTACCAGTAAGACTCAGGAAAACATCGTCGAGGGTTGGTTTGTGAACCGCCATAGAAACGAGCTGAATTTTACGGTCGTTGAGTGCATCGAGCACCTTACGCACATCACTGTTAGTGTCTTCAATGACAACCGTTAGAGTATATTCTTTGTCGTTTGTGTCAGTTACCTTCTTACCTAGTGCAGCGGCTGCTTTCTCAAGCGCACTCGCGCTTGCAAAGGTTAGCTCGAGTCGATCTTTACCAACCTTACTCTTGAGTTCCTTGGCTGTACCTTCAGCTATAACCTTACCGCCGTCAATCACAATAATCTGATCGGCCAGCTGATCTGCTTCCTCAAGATACTGTGTTGTCAGCAAGATAGTTGTGCCGTTGCTCATAAGTTTCTTGATAATTTCCCACATAGTCAGACGTGACCGTGGGTCAAGCCCGGTAGTGGGCTCATCAAGGAAGATAACAGGAGGTGTTGCAATGAGGCTAACAGCTAGGTCCAAGCGCCGTCTCATACCACCTGAGTATGTTTTGGCCGGGCGATCACCTGCCTTAACAAGATCAAAATCCTTAAGGAGCTCATCGGCACGTGTATTGGCGCTGTCTTTCGTCAGTCGGTACAAGCGACCCATCATTACGAGGTTTTCTCGTCCCGTCAGGAGTTCATCAACTGCAGCAGACTGACCAGTCAGACCAATAACGCTCCTGACCTTGTCAGCATCTTGGGTAACGTCATGTCCCTCGACAGTCACGGTTCCTTGTTCATGGTCGAGTAGTGTGCTCAGGATACGAACTGTGGTTGTCTTACCAGCTCCGTTCGGTCCTAGAAGTGCCAACATACTGCCACGTTCGACATTGAAGGATACGCCCTTTAGAACTTCTGTTTTTCCATATGACTTATACAGGTCTTTGACCTCTATAACGTTGTCTCGCTTCAAAATAGCGTCTCCTAGATTACAAGTTATTCTAGCATCTCATCAGCGTCGCTGCGAGAGCCATTACGAGAGCGCGCTTTTTGAGCCACTTTGTTTTTGGCGCGTTTTGCAGATTCTTTAGCTTTCTCCAGTAATTGTTGAGCCCAGACAAATTCTGTCGCTAACACAGCAAGTCCAGCTATAACCACTACAATGCCTGGCCCGGGCAGCACCAACAGCGCCAGGCCAATCAAGACTAAGGTTGCTCCCACCAACAAAATAACAAAGCGTTTCGTTTGTTTAAGTACCTTGTTCACTGTAGTAGTGTAGCGTATGTAATAATAAACACTGTATGAAAATCGCCATTATTACTTGTCACAACCAACCTGATTACATACGCGCCGTCACTTTACGCAAAGCAGTATCTCAGCTTCCTGACCATGTGGCTGTGATTATTAAGAATAAGCACACCGGTGTACTCCGGTATCCAGAGATGATCGCGCGACTAGCAACGCTCCGCATTCGTCATAATCCTGATACTTATTTACTAACCTTCCGTGGCTACGAACTATTGCCTTTTGCATGTCTATTAACGTGGCCAAAAACGCTTATATACGATGAGTTCATTAACCCGATCGAATGGCTACAAGAACCACGCAGCGAGAAGTGGGCCAAGTTAATTCCTATTGCTTTGCTAAAACCATTTTATAAGGTGCTTCTGAAACGCTGTAAATACATACTCGTTGATACCCAAGCTCATGCTCAGTACAGTGCCCAAATTATGAATATGTCATCAAAAAAGTTTACTGCCCTGCCTGTGAGCACTAATGAGGAAATGTTTAAACCAAGTAAGCAGCGCACAACCAAGACTTTTAAAGTTTTCTATTATGGCAATATGCTCGCTCTACACGGTCTTGAAGTCGTACTTGATGCTGCTCTGCAGCTAAAGTCTTATCCCATAGAATTTCGTTTGATTGGTGGAAAGAAGGCTATGGCCGATAAAGTACGCGAAGCCCAGGCTAATGGAGCTAATATCAGTTACGAGCCATGGACAGCCTTTGACACCTTCCCATCTGAAATTAGCTCGGCCAGTCTTTGCCTGGGTGGTCCTTTTGGAACCACGCCACAATCGCAACGAGTCATTACAGGAAAAACCTATCAGTTCCTAGCCTCGGCAGCACCCACCGTAGTTGGCGAAAACCTAGCAAGCAGCGACTTCAAAGACAAAGAGAACTGTTTGAAAATCCAGCTCGGCAACAGCGAGGCATTAGCAGAAGCAATTGTCTGGGCTTTAGAGCATCCAAAACAACTTGCAACAATCGCAGCGAATGGACGTAAGTTATACGACAAAAAGTATTCTATTGAGAAATTATCTGACCAGCTTAGTCGGATTTTGGCTGCTTGAACTGACTGAATTTCCGCTGACCATGCATCGCCAGAATAATTGCGAATAGTATGCCAAGAAACAGTACATATACAGCCCTATCCAATACATTAGCACTGACAACTGTGGCATTATCTATGCCATGCAAACGCTCAGACAAGAATAAGAATGATTCACGAAAACCAAGCGCCCCGGGCGTCAGTGACACGAAAAGTGCAAAGTTGGCTGCACCAGCATAAGTCAAAGCTTGTGAGAAAGAAATTGTTGATTCTAAAGAACGAAGCTCTACCCAGTAAACACACGTAACAAGCAGCAGTTGCACTAGCGTCGCACAGCCAAGCTGGACAAATATGCCAATGCTTGGCAGATCTGGTAATACTTTCCTTAGTCGAGGTACACGTTTTCGTAAGGCTGGCAGCACGTACCACCCGAACGGTGCAGCCGCTACTGCAGCTATGACAAGCAGAACTACGGGGATCAAGCTGCTTAGAAGGAAAAGGCCACTTATTGCAGCGAACATCAGGTAGTACACAACGTTAGCGCCGCCATAGGCACGCATACTAACGTTGAACTTCTTCTTTAGATACACGAGCCGAAAGCCGGGACCACTTTGTAACGGTCCGAAAAAGTTAATAACGCTTGAATACATAGTGAAGAGTATGTTTTCTTTTGCAGGAATATGGGCATTACACATTTTCAGCATAAGCCCAAAAATATATGCTAAAACAGCAGTCATCAGACCATATAGTGCCAGTAACACCAGGACAGTACTGAGCCGTGTAGTCGAAAGATTGTCAATAACAGCTGGATTTGAGCGCAAATACCACGCGAAGACTAACACTGTCAGCACTAGCACGACATAGCCGAGCTTGCTCTTAATATTCTTCATAGTAGCTATTGTACTTGAGCATTTAGCTTTTGCCGTATGTTCAGCAGTTTTTCATATTGCTGCGCTATACTAAGTGAAGATTAATTCATGAAAAAACAGTTCCAACATACTTCTAGTTTTGTGTACCGTGTGCTTGGTACGATGCAGTTTTTTTGGGCATCACTCGTCATTTTTGTATGTAATGCAGCCTGGATAGCTATAAGTGGCTTGTACCCAATGGCGCATGACGAACAGTTTCACCTTGGCATCATTCGACTATATACCGAACGTCTATCACCTTTCTGGTCCTCCATGCCAGCCGGCGAAGCGACATATGGAGCTGTCACACGTGACCCCTCTTACCTTTACCATTACTTTCTGAGTTTTCCATTTCGACTACTCGACAATATTGTGCAGTCTGAGGTTGGCCAGGTTATTGTTCTGCGTTTTGTAAGTATTGCATTTGTAGTTTCGGCCATATGGATAATTCGCAAGGTCCTGCAACGAGCAGGTTTTAGCAAACAACTCACGCATTTGTCATTATTCATTTTTGCCATAACACCGCTTGTATCTTTCTTTGCAGCTCAAGTTAACTATGACACGCTGCTTTTCCTTATGCTGGCACTTGCCTTGTTATATGGGCAAAAGGTTCTTGAGCGTCTTCGCACAAGTCAGAAACTGGATACCAAAGAGGTGAGCATACTTTTCATAATCTTGGCGTTCGGTAGTTTAGTGAAGTATGCCTACCTACCGATTGCCATAGCGGTGGTGGGCGTTATTGGCTGGAGAGTCTACAGGCTCAATCTAAAACTTCCGCGCTTGTGGCAAAGCCTGGTAAGCTCATTCAAAAAACTTTCAACGCAGGCCGCATTTGCCCTCCTCGCATTAGTCGTACTATTCTTTGGCCTAGCTGTTGAGCGTTACGGAGTTAATACAATCAAATACAAGACGCCTACTCCTGAGTGCAACCAGGTACTTAGTGTTGAAGCCTGCATGGCATACTCTCCGTGGCGACGAAACTATCTAACGAAACAGTCTTACCAACAGGGGCGCTTGGAAACAACATACACATCTCAGAACTTTCCTCGCTACGTCACAACTATTTGGCTCAGCAAAACGACTGAGCAACTATTCTTCAGCATCAGCGGCATGAGCAATAGCTATAAAATTGCCCGGCCATACCGCGCACCCCGAATTGCCTCGGTAACACTGATGCTGGTTGGCTTTGGATTATTCTTGTGGCATTTCAAACGGATACGCAGTGACTACCATTTAGACTTTTTGCTTGCTGTGCCACTGGTATACTTAGGAGCTTTGCTTTCACAAAACTATCTTGATTTCCTAAACATTGGGTATCCATATGCCATCCAAGGTCGTTATTTGATACCCATCCTTCCCATTGTGTATGTTCTTGTCGGCCAGTCATTTGCATCCAGCTTGCGCAAATACCCTGGCATTAAAGCCTCACTAGCAGTCTTGGCCATCTTGCTGTTCACCACTCAAGGTGGTGGAGCTGCAACTTTTATTTCGCGTAGCAATACCGAGTGGTGGTGGCCAAACCAAAAAATCATTCGCATGAATCAAGCTGCCAAACGACTCATCGATCCAATAATCATAAGCCGGTAGTTAGCTATTTTTTGGACAAGTGTGCGCGTTTAGCAAGCGTCAATTGATCTTCAATAAGGATGCGGTTGATTCTAGTCAGGTCAGCAAGTACACCCAGCGCAAAGCTGAGAATCGCTGCTATTAACAATACGCTGCCTAGAACAAGAGACTGGAGGTGGCCACCGTGAGTATTCTGCGCTAGAAACCATAGATAGCGAAAGAATGGGAATAAACCGGCGACTGCCAATATGAGGCCAATTGAAACAAAAAGGACATAGGGGCGATACATAACATAGGCCCTAAAAATTGCTGCCGCCGACTTGAGGACGTGCTCTGGTGTCGACTTAAACAGACGTGACTCACGAGTTTTTGGATTAGTAACCACCGGATGACTCGTGATCGCAAGGCGTTTATTGCCAGCCTGAATAATCGTCTCCATACAATAACTAAATCTGGTAATAGTATTCAGCTGGATTATTGACTCACGTGAGTATGCTCGAAAACCACTGGCAGCATCCGGTATATTGGTGCCGGCTGCCATATTTACTACACGACTGCCTGCTCTTTGCAGTAGCTTTTTAAACTGAGAAAAGTGAGCTATCTGCTGGACTTGTCTGTCCGCAACCACAATGTCCGCCTCGCCACGTACAATCGGCTGAACGAGTTCGGCAATACTTTCTTGAGGGTATTGGTTGTCGCCGTCAGTATTAACTACAATATCAGCGCCCAGCTCTAGCGCTCTCATGACGCCGTCATGGAATGAGAGCCCAAGCCCTTTGTTGCGAGTGTGGTGCACGAAATGTTTTACACCTAAACTCTTAGCGATCTCGACTGTTTTGTCTTTTGAACCGTCGTTAATAACTAAAACTTCAATTTCCGATATACCAGGGATTTTTTTGGGAATTGTCTTTAGTACTGCCGGTAGAGTTTTTTCTTCATTCAAACAGGGGATCTGCACAATTAGTTTCATACTCTCTAGGGTATCACAGGTAGAAGCAGTTGTGTGTCAGCTTCATCAAGCGACCATTCGCGTAGTGAGTCCTGGTAATTGGTGGTAGCATTGCGCACACGCACAACTGATTGAGAGGTGGCTGTGCCCGCCTGTTGCTCTGGCTTTGGAGACTGCTCGATATGAAACACGTCTTTCTGTCCGTCGCCGTTATAGTCGCCAACTGCAATACGGACCGGCTGTCCCTTTGCACTCGATGCTGGTATATCCCATTCGCCCACGACGCTCGCAAAATTCTGCTTACCGCTTAGGATGATCATTTTCTGGTTTGGTAAGGCTGTCTTCTGTTGCAAAGCAAACACATCCAGAGCACCATCGCCATCGTGATCGGCAACGGCATAACTGGCCTCGTGCGCTTCATGCATCGGCTGGTTGGTTCGCCATCCGCCAATTGCCTGCTTGTACTGTGTGCTACCGCTTAGAACTCTGACTTCAGTATTGCCGCTTGTGTTACCTTTGTACTTTATCTGGTATAAATCTAGCGTTCCATCGCTATCGTAATCTGCGAACGAGTAACTAGCCATGTCTTTGTCGTGAGCCATTTCCAGTGTTGCATATGTTGATTGCCATGTTGTATTGCCATCACTAGCCCTGCTTTGACTAACTTCAACACGCCCTGAACGAGTTTCTGCGTACTGAACTGCAGTCACCGCTAAAAGTTTAGTATGTGGATCACGCACTACACTGTAATCAGTTGTCGTAGTATCGCTGCGTTGATCAAGCTTAAAGGTGTCACTTACCAAATCCGTACGCTGGGGTGGATCTACTAATGGTGGTACTGGATCTGCCCCTACAGGTGCCACAGGAGTTGGCTGCGGTGTTGCGACCGGTGCTGGGGCTGGTGGTGCGATCGGCAAATGGATGTAGCTGTGGGCTCTTACACGAGACTGGCGGCTAAACTGACCAGTACCCGCCATATTGTATTGTTCGACGTTTACCGTCTGGTCAGCATTCACTTCAACTACATAGGCCACGTGACCGTACTGGCCTTCCCATACAGCAATGTCGCCTACTCTGGGGCTGGCATCTACACCATAGCCAGCTCGCTGGGCTGCATTGTCCCAATTGTTAGCATTACCCCAGCCCGGAATTGCGAGCCCATGCTGGCTATGTACGCGCCAGGCAACATAAGACGTACAATTGCGCAAAGCATAGCGCCACGGATCGCTTACATGATAGACCTGACCAGATCTTGTGCGAGTGATTCGACAAACATTGGCTTGTTGCATAGGTTCGTGACAGGCCAGGTAGCCCCAGTCATAAGACGCAGGACTAACGGCAGCTGCATCTGCCCAAGGATAGCCTCCGGTGTCTGCTGCGATGACCAGCTTCGACACAAACCCTATTTGCAGAACTAAAACCGCTATAGTCAACCCAATACTTATTTTTCTGCGATACTTCATAGCCTCTCCCGTTAGTAGCCTAGTCAACATAACGGCATGGATATAGAAGTCAATTACAATCGGGAATTTAGTTAAGAAATATTTAAGAATTCAGGTGTAGGAAATTTTACTGTTATCTTATGGCGCATCTACTAGACTTATGGTTATTAATTAAGGAGTGTATATGCCACTATTCATTAAAGAATCAGAAGATGCGCTCCTCAGCGAAAAAGATATGAAGGATGCGCAGCTACAAACTGGATACGGGACAAACCGTGTATTCGGTGCATGGGCACTGATGCGTAGTTCTATGGCAGCAGAGAATCGTGAACGTCGCGCAGTAGCCAGAAAACGACGTAGCTTAGAACGCGAACAACGACGATTGGAACGTTTGAGACAGTTACGCATTATGGCTCGAACTATGTTCAACGGCGAACGTAATTACTAGAGAGCTTATGCTATGCTGTAAAGCATGTTTATTGTAGATGAAGACACCTTTGAATCAATGGTCAGCAAAGCTATTGATGCTATCCCTCCAAAATACTTCACAGAACTTAAGAACGTCGTTTTTGTTGCCGAAGACGAACCAACAGCTGAGCAGCGGACAAAATTGCGGTTACGTGGCCATGAGTCATTATTTGGGTTATATGAAGGTATCCCTATAACTAAGCGTGCATCCGGCTATAATCTTGCCCTACCCGACAAAATTACTATCTTTCGTGGGCCTACAATGTTTGCTGTTAACAGTCATGATGAATTACAAGCTTTAGTGGACAAGACTGTTTGGCATGAAGTCGCTCACTACTTTGGTCTAGATCATGACGCTATCCATGCCTTAGAGGAAAAACCAAAAGAGTAACCTCAGTCGTAGCGACTGCCTTTGACACGAAAGCCTTTTACAATCAGACCATCAAACAAAAGATGGCTAAAATAGCCAGCGACTGCGGCTCCATAGACAAGCAGCATAGTGGGTAGCAGGCGAGAACTATGCAAATACGGCACAAGTACAAGTGGCAATGGAACCAGCATCATGGCAAGTTTGCTGTGCGTCCAGCCCCTGTGTCGACCGACGATCGGGGTCATTGCGAGTAGCCCCAAATACGCGGCCGCTTCAAGGCGACTGGAAGCAATCAGTAGAACATCTGCAAAAAATGCTAGTCCATAAAATATGTTTTGACCTTTGCTGTTAGTATCGACGTCTGGCCAGAGCGAAAAAAGCACTGCGACTACATACAAGGCCACAAGCAGTTGCCATTGACTTAATAAACCGGCGGTTGCAGCAAGTGTTTCACCCGGGGCTAGCTTAACTGCCGCAATGTATGCAGTATTACAAAGCAATCCACCTACAATGTGTCCTTTGTAGTTTGCCACTACAAGTTACCTTCAATTTCCTTCCAAAAAGCATCTGCCCAGTTATTGTAGGCACGATTGTTCGGGTGAAAATAGTCCGGGGCATAGTTTAGCTTACTCTCGCGTTGCTGCGTTATCGACTGCAAATCTACAAGCTTTAGACGAGTGTCCTTGCTGAGTGTCTGTTCAATGATTTTGCTGGCTTCAAAGGCGTATGGGCGCCGCGCTGAACGACTACCAAAATATGGCATATTTGAAACATACGTATCTGCAGGAAGTAACTTTGATAACTTAGTGAAATCAGCTTTAAACTTTGCATCGTTAAAACTAGCAATGTCATTCGCACCAATCTCTACCGTCACAAGATCAGGCTTATAGCGCTGTATTCGTGGCACTTGGTTTTGGATGGCATCCTGAATTTTTGCACCTGACTGACTAATGTTGACTATTCTTACAGATTTACCAGTTTTCTGAGAAATTCTCTTGGCAATAATGCCGACATAGCTACGCTCTGCGCTTGTAGCGCCCACACCTTGAGCTGCGCTATCGCCTAACGCCACATACACAAACTCACCGGGTTGCTGAATACGCTTCTCCCAGTCATCTTTAAAGCGGCCTACACTTAGGTACATAAACAAGAGACCCAGTGCTTCGAGCACTATGATACCTACGACTGTGGCTAATAAACTAACCAGGGTTATTTTCTGCCACGTCATACGTCAAAACCACCTATTCAAATATGAATTTAGAATGAGCCAAGCTGTTGGTTAGCGTCCGGAGCAGCAGTTGCATCGCTGGCTGCCGGGTCGGCAGGCACGGGATTGTCTACAGGTGCTGGTGCATCTGGTGATGGTGGAAGTGGAGCTTCAGGCTGGTCTGTTGCAGGCAATTCGACTGCTGGTTCTGCAACTGGAGCTGCTGGCGCTTCTGTTGGAGTAATGGTGCTGCCAATTGCTGCGCTATCAGCAGGAGTTGCGTCGCCACTCATCTCGACGGGAGCCGCATCAACTGGTTGGTCTACTACAGGAGCAGGGTCAGCTTGTGGTGCCGGGTCTGCCGCTGGAACGGGAGCTGGATCTGCTGGGGCTGAATTGTCAGCGTTCACCACTGGATTAATATTCTGGTCGTCAGTTGCTGGATTCATAAACCCTCCTCCACGTACAACATTAGTTTAGTTCTAGATCTAGTATATACCATTCGTTAGAGTGACCAAATCGGCTATACTGGTCATATGGAACTGCAATCTCTACTTGTGCTACTTGGATCGGTCGTTGGGTTATACATGACCACATGGTTTGTCATCTCGCTTGCTCTAAAACGAAATGATATTGCTGATGTAGCCTGGGGACTTGGCTTTGTAGTGGCTGCATGGACAGCACTGACGCTTAATGAAAAGCCTAGTCTTGTTGCGTACGTCGCTGTTGCCTGCACGAGCGTCTGGGGCATTAGACTTGCAGTTCATATACTTTCGCGAAATCGCAGAAAAACAGAAGACCCGCGCTACGCTCAGTGGCGAAAAGACTGGGGCAACTGGTTTATTGTTCGTAGTTTCTTGCAAGTCTTTATGCTCCAAGGTGCCTTACTCTTATTGGTCGCTACTCCTGTTGCACTGACTAGTGCTTTTGCTGAAAACATTACAGTTTCAGCCTGGTTTGTAGCTGGCATTATTACCTGGTTGTTTGGATTCTACTTTGAAACCGTTGGTGACTGGCAATTACGAAAGTTCCTGCAAAACCCAGCCAACAAAGGCAAAATCATGGACAAAGGGCTATGGAAATACACCAGACACCCAAACTATTTTGGTGAAGTCACTCAATGGTGGGGCCTATGGCTTGTACTTGCAGCAACTAATGTTTCAACAAGCTACAAACTGCTTGGCTTCATTGGGCCAGCGACCATTACTACTCTGATTTTATTTGTGTCTGGCATACCTTTGCTCGAGAAGCGTTATGAGGGTAACAAACAGTTCCAACAATACGCGAAGCGGACAAATAAGTTTTTCCCTTGGTCGCCTCGTCAGATCTGAGGAAAATAACGCATTCTAGGATCTAGTAGTGGCTGGTCTGGGGCTACCCGAATATATTCAGCTGTACCCCTCACAGCTAACATGAGACTTGGTTGGCTACTGCTACCGAAAGCAAAGCGACTATCCTCGGGAACAATTTCTTGCAAAAAACCTTGGCCACCACTATGCCACGTTAGTTCGAAGCTTCCTTGGGTGTCGGCCAAAGCTACAAGCCCTTCTACAGTGCTGCTGATATCCTCTGGTTCAATCAAGCCAGCGGCAGCATTCTCAATAACATATTGTAAGTAATCTGCTGATAAGTCAGCGTGTTCTATTAGTCGTTCGGTCATAGTATTCCTTGTAATGAGTTAGGGTTTCTTAGTATTTTGGAATTAAAAAAATCCCGGTTGCCCGGGATATGCAAGTTCATTATTATCTAGTATCAACAAGTACACATCGGGCTGCAGGTACAGTCAGTAGATGTCATGGTACAGGTACATGTTGTTTTGTGGTTACTCATACTTCAATTCTAACACACCCTGTGGTATAATAACCATAACGAACACCGCTTAAAGGCGGTGATTTTTTAAGAAAGAATATATGCAAGTAACTAAAGACCCGAGGAAAATTCGTAATGTGGCAATTATTGCTCACGTTGACCACGGTAAGACTACCCTTGTTGATGGTTTGCTCAAGCAATCTAATACATTTCGTGATAACCAGGCTGAAATGGCACAAGATCTTATCATGGACAGTGGCGACCAAGAGCGCGAGCGCGGCATCACGATTACCGCAAAGATTACCGCTGTAGAGCATAATGGCTACCGTATAAACATTATCGATACTCCGGGTCACGCTGACTTTGGTGGCGAAGTAGAACGCACACTTAACATGGCCGACGGCTGCCTACTGATTGTTGATGCACAAGAAGGTCCAATGCCTCAAACCAAATTTGTACTTACAAAAGCGTTGGCGCTTAATCTTAAGCCAATTGTTGTTATCAACAAAATCGACAAGCCTGGTAGTCGCATTCAAGAAGTTGAAGATGAGTTAGCTGATCTATTCTTGGAACTTGCAGTGCATGAAGATCAGTTACATTACCCTATCTATTACGCTATTGGCCGCGAAGGCAAGGCTTGGAAGAGCCTACCAGACAGTCCTGAAAATGCAGGTGACTTGAACGATATTTTTGATGGCATTATCAACGACGTGCCAGCTCCAACCGTTGAACCAGACTTGCCTTTTCAGATGCTCGTAACTGCCCTTAGCTGGGATAGTTTCCAAGGAAAATACGCAGTTGGTCGCATTTCACGAGGTGCAGTTAAAGCTGGCGACCAAGTTGTCGTATGCAAGAAAGATGGCAGCTTTAGTAAAGCTAAAGTTGATCGTATTTATAACCACCAAGGTTTGGCAAAGATTGAAACACAAGATGCGATTGCTGGTGATATCGTCAGCATCACAGGACTTGGTGATGTGCAAATTGGTGAAACAATCGCTGATCCTGAGAAGCCAGAGGCTTTGCCAGTACTTGAGGTTGAAGCACCTACCCTAAAGATCTATCTTGGTCCGAATACTTCTCCGTTTAAAGGCAAAGAAGCTGACTTTAGCACCAGCCGTCAGATCTCTGACCGTCTAAACAAAGAGCTCGAGACAAACATCGGGCTACAAGTCGAGCAAGATGGTATTGGCTTCCTGGTTTCTGGACGTGGCGAATTGCACCTTGGCGTACTGATTGAAACTATGCGCCGTGAAGGCTTTGAGTTTGAAGTTGGCCGGCCACAAGTTGTTACGCAAGAAAAAGACGGCAAAACTATGGAACCACTCGAAGAGGTCATCATCGAAGTGGGAGCTGAACAAGTGGGCGCCGTTCAAGCAGAGCTGGGCAAACGCCGAGCAGAGCTAAAAGAACAATTCACCACTAATAAGGGAGTGACTAAGCTTATTTATGAAATGCCCACCCGTACACTTCTCGGGCTCCGTAACACCCTTATGACAGCAACAAAGGGCACTGCTGTAATGAATAGCCTCATCATTGGGTATCAGGAACTTGGCACCACACTCGAACAGCAACGCAATGGTGTGCTCATTGCCTTCCAAACTGGCACAACAACTCCTTATGCACTGCAAACAGTAGAAGAAAGAGGCACCTGTTTTGTTGGCCCTGCAGTACAAGTGTATGCTGGGCAGATCATTGGTCTTAATACACGCGGTGATGACATGGAAATTAATGTCGCTAAAGAGAAACACCTAACCAATATGCGCAGCAGTAGCAGTGATGGTGTCGTACAGTTGACTCCGCCAGTGATTTTTAGCCTTGAACAGTGTCTTGATTTTCTTGAAAACGATGAGTTACTTGAAGTAACTCCAAAGAGTTTACGTCTACGAAAACGCGAGCTTGACCCAAATAAGCGCAAACGCCAGAAGTACTAATTGCCATTCGGCGTTATACTAGTAGTGTAAAGACCGGAGGTTTATATGGAACTGTTCGCGCACCACAGTGCACAGCACTCATCTGAAAGCAGCAGTGCTTTTCTATTCATTAGTTTAGGTCTAATCACGGTTTTACTAACAGCCGTTCTTATTAACGTTTTTAATAACAGGAGTGGTTCATGAAAGTTACTCTAGAATCTGAAACTAAGAAAATTACTGCCAGAGCGATTGCAACCATGAAGGGGCCAGACATCACATCGGGCACAGCCACATTCACCGAATTCGATGTAGACGGCTGGAAGTACGTCCATATAAAACTTGAACTAGAAGGTAAGCTCGCCTCTGGAAAACACGCAGTGCATATCCATGAAAAAGCAGCATGCGACTGTGAAGGCTTTAAGTGCGCAGGCGGACATTTTGACCCGGGTCCAAACGGTAACACCGATCCAGACGCTAATCATGGCTACCATGCCGGTGACTTACCTAGCATCACCATTGATGAAAACGGCAATGGGGTTCTCGAAGCAATTACCACACGCGTCACACTGTCCGACGGACCAGTGTCGCTGCTTGGCAAAGAGTCAGCTCCAGAAGGAACGTCTTTAATGGTACATGGCAACCATGACCCATTTACGCCAGGAGAAAGTGGTTCTGGTCACAGTGGTGGACCTCGCCTAGCTTGCGGTACGATCGAATCCGTTAGCCTCTAGAACGCTATACGATCACAATCGATCTGACGATCCAAATATTAATACTCCAACCTTTCGGTCACTATTGGGTGAATGTCGTGGGCATCATAGAGAGAATATACTTGCAAACCACCTCCAGCCAAGACTATTTCGCCAATATTACCAACTGGCATGTAGTAGTGCTTGCTCGAATCGCCAATCACGTACCGACGCTCACTACCGTCCTTTGGAATCCACGAAGCCGCCGCACTTATTCTTAGACTCTGACCAGGTAACAAGACTGTACTTTGATTAGCATTTCTAGGTGCAAAAGACAGGTCTCCTTGCACAGGCTCAAACCCAGCATTAACAACCAAGCCGTAGTTAGTATGTTCGTTCAGGTGACCAAGTACTGCATCGATAGTGGTGTGTGCATAGTGCAGTAAAGATTGATCAGTAATTCCGGCCTCAGGGTCAACTCGACGCTCCATTGCCAGCGTAAGCATTTCGCCCTGCACATCTGCCAACTCCTTCAGTTGTTGCTCAATATTTTGCGGCATTATAACGGCTCCTGGCGACTATTCTCGGTGCGCCATTTCTGGATCTCGGCATGGTTGCCACTCAGTAATACATCTGGCACTTTCATACCTCTGAAATCTTCTGGCCGAGTATACTGAGGAAATTCTAGAGTTTTGCCATCACTAAAACTTTCTATTGCAGCACTAGATTCCCCGCCCAGTACACCCGGAATTAAGCGCACAACACTATCGATAATTGTCATAGCCGGCAGCTCTCCACCGGTCAACACATAGTCACCTACAGAGATTTGTGCGTCTACAATACTAGTAATTCTCTCGTCATAGCCTTCGTAGCGGCCACAGATAATAATCAGGCCCTGCTGAGCATCAGCGTATTCTTGCGCTGATGCTTGTACCCACCGTCTACCGCGTGCAGTCATTAGCAGTACCTGGGCGTCAGGATCATTCTTCTTGGCATGTTCAACTGCTGCAAACAACGGCTCTGGCTTAAGCAGCATGCCGTCACCGCCTCCGTATGGAGTGTCGTCAACAGTCTGACGAGGCCCCAGCCCAAACTGACGCAAGTCAATATAGCTAACATCAAGAAGCTGTTTGTCCTGCGCCTTCCATAGCATACTGGCATTCATAACGCCGGGGAACATGTCCGGAAACAGTGTAATAACTTGAATTTTCATTGTTATATATTTTACCACATTTATGATAATATAGCGAGCAATTTAAAAGCCCCTCTCCAGGGGCTTCTCTCCATTCAACCTCAGTGATAAAGCTCCCATGCCTTTGTGGCAATGGCTCGCAAGAGCTTCTCATGGTTTTGTAACCAAATTCAGTATAACCTAGCCAAGAACATGCGGCAAGATGTTGTGCTACTTAGATATCTAGGTCGTCAAGATCTTCAAGGTCGCGGCGATGCTTTTTGGCCATGTCACTTGAAGTATCTTGATCGTCATCATCTTGTTCTGGCGTTTCGTCAGCTTCGGCCACTTCTGCTTCTTGTTCAGCATTTTCTGCTTGCACATCGTCATCATCGGTATCATCTTGTGCACTAGACGTAGCTGGCGCTGCGGCTGTAGCATCATCACGAGCAGGTTTTTGATAATCTTCAGGACCGTTATCGACAATTTTTAGGTTATAACGAGCTTCGTTTTTAGTGCCAAGAGCTCGGAGTAATGTACGTAAACTCTGTGCCGTTGCACCACGCTTACCAATGATACGGCCGAGATCTTCAGGATCGACGGTCAACTCAAGGAGTACACCCTTCTCATCGACACGACGGTCGATAGTGACTGCATCTGGATTTCCTACGAGAGACTTTACAACAAATTCAACAAAATCCTGGTCAATATTACTGCTCATATCGGACACTCCTGTTTAGGCTGACAGTATTAGTATAACAAACGTAAGTTAGGCAGAGAACGCGAATTACGCAGCTGGCTTGTCGGCGTCTTCGGCTGGAGCTTCTTCAGCTACAGTTTCAGCAGCATCTTCAGCTGGTGCGTCAGTTGCTTCTGCAGATGGCGCTTCTGGTGCGTCTGGTGCGTCTTCTACAGGTGCGATGTCTTCAGCCTTTTCTTCAGCTGGTGCTTCAGAAACTTCTTCTTTAGGTTGATTCTTACGAAGCTTTTCTGGGTTTCGAGTAGTACGAGCACGATCTTCACCAGGAAGCACTACCCATTCAGGCAACTTTACGCCCTCTTTTTTGAGGAGACGAGCGACGCGTGGAGATGGCTGAGCGCCATTACTCAAGAATGTTGCAGCCTTTTCTTTATCAATTGCGACAGCTTTAGTGTGTGGATCGTAGTGACCCAGTTGTGCCACGACCTTACCACTGGTAGGAGTCTGGCGACTATCTTGCACGACCATGCGAAACATAGCGTGTCCTTTACGTCCGGTTCGTTGCATTCGAATAGCGAGCATATGCTGGTTATCTTCTCTTTCTTGTCTCTAGTTTAAGTTTGTAAAAAGACTTCCCTATATTCTACAGATTACGACCCCAGTTGTCAACTAGGCAGCCCTTACGTCTGTATCTTGGTAGGCTTCTAATGCTGTTTCAGCAGCTTTTTGCTGGCCGATCTGCTTACTCGGACCAGTACCCTGCCCTTTAAGCTGACCATTTACAAATACTCCGACAGTAAATATCTTGTCGTGATCAGGGCCTTCTTCTGCCAGCACCTTATAGACTGGAGTTGCACTCTCGTGGCTCTGAGCAACTTCTTGGAAGTGCGACTTGGCATCCATCCAGGAACCACTGTCGAGGATCTCTTGGAACGTAGAAATTAGGCTACTATGAATGAAATCTGCAGCGGCGTCATAGCCCTGGTCGAGATAAACCGCACCCACGACTGCTTCATAGCAGTTGGCGAGAATTTGTGCTCGTGCACGGTCGGTGCCACGTTTTTCACCGCGGCTTAACCGCAAGAGTGGCTCAAAGTTATTGCGGGCCGCAGCCGCGCTGATGCTTTCGGTACGGACTAAAGAACTTCTCCAGTTTGTTAGAACACCCTCAGGTTCGGAAAAGTTCTTGTAAAGATAGCTTGTAACTACCAACTCTAGGACGGCATCGCCCAAGAACTCAAGTCGTTCGTTATGTTCTTTAGCTGTTTTCTTGTGTTCGTTTACATAGGAACGGTGTGTAAATGCGGTTACGAGTAGCTCAATGTTGGCAAACTCTAGATCCAAAATCTCTTTTGCGAAAGTTTTGTAAGCAGTTAGATCCATCGTATTACGCCTTAAGCCCCAGTTTGCCGTCTCGAATTCGTTTCAGTGCCAACAGGATAAGCTTGCCGATATCTTCGTACTCGATCTTATCTAGAGCTTCGGTTGCAGGAAACCATTGAATACCGTTCATCCAATCTTCTGGAGTGATGTCGTCGGTATCACCCAAAGCTTGTACCAAAAAAATCTCGGTAGTCATAAGTACCAAACTGTTAGTGCGGCGGTAGCGGAAGTTAATCTTGCCCAACCAATTGAGGACCTTAACTTTCTTAAGCCCGGTCTCTTCGCCAACTTCACGTGCAGCAGTTTGCTTAGATTCCTCACCTTCTTCAATATGTCCTTTTGGTATAGTCCACCTGTCTTTGGCGTCTTGAATCAGCAAGATCTCTATTTCATCTTGCTTGCCACGACGAAATACCACTCCACCAGCGGTAGGCTCACGCACTACTTCACTGATGGCAGGTCGTCTTTTGACATATTTCTTAAAGCCTTTAAAAGGCTGAGGTCGTTTCATGCTTGTTCTTCTTTCTTCTTCAGCTGGAGACTTTCAGGAAGCTGCAGACTTTTGTCCTCCAGGTTTCGGAGCACCGTTCCCAGTACACCATTCACAAATCGTGAACTGTTTTCACCGCCAAACGCTTTAGCCAGTTCGACAGCTTCGTTAATGACCACCTTGGGTGGCACGTCGCTATCACGAAGCAGCTCATACAGACTCATTCTGAGTACCAGACGATCCATGCGAGCAATTTGGTCAATTGGCCACTCTGGTGCAACAGGTTGCAGAACGCCATCCAGAGCCTCGCCAAGTTTCTCGACACCAACAACAAGAGCAGCAATGAACGCTTGATCTTCAACAGTCTTGCTGTAGCGTTCTACATTACGCTCTAGTACCTCGGAAATTTGTACCGAATCGTCACCACAACTACGACGAAAGTCGTACTCGTACAGCGTCTGAAGCGCAAGGATTCGGCCGAGATGACGGTTGGAAGCCATAAGGATTCTTTCTGGTGACTCTATTGTTAAATCAGTAGCAAACTACTGGCAGACACACCTCTAGTATAACGTACCGAGATGTCTATTTGGTTGTGCTTTTTGCACTTTCACGACGTGTCGTAAAAGCTTTGACCGGAGACTTAGCATTAACAGCTCGTGCCAACTTAAGAACAAGGTGGCTGCGGCGCGTGCCAGTTCGGCGGGGACTGGTTCGTTTCTTGGGTTTACCCATAGAGAAATAGAGCTCCTGTTAGTTAGATTAATAAAACTTACCCTGTATTATAGCGTAAAAAGGCTGATTACTCAAGTATTGCACTGAACAATCTTACTGGACAGCAACTCACTTTGTGGTATGATATTCAGTCGATGAAGTGTGGTATTTTTAACACCTCCTTCAGGAGAAATGCATAATGGAATATCTACCAGCTCATACAGCTCAAGTTATAAACGGCATGCCCCAAGTAACGGGTCTGCAGCACCCAGAAGAATCAGTTCGCCTTGTTCCTAACAAACAGCCCATCTATGATTGGTCGACTGCTGTTGAGGCAACAGAAATGCGTGACACTCCAGAGCCAGTGAAAGTTGGCCCGGTAGAACAACCTATTGGTGCCCTACCACTGAAAGAAACACTCGTGGTTCTGCCCCACGAAGTAGCAGCAGACTGGCACTGTGGCGACGGTCGCATTGTTGGTTATTTGCAAGAACAACCCTCATAGCCCTCCAATAACTAACTAACTAACT
>RXKC01000003.1:0-38734 GCA_003962975.1 Candidatus Saccharimonadota bacterium
GACTTACTAGATAATGCCTACCTACTGGAGGGCGATATATACATTCATGACCCAGCTGTTATCCGGCCCTACGAATACCGCAGTTCATATTGTGGCATACAAGATAATGTACATTCAGATTGGTACTTCCAGACAAATAATCACTCTATAATAACCAGTCTAGCGTTTGGTGATTGCCCTATGATGGATAATTTCTATCACTATATTGGTATTTCCTACTGGAGACCTCGTGAGGTAAATAATCTTAAATCAGACTTACAAAGTATTTTATCAAGTCCGCACAAGGAACCTTGTATAGAAAATATCCATTTCAACACACATAAACAACACTATTCGTTTATACTCAGGCAGCTGACAAAAAATTCTGTTACAGAAGTAGATACCTATGATGAATTACAAGCTTTACGCTTTAGCTGCCGTAAAATCCAAGCTTAGTTAACTGGATTCAACAGTGATGTGGTGAATATTGCACAGCGGCTACTTGCGTATCTAGCGTTACTCCGACCAATTGAGCGTCACGGTTGTCCCCTTGCCGGCAGCCGTAGTGAGGTCGATGCTGCCACCTAGGTAGGTCATGATCTCGCGGTCTATGTAGAGGTTTATGCCCAGACCTTCGTGGTCTAGCTGCAGGGCGTCTTGGCCGTCGGCTTTGGTAAAGGGTTCAAAGACATGAGCTAGTTGGTCGTCGGTTATACCCGGCCCGTGGTCGGTAATGCGTAGCGACCGATGTGACGAATTCAGAGTAACCTCAACGGTTGCATTCTTGGGGCTAAAGGCGACCGCATTAGACAGTACGCTAGACAATACTTGGGTGAGCAACTTGCTGCTGCCGGGCAGGCTGACCGCTAGATTTTCGGGCAGCTGGAGGCGTAGTTGCTTGGCCTCTATCTCGACCTGGAGCTCTTGGACACAATCGGCCAGCACGTCGCCTAGCTTGGTTTGGCTGCCGGCTGGGGATAGCTCGGCTAGTTTGTTGTTTTGGGTAGCAATGAGCAGCTGGAAGCTATCTACTATCTGGCGCAAGCGGCGCGCACCCTCACGCATAATAGCGCCAGCCGACTGGTAGGCCTGGCTGCTACTTGGCAGTTTGTCTAGTGTTGCCTCGAGTTTTTGGACGTCACCATCTAATACATCAGCCGTAGTAGTGATCAGCTTGTAACGGGCCGTGTCTAGGGCAGCTGTCTGGCGGGCCAGCATGGCCTCGGCTTGGTTGCGCTTGCCCCGGGCGCGGCCAAGCAGGCTCATCGACCAATAGAAGATCATGGCTACCAGTAACAAGATGACGGCTTGGCTAGCCAGAGCTAGGTTGCTGACGTCGAGCTTACGGTAATCTCGGGCTATTAGGTTGGTGACAATAACCAGGCCAATGACGGCTCCAAGTGGCAGCCAGAAACGCAGGCTGCGGATAATTTTTTGGCCAGTAGCAAGCTTGGGCCAGCTAATGCCCTCAAGCGGTACGTGATCTTCAGAGATGAGTCCAGACCACAGGCTGGCATGGACTGCCGTGGCATGACTAATGCTGGCACCTGAGTCCAGGACTTTACCTACCTGTGGGTCGACCGACAGTACCACTACCTTGCGGTTGTACTGGATCTCAAAACCCGGCGCGTGCTGGGTTGGAAGCTCGGACTGCGACACACCAGCAACCTGACTTACACTGTACTGTTGGATGCTCTGAGCAGGCACCCAGTGCCTGCCATCTTGCACAGTGACCAAGGCTCAGAATACTTGCGCTACAAGCACCAAGAATTGTGCGCGCGACTAGAAATAACGCTCAGTGCATCCGCCAAATCTAGTCCCTGGCAGAACGGATTCATGGAACGTTTCTTTGGTACACTCAAGGACGAATTGCCACCACTCAACCAGCTCAAGTCCACCGAGCAGCTCCTCGAAGCCATTGCCCTAACCGTGCATTACTACAACCACAAACGCCGACACAGTGCCTTGCACAACATGAGTCCGGCAGCTTACGCTGCCAGCCTCCTGGCGGCTACGCCGCTACGCAAGAGAAGAGACAGGGTGTTGCAGAAAAGCGGAGCTTGACACACAGATACTAGAGTGGACACGCCTCGTAAACAACTTGATAGCAGCTGGAGACTACCTCTCCACATGCTCTCGCTAGATGCACGTCTTCACTTTCTAGCCATAGACGGCGACAGCACCTGGGTCGCAAGAGGGCATATCGCTGAAAGCGGGCCAATACACAAGATGCCTTTCGTATATGTTTCCGCACAGACCACTTCAGCAGATGCTGCGCTTGGATTGGCAGCACAGAACAAAGCAGAACAGTATGCAGCAGTGACAGAATCAATTTCTGACTACGACGGTCGACTAATTCGTTGGCGACGCGGTGAAATTGAACCAGAGGGCAATTACGATGTCTTGTCTGTTCCTGAGGGAAACCTGATGGTTACAGACGCACAGGTGTTTCATATTCCTCCTCCAAACCAGGTGGCTGGTCGCACGCTCTTATACTATCTGTAGTCTACTCTGCAGATCTTTTCTGTAATTCAACACCATCAACTTCGTCAACAAGAAGCTCTTTGCCGTCATAGACAAGTTTTACATGTCCCGCGTTGCGGAAAGATCCTGAAGGTAGCTCAGCCGGTGTGCCGTGCTTGAGCTTTATAAGCATAGTGCGAATGCCACCGCCATGTGCGGCAACAAGAATCGTCTTGCCTGGGTTATCTTGAGCGATTTGTTCTAAAGCTTCCGTAAAACGATTCGATAACATATGGTCGCTTTCGATGTCTTCAGCAACTTGATGTTCCCAGCGATCTTGTTCGGAAAGGCTATTGCGGTGATCTTTCTGATCTTCAAACAACTTTCTTAGTCGTTCACTCGGTTTACCCTCAAGTGAACCAAAGGTACGCTCGCGCAGCTGCTCAATGTGGTTGGCGGTATCAAGTGATTTGCCGTAAATAATTTCAGCTGTCTCGATTGCTCGTTGCAAGTCAGAGCTATACGCACCGTCAAAGTGAATGTCTTTCAGTTTAATAGCTGTTTGTGCAGCTTGCTTACGCCCTTCGTCTGTTAGCGGCGTGTCAAAATGTCCGGAAATAATCTCATCACGATTTGCTTCTGACTCACCATGGCGTACGACATAAATAACTGTTCTCATCTGTTAAAGTATACCACGACTCATAGCATCTAGTGTCGCACAAAGCTATACAGCAGGTTCAACTTGTTTAGCCTGAGCAAGCTGTTGTCTGTGTGCTGACACAAACTCATCTTCAAAGCTCATAGCCTTAGCCGCAAAACGCACCATAGTCGGCATGTGCCTAAGTATACGAAGCTTACTTCCCCCAGCCAATTTTTTGTCTTTATAGTGTCTTTGGCGACTATACTCGTTAATATTGCGCGCCTTTACCCACAGGTCATCGCGCACTTCAGGGTCTAGGTCAGCAACAGCTCGCAACACACCAGCCGCTGACTTCAGGCGAGGGCTGCCTGTTGCGCGACCATGTGCCGTAGCTGCATCAATAGCAATGGCTGCCATAATTGTATCGCGCTGCTCAATGGTCATATCTTCATAATGAGGCAATCTGTTGTAGCGAATCATTTTTGACACTACCTGTGGTATGGTGCTTTGTAGACGAGGTGTTGCAAAAGTCCGAGTTACATTTGCACCTAATGCCCGGGCTGCGACACTGAGAGCAGTATGGTGTGAGCCGTAGATTACGGCTAGCTGTTTTTGCTCGCCACTCCTGCCTAATTTTCGAGCTATCATAGCTAGCTGGGCCAGTGTGACTCCTTCGCGATGCGAGAAGTAACCTGTATAAAAATCTAGATTGTCGGTCAAATACTGCTCGCCATCGAGTTGGTGATGACTAAATGCCTGCATGGTTTGCTGCTCATCTTCGTCTGTTCGACCCATAAAGTCATCTACAAGAAAGAAACGCGGTTTGTTCGGCAGTGCAGTCAGCATTTTCACCCGCTCAATCGAGAAATCGTCAAATGTCCCTAGAAGTTTTTGCTGCTGTTCGGTTGCAATACCTTGTATCTCATGATTAACGGCACGCTCGTAGGCTTTAGCCATTGTGCGCACATTCATTCCTTCTCGTTCAGGAATGGATGCAGTTTCTTGTGCTACTGCATCGGCGGTTTCAAGATGAGGAATAAGATGTGAGAGATTATCCTCTGTATGAGACCAGTATACAAAGTTCAGCTCCACATTTGGAGGGAAAGATAGACGTTCGTTTTCACGAACAATATCAAGCTCATGCGCAACGTTCATAAAGAGTATATTTTAACAGATTCGTACTACTCTGTCAATTATATGACTCCCTCGTTTTATGCTTTCTTACGCAGTTTACGGGGCTATGGGTTGCTTGTCTTTTTTCGTATCGCGAACAGTTACGAGTCCTGCCGAAGCAAGTGACCTATAGAGTCGTGGCGGTGTAGTTGCCGCTAAGGCCGCTAGGCTTCCGCAGCCGCGCTGCAGTATCCGTAATCTATTGGTGTTTGTAGGCTCAACCTGAGTGAGATTGTTCGCATAATCTTCGGACAGGTCGGCTGCTGTATCAACAATAATACCGACCTTCAGCAAATGGTCTAGCCATGTATTAAATGATTCAACTTCTAGGGTCTTTGTGCTGTCGATGCGCAGGAATTTTGCTGTCTCTGCACCCTCCCAAATTGCGAGATTGGCTAACTGGCTCGCGCTCGTTGCTTGTCGTTTTTGGAGGGCAATATCTTTTACAGCAGCTGTGACGCCCAGCAACTCTTGTACTCTTGCGTCATCTCTTGCGAATAAACATCGTTAGATTCTCCCTGGGGTGCAAGAATTAATCTTTCGCGAGCAGCAAGATCATAGGCTGCTTCTCTTTCCGCTTGCGAACCGGTGCCATCGAGTATATTGTCTAGCTCATAAGCTGATGCGATTAGATACTCCCAATCAGCAACTTGTTCACGCTCGACTGTCAGCCCAAAGGCTTCAGCAGCACTGGCCAAAATGCTAGGACTACGACTGTAGGTATGGACTTCGGATTCGGCAGTAAGTGTCATGAAAGCTCTCTCGATGTACTCATACCGACGCTTTGGCGTGCATAATTGATCGCTGTATCGCCAAAGAGTGCAATTGTTTCTAGCATTATCCGCATGTCTTCACCGAATGAAGCGGTCTCGAGAATATATTTCATCTCAACATCAATTCGGGTAGCCAACTGCTGCGCATCATCACCTTCGACCTGGCGCCTATGGTGTAAATTACTGTACTCGTCAAATATGCCGGGTAGTGCGAGCGCGTGCACCTGAGCCCACTCATCTGCCTTACGCACACCCACAAGACGACGAGCATTTACGAATTGCAGATCCATGAGTGGTCGCGGACCAATTACCGCCATCTCGCGCTTGGCAACGTTAATAAGCTGCGGAGCTTCATCAATACGCAGCAAGCTCAGTACTTTTCCCATCTCGCTGCGGCGATCATCGTTGTATCTTCCATTGCTATCAGTTTGTTCATGCACACCGGGCATCGTTCGAAGCTTTAGGATTGTAAATGGGTTAGCATGCAGACCCAATCTCTCTTGACGAAAAATTGGCTGTTCATGATCGACTAGCCGCACCGCCGCCGCACCAGCGATAGCAGCTGTACCCGCTAAAGGCGAAACCACCCCTCCCCACAGCAAATCAAATAACAGCTTCGAGTTGCTGTGCAGATAGTCTCTGCCCTGCCCATCGAACTTAGCCGGATCAAACAGTTCTGGATTAACTAATAGTGACCTGAGTCTAGCGTAGTTTGCTTCGGGTTTTCTCATACGTTTTGCAGTTATAAACCCGTACCACCGAAGGCGTATGGTCATTATTTATACACCAAGAATAACAATAATGAAACACCAACTAAAATGAGCCTCCAATGGAGACTCATTTTAGTTGGTCGGGGTGAAAGGACTCGAACCTTCGACCTCGCGGTCCCAAACCGCGCGCGCTAGCCAACTGCGCCACACCCCGACGAGGGTAATGCACCGCGTAATTTTAACAGATGTAGGAGTGATTTACTAGAGGTTAATTTCTAGTGGTTGTCCATCAACTGGCTGCAGAAACGTCGTCGATGTGTCAGCAAATATCGCTTCCATACGTTGATACACATTATTGCGCCAGTCTTCGTTCCACATCCAGTCATGAATAGGCACGATGTACTTTGGCTTGAGCTCCATGCCAAGTTCAATCGCTCGGATGGTTGTTCCCCATGGTGCCTGGACAGGTAGCAATAAAATATCATTTGTACTGCTAAAGTCGTGCGTATCACCAGGGTCGGTCACCAATCCAAGCAGCTAACAATCAGGTCTTTGCAGGCGGTACCGAATGGCACAACCTTAGCATGATCAACTGTGGTCACGTCAATGTCAGCGGTACTTTGGTCCGAGACGTTGATGGCTCCATAACCTCGCAGTGCCTCGTGCGCATCAGCAGGTGCAAGCCACTCCACATCTGGCTGGACACCGACAAGCGCTTTAATAAATGGTTCGCCCATGTGGTCAGGATGCATATGCGTCACGACCACTGTATCGAGCTTTGGTAGACTTTCTACAGCAACCAAGCCACTCTGCCAACTAAAAATTCCTGGGTCGATTAAAACCGCCTTGTCTTCGTGTTCAATAAGTACACATGAATGCACGAATTTAGTAATCTTCATCTTTTGCCTTTCCAAACCACTCTGGCGGTTTAGTGTTAAATGAAATTTCTGGAATAATTCCAATGTCTCTTGTAGGGTCCAGCTGCGGATAGTGCGCTCTATACACATTGGTGACCGAACCAAACATCACATCATTCCAATCAAGCAAAAGTTCTTGTGCCATAGCCTGAACCGCCTGTTTGCTTTTGGCTTCAATTTCGTGCACACTACCAAAAGATTTGTCGACATCGCGTTTGTAGGTAACAGTCACCTTATCACCTTCGTCTCGTACCCGTGCCCACGCATGCTGCTTCTTTAAACCACCGTCCGGAAAGTCCAGAATAACTCGGTGCATAGTGCGCATTGGCTGCTCGCACACAGCCCCAATCGCTTTCAATTGTTCTCGGAGCGCATGATGATCAATACGTAAAAACTTTGCCTCAATCTCGGTACTCATACATACAGTATACGAGATTTGTCAGCATCGCTAAAAATCAGAGCGAGTTATTTTGAGTATACTTACTGCCTATGCCAGCAATAACGCCAAGCAAGAAGATAATAAAGCCGACAACCAACTTAGCAAAGATTGCAACCACAATGGCAACCACTATCAGAACTAAAGCAGAGAATAGAAGTTGTTGGCTAAAACTTTGTTTGGGGGCTTCTGGTTTAGGCATCAGTACTCCAATGGTATCCCAGTTTTAGCTGATACTTTCTCTGCCCATGCCAGCAGTCGGCGATGCTGCGCATCCCTTGCAGTATTTTCGATATCCTGATCGTCCAATCTTTTCGCAAAACTATCTATAGTATTCGTTAGCCTATCAAGACTCGTTCTAATATCGGCAATATCTGTGCGTATCTCTACAAGTTCATCGTGAACGTTTTGACCAAATGCAGCAATAATCTGTGATAAATCGTCTACCGCGTTTTTAACGATTAGCTCGACGTCTGTCTTAATATTGTCGGTTGCGTCAGAGACAATTCCTTCAACATCTTTTTTTGAAACAACTGCACTACCCTGTGTCATAGACACATCATACACCGTCACAAGTATTGTTTCTACTGACGAATATCTCTAAATCAATTGATCTAGTTGATCAATGACCCGTGTCGGATTGAAGCGCATAAGCTTTGCTTTGTCGTGAAAAGTTTCGTGACTCTTGGGATAAAACAGGACACTATCAACTTTGGCATTCTGGGCAGCCTGCATATCTTTGTCTGAATTGCCAACCATAACAGCCTCTTGTACCTCTACCCTTAATTCTTTTAGGGCATGGAGTATGCATTCTGGGTCAGGTTTGTGACTGGTGACTTCGTTTGCGGTTACAACGATATCGAATAGTTCGACGAGCTCATGATGAGACAGGACCGCGTCAATTGTTTCACGAACCGAGCTAGTAACGAGCGCCAGCTTCTTGCCAGATTGTTTGAGATTTTTGAGTGTTTGGCTCGCGTGATCGTACAGAGGAACCACTTTAACGGCCTCGTGCGCGGTAGCAGGGAGTTCTTTATTGAAGTTCCGCAGGTCGTCGCCGGTCAGGCCAAACTTTTCGGCAGCAGACCAGTCGCCAAAACTTTCGGCTATTTGTTTGTCGGTAATCTCTAGGCCGTACTTGCGGTACAGATCGCGTTCGACCCGCAACCACACCTCAAGTGTCTGAGCTAGTGTTCCGTCCCAGTCAAACAAATAGGCCTTGTACTGCTTCATTGAATGTATTACTTAGCGAATTCGACGGCCCGTGTTTCGCGAATAACGTTCACCTTGATGGTTCCAGGATACTGCATGGTGCTTTCAATTTTGTTGGCGATATCACGAGCCAAGCGAATAGCACTAAGGTCATCGATATTCTGCGGCTTCACAAACACACGCACTTCACGTCCTGCGCTAATGGCATAGCTCTTATCGATACCCTCGAAACCGTTGGCAATGTTCTCGAGTTCTTTCATACGTTCTGCAAAGTTTTCGGCACTGATGTTGCGGGCTCCTGGTCGGGCTGCGCTAATGGCATCAACAACGCGCACAATAATTGCTTCTGTGCTGGTAGCTTCGACATCATCATGGTGTTGTTCAGCCGCCAAAGCAACTTCTTCTGGGGCACCATACTTGCGCAGCATCTCACCACTAATGTGGTGATGCTTGCCTTCCATTTTATGGGTCAGAGCCTTGCCAAGGTCATGTACCAAAGCAGCATATTTCGTGATGCGCACATCTGCACCAACTTCTTCAGCGATAATGCCAGCAATGTGGGCCATTTCTGTGGAGTGCTTGAGGACATTCTGACCATAGCTGGTACGGAATTTTAGCTCACCCAGTAACTGCAAGATTTCTTTTGGCATACCAATAACACCAACTTCGCGGGCGGCATCTTCGCCGGCGCGCATGACATCTTTTTGGACATTCTTTTGTGCCTTGTCCACAACCTCTTCAATCCGACCTGGGTGAATACGGCCGTCTTTCATAAGGAGCTCAAGGGCTTGTCGCGCAACTTCTCGGCGAACTGGGTCAAACGAGCTAAGAATAATCATGCCTGGGGTGTCGTCCACCATGATGTCTACACCAGTAGCCCGTTGTAGAGCCTGGATGTTACGGCCTTCCTTGCCAATGATGCGACCCTTCATTTCTTCGTCAAGTAGTTTGACTGCTGTAACCGTTCGCTCAGCAGTAACTTCACTAGCCATACGTTCCATGGCACTAGTGATGATGACTGCAGCTTTTTCTTCAGCATTATCGCGCGCCTCGTTCTGTAACTTAGAAACCAAGCCCGTGAGATCATTTTTGATGTCTCGCTCGGTCATCTTCATCAACTTATCTGCTGCATCTTCTTTGGTGAGCTTAGCAACTTTCTCAAGCTTCTCTTGCTGCTTTTTGCGGATTTCGCGGATCTCGTTCTTGAGATCTTCTAGTTCGTCCTCGCCTTTGCGCAAAGCTTCGTTGCGTTTGTCGAGCTGGTCCAATTTTTTGTCGAGCGACTCTTGCCTGTCCAGAAGCTTTTGCTCAATCGCTTTTGCCTCTTTGCGGCGGAGCTGCTCGTCTTTACGAGCTTCGTCAGCTAGTTTGGCTGCTTCTTCACGAGCATCAGCAATTTGCTTGTCGGCTTCTTTTTTGGCTTTCTTGAGTTCCTTATCAGCCGCATCCTGGGCAGTACCGAGTTTACGTTTAGTTATGGTCGTACTGGCACCAAAGCCAACGCCAATGCCAGCCAATGCCAGTAGAATGGTTATTGGATCCATAGATTTCCTTTCTATAAGATACGACTCGTCACAGCATCACTTTCACTTCTTTAGTTGCCAACTTGTCGTAGATGCAATTTAGTTAAATCGGTAGTTGCTCTCAAACGCAAGCTATCCTACCTAAATCATAGCACAAATTCGTAACCGGATTAACTACAGCTGCACAGCAAATACGGTCAAACGTTGGGCATACGTTTCGGTCGCTTTATCAAAGGCACCCGTGCACGTAATCAGGTTGAGACCAGGCTTTCCCGGTTCAATTGATTGCATGGCTGCTCGCATATCAGTTTTATCAGCATCGCTCACCACACTACTAACAACCCTATACGTAAATGTCTGTCCGTCGCCGCGTTCAACTTCAATCTGGTCATCAGCGCGCAGATCTTTGAGGCGATAGAACGCACCTTTTGTGGTTTTGCCCGACACGTGGCTGTCTAGTAGCATCGCACCACTCTCCCCGGGTTTTCTGCTCATCCGATACCAACCAACATCATGCACGTTGCCAGGTGCATTAAGTGCTCCATTTCTGTCTAGCCCTTGTGCCGTCACACGTGCCTTAACTCCAATCTTCGAAATATGAATGTATCGGGGTTCTGACGGATCAACCATATGTAAAGCAAAAGCCTGATCTGATGGCTTTTTTTCGCTGGAGTCTGTCTGTGCAGCTGGCGCGCTGGTTAATTGAGCTTTGATCTCCTTATTAGTCTTAAGTCCCAGGGCAGCCACCGCTATACCGGCAACAAACACTATAATAGCCATAGCTAGCAATGCTTTTTGCCCAGCCGGGTGGTGACGACGCGGCTTACTGATGGCGACAGGCTGGGTCGTGACTGCACGCAACAAGACTTGTGAGCGTGCCTGACGAGGTTGAACTGGTAAGGCAATCGATTGACGGAGCGCTACTGGTATAGGCCTTGAAACAGTGGCGACAGGACGAACGGGCTTCATAAAAATCGACCCACGACCAAAACCTCTGAACGAACCATTCAGTCCAACAGCAGTATTACCGGGAGGCGTGGGCGACATATCTTTTTTGTTTTTTGTTTTTGCGAACCTTTGTATAGGTTACCCTCCAGAGTTGAGAGTGTCAACTACTTCTTTTGCTGCGTGATGTGTACAGGCGCTCCATACTGCGGTATGACGGTCTGTTGGTTTTTACCTTTCAGTAAAGCATTCACCACTTGCTCTTGCCAATCTTCACCTGTCGTACCAACAATGGCTGCCTGATTAGCGGCCGCCAAGGCGTTAGCAACGCTCAGACCAATCCTCAGACCGGTAAAGCTGCCTGGTCCTTGGTAACAGCCGATACCCTGTACATCTGCCCAAACTTTATTGTGTTTTGTGAGCAATGCTTCAATTTGCGCATGTATTGTCTCAGCTAGCTGACGATGAGCCTCCCAGTGGAATTGCTCTAGCAGCGTAGCATCCTCATACAAGGCAAGCTCTGCTTCGGGCTTATCGGTACGCATGGTCAAAAGTATCATGCGTTTAGTATACGACACAGATTAGTTAACTTGTTCGGCGTAGACGATAACTCGATCGGCAAAAGTGTTTGTCTGCTTATCAAACTTACCGGTGCACGAGATCAGATTGAGGCCATGCTTGCCTTTTGTGACAGAAGTAAGCGCACGCTGCATATCGACGTTTTCGGCAGCGACCTTTTCGGTCTTGACCACTACATATGTCAACGTAGTTCCGTCACCTTTTTCGAGCAGAATACTATCGCCGGCTCGCAGTGAAGCAATGTTTTTAAACACACCTGGTTGAGTTGGGCCAGATACGTGACCGTCCAGAAGGGTTGCCTTACCTGCCTCACCGGGTTTGGCGCTGCCGGTGTACCACCCAGCATCGTGAATGTTTGCCGGTGCTACAACTGCATTCTTAGTATCGAGTCCCACCTGTAGAACGCGTGCTTTGGTGCCAAGCTTCGGTATTTGTATGATCCGAGGCAGATCTGCTGAAACCGCATACTTGTCTAGATTATTTGGCTTGCTTTCGTCAACACCCGTTGGTCCAGCTGCGGCACGGGCTGTGGCTGCAGCCGTAACCTTAGTATCAACACGAAATGAATGCAGGGATGCTGCCAACCCGACTGCGAACACGACGGCTGCCATGGCAAACAACGCGTAATTCGGCAAAAGCTTAGCACGCTTGGCCTTAAGCTGCGTTTTATATTCGCTGCGCCAGTTGGCGGCTTTGTCGGCAAAGTCGATTCGGGTAGCTTGCTTCTGTAGTACTGCCTGTTCCAATGTCATTGCTGGACGTAGCACTTTGCTCTGCGCGGCTGGTGACATGCGCGGGGCTATAGAAGAAGTGGTCAGTATAGGAGCTTTAGTGTGCGCTTGCGGCGCGCTCTTTACTGTAGCTGCAGCTTTTTGCACGTCCGCAATTGCGCCATTTTTTGGAGCAGCTGCTCGCACTGCCTGAGGTTCTGCCGGCTTGGATTCGTATGGGCGAATTCTTCCGTACAGGAAAGACCGATTAAACTGGATTGACTCTGCACTCATATTGTTTTTATTTTTTGTTTTGTTTTTTTGAACGAACGATCCGGACTAACGAACTACTAACGGGCTGCTGAGTAACGCTTGGCGATAACAGCGATGGTTGCTGATGTCAGAACAGTGGCAGCTAGGGTAGCAGCAGGGTTGTTACGTAGGAGACCTGCAAAGCCTGTGTTTGGCACTCCTGGAGTTCCATTGAGGATATCGCCGTCATTACCAACGTTTGGTCCGTCAGGAAAACCATCGTCTGCAGCGCCAGCCACAAAACCTACGATGCGCTGTGCTGTGTAGTCGTTATCGTCAGCACATGTGATGGTATGCGACTGAGAACCAGAACTTGCAGTAACTGTTACGACACCTTCGTCATTAGTGATCGGGAACGTGTCGTCTTCTGTAGTACAACTTGTTGCGTTTGGTGCCGTTACCGCGATCTCAACGCTCTCGCCCTGGGTAAAGTCAGCACCCTGAACCTCTGCGTCTGTAATTGACGGCTTGTCGTTAAGAGCTGCCAATGCATCGTCAAGTACAAAGCGCTTTTTAGTGATGGCAGTATAGTTTGGCCTGTCTTCGACAATGTTTACACCTGTTTCTTGCATGATGCGAAGTACAGTCGAGACCGTAGCAGTTGGATTCTTTTGACGCATGACTGCCCAACCGCCAGCTGTAATTGGTGAAGCGAAAGATGTACCTTGTGTCGCAGTAAGCGTATCGTTATTATTAGCAAGCATCAGACCTTGGTCATTAGCATTGAGCAGGTCTCCACCCGGAGCAAAAATATCTGTAAGCTGACCGTTCTGCGTATAGTACGCGATGTCATCATCTTTTGAGCTAGATGCCACCCCAATTGCTGGATCTAGACAGCCAGGAGATGCAACTTTGTTGGCGTTGGAGTTATAGGTTGGTTGACCATTACCACTGTCAGTGTTACCTGAGTTACCAGCAGCAACAACCGGCGCAATGTTAAGGCCACGCATTGCTTGCATAAGGCTGTTGTCGGTTGCTGCGCCAGGACTTGTGTCACATTCCGTCAAGTTAGTGTACGCACCGCTACCAAAACTCATGTTCAAGGCAACGATTGGGTCATCAAGAACGGCATCGTTCTGAAGCTGTAGAATATGGTTCATTCCAGATAGAATGCCGGCGCTGTCAAGCTTCCAGCAAGTCGATACGGTAGAGCCGTCGTTGCACCAGTCTTCGTGACCAGCCATCTCTTGCCATTTCGTGAATACTTTAATCGTTACAAGTTTAGCGTTCTTAGCTACACCAGAATAGTTGTCTGAGCCCGCCGTAACAACAGCACCAACAGCAGCACTTGCTACAGCAGTACCGTGGTCACAGGTTGAAATAGTACCAGTACAGTCACTAGAGAATGAGGAACCAGTTGCAGTACTAGACGCGACGCCACCAGGACAACCGCTGGTTATGACAACGTTGTTATAGGTTTCATTTTCCATACTAAAGCAGGCTTCGCTGACAACTTTGCTGGCGAGCATAGGGTGGTTGGTTTTAAAACCATCATCTATCACACCTACAATGGTGCCGTTGCCAGTAAAGTTAGTTGTACCGTCACTAAACCCGTTAGCTACGGTTCCACCCAAAACAGGAATCGCTTGATGCATCTCGGTGTCTAGCAGCTTGTTTTCGGCAATAGTAGTGATGCGCTTGTTCGCGCGCAGAGAAGCTTCACCTTCGGCGTCTACCTGCACAATTGAGGTTGGCATTTCGCTCAGGTTACGGACTACCTTCTTGTACCCTTTAGTGTTGCTTAGCTCAGTCATAAACTGGTTCTTGAGCCAGCGATATTTGGCACGCTTTTGTGAGACGGTTTCAGCTTGGGCTGGTTCACCTGGCAAGCTGTCGTAGCTTACTATGAATGTTTTTACTGGGCCGTTAGGTTCTGGACTACTTTCAGCCCGAACAGGCGATACCATAGCCAGTGCAAAACTGGCTATTTGCACTGCAACAACTAGCGTCAAAGCTCCGACACTAAATACTTTATGTGCTTCCTTCCGTATGTCTCTCATTTTTATTTCCTTTTTTGTTGTATAAAGAACTTCAGTTCGAGCTTATGGTTAACCTGTACTTTTGTCAAGCACGAATATAGATATAGTTAACTTATTTACAACATTTATACACAGATACGCTTCGTTTTACAGCGTTAGCATGCTGTAGGCCTATGTTGTGTTTTTTAGCTTACTTCACTTAGCAGGTATGCAAGCGATGTCGGAACATGAGCCGTGATCTGGCGTGAAGTATCACCCGTACTCTTGATCGAGAGTGTAAACCTGTTGGCAGGCAGTACATCATGGACAATATCTGCCCACTCCACAACTGTAATAATCTTTGAATCGTCGATAAACTCGGCAAGTTCATACTGCAGCAGACCAGGATCATGCAGGCGATAGAAATCATAATGCACCAACCTCAGGTCACCAGCAGTGTACTGTTTACTGACAGTGAAAGTTGGACTAGCTACTTTGTCTGAGCTACCCATTCCTCGAGCGAGCCCGCGCACAAAAGTTGTTTTACCGCCACCCAAATCGCTGGTCAGCTCGATAACCTCCCCGCCCTTTAACTGGCGGCCAATGGCCTCACCCAGCTTTTCGGTCTCCTCGAAGCTTGCGGAGGAAAGCTGTAAGGTCTTGTCGGTACTCATATGCCCCATATAGTACCGCAAGGCCTCCCGCTCCAGCAATAATCTGAGGATGAACTTTGGGCTTTGGAGGATTAGGATCATCAGCTCGCTTGTCATTAGCAGCACCTGAAGCTGCCTTTGCTGTTGCTCGACTTGTTGCTTTCTTTGTGGTCTTTTTTACCGAAGAGGATACTCTTGATTTAGACGTACTGGCATTAATTGTCGCATCGGTACTAGCCCATCGGTTATGGTCACCGGGAGTGGGTATGGTTGACCATCGCCAATCACTACCGTCTGACGACCAACTCATCCCAGCCTGTGCTTTCGGGTAACTGACCTCACTGATAACGCTACCGATTGACGTAGCCAGTTGCACTTTGCTGCCACTGTTACTGAGTGCAAGTTTCGTATCAGAGCTATACAGAACAACATAGCCTTTAGCTGGCACAGACACATCCTCAAGCAAATACGTCGCGCTGGATGATGCACCCACCATGAGCTTTAAGCCATTCAATGACGCAGCTTGCGAAGCATCATTAAATATCTCGATGAACTCGTCAGCGGCGTCGGTCGCCGGCGATATAGGATCGGGCAGTAATTCTGTTATTCGCAGATTAGCCATGGACACGGTATCCTGTTCCTGGACTTCGTCCGTGGTTTGCGTGTCAGTGGCAAAATCAGCCGCATTATTGCTGGTATTCTGAAATACCCCTCGCGCGTCCTGTCGCCGTTGTAATAACTCACCCGGCTTTGGCGCAACTGCGGCTTGCTGCAGAGCTGCAGCGGCCGTACCCCAGCCTAGAGTGTCGAGAACTATGGTCTTTCCGGAAGCAGAATGTTTAAGTCGCACATGGCCGCCAGCAACTGCTAACGTGCTAGCAAATTGCTGGTCCATTTCTGGATCATCGGCCGGAGCGCCAGCTTTAAGAATGAATCGTTGACCAGCTGCAATACTACCCTGCAAACGAATGACTCGACTTGCCTTCGTGGTGTCAGCTGGCTTCGCCGACAAATACTCTAATGTGTACCCTTCTAGAGTTTGTGTAGCAGAAGTAACATTCGCCAGAATAATCTTCTCTTCACTAGCATTGGCTACACTACCAGTTTGTATGCCAACGATTAAGATTGAGTCCGTTTTCTCTGCGTGCACGACTGGCACGCTGATCGAAACTGACGCCAATATGCTCAAGGCTACCCCTGTTATTTGCTTCATACTTGCTACTATAGATCCCAAAAAGCTTGCTAGTAAAATGGGTTTTACTTTTTTACAACTTATTGTTTTAGCATGAGTATTTCTACGCACTATTTGTCGGTACGCTATACTAGAAGTATGTTGGTTTTATCCAAATCGCTTCTTAATCAGCCCGTCATGAGCCTTCGCACTGGCCGACCTGTTGCTACTGCCGTTCAGGCAATTATTAACCCGAATAATCTCAAGATTGAGGGTTTTTACTGCATCGATTCCGAAAACAAAGGCAAACAGTTAGTACTGCTGCACCGTGATATACGCGATGTTTTACCTGCCGGCATAGTTGTTGATGACTACGATGTTTTAACGGATCCAGAAGACCTTGTTCGCTTAAAGAAGGTCATGGAATATCAGTTTGAAGTTATTGGCAAAGCCGTCGTAACCGACAAAAAAGCCCGACTTGGCAAAGTAACCGACTATTCAACCGACCCTGAAAGCATGTACATAAAGAAACTCTACGTTGTCCAAAGCGTCTTTAAAAGTCTGTCTGGTGGCAACCTCGGCATTGATCGCAATCAAATCGTGGAAGTCACGAATTCAAAGATTGTTGTTCGCGACCTACTACAGCCTGTGCCTGCTGACGCGCCTGTCACCGAACCAATGCCTGCAGGCTAGGCGTCTTCCGACACCAGCGCGCTTTTGGCGTCGCCATAGTTATAGCCCTGCCGTATGAGATAAGCCAGCAACTTTTCATCATCCTGATAGCGACTTTGTTTGCGTTTACGTCCAACAAGATCTTTGAGTACTGCCAACTCATCAGTTTCATCTTCTTCTAAAACTTGCGAGATAATATCATCACTCACCCGCTTAGCTTTCAGTTCTTGCTGCAAGCGACGCTTGCTGGTGCTTTTTAGCAAACGTCTTGTTTCAACCCAACGACGTGCGAAATCAAGGTCATCCAACCATTTGCCGGTATACAACTTGGCAATAATCTCTTGTATAAGTTCAGGGTCGTAGTCTTTGCGCTTGAGATAATCACGAATCTCCCATTCACTGCGTGGCCGCCGTGCCACCTGACCCAAAGCCTGGCTGTAGGCTTTGTCAGTTTTGGCTGCATCCTTATATGATGCCAGCTGATCTTTGGTGAGTTCAAGCCCAATGCGCAGACCACTTGTCATCAACGCATTTTCACTGAGTCCAAATACAAACTTTCCATCTACAAAGATAGAGTAGCGTCCTTCCCGCTTAACCTGCTGTTTTATGTCCGTGACCTGCATAAGCTGCTATAGAATGCCGTCTTGTTTTAAGCGAGCTATGAGTTCTGGCAGCTCGGTAATACCTGAGCTTCCGCCTAAATGGTGACCCCCGGGCATAGCAATGAATGTACCCTGCACCTGCTGACATAGCTGCTTTGCATCTTCAATATCACAGTAAGGATCATTGTCGCCGTGCACAAAATAGAATGTGTCAGCTTGAGCTGTTAATTTGGCTGAATCAAAATCATGGATAAACAAATCATCAAAGTTACCCGCTGGGAAAACTCCCAAATCTTTTGTCCACTTTTCGTTTAGAAAAGTACCGGCAAGCACAACTGCCTTAGCATGAGGAAACCACTCACTGAGCAGCAAGTTGAGCGCAGTCGTTGCACCAGACGAATGACCAACGAGTATATTATCCGAAAAGTCCCAGCCCGATTTCTGCAAAAACTGTTCATATGTTTTCTGGTTTGGACGATCATTGTCTGGTAGAAGCGGCGCATACACCTCATAGCCAGCTTGCTCTAGCTGATGCTTAACCCACGGCAACCAATGCTCATTTGGATTACCGCTAGTGCCATGAAGAATTGTGGCTCGTTTTGTCATGCTATGTATCTTACTCTGGTTTACTAATCAAGTCAGCTACTGACGGCCAGCATTTCTCGGATGGCTAGGCGGGCAGAGACCACGACAATAGCCGTTTCGACCGCTTTGCAAGCCCATTCTAGCGCCGTGCCATTTTGAACAGAAATCTGATCACCAGCCAGGGCAACTGTACCTAAGACTGTGCCAACTGTACCTACCGTTGCCCGAATATCGGAGCGGTCAAAACCCACACCGGCTGGCCTTTCGGGCGTCTCATTTTGACGCCGCCAATGCGATGTCCAAGCGCCAGGAAAGAACGGGTTCATGATTAGTCTGCTTTAGCGGCAGCGTCAGCCACTTTTTTGGCAAGCTCGTCGAGCACCTTAGTATTTTCTTCCAGGTACGTCTTGGTAGCTTCGCGGCCTTGACCGATTTTGGCATCGTTATAGGCAAACCACGCACCAGATTTTTCGACAATCTCGTGCTGTACAGCAAGGTCAAGCACATCACCACTGCGCGAAATACCTTTGTTGTACATGATATCGAATTCAGCCTGGCGGAAAGGCGGGGCAATCTTGTTTTTTACCACCTTAACACGCGTGCGGTTACCTAGAATTGTTTCGCCTTGCTTTATCTGTGCAATACGACGAATGTCCATACGTACACTCGCATAGAACTTAAGTGCATTACCACCCGTGGTAGTTTCTGGGTTACCAAACATAACACCAATCTTCATGCGAATTTGGTTAATAAAGATAACTGTTGCCTTTGAGCGGCTAATGACACCCGTGAGTTTTCGTAAGGCCTGGCTCATAAGACGAGCTTGTAAGCCCATGTGACTATCGCCCATGTCGCCTTCTATTTCAGCGCGTGGAACAAGCGCTGCGACTGAGTCAACAACAATCAGATCCACCGCATTACTGCGTACCAAAGTTTCTACAATTTCTAGTGCCTGTTCACCATTGTCAGGCTGGGACAAAAGTAGATTTTCAACATCAACACCAATTCGCTTGGCGTAGCCAGGATCAAGGGCGTGCTCGGCATCGATGAATGCCGCAGTACCACCTTGCTTTTGAATTTGCGCAATAGCATGAAGTGTTAGCGTAGTCTTACCAGAAGACTCTGGGCCATAAATTTCTATGACACGACCTTTTGGAATACCACCACCCAAAGCTAGATCGAGTGATAGACTGCCCGTTGGAATACACTCAACCTTCTCGGCATAGGCGCTACCGAGTTTCATAATAGACCCTTTACCGAATTGTTTTTCGATAGTGTCTAGAGCCAGGCCTAATGCCTTGCTTTTACCATCAGATGCTGCCGCTGGGGCGTCATCAGTCTTTGTCGTTTTAGGCTTCTTATCAGCCATAGTTGTTACCCTCCTGACCAATATTGGCCACTTTATAAAACATATGTTTTCATCACCCTTGAATGTATCTCATGGGTATATAGATAGTATACCAACCTTAGGTGCATGTTAATTGCTAGAGCAAAGAATCTCCTGTAATTAAGTCAACATGTCTCCGTCTTGCCTATTCTAGACAACACGCTAACTTGACGCCATAATACTAACGGTTGATAATTATCCGCATGCATATAAAACAAAAGCAAGATGGCTTCACTATTGTTGAGCTCTTAATAATCATTATTGTCATAGGAATATTGGCTGCGCTAATTCTTACGACCGCAACCGACTATCGACAAAAGGAACGTAACAAAGAACGACAAACTGACATCAAGTCACTGCAAGTTGGTATTGAAGGGTACTATGCCCAACACGGGAAATATCCCACTCTTAGTGAATTGAATGACAGTAACTGGCGGACCAAAAACATCAAGGCACTTGAACCCGATGAATTGAAAGATCCGAGCGGTACTGGCTCTAAGCTTGTCGAAAGTCCCACTGCTAATAGTTACAGTTACGAAGTAAAGGCAAACGACGACACAGTCTGTGACAATAATGTCAAAGACTGCTCAAAGTATGTACTAACTGCCACCTTTGAGGGTGGTGACAGCTTTAGTAAGAATAATCTAAATTAGCTTACGTTAGGTAGTTGGCGGGTAAGGAGGCTGTTGATTTTGGTATGGCTGATCCTGTCCACTAGGCGCAGGGGATGGAGAGCTGGGCGGCGCTGATTGATATGGTTGTTGCTGGCCATTTTGAGTAGGTGGCGGGAAAGGCACGCCGTAATTATACCCCTGCTGTCCACCGCTTGGCGTGTTGCTAGCACTCTGAGAAAATGCATAGGTGCGCTGCTCTTCGCGGAACTCTGATTCGCGGCGACCCATAAACTGCTGTCGAGCCTCAAGCACTACTTTGGCGTAATGATCAGCATAGGGGCAATATTCAAAATGGAAGTTCTCTTGTTCACCGGCAGTTTCGATAAGCAGCTTGCCGTAATTAAAGAGTGTCGGGAAGAATCCACTTTTACTGGCTGTGACGTCTTCGACACTTGAAATGGCCAACTGTGAAACCTTGCGACTAAATAAGCTGGTCTGCAGAGTTTGGGTTATGGTCTTATCAGTTACCACCAAATTGCTCTGGTAATAAATGATAGTGGCCACAAACACAATGACCAGCATGAAACCTAAGATCAAGACTGCACCAAGGCCGATAAATGAATATAGGTCAGCATTTTCTTCGGGATTCAAAAACTCGGGGAGCAGGTAGTAAATCAAACCGCCCGCTGCCATTAAGCCAACAAAGACCTGCGCGTAGAGCTTAACAATACCAAATGGATGATGCTTGATTACAGCCAGAACTTTTTCGTCATCATCAACACGGTTAAGGGTGTCATGAAAGTTTTGCTTGGGTCCGTGCATAGGCTTCATTATAACAGGGATGGCTGGCTTTCGATATGGTTAGTTTTTGGCTGCTTTCCAAGGTGAGTGTAGGCCTTTGCAGTTACTTTACGGCCCCGTGGCGTACGCTCGAGCAAGCCAATCTGCAGCAAGTATGGCTCGTAGAAGTCCTCGATCGTGCTCCGTTCTTCGGCGGTAAGAGCAGCCAGTGTCTCGACACCAACTGGTCCACCATTATGACTATCAATTATTGCCGTCAAAAGCATGCGATCACCTGGGTCAAGTCCTAGCTCATCAACCTCAAGAAGTTCGAGAGCTTTCGTGCTTATGACAGTATCTATAATGCCATCGCCGTTAACATCGGCGTAATCTCGTACTCGACGCAGCAAACGATTGGCGATACGCGGCGTCAAACGCGCCCGCAAAGCTAGTTCTTGAGCTGCAACTGGATCAACCTGTATGCCTAAGATGCCAGCGGCTCGTTCAATGATCTGAGAAATTTCTTGTGCAGTATAAAATTCTAAGCGGTGTATCATACCAAAACGATCACGCAGCGGTGCGGCCAAAGCTCCGGTGCGAGTGGTCGCTCCGATCAAGGTGAACTTTGGCAGATCCAAGCGCAAACTTTTTGCACTTGGCCCCTTGCCTAACATGATGTCGAGTTTAAAATCTTCCATGGCACTGTACAGCACTTCTTCAACCGTGCGGTGCAAACGATGCACCTCATCGATAAACAAAATGTCACCGTCCTGCAGATTGGTCAGCAAACTTGCAAGGTCGCCGGCTCGCTCGATTGCCGGGCCGCTGGTGATGCGAATCTGAGCACCCATTTCGTGTGCAATAACGCTCGCCATGGTTGTCTTTCCCAGACCTGGCGGACCATATAACAAGACGTGATCGAGCGGTTCACCACGTTTTTTGGCAGCGTCAATTGCCAACTTTATGTTTTTCTTTAAGCGTTCTTGCCCGATATAATTCGCAAAATCTTTTGGACGAAGCGTTTGTTCGAGCTCCTGCTCTTGCTCATCAGCCTCTTCGGCCGCATCTACAATTCTCTCTATTGCCATATCAATATTGTACACTGGCAAACTACCAATGCCCGCAATTAGAGGTCGCCCTTGTAGATGCTAAAACCTTAATGCCTGCTTAACTCGTTCTTCAACGGGTAGATCACTATCAATTTTAGCAAGCGCCGCTTGTGCATCAACATCACTGTAGCCCAGTGTCATAAGAGCTTGTACAGCCTCATCATTTTGGTCTACACCTGCTCGACCCACAAGGTCCTCGGCCGCCCCACCGACTGGTGCGCCAACTTTGTCTCGCAGCTCAACAACTATTTGCTCGGCTGCTCGCTTACCGACACCTTTGGCAGTTTGTAATTTCTTTACGTCTCCACCGGCAATAGCACGGCGCACTTCAGCCTCATTGCCTATGTCGAGCACGGCTAGTGCACCCTTTGGACCAACATTTTTTACCGTGAGCAGTTGCTCAAAAAGCTGCTTTGTACTCAGTGATTTGAATCCAATAAGGTCGTGCAGATCCTCTTTAATGTGCTCGTGAATATATAGCTTTGTTTCGGTACCAGTTGGCAGAACTGCCTGGTCTGACGACGAGACTAAGACGCCGTACCCAACGAAGCCAACCTCGAGCACGACTATATTTCCTTGATGCTCGGTCACCATACCCGTAAGCGTCGCTATCATGCTTCTACCATACCATACAGAAGCTGGTCGGACTTGGGAGTGGCGCCGCGCGGGGCAACACCCAAAATTTTGATTTACAAAATTTTAGAGGTGGACGCGGCGACAGGACCCGCAAGTCCTTGCAACTAGCGGAGAGTCATCGAGCAGGTTATGGCTGCTGCCAGGGCGTCGGCGGCGTCGTCGGGTTTGGGGATTTCTTTGAGTTTGAGGATGGTGCGAACCATTTCTTGCATCTGTTTTTTGTCAGCTTTGCCATAGCCAGTGACCGCCTGCTTGATCTGTATCGGCGTGAATTCGTGCAGCTGCAGGTTATTTTGTTGACCAAGCAGCAACACGACTCCGCGAGCTTGAGCTACGGTCATGGCAGTGGTTACATTGCGTGCAAAGAATAGTTTTTCTACCGACATAACTGCAGGTTTATTCTGCGTAATTATGTCCTGTAATTCTTCATAAATTGTTTGCAGTCGCACAGCGTCATCTTCTTTGACTGGCGTTCGTATTACACCAGCATCAACCAGCTGTAAGGCTCCGCTTGAGTCTACATCAATAACTCCGAACCCCAAGATTCCTGTACCGGGATCAATGCCGAGGATTCTCATTGTCGATCAGCCTTACGATCTCATCATGGACAAGGCCATTGCTTACCAGCAAGCCGTCGCCCCATTCATTGAACTTTCTTGGCTTACCGCTGAGGTCAGTTACAGTGCCGCCAGCCTCTTGCACAATCAGAGAAATAGCCGCTGCATCCCATGGTGAACCATACTGCATGCAGGCAGCAATGAATCTGCCTTCAGCAACAAGTAGTCCGCCGTATGTAAAGCTCGGAAAACTATAAAAGCTGGCGCCGCGGCGCTGCAGCTCGTCGAACATGTCATTAATCGACTCATGGTTTTCTTTTTTAAGACTTCGAAAGCCCAGAGCATATTGATTCTTAAAATCATTAACTGCCGAAACCTTAAGTGGCTCGCCGTTCACCAAAGCCCCCATGCCGAGTTGTGCTGTAAACAGCCTGTCTAGGAACGGATCATAGACCACACTCAGTTGCACATTACCTTTGTGTACGAGAGCCAAACAGAAAGTCGAGAGTGGTAAGCCCAAACTGAATGGCGAAGTGCCATCAACTGGGTCAACCACCCACAGCCATTCTCGTTCTGTTTCGTAGGAATCTTCTTCGCCAATCACCCCAAATTCAGGGTAGTGCGCCTTAACTTTTTCAATCACTAGTGCGTTGACTGTGTTGTCAGCCACGGTCACCGGCGAGTCGTCTTCTTTTAGTTCAATGCCGATATCGTCTGCTCGAAAATAGCGCTTCATGATCACGCCGGCTTCGTGCGCCAAGCCCTTGGCAAAATCTAGAGCGCTGGCAAGCTCAGCGTCAGTCAACCTGCACTCCGTCTGCTATATCAAAATTCACATGCGTATTGCTGACGTCATCAAGATTCTCGAGCGCGTCCATAACCTTCATTATTTTGCGCGCAACATCAGCATCGGTGACCTCTACCGTATTGTTTGACACATAGGTAAGTTCGGCTTCCAGGATTTCGATGTCCTGGTCTTTTAGAGCATCACGCACTTTGGCAAGATCAGCCTTTTCGGTATAAATAACTGACTCGTCATCTTCTTCAACAACGTCTTCGGCGCCGGCATCGAGTGCTTGCAACATTAAGTCATCGCCACCACCCTTAACGCGGATCATGCCTTTGTGATCAAACTGAAAGGCAACCGCACCCTTTTCAGCAATGTTGCCGCCGTTCTTACTAAAGGCTAGCTTTACTTCTGGATACGTCCGGTTAATGTTGTCGGTGGCACACTCTACGAGCACCGCCACACCACCAGGCCCATAGCCCTCGTACATGACTTCCTGGATTTGTTCGCCACCTAGTTTGCCCGAGCCTCGATCGATGCTGCGCTGGATATTCGCAGAGGGCATGTTAGCCGCTTTGGCTTTATCGATGGCAAGTCGCAGGGTAAAGTTTGTATCTGGATCAGCGCCAGCACGAGCGGCAATAGCAATAGTATTACCGAGCTTCGTAAACACTGCGCCACGGGCAGCGTCTTTAGCTCCTTTTTGACGTTTTATGGTTGACCATTTGCTGTGACCAGACATAGCGTATCTCCTGCAATTTAGGTAGTTGTTACAGCACCGGCTCGGAAAGAGTGGGGCGTTTTACTCCTTGAATCCTACCATTTTTTGGCGCTTTTCGCCATAGGACTACAAACAAAAAGAACAGCAGTGTGTAGATGGTGGCAACCTGCCAGACCTGCATGAAGGCATGCGTTTTGGCGATTGGCAGTGACGCTAAAACTCTGACTATGTCGACTACGTACGTCATGACGAACAACGTCGGCACCGCAAACCAGCCGGGCAAGCCGGGCACCAGCATACTCATCACGCCAGCAAAAAAACTGGTAGCCATAATAATCGGTATCGTAGGTACTACCATCATATTTACAAGCACAGCAATGGCTGATACGCGCCCAAATATAAACATAATCAGCGGTAGGGTCATCAGCTGAGCGGCCAGCGTCTCTAGCAATAACTGACCAACGAGCTTTGGTGGGTTTGCACAAAAGCGCCCTTCTAGCAGCGGAGCCAAAATCAATACACCAGCAAAGGCCAAGAACGAGAGATACCAACCAATATCACTCCATATGTAGGTCGGAGCCCAGCCAGCCGTTGCTGCTGCCGCCAACAAAATAATCACGAGTGGTTTAAACTGGCGACCATAGTACCACGCCCAGATACTCAACCCACTCACAATTGTCGCTCGCACGATTGATGCACTGCCGCCAGTTATAACAACAAATACCGTAACCAAAGCAGCCATAATGCATGTCGCCTGGTACTTAGAATGCTGTCGTAACAACCGCCGAGCGGTATGTATAAGTATGGTTAGGTTGTAGCCGCTCACAGCCACGATGTGTGTCAAGCCAACAACAGAAAGTTGTTCTTCAAACTCCGTGGGCAGACTGGTGCGTTGACCAATCAAAACACCCAGTGCAAATGAGCCATGCGGCTCGGGCAAGCTAGACAAAACGGCACTACTAAATCGCCGCCTCAAGTTCTGCAGCAATGAATCGTTGGTCTGTAGGCGGGTAACTTTTGCAAAACTCATACTAGCCTGTCGACTACCACGGCTCGGATATAACATTGCGGTGATCTGTAGTCTATCGCCCCGGTAGATCATCGGTTCACCATAGCCCTGTACTTTGATACTGCCGGGTAATTTCTGGTACAAGGGTGTCACAAGCTGCACCTGCCCAACATCAAAGCCTAGTTGAGCTTTATCCGTATAAACTGCATCACTCAGTGCCACGGAGTGTATAGTGACTTTTTGCTTTGCCAAATTAGAGTAGGGGAGTAGCTGCCGTGCATACTGGGTGCCGCGCCAACACCCTAACCCAAGACCTATTATGACTATGCTTAACAAGCTAAGTTTTGTCCGCAAAAGTAGCAGGGGAGTGAGACACAAAAGCAACAGAACCATGACCGGGCCATCCGGACACGAAACACGCCGTGCGCATACCAGGCCCAGCAAGAATGCTGCCAAACCAAGGCTAAGTACTGTTGTCTGTCGGTAGTATTGCTTCCCCACTACTTGAGCCTAACGTTATGGCCGTCGCCAACCAAAAGCACACCCCATGACGTATTGGACTAGGACACGTGATTGACTTTTTTGTAAAAATAACGATAATGTAAGGAGTTAATTTTACTTTAAGAAGCCGACCCTGCGGGCCCATAGCTCAGTTGGTTAGAGCAGTGGCCTTTTAAGCCACGTGTCCTGGGTTCGAATCCCAGTGGGCCCTCCAATCCCGGCTATACTTAAACAGAAGCAAAATGCTTCTGTTTTTTGTTACAATAACGATATGCAGGTAAAAAACTTTGTTATGATTGCTACTACCGCTTTAGCCGTATTCGGCTGGATAAGAATCATGGTCGTTTACCCGGGAACTAACTTTGATGGAATTGGCTTATTTTCACCCTCAAAGAAAACCCGGGCAAAGACTCGTCGAGGAATGTGGCTAAGTTTTGCGATTCTCCTCCCGTGGTTATGTGTTTTCGTTTGGTGGATGTCAGCTTAGCACAAAGCTGGTTGTGATAAGCTCCACGATGGCCCTCCACAAGCATTGACACTATAATCTATCATCTATACAATAGATTATATGAAAACTGCTACTATAAATTTTAAGACAGATGAAAATACGAAGGTAAAAGCCCAGGCTGTTGCAAAACAGATTGGCATACCGCTTAGTAATCTGCTTAATGCTTACCTTTATGAGCTTGCTTCTACTGGTAGTGTTCATTTTACTGCTTCTGAGCCCATGACCGAAGAGATGGAAAAACGTATCGAGCAAGCCGAAAAAGAAATTGCCGCCGGAGAAGTCAGCGGTCCTTTTGAAACTCTAGAGGAAATGTTTGCGCATCTGGATAATCTTAAATGATTATCGAAACTACCAAAGCATTCGATAAGCAATATACAAAATTGAATATCAAAGTAAAAACTGCTTTTAAAGCAAGGGTTGAAATTTTTAACAGTGCCCCTTTCGACAGCAGATTACGCAACCATGCTTTAAAGGGCAAGTATTTAGGCTATAGAAGCATTGACGTTACTGGGGATATTAGAGCTTTGTATACCATCAAAGGCGATACTGTAATCATATTTGGCTTTATAGGCACACATTCTCAACTATATAAATAAATGACTTGTTGCTTTTGAGCTCAGTTGTAGCAACGATACATACTGCCATCCAATCTAAGCCCTAGTAGGAATACTACATAAGAAGCTGGGGAACGGCTCCCTTTTGTCAACCTCTGCTTAAGCCTTCTTGTGGTAGACTGGATTTATGCAATGGATAAAACCTGACCCTGAACTTATTAAGATATTTGATGAGGCATTTCCAGCAGGCGACGGTGTGGAGCGAAGGAAAATGTTTGGGTACCCTTGCGGTTTCGTGAATAATAATATGTTCATAGGAATGCACCAGCTGGATTTCGTGGCTCGTTTACCCGAGGAAAGACGCAGACAGCTTATAGATGGCGGTCAAGCCAGACAATTTGAGCCAATGCCTGGCCGAACGATGAAGGAATACATAGCTATAGAGCCAGAAATAGCAAACAGTGTAGAAAAATTATCAAAGTTATTCCAAGAAGCCTTGGAATACGCTTCCAGTCTTCCTCCCAAAATAAAGAAACATAGCTAATCTAGCCGTAATAAGACCAATTACGCAGAGAAGCGCATATAGTCTGGTTCCCATAAACCTAAGTACTGTTGTGTCGATAAAAACTAGGAAAATTTTTTATGGTACAGTTAGGTTTATGAATGTAAAACAAATAATCAAAGCACATTTAGTAAGTTCGCTGGTTGTTGGAATGCTAATCGGATTCTTGGTAATTATTAGTAGCGACAGTAAGCCGGTAAATAGTTTACCTGCGCTAGCCATGGGAATTATTTTGTCTTTCATAGCATACGGCGGACCTGTCATTGCCGGGTTAATCGTGCTCTGGTTAATCAAGAAAAAATTGCTCTGGGTTTCTCTCAAACCATATTTAGTAACTTACTATGTTCTGGTGGTTTTGTTTCTTGTCCAACTTTGGACTACCAGCAACGAAGTAGATTCAGGGTTTGCTTTATTGGGCTTCCCCTGGCTCCCAATACCTGCTTTACTTGTTTGTATTTTTTATGGCTTTGCTATGAGTCGGCTTCGCAAGTAAAAGCATCCGTTATATAGCTCAAGCCACAATTGCTACAATGTAGTTATGAAACACACCCATACTGAAACAGATCTACCTATTGAGAACCAGTACCCAAAACTAGTCAGAGATAACATTCCTGTCATGATAGAACGAGATGGTAAAACTGCAACTACTCATATTGCTGGCGAGGAAGAATATGTTAGTTTTTTACTTGCAAAGCTCGTAGAAGAGGCGACGGAACTTAAAAATGCAGTCGATTCAGACCACAGACAAGAAGAGATCGCTGATGTGAGAGAAGTTCTGGGGGCCATACAGGCTGCTCTTGGCTTTTCAGAAGACGAGTTAAGAGAAGTACAAGCCAGCAAGCTTGCCGAGCGAGGCGGTTTTGCGGGTCGTATAATTTTGGATTTGAAGCCCGAGTAACAACTGCCACTGACAAGCCTACAGCCGTCGCAGAAAATGGCCTAGCGGTGCTGGAAGTTTTTCTATTTTTTGTGTCTACTCTTCTTGGCATGCTTAAAGTTTTTGCCACCAGCCCATAGTTGAAAGAGGCACAACAAGCTAGCCACACCAATCAGAAGCTCGCGGTACTGTAGTAACTCGTCCCATAGACTTGTACCGTACACAGCAGCTTGTAGAGTTTCAGGTAACACCGGTAACGCTAAAAACATGGCAGTCACCCCCGTCAAGAGTGCCGGAAAAAGGTTAATCAACCACTTACCACCAGCTGCCGTTCGGCCGAGAAACAGAATGGTCAATAAAGCTGGAAATACTAACAGCCCCAACCGCACTCCAGACTGCATACCCGGGCCATAATTTTTGGTAAACAGCTGCAGCATATCGAGTGCCTGATCGCCCAGAAACGTACTGAGGACACTGCCGACACACAATGACATAAACACCAAAGCCGCCCGAGCCTGCGCCAGCACAATCAACATGGTCGGGATACCGACCAACAGGCCAATAACAATAAGCGGATTCATGCCCTCAGTCTAGCAGTAAATACTCCCGAAAAGCTATTGCTCCACTGATTTAGTCCATCCATTGTGCTAGATGATATTGGCAACCTTCACATTAAGATTACAGCTTTGCCGTTGCAATTGCTCCTATCCAACGAGGCATGGCTAATCAAGATGCTACCGTCTCTCGACCAAGTTCTCACTACAATCGACTATCGCTTTATGCGAGTTTCCTGTCTACCCAAACCGAGATACGAATCTTAAACACCTACTTAGTAGGCCCAGGTGCTGTGGGTACTGAAGCAGCTACTAACTCAACACTATAGGACTGGTAGTATATCGTGTTTGTAGTACTTATTATCCCACCGCCCACTGGGCTGTAGCCTCGCTCTCAGCAATGTGTTTGCTTAGGCGCCGACGCGGTCTTTGCGCTGTTTGGCCTTGGCGTTTTGTTCGATATATTCGATAATCTTTTCGGCAATATTGCGGCCAGTCACCTGCTCGATACCAAAACCGGGACTTGGATTAACTTCTAGCACCAGCGGCCCTCGATCCGAACGCATCATGTCAACACCGCAAATCGACAGACCCATGGCTTTAGCGGCCTTGAGTGCCGTCTTACGCTCTTCGTCAGATAACTTAACCGTTGAACCTTCGCCGCCTTGGTGCAAGTTTGATCGGAAGTCATCATCAAGACTCTGTCGTTTCATGCTAGCAACCACGCGACCACCAACCACAAAGGCACGAATGTCCTCACCAGCCGATTCTTCGACAAATTCTTGCACCAAAAAGTTTACGCCTTCCACATAGAAGGCCTGCATTACCGCCTGGGCAGCCTTGCGGGTTTCGGCAAGTACGACACCATTGCCGTGTGTCCCACGCGCAACCTTGATAATCAGCGGCGCACCACCGGCTTGTTCTACAACGTCATCAACATCACTGGTTTCACGGGCGAACACGGTTTTTGGAATACCCACATCTGCCCGAGCTAAAATTTGCATGCTACGCAACTTATCACGAGAGCGGTTAATTGCGATCGAGCTGGCTGTCGTGTAGACACCCTGCATTTCAAATTGGCGTACTATGGCAGTACCATACTTGGTGATACTCTGGCCAATGCGCGGAATAATAACGTCAATGTCACCTAGGTCATCACCCTGGTACCGAACAACAGGGCGGCTTTTTTCGACGGTTACATAACATTCGGCGTGGTTAATAACCCGAACATTGTGACCACGCGTAATAGCCTCTTCCATGAGACGCTTTGTTGAGAAATTACCCGGACCACGGCTGAGGATTGCAATATTCATAGCTGCACCTTACTTCTTATATTGTGTTGCGTCAACCATTAGCTTATTGAGTCGCAGGAAGCGACGACCGATCAGAACGGGGTGTTTCATGCCAGCACGATGCGCTAGCGTAATACGAATTGGGTACTCGACATTGCGAATGACGACAATGGTATGGACGGCAAAGCGACGCTCGGTTTGACCATTCGAACTGGTGACGGGTAGTGTTCGGTACCGCACTGCCGTATGCTCTGGATGTGATTCATCCAAGGGCGTGAATTTTAAGACCGTCCTGCCATCGACTGTTTCCTCACGAATATTCAGACAATGGATAGCTCCACTGTAGGCACCGGTATCGATCTTGGCTGTAACGTTTTTTATACCCAATTCTGGAAACGCTACTTTTTCGAAAATTCCAACGACTGAATCAGACATACGTTCCTCCGGTTGCGGTATGAGCAATAGCTAACTGCCGCTTGTTTGTTGGATCAAATTTACCAGTGAGCAAGAAGTAGAACATGGAATCGTTTCCTACATTATCATTCCACAGTGTAACGGCACTAACCTTGCCCAGCAAGTAGCTGAGGTCCTTGTTATACGTCACAGGAAAGTCTAGTTCGGCCGTGCGATCTATTGGTGCGCCACGGAAAATACGCAGCACGTCATCATAAGCCTGAGACCGAACTTCTTCGATAGCTTGTTCTTGTAGCTGCCCGCCAGACTTCTTTGCTTCAAGCAAAGCGAGCAACCGCCAAGTTACCTCGAAGACACCACGAAAGTCTTTTTCCACATAGGCCAAGGCATTGTTAAGTGTGCCTCTAAAGTTAACCACCGTCCACGGCGTGTCTGTCTTTGCTGCCACATTTTGTAGTACCGAGGCAGCACCTTCTTCGAAAGTAAGATAATCTGGCGCCTCACCAGTGTCGAAGGTTGTGTACAACCCATTACCCATGACAGCGATATTGCTCATTCTACCCAGCACATATTTGAGACCGTGCCAGCCAAGCTCGTGTACGGCAACTCCAAAAAGTGCATCGTCTGTCTTGATCGGACTGCGCTTATCACCGACCCGCACGCCCTTATCTTCTTGGCTCCACGACAAGGCACCACCAGGCGCTTTGAACGCTTTTACCAAATTATCCAGGCCGCGAGAATCAATTGCGTCCTGCATGACCGCCACAATATCGTCTGGCTCGAACGCGTCTTTACCCGCAGCGAGTAATGCTTGCCTACCTCGCGTGACTGCCTGTCTTTCTGGCTGGAAAGTCTTGTCTACCATTTCTGCCAGATACCCACGTGCGTCTTCGCTGAGTGTTGGAAGAGGTGCAACTGTTGTGTCGCCGTGAGCCCCAAAGAAACTTTCTGCAAGTTCATCATATATTTCGCGAGCCTGTCCCTTATACTCAACCCCACCAACCATCTTTTCAAGCTCATTCACCAGTCCAGCAAAAATTTCTGGTCGGTACACACCATATAGGCTTTCGTTAGTCTGCTGATACAGCTGAGCATTCTCGGCAAACTGATCATCTGTTTGTTGTGGTTGATTTAAATCTGTCGCTTGCAGCAAAAATTGCGCTTCGCGGCGACGATACCCGATGGTGCCTTCGTAGGCTTCGCGAGCATCACTACCAAGCCCTTGGGCGTTTTGGGCAGTAACGAAAAGTTGGCCTAACGACTGCTCTCGCTGTGAAATATCAGCCCGATCAAGCTTTGGGTACTCTATGTGCGGATTAGCTGTACCCGCCAAGAAAGCCGCCTTAGCAGCAGCACGTTGAATAGGGTCACCTTCGAAAAACTCGTACGTTTGTAACCCAATATAGGGGTGAGCCAGCACCATATTGCCCAGCTCGGCTTGGTCGACAACAGTAGTCATAATCGCGCAATTATACCAGTTTTTACTCTTTTTTGCAATACTTTGGGTGCTGAGCTAGTTACTGGAACTAACCCGTAGATAGGCCAGCACAATAAGGCTAACCACCACTGCCAAAATGCAGATTAGTATGGGGATTAAACCGGACTCATTGAGCTTTCGCGTCATTACTGTTAATAGTAATGCTTTCATTAGTATTAGTAAATATTGACTGGCTCCACATCTGTTATTTCTGGTATTATGGTAATGGTTATTTCATGAACGATACCAAAACAAATCTCTATAATTTAGATATAGCACCGGCCCTGGCAGAGCTGAAGACCTCACATCAAGGTCTGTCTGGCCATGAAGCTTCGCGGCGCTACAAACAGTTTGGCCCCAATGAATTGAGCGTCAAAAAGGCACCGCTTTGGAAACGTATTGTAGAACCCTTTGCTAGCTATTTCGCCATGGTGATTGTTGCAGCTGCTCTACTGAGCTTGTACGAACAAAAATGGTTCGAAGCCGGCATCATCAGTTTTATTCTGGTTACGAACGCGATTATTTTTTACGTACAGCAATTTTCTGTAGAAAAAGCTCTCCGGTCTTTGCGTGACCAAGATGTACAGACTACCGACGTGGTTCGTGAGGGCACAATCATAAAGGTTGCCAGTGCAAAGCTTGTGCCAGGTGACATTGTGCATATTGCTGAAGGTATGAAGATACCTGCCGATGGACGACTGATTGATGTTAGTCATCTAGAAATTGATGAGTCAATGTTAACCGGCGAAAGCTTGCCTATCCATAAACACGCTGCTGCCATGGCCGGCAAACTGCAGGTATATGAGCAAAAGAACATGTTATTTAAGGGCACCTATGTTCGGTCTGGCATGGGCTTGCTGCTTGTCAGCGAAACTGGTGACCACACCCAACTTGGTGCTATCAACAAGCTAGCTTCAGAAGCAGACGACGGCAAAACACCAATTGAGCAAAAGATCGATGCCCTAACAAAGAAATTGTTGATTGGCATTGTGATCGTTTCTGCGGCCGTCTTTGCCCTAGCACTGGTGCGCGGCACTCACATAGATGAAGCTCTCCGTTTTACCCTAAGTTTAATTGTCTCTGCCGTTCCAGAAGGCTTGCCGGTAGCCATGACCTTAGTGCTATTGTTTAGCGCAAACCGCATGGCCAAGCAAAAGGCCTTGGTGAAAAAACTTGCTGCCATGGAAACCATGGGTGCAATCACCTTAATTGTGACCGACAAAACCGGTACCATAACGCGTAACCAATTGGCCATTGCCGACCAGTACACTCCGCACACAAAACCAGAGTCATTTTTGACCGCAATTGCCGCCAGCCTGAACGGCAGCACTAAGCATGCCGCGGATCCACTAGATGTGCTTTTGCAGGCCACCGCGGGAAAGAAATATGCCTTGAAGGCTGCCAAGAAAGTACACGACTTCCCCTTTGACCAACAACTTCGCCTGAGTGGAGCGGTCTGGCAAGTCGGCAAACATTACATGCTATACGTTAAAGGTGCTCCCGAAAAAATCATGAGCCATACCACCCACGCGCGGGGTCTGCAGGTTGCCCTGGCCGACTTTACGAGCAAGGGCTACCGCACTATTGGCTTTGCCAGCAAAAAACTCACATCTAAGCCTGAAGAACTGAATGCAAAAACGCTAGCTAATATGCACTTCGAAGGCTTTGTTGGCCTCAGCGACCAACTGCGGCCCAACATTCATAAGGCAGTCGAAGAAGCCCATCGTGCCGGCATCGAAGTTGTCATGCTCACTGGCGACCATGCCGCAACAGCCAGTTATGTTGGTCAGCAAACTGGCATTATTAGTAATCCAAATCAAGCAGCCAACAGCAGCGCAATAGAAGGCAAGTCTGACGATGCCATTCGAGCCTCGCTGGAAACAACGCATGTATACGGACGTGTACTGCCCGAACATAAGTACGCACTACTAAAAGCGGTGCGCGGTCATCACATTACAGCCATGACCGGTGACGGCGTAAATGACATACCAGCTTTGGTTGCTGCAGACGCCGGCCTTGCCATGGGCAGTGGCAGTGGTGCTGCCAAAGATGCCAGTGATATCGTGCTAGTAAACAGCAACTTCATGACCATTATTAACGCCGTGCGGTCTGGTCGCACCGTGCTGGCTAACATTCGAAAAATGGTTGTTTATCTTTTGGGTACCAGCGGAGGCGAAGTCCTAACTATGCTCTGTGCCCTGCTGCTTAACATTCCGCTGCCGATAACCGCCATCATGGTGCTGTGGGTTAACTTGGTAACAGACGGTGTGACGGTCATTCCGCTGGGGCTAGCTCAGGGCGAAAAACACCAGATGCAGCAACCGCCAGATAACCCTAAAGCACCTTTGCTAAATAAAATTCTACTGAGCCGAGCTATCGTTTTGGCGGTGACCATGGCTGTAACCGTGTTGGCTGTGTTTAAGGCTAACCTATCAAACGGCCTGGAATATGCCCAGACAATGGCTTTCCTCAGCCTCATCGTTATTCAGTGGGCCAATGCACTTAACATGAACTTCGAACATCACTCATGGGTACGTAATTTCATACATCCGAATTACAAGCTCTTGGCAGCTATTAGCGGATCCGTCCTTATAAATGGTCTACTGTTCTGTACGCCTCTCCGAAACTATTTCGGTCTGAGTGCCCTCAGTCTGTCAGACGCCACAACTGCGAGCCTGGTTCCGACAGTAATTGCCTTTATCACTTGTGACCTGCACAAGCTATTTACGTGGCGCTTGCGTGCCCGACAATTACACCACGCACGCTAAGGCGCGGTGCTCGATGCCTACAGTAACTGTCGCCTTGGCTTTGATATCAAAAATCTCGCCGTCACACTGAACGGGCTGTTTTTTGATAGTTGTAAAGACATATTTGTCTGTCTGCTGCGTATAGCGCAGACCAATGGTGGCTGATTTGACAATTACACCAAACATAAAGGGCTTGCTAGGTGGTAGAGCGAATACTTCGAACAAGCCGTCATCGACTTCAGAGGCCTTTTTGGCAAGCCCCAAAACCTTAGACATTTTTGCCAGGTTACTCATCACAATGCTTTGGTACTCTTGCTTCTTGCCGTTCTCTCTAATGGCAAAAGGCTGTGACTTTAGGAGTGATTTCAGGGAGATGATAATTTCGTTGGCCGCATTCAGTTTTGCTTTGTTCAGCTCTTTGCTAATCTCGGGCGTCACACCAAAACCTACATATGAATGCGCATACCGTTTATGAGTATGGTCAGTTGTTTCCGTGACCACCGTCAGTACATCAATATGTCGACGTTTGCCTTCGACTATTTGTTCGACCACATTCCCCTCATGCACCTGCTTATAATGATCATTGGCGTTGCCAGATGGCAATACTCCAGTAGTTGGGTCGGCTCCTTCGGCTTTGGCACGCATGGCTCCATTGACAACTTCATTGTAGCCACCATCGCCACTCGAAGAGATAACTAAGGGATGAGCGCTGGCTTTCGATAGCTCATAGGCTAGTTCTTCGCCGTGTCCAGCGTGATCAGTTGGACGCAGATCGCTTTCAATACCCTTGTGCTGCAAAGCTTTATGCAGTTTTTCGGCATTAGCTTTACTATTCCCAGTGCTTTTTGGGTTATACAAAATCGTAATCGACGAATAGTGCATGCTCTTAGTGTACCAGGACGGCACTGGTCAAGTTATCATACATTTCGAGAACTGCCTGGTTCATAGCGGCTACCGAGGCTTCACCCCGAGGATCTTTCATACGGAATGGTGCAGTATCAAAGAGTAGCTGTCGCCCCATAATTGCGGCGTCTGCGGCGGCCTCTGGGTCTGGGCAGTAAAAGAATGTATCAAATTTGCCACCAGTAACCCCTACATTACGTTGCTCAGTCAGGCCAAGCGCATCGATGTCTGCACCAACTGCTTCCATAAGCACTACCGTGTCGCTAACTCGCCATGGCTCCGCCCAGTACGAATAAATATTGTTTCGCGGATCTGTACGCACGGGATCAATAGCACGCGAACCATCACGCTTATTGCGTGAACGCACAGATGCCAAATGAGACCTGAATGCTTCTTCACCAGCTGGTGTGGCGATTGATAATCCAGCAGCTTCGGTCTGTCGCCAGGCTGCCTCGGTGGCGTTACATTTTACAAATGCCCTAAAGCAAAGATCTACGTCATCGATTTCACGCACGACTGGCGCGAGATTACGACCATCAACGAGCAAGAAATTATAATCACCACTATCGCGTACCGCTTCTACGCGCGTCTTAAAGCCATCTTTGACCGCTGTGCGTACGTCTGGAACACTACCAATGTTTGAAACCATGGCCTCAATGTCATCTGCATACAAACTTTTACGGCCTACCTCTGTAATCAGCTCAGCTTTGCGCGCTAAAGCACTCACAAACATTCGCGAATCCACTGCCATGACTGCACGCGTCATGACGTCATCGGGCATGTCAACTTCTATAATTCCGGATCGTTCCAAGAAGCGAGTAAGCGCTCTGTAGTCTAAGCCGGTTTCTTCACTTGCCACACCCTCTCGACTCTCAACAACTGTTTTGACCAACGTACCCTTGCCACCACGAGTAACACCCGTAATTTCAGCGACTTGTAGTTGTGATTCTGGCCGGCCTAAACTCATATTGTTATATTTTCTCTCATATAAAAGCGGAGCCGTAGCTCCGCCTACGTAGTTCGCATAACATAATACCAGAAAGTCAGAAAAATACCAGAGGTTATGCTATGAGATATAGCCGCCAGTAAGAGCGAGGATGATCCCTAGAACCGCGCAGACTTGTCCAATAATCCAAAAACGCATGGTAACTTTTGTCTTTGGCCAACCAGTTGCCTCAAGATGGTGGTGCACTGGCGCAGATATAAAGATTCTCCGACCGAGAAACTTTTTCGATAGAATTTGCAGCAAGCTTGATCCTGCTTCTGCTACGAACACTAAGCAAATAAGCGGCAGTAAAAAGATAGTATCGGTGAGCATGGCTACCACTCCAAGGGCGGTGCCAAGTGAGAATGACCCTACGTCACCCATAACAAAACGTGCAGGCGGGATATTAAACCAAACGTATGAAAGCAGCGCACCAACTACGGTAAAGCAAAACGCCGCGATGCCGAAGTTGGCCTGCAAAAAGGCAATCACACCGAATGCTCCATATGCACTCAGCAACAGACCGCCAGCCAAGCCGTCCAGTCCATCGGTAATATTCACGGCATTACTAGTACTGACGACGACCAGAATAAACAGAGGGATAAGCAGCCACCCAAGCGTAAACTGGTTAATAAATGGCACCTGTATCGAGGTATAGCCAAGCTTGAAATAAAAGAAGAATGCACATGCGGCAGATACGGCTGTGATCATGCCAAACTTCAGCGGTGCTCGCAGACCAGCAACTCCACCACCCTTGCCTCTGATGTTAATGATGTCATCGAGTAGTCCCACAAAACCACCACCAATTAAGGCGGCTAGTGGCAACCAGGTCTGTTCGCGGCTAAGATTGCCACCGAGGGTAACGAAAGAAATAGCTGCTACCGGAATCATGCCAGCCATACGTGGTATCGTTCGCTTGATGCGCAGCTTGGCGATAACCTTTAGCTCTTGGCCAGTCGTGTCATGTGTCCGAACACTCTTCCACCACTTATACTTGTAGGCAAAGTGCGTGTAAACAGGGGTGAGAAGCATGGCTACACAAAAGGAGAAGAAGCTCAGTACCGCCATGGTAGTAGCTTCGTTTGTGAACTGGTCGAGTGAAAACATGGGTTTCCTTTTCGGATTTTCGTTTAGATTACTTATAGTCAGTCTATCATACAGGGGCTAGCGTGTAGGTAGCTTTTATGCCACAAATCATCTACCATAGCCTCGTACTCTTATGACAAAAGTAACCCCTGCGAATCACCCTCTACTCATTCTTATCCGCGGCCTGCCAGGAAGCGGTAAGTCATACATCGCCAAAGCACTTGAACCAGAGTTAGCAGAAAGATTTGGTAGCAACACATTTATAAATCTCGATCCAGACGCCACTGACTACAACAGCCAAGCCTACCAAGCCCATACCGAACGGTTAGATAAAGAAGGTGTCGACAAAATATTGCACCCGTATCGATTTCTACGTGCACAAGCCTACCAAGCAATTGAAGACCACAAGCTCATTTTTTGGAACCAACCATTCACAAGTCGTGAAAGCCTCACAAAAGTCATTGCTAACTTACAAGGTTATGCCAAAGACCACAGCACAACACTGCCAGTTCTGATTGTCGAGGTCGAGATAGACCCAGCCACCGCTAAAGAACGAGTGGACCAACGCAAACAAGCTGGTGGTCATGGACCGTCCGACAAAACCTTTGCACGCTTTACTGATGACTACGAAACTTTCGCCGACATGGGTCATCCCACCATT
>RXKC01000003.1:38784-40989 GCA_003962975.1 Candidatus Saccharimonadota bacterium
TTCATCATAGATCGAAGTATCACCACGGAATTCTTCCCACGCTTTGTAAAAAGTGGACACTTTAGCCTGAATATCTTTTTTGACAGCTGGGTCCAAGAACTTAAAGACGCAATCTTCGTAGCCGCCCACACCATTAGAATGGGGTCGATACAGCCCTATTTCGAATTGTCCATAGCCTGCATATTGATACGAATTAGTGTGTGCTCCAACCTCGGCAATAACATCACCGGCTTTGACCTTGTCGCCCAGCTTAACTTTTGGATTACTAATATGTTCGTGTTCGTAACGCCATTTATTGCCCTTGTCTTTGGCAATCATGATGCCGTAGTCATTGGCACCAAAGCTAGTTAGTCCCACTACTTCACCGTCTACCATAGCAATGATCTTTGTCCCAGCCGGCAAAATAAATACTGTCTGAGGGTTCTTTTGGTCAGAGCCAGGCTTGTTATCAGGTATACCATAGTCTTGCCAGATGCGATTGCCCAGCAGCGGGTCGCTGAGCGCAGGTATATCGTCAAACACTAAGTCACCAGCTCGTTTAGTCGCTGGATTGTACGTATCGAACGCAAAGCCAATGTTTTTGGCCAGCATAGGCGGAGTATTCTCGTCCGACTGACCTGTTTTATTATCGCCTGCCATAGCGCTATTGCCTGTGCCAGATTTTGAATCTTGTTTTTTGCTGCCGAGGAGCTTAAACCCAACAAACCCAATTACTGCTAGTATTACGAGCACGATGATAAATTCTATAACAGCAAAGCCGTCATTGTTATTTTTCTTCATACAAACATAGTACGTCTGGGATGAAGCATTAGCAATATGAGAACTGTATTAATTCAGCTATCTGTTCTTAATGCCGTCAAGGCGCAGCTCGTTGCTGTCATCACTGTGAGTGCCACCACTTTTGACATGCTTGTCACTAATTTTGGAGCCGTTTTTAATGACGTGAACCATCGCCATGGCATGACCATGACTGAGTTCAAAGTCTTGCTTCAGCCACGCGACGATCTCGCCGGCTTTGGTGTCTGAGTCAAAACCCTCGGCTTTTGCCAGCTCTATAAATTCGTTGGGAGTCTTGCCTGTTTTTTGTTCGACGCTGTCTAGGTATGCTTGAAATGACATGCCAAAAGTATAGCAAATTACGCGGTGCTAGAATTATCTTATGACCGTAACTAACCATTTGCTAGCTGGAGCAATTATTGTAAGTGTCATCAAAGAGCCTCTGCTGGCGCTGCCCCTGGCTTTTGTCTCGCATTTTGTAATGGATGCTCTGCCGCACTTTGGCTATGCTGGCAACAAAGGTTATGGTGAGGCGCTCAAACACTCGTTATCTTATTGGGTAGGCATTGCATCCACAGTAACGGTAATTGGACTAGTAATCTTACTTATTGCACAGGGACTTTGGATAGAACTTGTTGCCGGACTTATTGCTGCCTCTCCTGATCTTGTAGGGCTCTACAACTACACACGGGACGAGAGGCATAACCAAGAACCAAACCGCTTCATCCACACCCTCCACATACGGTTTGATCGAGTGATTCAACGATATGAACGTCCATGGGGTATATATGTGGAGCTAGTGGCCTTTACTGTGTTAGCCATAGTGCTTGTATGGATCACGCGCATATACTGACGATGCCCATGCTACCTTGAAGGACTACTCCTGTCGTGAAAAAAATAGCGAAATACTGCCAGTAATACGCTGCTTATAAGCGCTCCGAGGGGCACTAGAGGTAATGCTAAGATCGCAAACCCAGAATCGGTTTGATCGCTGATCTGCCATAACTGAAGAAAGAATAGAACAACTAGTACATAGTAAGAGATGAGGTAGAAGCGCATCGACATACCCAGGAACTTTTTGTTAAGCAGCCACACAATCAGCGCACCAGTTAGGACAGGTAAACCATAGCCTAAAAGTACGACTAATATACCCACCGGTATGGCTAAGATACTGGTGCCTGTTTCGTCTCCAGGATCAGTTAAAGCCGCTATACCAATCACCAGCCCAAACAAAAACACTAGGACTAGGTGGGTTTTTATTATTCTGCTCAAGCGCATAGCTTCATAGTAACAAAAACAGAGACAAAACGTCTCTGCTATAAACATGGTCTAATCTGGAGGGCCCACTGGGACTCGAACCCAGGACACGCGGCTTAAGAGGCCGCTGCTCTAACCAACTGAGCTATGGGCCCGCAAGCGGGCAGGCTT
>RXKC01000003.1:41039-135719 GCA_003962975.1 Candidatus Saccharimonadota bacterium
TGTAAATCGAAAATTGATGCCGTTTTCTGTTTGCGATTCTCCTGGGTCAATACATTCGAAGTCCTGTTCGTATTCTGGAAAGAATTTCGTGCAGTCAAAATCGCTATCAATGAGGGTCAAAAAGAGTTTGTCTACATAATCGATAGTTGCTGCATATATTTCTGCGCCACCGATTACCCAAATGTCTTTGTCAGTTTGCCTCAAAAATGCAGCTGCATCGTTGACCTGCTTATCGATACTCTTTAGGTCTAGCACGCTACGTGAAGCGATAATTGCATGTCGATCAGTACGTGGCTCTTTATAGGTACCTGCTCCCACAAGGACTGTTTGGTTATGTATCTTTTTTAGGTAATATTTTTTATCAGTTGGTAAATGCCAGGGCATACCATGTTGGTTTGCTATACCTCGTTTTGTGTCAATTGCTGCGATGGCGTAAATCATAGCTTGCCTAACAGTTTATGCATGTCGTGCAGTAAGTAAAATGAACCGGTTACAAGTTTGTGGGTTTCGGATCGTTGTTGCAGTGCGCGGTATGCTTGTGTAGTATCTGCGATAATTTCAACTCGCTTAAAACCAATTTCCGCACAAGCAGCTACGATATCTTTGGGGGGCGTGGAATGCTTACGCAAGTCTTGGCCTGCAATAAAGTCAGTTACGATTAAATGACTTGTTACTGGCAGCAGTTGCTCGAGCACACCCTGCACACGCATGTCTTTACTACGTAGCAGAGCAAGCAGCACTGCAAATTTTTGCTCCGGAAAACGATCTTTCAGGCTGCCTATCAATGCCTGCATTTTTTGCGGATTGTGTGCCGTATCCAACACAATCGTGGCATTATTTCGCTGCAGGATTTCCATTCGAGCTGGAATATGGACATGCGTACTGGCCTCTAATTGCTCATCGCTAAGCGGCGATAACCCATCACGATCTGTCACAAAACTGGCTGCGTTATAGGCGAGCCACCAGTTACGCTGCTGAAACAAAGGTAGGTGTGATGCATGAGATGAAACTTCATATTCTATTTCATGTAAGCGAGCGTTTTTTTGAGCAGCATTACTTCTAAACACTTCCAGTATTTCTGTGTCTTGTTCGAGACAAAAAACATCGCTGTCAGGCAAAATAATTCCTGCCTTCTGGGCAGCAATACCAGCTATGTCGTTACCCAAAATATCAACATGGTCTAAGCCAATATCAGTTAAAACAGATACCTTGTCACTCCGTGAAATGACATTCGTGCCGTCTAGTAAGCCTCCCAGACCAACCTCAACTACCGCATAGTCGACTTTCATCTCTGCAAATGCCCAATAGGCAAACGAAACGAGTAATTCAAAATAGGTGGGCTGTACCCCGCTATCTTCGACGAGCTGCATAAACCGACTAAAGAGTTGGCAATACTGAACTTCGTTAATTGACTCTAGGTCAATTTGTACGCGTTCGTTTACGGTGTCAACATGAGGCGAAACCGTCAGTCCGACTCGCTTTCCTGACTGCTGTAATAGGCCTGCCGTATAGTATGCCGTCGAGGTTTTACCCGATGTCCCAGCAATATGCACTACTCTGTAGCTCTCCTGGGGATTACCCAAAGCCTGCATGAGGTTTTGCATATTATCGAGTGTATAGACACTCCGAAATTGTCGAGCTTTGGGCACAAACTTAGCCAAGACCCCATCCACTTCTGTGAAGCTATGGAGTTGTTTCATGACTAGCTTTTCTGCTGCTGTTGCTTTCGTGCCTTATGGTGGCGTTCAACGCGCTCGTGCGCTTGTTTGAATTGTTGACGAAGCCGCTCGAGCTCATCGTCACTCATTTCGTCTAGATCCAAGTATAAATCTGAGGCGCCTTTAGCAGTACTGATCAGTTCATCTAGCTGCAGACGAATACTTTTGGTGTCACGGTTTTGCGTATTTTGAATAATAAAGACCATGAGGAAGGTAACAATAGTAGTGCCAGTATTAATAAACAGTTGCCAGGTATTGCTAAAGTCAAAAATTGGTCCCGTAATTATCCAGACCACGACAACGCTTAATGCGAGCAAAAAAGCATTGGCCGAGCCGACTATGGCCGCCATGCGGCCAGAGAACTTACGAAACGGTTCATTCATACCCATACTCTACCACATATAAACTGTGGTATAGTCGATATGGAACAAACTGCTTATGGATATCCCATTAAATGTTCTTCATAACTTCATTGGCGCCCCCATTTTTGGTTGGCTAGCTTTTGATACCTTTCGTCGGAACCGTAGCAAATCTAACCAAACCGCACTCTATTTTGGTTGGGCTTCATTCTTTGCGTCCATAGCACTCTTCTTTTTTAGCTATCCCACTCTTTTTACGCATGATACGTATCTTTTAAGCGTAGGCGTACTGATTGGTGACTGTTTCTTTGCGGGCGCGATGTTGATGCTCTGGCTAATTTACATTCGAGTCTTTCTACCCAACAAGCCACTGTTTCGAACCACCGCAACCATACTTATCGGCATTCTGACATTGGTTATTTTCGCAGAAGCGGTACACCGTACGCTCACACCTCCATATGGAGCCTATATCAACTATGCAAACGATGGCATCGCGTTAGTATTCCGAGAAAACACTCTGTATAAAATTCTTGTCGGGCTTGATAGCCTGGCGCTAGTGTTTACGGGTGTCTATTTCTGGAGACTTGGCAAGCAAGCACCAAACTTATGGCAGCGCATGCGCGTACGCGGGCTTGCTATTGGCTTTGGCGTCTTTGCTACCTCTTTACTAATAGTCCCAGCCTTACCATTGGCCGACCAGGCAACCACGAGTTTCGGTATCTTTTTGGTAGGAGTCATCATCGTCGCCATAACTAGTATTACTGGTGCGGTTTTGCAGCGACGCAGCGAATCAGCCGAGTAGGCTTAGTCGAATAAGTGAGCAACCTCGTTTTTAGCAACGTTGCTCTTATCGACATCTTTGACAGCCTTTGATGGCAGGACCAGCGAGAAGGTCGATCCTTCTTTGAGCTTAGATTCTAGATGCAGCTCGCCGCCCAGTCGCTGGGCAAGCTTTGCCGTAATGAACAACCCAAGACCAGTACCGCCAGTTGAACGGGTATAGGGGTCTTCGCTGCGCCAGAACTTTTGGTAGACTTTGGCTTGCTCACTCTTTGCAATACCGGCTCCGGTGTCAGTTACACTGATGATCACATGCTCTTTATCTACCGCCTGTCCTGCAACGGTAACTCCACCTTTGTCGGTGTACTTGATAGCATTGGTGATAAAGTTTTGCAGGATTTCTTTAAAGTACAAACGAGACGTTGTTAGCTCGGGAATGGACGGCGCGATAGTGACATTCAGGAAAAGTCCCTTCTTTTGTGCTTGCGGACCATACGTTTCGTTCAGTTCTGTCAGGACATCCTTAACACTGAATGTCTCGATTTCCATGCTCTTGTCGTCACGCTGAGCACGAGATAGAGCCGACAAGTCGTTAACAATATCTTCGAGGAAGACAACTTGGTCGTGCGCCTTTTCGACTGATTCCTTCACTTGAGCGATTTCAACTTGTGGCTTTTCGGTCAGCATAACAGCCATAGACATCTCACCCTCTGCAATGGTAAGTGGTGTGCGCAGTTCGTGACTGACCTCTGAAATAAACAGATCACGTTCTTCGTCGAGTGATTTTTGTAGGGTTATATCGCGGAGCAGGAACATGTAGCCTTGCTGTTTCGCGAGCAAGGTCGAGCGAGCGATACGGCTGATGCTGATGTCCAGAGCTACTTTGTCGTGCTCACCAAAACTCATCGAAAGATCGGTGCGACGCTGCAAGAAATTAGTGGTATGAGCCACATCCATAATGCTTACTGGCTCGTCTTTGTCATCGTACACCTGCAGATGGTCTGTTAATTGTTGCTCGGTCAATGTGGCATTGGTATCAAGCAGGTCAAGTGCTGCGGCGTTATAGTTAATAATCTTGCCGTTTTGGTCAGTCGCAATTACCCCGTCACTCATAGAGTTGATGAGTGCAACCAGGCGACCGTGCTCGAATTCGGCATGTACAATTTTTTCTTGCATCTCGGCGCGTTTTTTTCGATTACCAAACGCTAGGCGAGTCATGACCAGATTCACAGAAATGATAATGGCAAATTCCATGGCGATGTGAATTAAGGTGGCCTTGCTCAAACCATTCTCTTGATACAGCGACCCGACCAGCATAGTGGTCAACAGCGCAGTTGCGCTCAGCACCATACCCTTGGCTTGGTATAAAAACTCTGCCAAATACATAAACATTACCCACAGGTAAAGGAAGTATGAGAGAGTCGGCAAGATAAAGATCAGTGCGAAGCTAAGCAGCCAGTGATAGGTATACAGGTAAAAGGCATGCGCGCGACCAAACTTGAAGGCAGGAACGTAATGACTAAAGGCGAAGCTAACTATGGCAGCAGTAAAGCCAAGTGTAATAACGGCACTTTTATTGAATGTCTGTCCCGAAAAATAAGCGACCAACATCAAACCGGCCGTAAAAAGTGCAGCCGGGCTAATAAGTTGCGGCGGTATGGCGATCTCTTCTTGATCGTCATTGGCAGGGATATCAGCCATAACCCCTACAGTATAACGGTTACGCTTACAACAACCTATCGATTTATACACAGTTCTAGGCAGCGCGCCGAGATTGGATTGCGATATGATTTTTGAACTCTTGTTGTTCGAGCCAGCTATCAGCACTCTTGACGGCGCTGACAATCTTTAGGCCTGTGGCAGTTTTTTGCAGCACCCAGTTAGCGTGCGGATTGCGCGGGCCAAGCGCAAGGCCAACAAGCTGAGCGGCTGCCTTCAACATGAGCGCGTTCTTGCCAGCTCGTATCGATTTTGTATCCATGCCGCGAGCTTTAAACGGCTCGCGTGCCAATGTTAATGCGACATCTCGCAGAATGCTCGCCCCAGCTTCTTTACGAGACAGCAAGCCTGCGGGTACCATTGCCAACAGATCAGCTGTTGCCGTGAGTGCTTTATCGATGCGCTGGTCGTCGTCACCACCTTTTGCCGTCGCGCCGTCTTTATGGCCACGACCAGCGAATCCGTCCAGGCCATCCGTCGCATATGCAGTAGCTAGTAAGGTTGCGTGCAACTTGCGCTTGGTATCTGGACTCAGGTTTGAAAAATGAATTAATGCAACTCCGGCCGTGATTGCAAGGCGACTATAGGTCAGCGCGTCGGCTGCAGTACGTCCATGCTCATACAAGAATGCTCGTATCTTGTCGGCAGGTACCTGCGTTTGGTCAGCGAATAACTCCTGGAGGTTTTCGAACGCCTTACGGAACACCGGACTCTGCATATCGGCTAGCAAGTGTTCAGGCAGTTCGATATCAGATAAACCAAAACCCACGATGTTGTCGAGACCATCTGGAAGGCCAAACTCAGGTAGCGTTTCGACATCTGTCTGGCTACTAATGAGCATCAGGTTACCAGATGCAAGTGGTTCGCTGTCGCCCTTTGGAGTGAACTGCAGGTGAGCCTGCATACGCAAAGCTATTTCGACAGGATCACGAACGAGCTTATCGCCGATATGGCGATGGCCACCAAAAGGACGCGTCCAGGCGCGGTGTTCAATGCCAGCTAGGGCTGCTGCTCGCATATCTGCCGTAGCCTTGTCGCCGATCATACCCATTTCTTGTGGCTTGAGGCCAAAATATTGCATAGCCTGGTGTGCGCCGTAAGTACTGGGCTTGGCGTGAGACGGCTGGTCTGGCGAAAGTACGAGGTCGGCGCCAACTTGTTCTTGCCATCCACGAAGTAGTTGACGATCAGCCACTGAATCAATAGTCTTATTCGTCCAAAGACCGACAAAATCTATGCCTGCATCCCGCGCTCGAACAACCCAATCAACGTATTCTGGCAGAAGTTCTGACGCACCCGTTTCACCCAAAGTACCCTCAACATCCAACAGCAACCCACGCACACCTTCTTGCGCCCACTGTTCTGCATCGACATCGTTGACGCGGTACACCGGCAACTGCGTGGGCATATAGTCAGCCACCCGTTCTTCTAAAAACGATCCCATCGTTACACTCCTCACATATTCGTATAGGAGTATTTTCGTGCATGCTCGTAACTATGGCAAGCATAAGCAAACAGATGACGGCTATTCTACTGGCGCAACTAACACCAGTTCACTGATTGGTGCTGGGTAGATACACTCGCCGGGACATTCCTCTGCCGCTTCGTACACCGCCTCTTCGTCACCATCGGCAACCTCCACGCCTTCATCGGGTCCACGCAGGGTTGGCTCTTCGGGATCATCCACAACGTTTGGCTTAACATAGGCAAAACCATCTTCGCCCACGAAAAAGTACCGTCCGGCTATTTCTGGGCACAGACCACACGAAGTACACTTATCCTGCTCTATCGATACGTCAATGATTGGCATGGCTGTCCTTTCGTTAGCTATGCCGTCAGTATGTATGGCTAGAAACAGCTTGTCGGTGATTGCGATCACCACCTAGCTGATAATTTGTAATCTGCCTTCTGGTGTGATGCCAATCTTGTTCTTTCGCCGCAAACGAGCAAGTGAGCGACTAATCGACTCTCGCTCGACGCCAACCATGTCTGCTAGATGGTGATGTTTCAAAATATAGGGCACTTCTGCATAGCTTCTGGAAAAGCAGTAAGATAGTCCCTAAAACTCAGATAACCCTCTACTGCCGGATTGCCCTGCTGCAGTGTATGGATATTGTATTTACGCTGACCGTCAGCATCCGTAAATGTAAAGTACTCTTCGCCCTGGCCTACGTAGTCACCTTTGGCTTCGTACCCAAGCTCTTCAAAGGCAGTCCGTACGTCCTTCACTTTTTCTATATCCGCAACAACTGCGCAGACATCTATTTGTGCTTTGGCGAGCATACCAGGAACTGATGTACTGCCAATATGATGAAAATCGAGTAAATTTTTGCCGTACAGTGGACTGATCTGGTTCTTGAGGACTGCAAAATCTTCGACCCACTGCTTACTGTAGGGTTCAAGTTTATACCTCTTATTCTTGCGGTTACTTCTTTGCCAGTCGCCCATTCATAAATCATAGCAAACAAAAAAGACTTCCGAATGAAGTCTTTTGGCTTATCCAATTTGGTACACCCGGAGGGACTCGAACCCCCAACCTTCTGATCCGAAGTCAGACGCTCTATCCAATTGAGCTACGGGTGCGTAATGCTATAAAGCTAGACGTTTAAATGTTCGTATGCGATGACAGTTAGAGCAAACGAGCTCACATCTGGCAATCTCTGCTTTAATCTGCCGCATACTGCATGTGTTAATGAGCTGACTTACGTTTGATGATTTATCTGCAATATGATCAAAGTCCATAACATAATACGGATAAAACGTCTTGCAGTCTACACACGCAGAGGATTCTTTGTAGTCGTTTAACCACTTGCGTATACCTTTTTTACGTTTTAGCGCTTTTTGAATGTACTTTTCACGGTTCGCATAATAGTGTTTACGAATAGCTGCTCGTTGTTTTTCAATGTCCTTCCAGGGCATTGTCACCTCCTAACCAACAGAGGTAATTATACACTATAACAGGGGTAGTTTCAACAATTATTTTTGCAGCTGGGCGATAATACCCGTGGCGATGCCGATGATTGCCAGAACTGCGATAGCCTTGATGCTAGTATCACGTGCTTCGGTACTGGCAATTAGGCCGAGAACCAATGCAATAGCGATGATAGCGATGATTGTAACTGCGAGAACTGCGATGATTTTTACGATAGTCATACGCTTAAGTATACTCCCTTATTTTGTACCGTTACTTATTTTGTTCGTCTTTAGGGTTAGGCTTTGGGCTTGAAGTAGATGGCCCCAAGCGACGAGTCTGCTTTTGTTTGTGCTGCTCAGCTTGTTTGAGGGACTTGTCCAGAATTTCGAGAACTGATTTGGCGTGCTCTTTACTCATACCGATACGAGCTACCGCCAGTGGCTGATTACCCTGCCCAGCACCTTGCATAAAGTTCATAATGACACCAAAGTCATTGATCATGACATGCACCATATCGGTATAGACTACCCGTAGATCCATAGGCATCATCATGGCAACAGGCTGTCCCAGGTCAAAGGTGGTACCAGACTGATTTGCGTCATGATAGCCGGCAAGATCCCACAACTGTGAGGCTTCATCCTCTTTGATATCAAGATAACTGATCAAGACCATGAGGGTATCTTCAGCCGGGCGTTGCTTGCCCTGCTCTATTTGCTTGAATGTATCCAAGTCAACTTCGATAGCACCCGACGCTTCTGCCAGAGTACGCTTGCGCTGCAGACGTGCTGCGCGTAATTTTTCGCCCAATGCTTTGTAGGGCTGTCCCATGTGTCCGTCCATATTCATCCTATTTATTTTACTCTTGGCAACAAATCTGATCAAGTAAGCTTTTACCGTAAGCACAACCTTAAATGCGGTATTATTAAACATATGCATAAAGATGTGCCTCTTGCCGACTATTCCACCATGCGTCTGGGTGGCCCTGCAAAGTTCTTGCAGTCGATCACTGAAGCTGGCGAGATTCCAACTGCTTTGGCGTGGGCTAAAAAACAGGGCGTACCAGTCATTATGATTGGTGGCGGCAGTAACATTGTTTGGAAAGACAGCGGCTTTGACGGATTAGTGTTGGTTAACAAAATTAAAGGCTTCTCGATCCAGCCGGCCGATGCCGAGAGTAGCTATGTAGAAATTAGAGCAGGTGAAGACTGGGACAAAGTTGTGGCTCGCACTGTAAAAGCTGGATTGCATGGCATTGAAGCCTTGTCGCTTATTCCGGGTACGGCCGGAGCAACCCCTGTACAAAACGTTGGCGCCTATGGGCAAGAGATCGCTCATACCCTGGTGAGCGTGCAGGCCTATGACACTGAAACCAAAGATTTTGTAACCATACCTGGTGAGTACTGCCAGTTTGCCTACCGCGACAGTCGCTTTAAGTCGGCAGACAAGGGCAGGTTTTTTATTACCGGTATCACCCTGCACTTGAAACAAGCCAATCCTACTCCACCCTTTTACCCAGTGTTGCAAAGCTACCTAGACGAACACGATGTTAAACACTATACGCCAGATGTTGTTCGCGAAGCTGTCATTGCCATTCGCAGCAGCAAATTACCCGACCCAAGCATCGTAGCTAACAATGGCTCTTTCTTTGGTAACCCCATTATTAGCAAAACCAAGTTTGAAGCCCTACATGCAAAGTTCGACGACATTCCCCACTGGCCCACCAAAGATGGCAAGGAAAAGATCCCGGCCGCCTGGCTAGTTGAGAAAGCCGGCTACAAAAACTTCCATGATCGCAAAACCGGCATGGCAACCTGGCACAAGCAGTGCCTTGTGCTGGTTAACGAAAAGGCCACCAGCACGGCTGACCTGTTAATCTTCCGCAACCGCATCATGCACGATGTAGAGCACAAATTTGGCATTAAACTCGAGCAAGAACCCGAGCTTTTACCTTAACTTGGCAGTGGAAACTTGAGAGCGAAGTCGGTGATTTCTTTATGAAGATTGCCCAATTTCTTTTCGTCGCTAGCGTTTTTGATAGCCTGGTCGATCCATTCGGCAACTTGTTCCATCTCTTTTTCTTTCATGCCACGAGTGGTTAGCGCTGGCGTGCCTAAACGAATGCCACTTGGGTCATATGGTGAACGAGGATCAAATGGCACAGTGTTTTTGTTTACGGTAATGCCAGCTAGACCCAGGGCTTTTTCGCCCTGCTTGCCACTGAGGTCTTTGTTGTTGAGGTCTACCACCATCAAGTGGTTATCGGTGCCGCCAGTAACGAGGTTAAAGCCACGCTTGGTAAGTTCATCGGCCAGTTTGCTGGCGTTCTTGGCAATCTGCTTACCGTATTCTTTAAATTCAGGCGTCAATGCTTCGCCTAGTGCAACAGCAATAGCTGCAGTTTGGTGGTTATGGGGGCCACCTTGCAGACCAGGAATGATCGCTCGGTCGATGAGGGATGGGATGTTCTCGACAGTTCGTTCTGGTTTTTTGAGAGGGTTAGATGGATTGCCATTAGCCAAGATGAGTGCACCGCGTGGACCACGGAGTGTTTTGTGTGTGGTGGTCATAGTCACATCGACGATACCAATTGGCGATGGATGTACTCCTGCAACCACCAGACCAGCAATGTGCGAGATGTCGGCCGCCAAGAAAGCACCAACGCTGTCGGCAATCTTACGCAGCTTCTGCCAGTCGATGATACGTGGATAAGCAGTGGTACCGGCGATGATTAGCTTTGGTTTTTCCTGCAAGGCGAGTTCGGCAATTGCGTCATAGTCTAGAAAGCCATCTTTGTCGGTAGTGTACTGTACAGAATTGTAAGTAGTACCAGAGAAGTTAACCTTCAAGCCATGCGTCATGTGGCCACCGTAAAATAGACTCAGACCCATAACAGTGTCGCCTGGATCAACTAATGCAAAATAAATAGCTTGGTTTGCCGGGCTGCCAGAATAGGCCTGTACGTTTGCATGTGATACGCCAAAAAGTTCTTTAGCACGATCACGGGCAATGTTTTCGACTTGGTCGACAAATTCACAGCCACCATAGTAGCGCTGGCCCGGGTAGCCCTCTGAATATTTGTCGGTGAGTCGACTGCCGAGTGCGGCGAGCACATCTGCTGACGTGTGGTTCTCGCTCGGGATCATCTCGAGACCCTCGACCTGTCGTTTAGTTTCGGCCTTGATCAGTTTCTCAATAGCCTTATCTTTCATACTTGCTTGAGTCATAGTTGTTACCCCTCTATATCTCTAAGTTTTGTTGCTTCGCTCGCGCCAAAAAGTTCTCTCTTACTTTTTGGCAGTGGTTATCGGGCGTAGCTAGATCATGTACTAATGTTACTGCATCTTTTCCAAAGTGAATACGGTAATAAATGCTACACCCCAAGAGCGTCACCTCGCCCAAGACTTGTCTTAGACAGTCTGTATGCAATACTGGTAGTAACGTTATCCATAAGGAATTCATATGAACGCTGAAAAAGTAAAAAAACTGACCATGCAGGTTATGATTGGCTCGCTGATCGTAGCAGCTCTTATTGCAGTAGTAGCGGTTTTAGCGGGCAGTTTTAATGACACATTCGGTAAAGCGCTCGGCACATTATTCCTGGTTATGCTGCATTCGCTGACAAGCTTGAGTTTTCTGGGCCAAACCTTACATGAAAATCGTGCCTTCAAATTCTTTGAAAACACTATTTTTGCTCTCATTATTATGAGTTTCTTTACGTCAGTACTGGGTGTATGGTCGTTACTAGACGGCGAAACTGTGGGCAAACTTTACATGACGTACGCAGTATTATTCTTTGCCAGTTTACATGGGCAAATGCTGTGGAGCACCAGAGGTAAAGAGCCTAAAATCGACGCCATTGTTACCGTAAACTACGTCTTTATGGTCGCAGTTATCCTGCTTTTACTACCTCCAATCTGGGTAGACAACGGCGACTTCCCATCAGTGTATTACCGCATCCTAGCTGCCCTGGGCATTATCGATGCGACGCTGACTATACTGGCTGTCATTCAACATCGTATGTACATGCAAAAACATCCTGAACTACAGAGCCCGATCTATAATGTCCCTGTCGCCTATGACGCCAAGGGCAAGCCGCTCCCGGCACCAGCTGGACAAAAGCGACACTTTCACCCGCTAATATGGTTACTCGGGTTATTTATCGTTGGACAAGTGGTACTACCGCTGATTTACCTGTTCTTCAACGCTATTAGTCAATAATAGCCCGTCCGTGAGATACCTCTTGTGGTAAATGTCAATATTGACCTTTATATCGTCCGGAGTATACTAACCGCTGATTATGTCGACAACCAATGAGAAAATTGGCCAACTTATTTATCAGATAAGGCAAGATCGAGGCCTTACTCAAGCTGCCTTTGCCAAGCAATTAGGTACCAGCCAGTCGGCGGTAAACCGTATTGAGCACGGCAAGCAAAACCTAAGCCTCGAAACTCTCGGTCGTATCAGCGATGTGTTAAATAAGCCAATCATTCAGATTGGTGAAGGTGGCATTAACTTACGTGTTGAGGGTGGTCATGAATTGCACGGCAGTATTACCCTAAAAAAGAGTAAAAACGCCGCTGTCGCCCTGCTCTGCGCTAGCTTGTTGAATCACGGCATTACTCGCATCAAGTCTTTCCCTCGTATCGAAGAAGTTAACCGCATTATCGAAGTGCTCGAAAGTATTGGCGTCAAAGTAAAGTGGTTACCCAATAATGACATCGAGATCCGTCGGCCAGCTAAGCTGGACATGGAAAAAATGGATGCACCAGCTGCCCGCAAAACCCGCAGCGTACTGATGCTGCTGGGGCCATTGATGCACGAATTAACTAGCTTCAAGATCCCCTACGCCGGTGGCTGTAAGCTTGGCACCCGCACGGTTGAACCACATTTGCTAGCACTCGAGCAGTTTGGTGTAGGCGTCATCGCTCGTACTGGTCACTACGAAGTAGTGGTTGATAAAAAGAAACCCGTTGACCATGTCGTACTGTATGAAGCCGGTAACACTGTTACTAACAATGCCCTCATGGCAGCCGCTCGAACCAACGGCACAACCGTCATTCACGGAGCTAGCGCTGACTATATGGTGCAAGATCTCTGCATGTTCTTAAAGCGCCTAGGCGTCAAAATCAGTGGTATTGGTTCATCGGTACTTACTATTGAAGGTACCGGGCCAATCAAAAAGAATATTACATTTGAGCCAACTGAAGATCCTATTGAGGCTATGTTCTTTATTTCTGCTGCTATTACCACTAATTCCCACATTACGATCAAGCGTGTGCCGATTGACTGGATTGCCCTCGAGCTCTTTAAGCTAAAGGTCATGGGCCTGAACTATAAGGCCAGCAAACGCTACCCTGCAGCCAATGACGTAACTGAGTTAGTTGATCTCGAAATTAATAAGCACAATGGCAATTTGGTCGCTCCGCGAGATAAATTGCACCCTAATTTGTGGCCAGGTATTAACCCTGACAACATCCCCTATTTCGTCCCAATCGTCGCCGTTGCCAAAGGACGGACCCTGATTCATGACTGGATTTTTGAGAACCGCGCTATTTATTACACCGAGCTTACAAAGATCGGTGCCAACATCGAGTTAGCTGATCCACATCGTATTTACGTACATGGTCCAACTAAGTTTACAAAGGCAGATGTTGTCTGTCCGCCGGCCCTGCGTCCTGCCAGCTTGCTACTGATCGGTATGCTCGCCGCTGAAGGCACATCGATACTCCGTAACGTCTATACTATTAACAGAGGTTATGAAGATCTGGCCGAGCGATTGAACAGTCTTGGTGCATCGATAACCGTCCTTCACGAAATTTAAGCATAAGCGTGTTAAATATTATACTTGCATTTATCGCAAGTTAGTGAGATATTTCATAGCATATATAACGGGTGGGAAAATAGGAGAACTGCTATGGTGCGACTGGGAGCCCGTTCGTTCAAAACAAAAACACTACTTTCAAGAGTAAAAAACACCGCGATTGCTGGTGTGTTTGCCGTGGTACAGCTTACACCTGCCGTTGTGCTGCCTGCCAAAGCAGCTGCAGCTACAACAGCGCCAACCAACCCAACCCTTACACAGGCTTGTGGTTTGGATATTGCCCTCGTTATCGATAACTCAAACAGTATTGATAATGGCGAAATGACCCAGATCAAGAATGCCATGACTGGCTTTACCAACGCGCTTAACGGCACCCCTACCCAGTTCTCCGTTACTCGCTTTGGGACATCTGCAACTGTTTTGCGTAACTTTACTGCCAACGTAGGCAATGTAAACAGTTCAATCAATGGCATCTCAACCGGTGGTGGTGGTACAAACTGGGAAGATGGTCTTCTCAAAGCCAGCGGCACCTTTGACCCACGTGCCGACAAGCCAAACCTAGTAATCTTTGCTTCCGACGGTAACCCAACTTACCGAAACGACGGCAACGGCGGCATTGACGGAAACGGTTCAAGCGATCCACTTGGCTACAACCTAGATAATGCTGTAGTTCGTGCCAACGCTATTAAAAGTGCAGGCACCCGTATCCTCGCTCTTGGTATCGGTGACGACCTAGATGTCAACAACCTCAAAGCTATTTCTGGCCCTAACGCCAACACCGGCAATGTTTTGACCTCTGACGTTATCACATCTAACTTTGCAACTCTTGCAAGCGACCTAGCTGCATTTGCACAGCAAACCTGTGGTGGCACCATTACAACTCAGAAGCTTATCGATGCCGACGGCAATCCTAACACTACAGACGATCGCACTCCTGCAGCTGGATGGACCTTTGATATCAACGGTTCACCAAGCAACCCTGCTGCTGAAGCTACTGCTGGCGTAAATGGTCAAACTTCAGCTGTGAAAGTACAAGCTGGTACATACAGTGTCAACGAAACTCCACAAGCCGGTTACGACATCCTGTCAGCAAGCTGTACTGGTGCCAATGCCAATGGCTCGCGTCAAGGCAACAGCATCGTAGGTATTACTGTTGCTGATAGCAACATCGTCTCTTGCGTATTCGTCAACGCACCAAGCAAAGGCAGCGTAAAAGTCGACAAGAAACTCGACCTTGACGGCGACGGTACATACGAAAGCGGCAACAGCGAAGCTCAAGCACGTAACATTTTCTGGAACCTCGACGGTGGCAGTAACACAACTTTTGGCGGTACTATCAGCAACGTTGCTGTTGGTAGCCACACCGTAAACGAAACAAGCGTCGTTGGCTACCACTTCACTGGCTGGTACCCAACCATGAATACACAGCAGCAGTCATGCGCTAACCCAGCTGGCACTACACTACCAGTAAATATCACTGTAAATTCTGGTGTCGCTACAGCCATTACTCTCTGTAATCAGCGTGATACCGGTAACCTAAAAGTTGTTAAGAAAGTCATTAATAATAATGGTGGTACTGCAGATGCAGATGACTTCACCCTCTATGTTAAAAAAGGTAGCACCAACGTAAGTGATAGCCCTGCAGCCGGCTCAGCGAGCGGCAAAACCTACAAGCTTCCTACCGATACGTACACCGTCAGCGAAGACGCCAAGACTGGCTATGCGCAGACTTCACTGGTTTGTAAAGATGATGTTACCGGCAATACTGTTACTCACCCTGTAGTGTTGGCTCGTGACCAAAAAGTCACCTGTACAATCACGAATGACGACAAAGCCCCAACAGTTACCGTTACGAAAAAAGTAGTTAACCCATATGGTGTCCCACTTTCACCAACTGCCTTCCCTCTATACATCGATGGCACACCTGTTGTCAGCGGCACTCCCTACACACAGTTCAACGCTGGCTGGCGAACTATTAGCGAAGATCAGCAGACCGGTTATGAGTTTGGTGGTGTGAGCGGCGACTGTCAGTATGGCAACGACGTTATAAGCATCTTGCTCAGCCTTGATGCTCACGCAACCTGCACCATTACCAACACAGCCATTCAGCCAAAACTAATTGTTAAAAAGAAAGTCATCAACGATAACAGTGGCACAAAATCTGCTAGCGACTTCACCATGGTTGTTAGCGGCAACAGTGCCGTAGTACCAAACTTCCCTGGTAGCAGCTTTGGTCAGAGCGTTGGCCTCAACGAAGGCAGCTACAATGTCACCGAACTTGGCGCCGAAGGCTACAACGCCAGCTTCAGCGCCGACTGTTCAGGCACAATCAGTGTTGGCCAAACCAAGACTTGTGTCATCACGAACAATGACAAAGCAAACCCAAGCATTCACGTTGAGAAGTTCGGCCCAGGCACTGCACACGAAGGTGACGAGATCGTATACGTGTTCAAGGTAACCAACACCGGTGATACCACACTTGATAATGTAAACATCAGTGACGACATCGCATCTAACGAAACCTGTGACGATACCTCCCTGAACATTGGACAAACAACGACCTGTACTGCCACGTACACCGTACCAAGCCCACAGATTGCACACGTCGTAAACACCGTAACCGCTGAAGGCACTGACCCAGACGACACCACTGTTACTGATACTGACGACCACATCATGGACGTACTACATCCATCTATTAACGTCGAAAAGACTGGTCCTAACAGCGCCAACGCTGGCGACACCGTTACGTACACCTTTACGGTTACCAACACCGGCGATGTACCACTCAGCATCTACAGCGTCGAAGACAGCATCACTGGTGACGGTGAGTACGTCAGTGGCGACACCAACCTTAACGATGTTCTAGACCTAGACGAAACATGGATCTTTACGGGCAAATACACCATCCCGGTCAAGCAAACTGCACCAGTAGTTAACACTGTTACAGCTTGCGGCTACGAGCAGTATTACTACGATGAAGAAGATGACCGAGATGACGTCCTAGAGCGACTCGTGATTCAAGATGACTTGCCAATTGCTCTGCCACCAGCAAACGCTCGTGACTGTGCAAGCGATAGCCACACTCTGACCATTAACCAAGTCCTCGGTGCAAGCATTAGCACACCTACACTAGCCGTAACCGGACAAGCCGTTAGTCAGACAACACTGGTTGCGTTGTTCGTAACTAGCACCCTGCTTGTTGCAGCTGCACTACGTGGTCAGCGAAATACCAAAACAGACGAAGCATAAAACACATATCAAAGTACAAAAGGCCACCGGAAACGGTGGTCTTTTGCTTTGGTAAAGCTATTGACAAGCAGCATATATGGTGGTAGTATTTTAATGTTTAACACTAGTGATAGTGGTAACAATAATTTTTTCATTGTCAGCTATGAAGCATATTCTTTCATCTGGTCGCTTGGGATATGTGGAGCTAGTAGCGAATCCACGGCATGGACACACAATGTTGTTTATACCTTGGTACCCGCGACCAGGGATTTTTTATGTCATATAACGAAACACTTCCAGTCGAATCGAGCGTAGCCGGACAACTCCCTTCTCCATCTCTTGGTATTGGCGAGCTTATGAATGCTAGCCCCGAGCAACAAGTGATTATTAACACTTACTCTGAAGCCTTTGCAGCTGGGCACGAGCTTGGCAGCCTGCTGGTAGCAGAAAGTATTGCTGAGGTATGGGATGCAAAGGCGCGGCTCGAAGAAAAAGTTACCAACCTTACGGCACAACTTGATCTTGATCCAAAACTGGGCGTATTAAACTACACTGCGTTTACAAAAATTGCTCAGGAACTCATCAATGACCCAGATGCCCTCGCCGATCGTGAGCACCAAAGTTTTGGACTTTTGGTGATTGATCTTGATGACTTCAAAGCCATTAATACAGCCCTCGGCTATGACCAAGCAGATGCCACATGCCTTATCCCAACTGCAGAAATATTGCAGCGTTATTCTCAGCGCTCTGCCGACCTTGCCGGTGCAACAGCCAACCAAGATCCTGAAAAATCGCACACAGCCACCGAAGACATACCTAGCCATGCGTCAAAAGCTGGACGATTTGGCGGTGAAGAATTCGTGATGCTACTTGCCGGCGTTGACCGTAATGGTTTAACCGCCGTAGCCGAAAAAATCAAGAAAGAGATAAACGCTATCCGCTACGTTGTAGGCGACGAAGAAAATCAGCTCGGCGTCAGTATCGGCGCGATTGTATTACCTCCCGGTGCTGACTACACTATCGGTTTCCAACTGGCGACAGAAGCCCAAATGTCGGCCAAATTACACAAAGGCAAAAACCTTGTTGTTATGGCCTCTGCGTATTGTGATCTTGTGATCGATGATTTAACGCTTAGAAACCAAATCGAGAGCGAGAGCTCTGACCAAACTGCTGCAACAACTCCTGCTGTTGCCGGCTAAGCTTGGTAGGCGTATCAACTATAAGCGTAACAATGTGTGCACCGCGGCCATTACTGCGCAAATGCGGCACGCCATGACCAGATAGTTTAAAATCGGTTCCACTTTGCGTGCCTGCCGGCACCTTCATGCGTACCGGTCCGTCCACTGTTTGGACATCAATCTCAGTCCCCAATGCAGCTTCTACCATACCAATATGCTCTTCGCTTAAAATCAAATCACCTTCACGCGTAAAGTGCTTGTGAGCTTTTACTCGAACGTGCACATACAGGTCACCCTTTGGACCATGAGCCATGGCTTCACCTTGCTCACGCAAACGAATAGTTGCACCATCATCTATACCGGCAGGTATCTTAATCTTTATCGATTGTTGCTTAGCCTTGGTACCCTTGCCATGACAAACGCTACAAGCTTTTTCAGGAACCTTGCCAGTACCTTTACAGGTATGGCACACACTCGCCTGCTGAATATTACCAAAAATGGTCTGCGTCACCCGCATGGTTTGGCCTTGGCCTTTACACGTATTACACGTCTTTAGCTCATGACCAGGTTCGGCGGTTGTGCCTTTACAGTGCTCACAAGTGTCTTCGAGATTCACATGGATGTCGTGCTCTTTGCCAAAAATTGCTTCTTCAAATGTCAGGTCAACGTTGGTTTCGACATCACGTCCACGGCTACTGCGACGCTGACCACCACCAGCACCACCGCCAAAAAAGCTACCAAAAATATCTCCAAGTCCCAGGTCACCAAAGTCAAAGTTAACGTTTTGGCCACCAAAGCCGCCAGCACCACCGCCAAACGGGTTGCCTCCGTCACTAGCTGCACTCGTGCCGACACCGGCATGCCCAAACTGATCATAACGCTGTCGTTTTCGCTCATCCTTCAGGACTTCGTAGGCCTCGTTGACTTCTTTAAACTTAGCTTCATCACCGCCTTCTTTGTCAGGGTGATGCGCAACAGCTTTTTTGCGAAAGGCTTTTTTTATCTCGTCATCGCTGGCATCCTTGCCAACTCCAAGGACATCATAGTAATCTCGCTTACTCATTTATTCCCCAGCGCAACCTTAATGCCGAGGGCAATCAATACACCACCAAATACGCGGTCGATATAGTGCTTCCACTTGCCAACAAGTCCACTGACTCGATTGTGCGACAATACGACCGCGACAAAAGCAAACCACGCAAACGTTATGACAACCATTGCTAGACCGTAGACAATTTTGGCGATCAAGGCGGTGTCAGGCTGAATGACAGTAGTGAACACAGCCAAAAAGTACATGGTCGCTTTCGGGTTAAGGACATTGGTAATAAAACCCATACGAATAGCTTGCGCAGTAGAAAGATCTTTTTTCGGTAAAGCTTTAGGCACGTCAGCCTGATCCTTATCGGCAGTATCAGATGCTTTCTTTGCAAGTAAGGCTTTAAATCCGATAAAAATCAGATACAACGCACCCGCCCACTTTATGGCGTTAAACAACATGACTGATTGTGAGATAAGCAATCCGATACCTAGCAGAGAATATAGGACATGCACAATGATACCCAGACCCAAACCCGCTGCCGCTAGTACACCCGTTCGGCGTGAATACACCAAAGAATTCCGTACGACCATAGCAAAGTCGGGACCAGGGCTCATAACGGCCAGCAAATGAATGCCTGCAATAAGTAGCAAACCTTGTATCATAGGGATTATTTTAGCACTTAAGCATGTCGAGTGCTAGACAAGCACAGTGTTACTTTTCGTCTTTGTCTTTATTATCTTCGTCGACAACTTCGCCTTCGACAGGTTCATCTTTGTCAGATGCATCGGACTCACCGTCCTTTTCGTCATCAGCACCCTCAGCCTTAGCAGCTTCCTCGTACATTTTGGCACCAATTGGCATGATAGCGTCAGTCAATGTTTTGGCTGCAGCTTCTAGCTCGTCTTTGTCAGCCTTTTCATCGGCAACTACCTTTTTAGCAGCTTCGACTGCCTCGTCGATTGCTTTAGCGTCATCTTCCGAGATCTTATCTTTGTTGTCTGACTTCATCTTTTCAGCCTGGTAAATGGCACTGTCGAGTTGATTCTTGGCATCGATACCTTCACGCTTTTTCTTGTCTTCTTCAGCGTGTGCCTCAGCTTCTTTAGCCATCTTTTCGACCTCATCTTTCGAGAGCCCAGAACTACCCTGGATGGTAATGGTCTGCTCTTTGCCAGAACCCTTGTCTTTTGCTGTCACATTCAAGATACCGTTGGCGTCTAGGTTAAAGGTAACTTCAACTTGCGGAACACCGCGAGGTGCTGGAGGAATACCATCTAGAACAAAACGTCCTAGGCTTTTGTTGTCATTTACGAATTCACGCTCACCCTGTACAACGTGAATCTCTACCTGATTTTGGTTGTCGGCCGCAGTACTAAAGACTTCACTTTTGCTACTTGGAATTGTCGTATTTCGCTCGATCAACTTAGTTGCAACACCACCAAGTGTTTCAATACCAAGACTGAGAGGAGTTACATCGAGTAGTAACACATCTTTAACATCGCCTTGCAATACACCACCTTGAATGGCTGCACCAATGGCGACAACTTCGTCAGGGTTTACGCCCTGCATTGGATCTTTACCAAAAATCTTCTTAACCTTCTCAATCACCGCTGGCATACGGGTCATACCACCGACCAACACCACAGCGTCGATATCGCTTGCCTTGAGCTTAGCGTCTTTCAAAGCTTTCTCGCATGGTTTAGCGGTATTATCGATCAACTCAGCCACCAGGCTTTCTAGCTTGGCGCGAGTCAGCTTGTGCTCAAAGTGTTTTGGACCATCTGCATCAGCAGTTAGGAACGGAAGGTTAATGTCTACCTCTTTGGCAGTAGAAAGCTCGATCTTGGCTTTCTCGGCTTCATCTCGCAAGCGCTGCATAGCGGCTTTATCGTCAGTGACGTCTACGCCCGACTCTTTTTTAAACTCATCAGCTAGATAGTTTACAATTGTCCGGTCAAAGTCAGCACCGCCCAAGTGAGTGTCACCGTTAGTACTTTTCACTTCAAAGACGCCGTCTCCAAGTTCTAGGATTGATACATCGAAGGTACCACCACCAAGGTCAAAAACAGCAATTTTCTCGTCAGTCTTATCTTTATCAAGCCCGTAAGCAAGAGCTGCAGCAGTAGGCTCGTTAATAATACGCTTAACCTCTAAGCCAGCAATCTTACCTGCATCCTTAGTAGCTTGTCGTTGTGAGTCATCAAAGTAGGCTGGTACGGTAATAACTGCTTCGGTAACTGGGCCACCGGTAAAGGCTTCCGCATCGGTCTTGAGCTTTGCCAGTACCATGGCACTAATTTCTTCTGGGCTATATTCTTTATCACCCATTTTTACTTTTACTGAATTGCCGCTCTTCACGATCTCGTAGCCCATCAGTTTGAGATCGCGTTGCACTTCTTTATCGTTAAAGTTACGTCCGATAAGACGCTTCACTTCATAAATTGTATTGCCTGGATTGGTCACCATCTGACGACGTGCTACCTGTCCGACGAGGCGTTCACCATTTTTGTTGATAGCTACAACACTTGGAGTCGTTCGAGCTCCTTCACTGTTGGCGATAATCTCTGGTTTGCCTGACTGCATAACAGCCATGGCTGAGTTAGTTGTACCAAGGTCGATGCCGATAATTTTACCCATTATTTTCTCCTTCTTTCTTAGCTAGGGTCATTTCTAGCAGTTGCCTGCGTAGAGTGCTAAAACAATTGTATCATACAAAAATTGGCACTCTCATGTCAAGAGTGCCAACAATGCGCTGTCGTTACTTTACTCTATGGGGTCGGATGGTGGTCGGGTAGGAGTAATCATCGTGCCGGTGTCACCTTTTGCGTCGGCCTTCACGGTCTTATCTTCAGGGTTTTCCATAATTGTTTCGACTGCCACCTCTGGTTTTTTGCTGACAGTTTTCGTGGCAACAACCTTATCGGCACCAACTTTGCGTTCAATCTCGCTGAGAGTGTCGGTATCCTTAACGGCAGCCTTGTCTGGTGCTGTTTTGAGCTGAGTTTCGTGCAACGGCTTTGTCTCGGGAACAGACGGTGCTAGTGGCTGCACAGGTGCAGCATCTGGATCGGTGCCCACACCATTCACCACGATACCACCAGTAACTTGGCGTCCTGAGCCTTTGCTTGGTCGGTGCTGGAGCCATCGTTTGCCAAGAACGATGAGTGCGATTGCAAGCGCAACTACAATTGCGATGCCTGCATACAGTGGCCAGTTAAATGGTTTCTTTAGAGTAAGTGCAAATTCCTGAGCAGTGACTGGTGAAGATGCGCTGGTATCAGTGACTGTTATTTCTTTGGTAGCCGCACCAAGTACGCCTTTAGCTTCTAGCTTGTATTTGCCAGGTGCAATGCCGATAAAGCTGGCGACACCTTCATTGTCAGTAACAACGGTTTGCTTGTTGAGGGTTACGGATACGCCTGGGACTGGCTTGCCGTCAGGCCCCATGATAGTAATAGCGACAATGCCACCAAGTTGCGGTTGGGTAGCCGTCTCGTTTGGAGTAGTTACTTCTGTTGGAGAAGACGGGGTGGTAGGAGTTGTTGTGGGATTACTAGGCGTAGTCGGACGTGAAGTATTACCACCACCTCCGCCAGAGCGCGGCGTGGATGGCGTAGTAGGAGTTGTCGGAGTGCTAGGTGTTGTTGGAGGTTGTGGATTGTTTGTTGGTGGTTGTGGAGGCTGAGCCGGTGCAGCTAGAGTGTAGCTACCGCCACTCGTATTTCCGTTCCAGATATTAACACCTGTACCTGATTGAGAAATCTCGGAGTCAGACGTAAAGTTGAGAGCTGTCGAGCCCGTGGTTACTGCCTTGAAAACTGCCGTAGCAATCAATCGCTCATTAGTTACTGTGTTCGGTGGATTAATAAAACAGGTCACTCTGACAAGGCCATTAGAGCCAGATGACTCTGGGCAGTTCGTGAATGAGCCGCCAGTATTGCTGACACTGACAAACTGAAACTTAGCAGTGTCATACGTTAAGCCAAATGTGACAGCATTTACCGTAACGTTGCCGCTATTCTCGTAGATACCAACCGATATGTTTGTATCTTTGGTAACACTACCACTGGCTGGTTTTAACAAAAGGGTGGCATCACCGGTGGCAGCACGGGAGAATGTCAAGAGATACGTTCCAACAGCAGCGATCGCAACTACTACACCAATCCGTGCAATATTTTTTAGTACGTTACTTTTTTTGCCTGTTTTTTTCATTTCGCTGTCCAGTTATTTAACACTAGTAATAGATCGCTATAGTTTACGGAGCCTTTACCGTCTAGCTCGCCTTGCTCACGAGTTCTGCCTGATTGACCCCAGTTGTTAAGCACGGCTAGAAGATCTTTATACTCAACGACTCCGTTGTTATCCACATCGCCTGCTTTTGGAGTTGGTGGTGGCGTAGTGACATTATCTGTAGTGACTGTGATGGAAGTTTGCTGACTGATATTTCCTGCCTTGTCCTGTACTCTGACCGATATCGTATGGCTGCCGTCAGCTACCTTAGTAGAATCCCATGCAAAGGTGTATGGAGCAGCCGTAACTGAACGCTGCAAGACACTGTTCACATAGAATTCTACCTGCTTCACTCCACTACCCCCGACATTGTCGGCAGCATTGGCAGTAACATTAACGGTACCTTTTAGATTGGCCGCGTTGTTCGCAGGGCTGGTAATGCTAACAGTAGGCACGGTGACGTCGGGGCTGCTAACCGCGATATCAATGCCGGTTGTATTATTTGATTCATTGCTTTCCACAACCTTATTGGTGCTGTCCACGGTGGCTTCTATGCGGTGATTGCCGGCAATTGCTGTCCATGTAGCACCTGCGGTAATTTCAACTGTTGAGTTCGGGGCAATTGCAGGAGTATATGTAGCAGCTGTGATTGGCGACCCTCCAGCTGAAAAACTAATCACATTCTGCAGGCCAGCCACAGTTGCAGCTGCGCCTTGGTTGCGGATAGTGGCTTTTATAGTCACTCCATCACCAACCTTAGGTGAGGCAGGAGTTGTTGAGAGAGTAGCCACGATAAGATCTGGCTTGCCGTTTTGTACGATGACCTGGCGGGTTGTTGTCGCAGTGTTACCTGCGTCATCAGTTGCTCTAGCTGTGAGGGTGTGCGTGCCGTCAGTAGTAAGTAGCGTATTCCATTGAACAGAATATGGACTGGTTGTATCTGGTGTTGCCAGCGCAGTGCCGTTAAGCAAGAACTCTACTTGTTTAACGCGATTATTGTCGGTCGCTGTAGCAGAAACTGTTTGCGTTCCTGTCAGGACAGTTGGACTGGCAGCGGGCGCTGTCATGCTGACTGTAGGGTTTTGTACGTCAATCGGTTCAGCACAGTCATTGCCCAAGCCAGATGGCGTACAGGTTTCACCGCTAGTATTAATGCGGGTGAAGATTACTCTATCTACGAGGACTCCTTCACTCGTTCCCAGTAAGCGCATAGAAAATGGCGAACCGGCTGTCAGGTTAACATTGATCTTTGAACTGGCAGCCCCACCGTGAAAATCAACCCAAGTCCAGGTATTTGCGGGCAAGGAACCGGAGCCATTCACGGTATAGCAAGTACCGCCGTTAACTTCGATGAGAAAGTTATTTTTTGCACTATCTGGTATTTGCATACGCGTCCAGACGCGGTATGTACCACTTTCTGGAACAGTAAGATTATTGAAACTAACCGTACCAAAGCTTGGGTTCGGATCGGCACAAGCTGCCTCTGCTCGTGATTCAACTAGTAAAAAACTAGCCGTCAACAGGGCGAAACCGACCAGCAAGGTAACCACACGGTTTTTGCTGATAAAACGCATACAATCATAGTACACGCATATGCTTAGTCTCTGCAATATCAGATGTATCTACCTGGTCACATCTGGCGGATAGGCTAAAAATCTGTACAATAGATATACATAAGCATGGTGAATGTTAATGACTAAACGCGGCACGCACCAAACAAGAGGAAAAGGCAAACCACGGGTGACACAAAAGGGCTTGAAGGCAAAAAGTCGATCTGTATCAAAGAGTTTTGGTCAGAAACTTACTAAACGGCTGGCCAAACTTCCCCGCATTGTAGTCATCATGGTTGGTTTTGCCATTGTTGGTACAGTCGCACTGGTTATATCTCAGGCCGCAACCCCAACCAGCAGTACCGAAGCTGAAGGTGGCACGCGGAGCAGCGGCGCGAATATTGTTGCGAACGGCAACGCATCAGGGGGCGCTTACATACGCTTTGGCCCCGGCACCCCAACCAATAACCTGACCCGTCGATTCTTTGCCGATAGCGTTTCATGGAATAAGCCTGTCAGCCAAATGGGCATCTCTTCAAGTTACCCTGGTTACGTCGAGCGAATGTTTAAGTATAGTGGCGCGTCTGGCTGGGACGACCCTGTACTTGGTATTGGGTTTAACCCCAGCGTACGGGGCAACTATAATCTTGCCCTGCGTGATTACTCGGTGCCAATTTATGATCTTGCCACTATGACTCCAGCCGAGAAGTCGAATCTTACCACCAAACGAGTGTATTGGTCTGGCTGGGCGTACCCAAATGCCGAAAGATACGAGTGTGACGGCGTTGGCATTTCGCCGTGCACCGGTTCACAGACTTCAGTACCGGTAACACCGGGCATGTTTATTCCGTGGGATCCTGACTGGAAACCAGGCACTGGCTACGACCGCATCATGGCCGTTATAAATTCAAATACAGGAGAATTCTGGTCATACTACGGCACTAACATCGATCCGCTACAGTGCACAATTTTTGGAGGTGGTGAGAACTGGCTTGGCAACGCTACCGCCACCCCGGCCTTTGATGCCAACGATCCAAACCATATCTGCATGTCTGGAGCTAACAGGCGTGCGAATATTTATGAGATCAACCAGCCAACAACCGTCAATGGTCGCGGTATGGGCATCGATAAACTCGCTCTGGTTGTTCGTGCCGAAGAGGTACAAAGCGGTGAGATCAGGCATGCCCTAGGACTGACCATATTCAGCCAGATGTTTGGCCCAGCCTGCAATCCGGCCACCCCAGCGGTTGCGGCAGGCGCTGGCGTCAGCTGTGCATTTTACTTGCCACCAGCAACTCGCATAGAACACACGACCATACCCCATGGTGGCGCTAACGCATGTAAAGAAAATACCATTCAAAATACCCATGCCAACCGCTCAAAGACCATACCAAGTGGCATGCGCTTTCGCGTTAATCGGCCCAAAACCATTGCTGATGGAGCAAACTCAATAGAAGCATGGCTTAATAGCAAAGGATATACAGGAAACAAACGAAACACTGCGCGCATTATTGGTACCGCATTAGTTGATTACGGATTTGTTGCCGCGTCTGAAACTGGCTGCGGTAACCCACACTGGGAATTTGATGGCATGCAAAACCCGAAAACGCGTGACATATGGGTCAACGAATTGGGTCTCGAGGATACTGGCTCAGACAATGGCGGTCAAAGCTCCGGCCAACCAGACGGACTTGCCGACTACCCTTCTGGCAACTTGATGCACGGTTTTATAACTGAGACAAATATGCAAATTGTTAACCCAGGTTAATAACTAACGACGAACTTTGACCATGGCGTGTCGAATAACTGTGTCGCCTAATTGATAGCCAGCCTGCAGTTCTTCACTGACAATCTCTTCTTCACCATCGCCTTCGTCCACCCCAACAGCTTCATGAACATGAGGATTAAATGGCTCTCCTACCGTCGCAATACGTTTAACGCCAAGTCCTTGCAGGGTCTGCTCGAACTGTTTCACCACCCCTTGCACGCCTTTAATATAGTCATTGTCGGCAAGGTCTTCTGGCACATGCTTGAGTGCTCGTTCGAAGTTATCAATAACAGGTAGCAAGCTTTCGATAACGCTTACTTGTAGCACTGACTTTAGATTGGCTAGTTGCTCGTCATGGCGACGACGAATATTGGTCGCATCAGCTCGCTCGCGCTGCAGTGCTTCGGTAAGTTCAGCAACCTGACGCTGCAACAATTCTAGCTCTACGCTAGCCATAACGCCATCATTCTGTTGACTATTATTTTCTGGCTCCGGCTGTTTTGACGCATCATTCTTTGAAGTCTTAGACATACAAAACCTCTTCCAGCGCTTCACCAGTACGGCGCACCAAGCTCATAACATCACGGTAACTCTGCCTCGTCGGACCAAGAACTCCGATATAGCTGCGATCACTAAAATTGCTGCGAAAACGACTAACGATCAACGAACAGCCAGCGCTTCTGCCGACAGGATTCTCTTGGCCGATATAAACACTGAGTGGCTCGTTAGGGGCCGCCTCGTACAGCCATGGCTCTAGATTGTCGAGCAAACGAGCTACCTCGCGCACCTGACCACCATTCATAAACTCTGGCTGACCAAACAAGTTTGAGAGGCCACTCATATAGAGCTGATCGCCTATGGTAGCGATGCCTAGATTATGCGTTAGCTCAACCAAAGTATCGACAGTGTTTTTAATAACTTGCTCGCTGACACCACCACTTGCCACACGCGTTGCCAAAGCTTTTTCGGCTCGACGTTCGGCCGCAGATTCTGGTGCATTTTCTACCAAGTTATTAACATAGTATCGGTAGCCCTTATCCGTAGGAATACGACCAGCGCTGGTGTGTGGCTGTTTGATCATACCCTGCTTTTCAAGCTCAGCCATTTCGGAACGGACAGTTGCCGAGGACACGCTAAAAACCTTAGCCAAGAGGCTGCTACCTACAGGACTTGCTACCTCGGCGTATTGTTCAACAATAGCTTGCAGAATACGCTTCTGTCGTTCACTTAACATGGCTCCATTTTAGCACTCTAGTGCCTGCAGTGCCAATGCTTATAAACCATACAGGGGTAGCTGGGTTGAATTTTTGCCCCGCGTCGACTATACTGCCATAAATGAAGTCATCCCCCTCCAACCGCACTGCCCTTATCAAGCAGTGGCTCAGCACGGGGAGTATCAATATATTTGGTATACCGTTTTCGGGTAAAGATACCCAGTGTCAGAGACTGGCAGAAGTACTCGATGCTGCTAGCTTTGGCGGCGGCGACATACTACGCAGCAGCCAAGTATCTGCCCAGCTGACCGCAGATATTAATCAAGGCAAGTTAGCTCCGACAGAAGAATACCTTGCAACCGTGGTGCCTTATTTTGCACGAACAGAGATAGCCGACAAGCCGTTGGTACTCAGTTCGGTAGGTCGCTGGAGTGGCGAAGAAAACAGTGTTATTGCCGCTGCACAGAAAAGTAACCACCCAATTAAAGCGACTGTTTGGCTCAAGCTTGATCAAGCCGAAGCACTAAAACGCCTACACGCTGCTGATCGTGGGCGCGATGATGATCATGAAGCAAAACTAGCCACTCGTATGCAGGAGTTCGCAGCAAAGACAGTCCCCGTACTAAAAACCTACGAGAAACAAGATCTACTCATTGAAATCGATGGGACCAAAAGCCCCGAGCAAGTCACCGAACAGATCCTAAACGCTTTAGCTGGAAAGGCCACCCAAACAGCATGAAACAAGCACCCGACTTTTCCCTACCCGACCAAACTGGCACAATAAAGTCACTGAAAGATTTTTCTGGACGCTGGGTCGTGCTGTATTTTTATCCTAAGGACGACACTCCTGGCTGCACCACCGAAGCCTGCAACTTTCGAGATGCACGTGAATCGATTGCCAGCCTGGGTAATGCCGACGTAATCGGTATTAGCAAAGACTCCGTCAAGAAACACGCTCGATTCGCAGAGAAATACCAACTGAACTTTACACTACTCAGTGATCCTGAAGCCGAGACCATCAAGGCCTACGGCGCCTGGGGGCACAAAAAGTTTATGGGCCGTGAGTTTGAGGGCATACTACGCAACACGTATCTGATCACACCTGACGGTAACATTGCCAAAGAGTATCTTGGCGTAAATCCAAAAGAGCACGCCGCCGAAATCATCAACGACCTACAAGCCCTCCAAGCCGAGAACGGCTAAAAATCCTCGTGACCACAATCTACAACTAGTAGTTCTTTCGGAACGTTCACGCGCGGGTAGCCGCCCGCCTGAACTGCACTAAAGTATCGCATTTCCGCGGTTGGCTACACCGGCTTCACTTAGATTCCTCAAGAATCTACTAATTGTAGCTTTCGCAAGGCTTTGTACAGCTGCTAGGCGGCAGAGGTTTGTTCTGGGGTGATCATGACGGTAGCGACTTCACCAGTTATATCTTTGGCTGGTAACGTAATCGTTACTGTCGTACCGGTACCAAGCTTGCTGCGGATTGCGATGGTACCACCCAACTTATCAAGGATAACCTTGTTGGTGTACAGACCAAGCCCAATACCTTCGTAATTGTACTGCATGGATTCAGTGCCGCGTACGAATGGCTTGAGCAGACTTGGTAGCTTCTGCTCAGATATACCGACGCCTTGGTCACTGACAGTCAAAACAACTTTGTTAAATCGTTTGAAGAGATTCACTTGTACGGTACCGCCCTCTTTACTGAATTTAGCGGCGTTGTCTACCAACGAATCGATCAGCTGCTTAATCTCTTCCAGTTCTTTGACCCAGCCAACCAAAAACTCCCGTACACCCTCATTCAGGACTTTACGTCGGTACTTGGTCGGCCACACAAGATGGTAGTCACAGTAGAAGACCGCATGATCCATTCGTCGATACTTCATAGGTGGAAGTATGACGTACTCAGTGGAGCCTTAGCAACGCCCGGACGAAAGAAGCTGGCGGGGCTTTACAGCCCCGACCTGACGGTCGGGGAAAGTCGCGCCGGGATTATACTGAACTAGCCATTCAATGAAATGCCTTATGGTAAAAGAAATAGAAAGCGTTAGTCGCGTTTGAGCATGACGGTGAAGGCTTCGGCGGGGATGTCGACTTTACCAAATCGCTTGAGTCGCTTCTTGCCTTTTGCCTGTTTGGCCAGCACTTTCTTTTTTCGTGAGACGTCACCACCGTATAGTCCAGTTGTGACATCTTTACGGTAAGCACTGATATCTTCACGGGCGATAAACTTACCACCAATACCAGCTTGCAAAGCCACCTGGAAGTTCTGCCTTGGGATAACTTCTTTAAGTTTTTCAACGGTTTCGCGGCCTAAGCGCTGTGATTCGCTGCGGTGCACCATGACACTTAGCGCTTCAACCATTTCACCGGCAACGTAAAAGTCTACCTTTACCAAGTCTTCGGCACGGTAGTTGTCTAGCTCGTAGTTAAAGCTACCGTAGCCACTGGTCACACTCTTTAGTTGGTCGTAGAAATCAGTCAAGAGATTTGCCAGCGGAGCTTCGAACGAGACTAATGCCAGTTGGGCATCAACGTAGCTGAGATTCTTTTGAATGCCCCGCTTGCTAGAGATAAGCTGGATAACACCACCAACGTATTCTTTAGGTACTACCACCTCACCCTTAATCCAAGGCTCGCGTACCTCAAATATCTTGGCCGGATCAGGCAGATCCGCTGCACTTTTGATGTCGATCTCTTCTTTATTGACAAGCGTAATCTGGTAATCGGTAGAGGGGTTGGTTATAACCAGGTCTAGGTCGTACTCACGTTCTAATCGCTCGCGCACAATATCCATGTGCAGTAAGCCTAAAAAGCCTACCCTCACACCAAAGCCTAGTACTGGCGAATTCTCTGGCGTAAATTGCAGAGCCGAGTCACTAAGCGATAGTTTTTCGATAGCATCCTTCAGTAGCTGGTAGTTCTCGTTACTGTCCGGGAAAAAGCCGGCATACACAAACGGCCGAACATCTTTATATCCAGGTAGCGGTTGTGTAGCAGGTCTTTTCGTTAGTGTAACGGTATCGCCAACTTTTGCTTCTCGAGTACTCCGCAGGTTAGTTACGACATAGCCAATTTCTCCAGTTGCGAGTTCTGGGAAGGGCTTCATTTCAGGATTTAAGCTCCCAACTTCGAGCGCAATGCCGCCTGCACCAGTTGCCATCATGGTTATTTCACTACCCTTGGCAATGGCACCATCCATAACCCGCACATACAACACTACTCCCCGGTAATCATCATAGTAACTATCAAAGATCAGGGCACGGGTAGGTGCCTCGGCATCACCCGAAGGTGCTGGCACTACATCAATAACTCGCTCCAGTACTGCCCCAACACCCTGCCCCGTTTTGGCGCTAATATGCAGGATATCTTCTTTACTACAGCCAAGCAGCGAGATAACCTCGGCACTTACGCGCTCTACGTCTGCCGCAGGCAAGTCAATCTTGTTTAGAACGGGAATAATAGTCAGGTCTGCTGCCATGGCTAGGTAGACGTTAGCGAGGGTCTGGGCTTGGATACCCTGGCTGGCGTCAACAACCAAGATTGCTCCTTCACACGCCTCAAGGCTACGTGACACCTCGTAACTAAAGTCAACGTGACCAGGTGTATCGATCAGGTTCAGCTCAACTCCCTGGTACTGCATACGTACCGGGGCAAGTTTAATTGTAATTCCCCGCTCCCGCTCTAGATCCATCTTGTCCAGCAGCTGCGATTTCATATCACGTTTCTGGACAGTACCAGTCAGCTCCAGCAGACGGTCGGCCAGAGTACTTTTGCCATGGTCAATATGAGCGATAATACAGAAGTTTCGAATGTTCGATTGCATCGCCCTATTATAACAGAGGTGTCGGATGTCTCCGACAGCTTCATATCCCGCATTTAGGGATGAAGATAATATTTACAGTGTGTTTGTTGTGGCGGACAATAATAGAATTGTGGTATGTTAATTTGATCCTTTCGTTTGACGCGACGAACCAGACCTCACTCATGAAAAAGCTCCAAACTATACTGAAGCTTGGAGCCTTTTCGAAGCAAACGTAAAAGTCAAACTTCAGGGAGCCACACTAGTAGAGCCAGTGGATCACTTGCCGCCGGGGGATTTGCTGGGAGCAGGAGCAGCAGTATCGGTAACCTCGTACCACATTTCGTATACATTAACCCAACCAGAGTGAGTTAAATTAGAAACGAACGCTCGACTACCCATTGGATCACTAGCAATTTTCGTCCAAGCTGAACAATAAGTATTGTATATATTGCTGATATTAACGTGAGTATACGGACCGTTCCAATTACCAATATTCATTTGTACGCTCGTTGAGCTGGTCGCACCCCTCATGTAGGCGCAGACTCTTGCATCTTTATTGGCCGCCGGAATAAGACTGCCGTCAATCAATATTTGTCCACCCTGTCGAACCTGAAACACAAGCTGATTATCTGGCGCTTTGCCAGCTGGCCCGACATTGTCTTGGGTCGTAAATACTGTCGAATTCCATCGATTAGCTCCTACCCCACTACCGCCCGCCCTGTAACGCACACCTATACCAGCATCTGCGAAGCTTCGGTAAACCATAAAGCCACCACCTACGAGGGCAAAGGCCAAGAGCACCAAAACGCCACGCGTCTTGGGGGATTTAAAGTTTATTCTACTGAATAAACTTCGTTTTTTTGTTACGGTCTTTTTTGCTGGCATAAGAATATGCTCCTATTGTTTTTTGATAGATCTCAAGAATGTAACATTACCATAAACGGTTTGCAAGACTAAACCGTGGACTTATCCACAGACACCTTCTCTTCTTGACTACGTTTCTATCTTAATTGGACGCAATATGAGCCGGCCAAGTTGCTTGAGCTTCCCAATAATTGGTCGTGCCTCTTCTAGATCAAAGAGTGACGATAGACCAAGATGTACCGAGAATGTGACGATAGAAATGAGGCTCAGTTTTACGCCTAGAGTAATAAAACCAGTGTCATTAATATTGAGCGGAAACAGGCTTACCATGGTAAAGGCTGTGACAACCGTAAAACCCGTAATTGAAATGATGCGTCCGACACCACCAAAGAACCGTATATCAAACAGCTTGGGATCTCGTATGAGCATAATGATCGTAAGGATAAATAACTGGCAAGCGGCTACGATTGATTCGGCGAGCGCAATGCCCGTAATGCCATAACTCTCTGGTTTAGCAAGATGCATGACCAGTATCACGTTAAGTCCGATAGCAAACAGCGAGTCAATGAGTGGTGTCCAGGTGTCTTTTTGAGCATAAAAGTAACGCGACACAATGGTATACAACGTTCGGAAGAATATCGCGCCTGTCAAAAATCCAAAGATCGCGGCGATTTCTGGCGCATTTCGGCTAAAGATCATACGAGCTAAATAACCACGTCCGAAGAAACAAATAACCACCACTGGGGTAGCAATCCATATGATCACGCGTAGTATTTGCAAAAACTCACGCCGGAACTCTTCCATACGGCCGTGCGACACACTGTTATTAAAATGAGGAAACACTGCAGAACTAATGGCCGTACCAATTAACAGGGTCGGGGCCGTGTGAAGCGTGTAGGCATTTTCATAAAACGTAATATAGCCTGTGCCAAGACGCCTGGCATAGTTGGTATGAACAATACTGTTAATCGACATGATGCCCTGGTCAATCGACCGGGGGGGTAACTGTCGCAGAATCTTGCGAAAATCAGGTTTATTAAAATCAATGAAGCGACGGTACGTAAAGTTAAGTCCAGCCAGCCCAGCAATCGCAATGCCTAGTTGCAATAACGCACCAACAAGGGCGCCGATGCCAAGACCAATGAGCCCTAAGTTGTCCCGGAAAATAAAGATACTGACAATAATTGAAAGGTTATATACTAGCGGCGCAACTGCGTAGAAAAAAAAACGACCAAAGGTTTGTTGGACACTGTTTAATACACCCCCGATCGTGAACAGGAGGGGGTTAAAGGCGATAAGACGCATAATAGTGACCGCATTGTGCATCTGTTCAGGACTGAGGCTAGGAGCCACAAGATGATGAATCAGCGGTTTTGCAAACACAAAAATAACCACCCCAAAAACAGCCATGATAATCGCCAGTAGGTTGAGTAGACTAGTCGAGAGTTCCCACACGCCCTTTTTGTCGTGCTTCGCCAAATGGTCAGCCAGAACTGGCATAAAGGCTACGCCCAACGCACCTGCCGCAATCGTAAAGTAAAAGAAATCAGGAATTTTAAATGCTGCAAAGAAGGCGTCAGTACTGCCCCCACCCGTCGCTGGGAAGTTGGCATTAACCAGCTTAACTCGCAAGAAACCAAGTAATTGCCCCAGCAAAGAAGAAGCGGCCAACAGTGCCGCGGCGTTGCCAAGCGAAAGCCGGGTATTTGCACGTCTAAGAATTCGTCTCACTACCAACCATTATAGACCGCGGGTTGGGTCTCTGCTAGCCAAAATATGCTTCAGAAATATGATTTATCCACACAACAGAAATGTTGCTGACGCGAATCTTTTCGTCCGGACAGCTATCCTGCTCCGCTACTATTTTACTGGTGGCGGAGTGGGGGCTGGGGTTGTCGTCGAACCGACCGGCTCTAGGAACATAGAACTTATCTGAAGCGCAGAACCACCGTCGCCACCGTAATGTGCCGCACTAAGTGACCATGACTGATTTGGAACGACAACATCGATAGCCCCAGCACAATACTTACTATATGTAGTCCCGGCGGGTACTTTGTGATACACGACATCACCACCACTAGGGCTCAACAAGAACGTGCTCGATCCTCCCGTTGATTTTGCAAGAGCACACGTCCTGTATTGGCCTTTGTTTTGTATGTTGAAGTTCTTGCCTTGAAGTACGCTGCCCGAAGTTGTCATTTGATATACCTTAGCCCCGGCACTATCAGTGACGACCGAACACCCAGCGCTAGTATAGGTGACCGTTCCATGGGGTGGAGCGGCGGCACATGACGCATTGCCAGCACTAGCACTCACGGTGTGAACAGCTGTAGTACCTGGGGTTGTTGGTTCTGTGGCCATCTTTTCAAGAGTTATCCGATTTACTGAAACTGGATTAGAGGTAAGATTCTGTAAGGACCAAGCCCAGTTTGCCGTATTGTCAACCTTGACCCCCTCAACACATGATCGTGTGTACTGTGAGGCTTGGGGAAGGTCAAAGACTTTAGTCTGGTTAGTAAAGCCAAGCTTTGCAGCACCAGATGCAGCGATATAGTTAATGCAAAAAAGATATTGCTGATTTGAAGGCGGCTGGTTTTCAGACTCGCTATTATATGCATGTGCACCTTTTGTCGGGAAATTAATTACTGATACAGTACTTTTTCCATCTGGTACATCCTGGAGTACGGCGCCATATTCTGTCCGAAAGAAAGCTGAGTTTATTCGATATTCGTAGTACACACCCCCACTTGTTGCTGCGAAGCTACGGAATACCATAACACCTCCGCCAATAACTACGAATGCCATAACGCTGGCAACTAGTTTAGATTTTTTCGTACTGAGCTTAAATCTTGCGAGTAATGATTGCTGCTTGACGTTGGCAGAAGATTTTTTTATGGGCATGTTCTATCCTCGTTTATGGCTTAAGCATTATGATAGCACACCATAAGTACAATGGTTAAACAGATTGTCTCTGCGGATCTTTATGTTCTAGAGTTGGGCAGTAGCTGGCATTTTGGTGCCTTCGAGTACTTCGAGGACTTCTTCGGCTTCAACAGTCTCTTTCTTGAGCAAGCGGTCTTTCAGCTCTTCGAGTTTACCGCGGTTAGCCTTGATAACTTCACGAGCTCGGCGAGCAGCCTCGGTAATAAGACTTTCGACTTCGTCGTCAATAATCTTGGCAGTTTCATCCGAATAACGACGCTCATGAATCATACGTTCCATCATCAGACCTTCGTCAACATGGAATACTTGATCACGCAGTTTGGTGCCCATGCCTTGATTTACTACCATATCACGAGCTAACTCTGCTGCTGTTTGTAGGTCACTACCAGCACCTGTAGTCACACGGTCAGCACCATAAATAACTTCTTCGGCAATACGACCGCCTAAAGCACGTGCCAAAACGTCTTTGAATTCACGGATACTGTGGTAACTCTTATCTTCGGCTGGGATAGACCAGGTAACACCACCGGTACGGCCGCGTGGAATGATTGTTACCTTGTGAATAGGGTCGCTGTCTGGCAGAACGTGACCAACCAAGGCGTGGCCGGCTTCGTGATAGGCGGTGATCTCTTTTTCTTTTTCATTCATGACCTTGCTCTTACGCTCAGGGCCAATGGCAACTTTTTCGAAGGCACCTGTTACGTCCGCTTGAGTAATTTCTTTGCGGTTATTACGAGCAGCGATAATGGCTGACTCGTTGGCAATGTTCATCAGATCCGCACCAGATGAACCAGCGGTTTTGGCAGCTAGAGCGTCGAGGTTAACATTTTTAGCCAATGGCTTTTTCTCGAAGTGAATCTTGAGGATTGCTTCGCGGTCTTTACGGTCAGGTAGATCAATACTCACTTTACGATCAAAACGACCTGGTCGCTGCAAGGCAGCATCGAGCACATCTGCCCGGTTAGTAGCGGCCAGCACGATAACATTCGTCCCCTGCTCGAAGCCGTCCATTTCTACCAGGATTTGGTTGAGCGTCTGTTCACGTTCGTCGTGTCCACCACCCATACCACTACCTCGCTTACGTCCGACTGCATCGATTTCGTCGATAAAGATAATACACGGTGCATTCTTTTTAGCCTTAGCAAATAAGTCACGTACGCGTGAAGCACCAACACCCACAAACATTTCTACGAACTCAGAACCAGAAATACTAAAGAACGGTGCATTGGCCTCGCCAGCAACAGCTCGCGCCAACATAGTCTTACCAGTACCCGGAGGACCAACCAGCAGCACACCCTTAGGAATCTTGGCGCCAACTGATTCAAACTTTTTCGGATACTTAAGGAATTCGACTACTTCTTGCAGGTCAATTTTTGCCTCGTCGCTGCCTGCGATGTCTTTAAAGGTAACCTTATCTTTTTCGTTACCATACAAGCGGGCTTTGCTCTTTCCGAAACTCATTGCCTGATTACCCTGCCCTTGAGCACTCCGAAGCATGAAGAACAACACGATACTTATCAAGATTACCGGGATAATGCCGCTGGCCAGGTTGATCCAGAAGCTATTGCCGCCCGTATCGGCTCGGACATCGACGTTGGTGTTGCGATTCGTGAGACCTTGTTCATAAATACTGCTACCGGCCTCTTTGTTCGATTTCTCGCTCGGCTTGTCTTCGCCCTTTTTGGTTATTTCGAGTGCATTACCTTTTATAGTAATTTTTTCTATTTCACCCTTGTTGGCGCGTGAGATAACGTCAGAAAACGACACCTGCTTTAGGGTGCTCGGCTGGCCCAAGGATGCGAAGACAATAAGCCCCATCAGAATCACCAGGGCAATAAACCCTGCGTTCTTCATTCCTTTTTTATTACCACCACTTGAAACTTGCTTTGAGCGAAAAGATTTTTTATCCATGTTCCCTTAGTATACCCGAGTTGTTTGGCCTGTTCCAGCCTAGCGAGTGCGCAGCACTACAGTGGCAACTGTGCCTGCACTCTCTTTTAAGGTTAGATAAATTCAGTTACTTCATAACCAGATGAGTACAGATATCTTCATAGTTAAATGTGCAGTTCTTCTCCTTAAAAAACATACCCTGACGAAGAAATTATCCGAATAGAGATATACTTGCTAATTCACGATCAGTACTATTGTCTCGCGGCCCATACGCAAATGGTGCGAACGGTCGATCGCAATCTGCTTGCCTGGCGCCAGTGTTTTTGCCTTTGAGACCAGTTGTTCAAGCAGTTTTTTATCAAACGAAATGTGGTGGCTGCGCAACCACTGCGCCATAACCTCTAGCGCCACCGCGTGCGGCAATAGTATGAACTGATGCCTATCGAGTGACTGGCGCGACGGTTGTATATGCAGATACACCAAAAGATCTTTGTCTATTGCCCTATTCAGAACCGACATATGCGAAACATGGGTCAATAACGTATGTTTGGCTTCGCGCCCCATCTTCGGTAATAGCACGCGGCGAATATAATTACGCAGCAGTGTCAGATCTTGGTTAGTGCTATCTTCTCGCCAGACTAGACCCTGGTCTTTGGCATACGCCTGCAGGTCGCTCTTTGGCACCGTCAAAAGAGGTCGAACGAGATGACGGTGACTCTGCAACGAAGACATGCCCCGCCTGCCCGTTCCGCGCAGCATGTTAATGATAGCTGTCTCAAGCACATCATCCTGATGGTGAGCCGTAATAATCGCCTGTGCCTGACTGGCGCGCTGGACTTGCCGTAAAAACGCATACCGCGCTAAGCGAGCCGCCTCCTCACTGGTACCTGCCCCAAGGTTACCTTGGTGATAGACAAAAGGCAGGCCATACTGCCGTGCCAATTTTTGTACAAGCTCTCTGTCTAGGCTGGAGTCACCACGGATACCATGGTCAAAATGAGCTACCGTAAGCTTTAGTCCGGGCGTTTTACTGAGTATATCGAGTAGCGCCACCGAATCAACCCCGCCCGAGACAGCGACGACATATCGCCCAGGTTCAATATCCACCCTCATATGCATTTATAATACACGGTTACTCAGCGATTTTGCCCTACTCAACTAACTGCCTATAGACAAATGCGTCCGAGAAATCGCAGATCGTCTGGAACGGGCTTGAGAGGCGGTTTGGGTTTCTCGCTGAATGCATCAAGGTCGAATACCTCTCCCTTAAACTGTGCATTAGTGCCGTGCTTCTTTTCATCTGCAATCTGGGCGAGTAAGTCATCGATATCTTGCCGTTCATGCTCATCAAATCCTGGATTCATTCGTAACCCTTGCATCATTGCTGCCGCAGCAACAATAACAGGATGATCTTTTGACAGCGCAAACGGTGGTTGACTACGTAATTCTCGAGCTTTTTCAGCAAGTATACGGTGGTCCAGAACTGCTGTGATAAGTTGCCATATTTCCTCTACCTCACCAAGGTTAGGCTCATCAACCTTAGTCAAACGACCGCCAACATCAAAATGGCAGCGCGGCAGAGGACGAATACGAGCCCCTCGAATTTCAAAGCCGCTGATTGTTCGCCCTTCGCCAGGGCGGGCGCGAGTAATTTGCCACTTCAAACCATCTGCCGTCTTGTTATTGCCACCACGCCCATCTTTGTGTTTATGAATCGAGCCAATACCAAGCGCCAACGCTACATGATCAACGACGGGGCGCTTTGGCTTTTGCGTTTCTTTACCTGCATTTGCCTCATTAGACTCGCTATCTTGCTTGTTGTTCTCAGTATTTTGCAGAGCGGTATGCCCAAATTCATGGACATCCCCAGCCTCATCAACTTCAAATTGCAATAATGCCGCACCCTTGTCGGGCAAAAGATCCTGGTATTCTCGATAGAATTTTTGAGATTCGCCAGCTATGCGATGCGAGAGCCATGGATATCTCTGCTCTTCTTCCGAACCCTGTTTAGAAAAACTCTTATACGGATGTATGAGTGGAATCTGTTTTTCTGGCCAGCCACTCGTTTCTAACTGATCTGCCAAACGCATTAAGCCAGCTTCTTGGGCAGGAATTTTTCGGCGATTCTCAACATGCTCCTGATGTACGTCTAGCAGCAGATCAATATGTTCACTCATGCCAGCCCGCCCGAGCACGAGAGCTTCGGAGTTATCAATTGCATCGTCTCGATTAAAGACCAGCTTGCGCCACGTCCCTTGCTCTAGACGACTAAACCAGAGCTTGCCGTACGCGCCTTTAGCCAGGCTGTACCAATGCTGCCCAATCAGATGTTCACCAGGCTGCAGCCTATAAGCCAAACTACCGCCTAGCTCTTCACCACGTCGGATAATTGCGCCGAACGCATCAGTGGACTTTGCTTTTGCATCCGTCAGTCGCTGGTACCGTGCCAACCACTTTGTTTGCTCTATACTCAATTGAGCTCGCTGGTCAGACATTCGCAGCAGCTCGGTCAGATCGTCTGCTGGCATAACTGGCAACATATCTTGCTGATCTGCCGCGGCAAGCCACCCCTCCAGCCCAATACTTTCTAAGCCGCGGATTGTTTCTAAGTCTTTATCGCTAACTTGTAGGTAGGGATCCAAAAACACCAGCTCTTGCACTGGTGTCATCGTTGTTGCTGCTAGCCCCTCTTTACTATCAAGCATTCTGAAACTTCATTGTAAACAGAGCCTTTGTGATTTTCTACAAAAGCTTATAATTCTACAACAATTAGACAAAATGTCTAAAGAACAGTTTGCCAGTAGTACCAGAATCGATTCAGGATAAGTCCGATGATAATTACATACCACAGTACCAAAATGTCACCGTGGTGCCGCTGCATAAACTCTGAAACTGACTGAAAACGTTTGGGCACTTTTATATGTCCCATGCGCAAATTGTATAGAGTCGTATATAAAAATATCGGAATCATGATTGTCCAGACCACCATGCACCAGGGACATAAAGCGCCAATGTCATACAGTGCTGAATACATCAGCCAATGCACAAAGGCGATACCAAAGATCGTTCCGGCTTGCAGTCCTAACCAGAACCACCGCTTAAACGTAGCTCCTGCCAAGAGCGCCATACCAATAGTTGTGACCACACCAAAACCAAAGATACCGATGAGTGGGTTCATAAACCCAAAGGCTTCAGCCTGCGGTGAACGTATGATCGAGCCACAACTGATAACGGGGTTTATGTTGCAGTTAGGAACGTAAGACGGATCTTTCAGGATATGAATCTTTTCAAGCGTCAGTATAAATGCAGCCAGTAAGCCGATGATTCCTAAGATTGCCAAAATATAGCCAATTGTTTTTTGAAGAGTAAGTGGTTTCTTTGTAGGTGCTTTTGTTGCCATACCTACATAATACACTGTCCTACCGCGACTTGGCTTGGTGCTATTCCTGTTATGGCAAATCCGCACGAGCGGCGAAACCGAACGGGTTTCGGGCCGCGAGCTCAGGACTCTGTAGCCAGAACAGGAATAGCCCAAGGCAACTACGCACAGTGCGGATTTGCAAAAATCATACAATCCCAAGTCTAGCGCTGCATCTTGGTTTCTTTGTACAATAGAGGCATGAAGCCGCTTTATCTTGCCAGCATTCCAAAAAGCAAACGCCCTCTTTTTGTACCAGACTTTGCTGCTGAAAGTATTTTGGATGTCGACTTTGCAGCCATCAGAAAACTGGGTGTCAAACATTTACTGATCGACCTTGACTTAACCCTACGTAAAAAAATGACTAGAAAGCTAGAGCCAGCGATTATTGAATACTTGACGATCACCATGAAAAAGCACGGCTTTAGTTCTCTTAATATTGCCAGCAACAACATGCTCGATCTATCTGGCTATGGTAATTCTATTAAGGCCAAAGTTTTTCAGCCATTTTGGAAGCGACTAGTATTAATTCGCAAACCACACCGCTTATTCTTTGATCGCATTACGAAAACGCTAGGCGCTGATCCTAAAGAGTGCGTCATGATCGGCGACAAACTTCGCGGCGATGTGTTTGGCGGCAACCAAGCTGGCATGTATACCGTCCATGTCAAACCCAAGGGTCAAGATTACTGGTACGACTTGATCCTGTTTACGCGCTACCGCGAAAGACGATCTTTGAGCCGACATCATAAGAAATAATTATGGCTGAGGCTGTTTGCTAGGTGATGCTGGTTCAGCAGCTCTTGAAATGATGGCGTCTACATTTCCCCAACCCATTACTCCGGCAGCACTGAGGCTTGGGTAAGTAACCGGCGTAACACGATTTGGTTTGCCGGCAGCACCAGAGTTGCCTTCGATTGTGTATAGCTCGGCGCCATTCATTTTCGTGACAATGCCAGTATGACTGCGCGAGAACAAAATAACATCACCTGGCTGTGGTGCAACTGGCGCTTTAGCGCCTGTGTATTCTTGGTAGGCACCCATACTTATAAACAGATCCCGCAAGTTACCTGATTGTGGGCCGCGGTATACAGCCGGCACACGCCAATCACCGTCTCGCAGCGGATACCCACTGTTCTTCATAACCCAGCTCACAAAATAGGCACACCATTCTGGGTTGTCAGAGCGACCTGTGTATTCACGAACACGTGCGCTGCCGTCCAGGTGTCCGGTTTCGCCGTGAGCCACCCGTAAGATGTTGAATCGCTGCGATGTGTAGTTGGTTTGTGCAGAACTGGTACGCAAAATAGCCGTGCCCAGTACTGCAAAGACTGCAACAACCATACCAATGCGCACCTTGTTAGATTGCTCGGTTACAAACAGAAAAAGGTTTCGTTTCTTTTTTATAGGCTTTTTTTGTTTTGGCATAATTTACTCTTACACAAAGTTAACCTCACCTCTACTGTAGTTGTCAATAAGCGTAAGGTGTTAGCGTGTAGCGGTTACGAGTAGTGTGCGAGATATTTTTCTTTGAGCTCAAAGAAAGTTTCGTTCATGATTGACTCACGAATCCGGTCAACGAGGTCAACGACAAAATGTTCGTTATGAATCGAAGCCAGCGTTAGGCCTAAAATTTCGCCGGCACGAAGCAGGTGATGCACATATGCGCGAGTGTAATTTTTGCAGGTATAGCAACTGCAGTCCGCGTCGATTGGTGTAAAGTCCTGTTTGAATGCAGCGTTAGTAATATTGAGCTTACCACTCGCTGTGTACAAACTACCGTTGCGAGCTTGTCTGGTAAAGGCGATGCAGTCAAACGTATCAACTCCATATTCAACACCCAAGAATAAGTCACTGACAGCACTGCCGATGCCCAGCAAGTGTTTGGGTTTTTCTATAGGCAACTCTTCGTTTACCCAGCGGACAACTTCTGGAATTTCGCCAGGTTCAAAGACGCCACCGATACCAAAACCATCAACGTCCAGCGCTCCAAGGAACTTGGCTGACTCGCGGCGGAGGTCTTCTTCGCGCGCACCTTGCACTACTGGCCATAAGGCTTGGTATGGTCTGCCGGCCGCCTTGTGATTTACCCACTGCTTAGCATGCTCGGCAACACAGCGCTGCGCCCAGGCGTGCGTGCGCTCCATAGCGGTCCTGACATAGGCTTTATCTGCCAGCGGAGATGTTAGTTCGTCAAAGGCCATATGGATATCGGCACCAATCTGCCACTGTAATTGCATGCTACTTTCCGGCGTCATGCGCAATTTTGAACCGTCTAAATGGGAGCGAAAACTTACCCCTTCATCATCTACCTTGGCAAGTTGCGTTGCCGAATGAGTCGCCTGTGTGCTGTCGCCCTTGCTACTGTGACTGGTGGCATCGATACCTTTTTTATAGGCCATGCCAAGACTAAACACCTGGAAGCCGCCGCTGTCTGTAAAAGTAGGCTTGCCCTTTTCCCCGCCCCAGTTCATGAACTTTGCCAGACCACCAGCCTTTTCCACAACCTCCGCGCCAGGACGTAACATGAGGTGGTAGGTGTTTGCCAAGATTGCCTGGCCATTCATCGCCTCGACCATTTCTGGCGTCAGTGCCTTAACAGTAGCCTGCGTACCACCAACCATGAAGGCCGGCGTTTGAATATCTCCATGAGGAGTATGCAACACGCCGGCACGCGCCATGGTGCCTGGAAGGGTTTTGGTAATAGTAAAGCTGTAGTCCTTTTCGGAATCTTTGTCGGTCTGTTTCATCGGTCAACAGTATATCACCCCTCGAGATACTCGATTAGCCCAACAGCATTGGCCGTCACAAAACGTAGGTTATCGATGGCCACCCCAAGTGTGAAATCTATTCCATCCTCGCCGGCATGCATCTGCGTGCGGAGCAGCATTCTATCCGTGCCTTCCACTGCCGCGGTATCAAGTGGTTCATTACTTGAACGATTCAGTAAATCAAACGGTGTATCACCCGATAACGTGCCAGTGACCACTGTCAAAAGACCGGCTCTAGCTGCATCCGATACCACTGGTGTGAGTCGGTTGACCGTAATATTTGAGCCAAAGGCTGCTTCAATTTCTTTGCTATGCGGATGTTCATCGTTCAAGCGATTTGCCATCCATATGCCACCTTGCTGTTCGCGCGGCGCATAACTTTTGCCACCAACACAGACGACATCTACCGCACCCTGCACATATGGTTCTAGACCACTGTCTCGTAAACCACGGATCGTTGCTCCGGCCATGCAGCCTGGGTTCGAAAAGACGGTCGCATCACGCTTAAAGTCTTCTTCCCACGGCTGGCCGTCTGCACCGAGCAAAGCATACTGCCCATACCCAAAGCGTTTTGACCGGCCTGACAAGTCAATGACCCGCTTGCCTCCCATAACCAAATCCATCAGCCGTTCGCCAAGTTCAACATGCGACGGCAAGCAGATGGCAACGGTGTCAGCCGCATGATCTGTTTTTACAATCTCGTGACCTCTTTCAGCTGCTACCTCTGCTAGATCGCTACCAATGCGGCCACCTTGTCCAAGTATATGTACTTTTGCCATTGTTATATCCTCCCGTTAGCCAGCCATTTTTTGGCTGATAGTAAATCGATTTCACAAGCCAACACACTCGCCACTCTATCGTTTGGCGCTTCGACCGGTACTTCCTTTTGCCGTTGCACCATGATGACTCGACGCTGTTCTTTACCGAGTTTTTGCAGATCGTTTGCTACAGTCATATCCAGATCGTTATCGCGTAGCTGCTTATGGGCAACTTCTACCAGTTCGTCTTCTTCGACTCCGCTGAGTAGCTTAAAGCCAATCAGCGTGGAGTGTGGTCCAAAATGATGTCGTAGTGCCGCCAAGATTTTTTGTGTGCGCTGCATGCGTACAGCCAGTTCCGCTTGGTCAGAACGAATTTTGCCCGGCTCCCGCACGGGCGCATAGTCTGCCACCGCCGCACTGTGCACAACCACATTTGCTGACTCAATCGACAGAAGCTTATCTTCTAAACTTGCTGCCGTAGTAAAGGTGTCGTAGGTCACCAAGTCACTATCGCCAAAACGGTCGATTGATTCTTGCGGAGCTAGACAAAGTACCCTCCTGCCCATTTGTGCCATTTCGTCAGCAATCGCCAGTCCTAGCCGACCAGCTGAAAAGTTGCCGACAAAACGCACATCATCAATTGGCTCTCGGGTGCCGCCAGCCGTCACCACGATGTCTTGTTGTACGCACTCTGGGTTTGCCATATCTGCCTCCTTGTTTACGAGCTCAGTCTATGCCGGAGTGAAAATATTTAGAATATCCAATTATATTCGACTTTTATAGCAGTAAATTTACACTTTAAATATAGTAATAATATTATATAATGAAATTATAATGACCCAGTTGATTCCATTCCTCGTTAGTATCGGGCTTTCTAAAACCGAAGCCACTATATACCTAGCGGCCATGCAAAAAAAGACAATCGGCGTGGACGAATTGCTAAAGATTGTTGATGTAAAACGTCCAGCCATTTATCCAGCTGTGCGCAACCTTGTTCGCAAAGGTTTAGTTACCACAGCAACTGAGGAGGGCAAATTAGTAATTGCTGCCAAATCTAAAGAACGTATACAGGCCTACCTATCCGACCAGACCAAGATTATCGAACAGCAATCACAAACCTTTACGCATTTGCAGCATCTATTCCCAGAGGTTCCCAGCGAACAGGAACGTCCTGCTATTCAACTCTTTAATGATATCGGCGGTATTAAGCAGGTTGTCGAAAAGGCACTCGAGTGCAAAGACCGCAAGTGGCGCATCATTGCACCGAAGCAAAACTTCTTTTCAGAGTTCGACCGCGAATTTGCTGACTACTTTATCGATAAACGCGCTGCCCGCAATATTCAAGCCAAAAGCTTGTGGGAAGCAGGTTTTAGAGCCGATGATCGCCCCTTGTCATTACAAGAAATTGCTCTGCGTCGCCCACGCTTTTTACCACTCGAATATACCGGCAAATTCTCAGCGGTTATCATTATTTTTGATGACTATGTCGCCTCTATTTCCTCACTCAAAGGCCACCACGCAGTACTCGTCAAATCATCAGAAATGACCAAGACTATGAACGTTATGTTCGACGCTTTGTGGCAGTTTTCACACAGCACTACTCGATAATGAGCATGCTGTCGCCGTAGCTCAGGAAGGCATAGTTTTCGGCTAGCGCGTGTTCGTAGGCGGCTTTTAGATGTTCCCAATCTGCAAAAGCCGCAGCCATCATCAGGACTGTCGATTTTGGAGCATGGTAGTTTGTCAGTAAGCCGTCGACAACCTTGAACTCGTAGCCAGGATAGATAAAGATGTCGGCCTCGCCATGAATTGGCTGAGCTCGATCAATTTCGGCAACCGCCATAATATCTGCGGCCGCATATTCTAGCGTACGAGTTACCGTTGTGCCGACAGCGATGACGCGGCGACCCGATTGTTTTGCTCGAGCTATGGCCTGCGCAGTCACAACCGGAACCTCAAAGTACTCTTGGTGCATTTTGTGTTTAGTGACATCATCTACTCGAATCGGCATAAAGGTCCCAAGGCCAACATGTAGAGTAAGTTCGACTACCTCTACACCTTTGCTGCGAATTGTCTCTAGTAAAGCAGGCGTCATGTTTAAGCTCGCAGTAGGTGCTGCTACCGAACCCCGCTCGCGGGCAAATACCGTTTGGTATCGTTCCCGGTCATCAGCTTCTTCACGACGGTGCATATAGGGCGGCAAGGGAACTTCTCCCTGCTCTTCGGCCAATTGCCATAGGTCATGTTCGCTGCTAATTTTTGCAGTACCGTTCTGAAAAACCTCTTCAACAGCTACAGTGCTGCCTCCGATATGTAGCTGTTGACCAGGTCGAATCTTTCGTCGGTACATGACCAATGATGTGTGGTGGTCACTTCCCTGTCCATGTTTTTCAAGCAGGAGTAGTTCCCGTTCTTCGTCTGTCTCCGTTTTTGCAAGTAAGCGAGCGGGCAGCACCTTAGTATTGTTCAGTACCAACACGTCACCCGATTGGAGCTGCTGGCTCAGGTTTTTATATACGTCATCCACGATGCTGCCAGTTTGTTTATCAAGTACCAGTAAGCGTGAGCTGCCCCGCTCTTTCGGTGGATGGATAGCAATGGCGCTTTCTGGCAAGTCATAATCGTAGTCTGAAAGTTGCATCGCCTCAGTATACTGCACCACTTGTGAATTGTCTTACAGCAAGCATGTAAGAAACCTCATAGTTTGGCACTGTTTTCCGTCATATAGTTAACGCATGCTAAGCAAACCCATTCGCTTAGCATAGAATGATCGCCCCTTTCCTACCAGGGCAATACAGCCCCCGCTCTAACACTGGGTTTAGCAGTTACTCAGTCACAAAAGTTTAGAGTGGGGGCGTATAATTTGTCAGTCAATTTCGTAATGCATGTACTCACGACCATGTACCGCAAGCGTCATTTCCGCTAGTGGAACAATGGTTGTCGAACGATATAGCTTAGCAAGTGAGGCTGGTCGCGCAAGTGCGATGCCATTCTCGCCAATTTTGCTAATAATGATTGTCGGTTCCATAGGTAATCTCACACCAATGTGATCAGTATTTGGCTCAGGTGAGTCAGGATTATCAAAAAGTATAGGCACCATGAATGGAAGCTCTTCTATCTGCTCTCTATCATCGGTAGCAAAAGGCTCACCCAGTGGAGTGTAATGCTTTTTCTTTGAAGGCTGATCCCAAAATTGCCCATCCGACACAGGGTCATACGCTGCTCCACACAACATACCACCAAACACAGTACAGTCCGCAGCATAGCCTGCTCCTTCTAGTTTTCTAATTCTCCCCATGGTGTCGGCTAAACCGGTTAGCGTCAGCTCATCTAAAGCCACCCGCGTTTGATTTACCCATAAGCCTGCCGGTCTCTCGGGTATTTCAGTAGCAAACGCCACCACCGCAGTACTGCCCTGCATATCACGAGCAATTACTAACTCTTCTTCGAACCTTAGCGGGCCAAACTCAGCAACCCTAGCATCAACCATTTTTGACATTAAGATAATTTATACCACTTTACCCACATTTATCAAGTTTCAGTTACTATGAGTACATGCCGCATATAAATACTGGGCCTGGCGAACATGATCTGACAGCAAGCGCCTTTATTATCCGCACCGACACACCAGAACCAACTGCCATGGTGCATCAGCACAAGTTACTACCCTTAAAGCTGCAGTTTGGCGGCCATGTCGAAAAGACAGAGAGTCCTTGGCAAGCCATTGGCCACGAACTATCAGAAGAGACTGGTTACACATTAGAAGAGTTAATGATACTGCAACCGCACGATCGCATTCGTAGTACAGCCACCACAACAATCCTTCCCTACCCAGTCATGATGCAAACGCATCAGTTTGGATATATCGATCATTATCATAATGATGTTGATTATGCGTTTGTAGCCACCGCACCCCCCACTCAGACACCAGGTGACGGCGAATCAACTGACTTTGTACTATTAACAGCCACCGAAATTGAAGGGCTAGATGACACGCAGATGCCCGAGAATGTTCGCTTGGCCTTTCTTTTTATTATGGAAGTCTGTCTGGAAAAGTGGGAACATGTGCCAGCAGACACCCTAGCCTAACAGATATAAATATGCTAAACTCAGTCAGACCCGACTCCTTATAAAGGGGTCCCCGCAAATGCTTGTCATTTGTGGGGTAAAGGAAGAAGCGACCAGAGCGTGTAGCATAATAAAGCTAAGTAGGTTTATTATGCGAAAGGCGACCGTCGGTTCTGACGTGCCGGTGTAGCTCAGTTGGTTAGAGCACAGGACTCATAAGCCTGGGGTCAGTGGTTCAAATCCACTCATCGGCACCATAACTCTGCAGTTGCAGAGTTTTTTATTTCAAGAATTATTGACTGATCGAGAAGTTAACCGCGCGCCACACACCACCAGATTCCTGCATGGCTAGCGAGCCACTATACGTCTTACCCTGAATAGTAATACTGAACCCAACCGTAGCTCGGGTTGCGTCTGTTTGCGCCCAGCTACCTTTGTTGACAGCTATGGTTGATCCGTCCGGAATTTGACTCAGTTGCGACTGGTCCATGGCCACATATGGATTGTTCTTGGGACCAATCCGCTCTATTTCGAGCACTGAAGTACAAGCAGCCGCGGGCATGGCAGTATTGCCGCAAGCCGAGCCGCCGCCTCCAGTTGGTGCGGGCGGAGCAACTGGTGCTGCCGGCGCACCGCCTCCAGTACCGCCTCCTAAATCAGCTGAGCCACCACTATTGGCAGAGCCTGGGTCAACTCCTTGACCACCCTGCCCATCGTTGACCGGAACTGATCCAGAAGTACCGGTATTACTTGTCTCGACGGGTGTAGCTTTGCTCTTCCAGGAAAAAATACCACTAAACTGGTTACTGAAATCTTCGAGACCAATATATTTACCACCCCAGGCAAAACCAACAAATACTGCTACGACTGCACCGACAATCATGAGGCGATTCATGACCTTGCTTCGAGTGAGCTGACGATTCAGCTGGACCGTATTGTATGACCGAATTTGATTTTGAGGCATAACGCGTAATTTACTCTTTAAAGCATACTGCTTGCGCTTACTCTGGTCAAACACCTAACAAAACAAAAACTCCCCTGGCCTGGAGAGTTTTTGTATTCTACTTGTTGTAGATAGTAAATTATTTGCGGTTATTATTAGCCTAGTAGATCGTCAAATTCCACAACATTCGTGTCATTTGATGGTATAAGCTCATATGCAAATAGTTGGCTTATTTTCATTGAATTATATCTACCCTTCTTTGTACTTATTTTTTTATATTTTGCTGTCAGTCGTTTTTGTTTTATGATCAATAAAACTACTACACATTATACATAAGCTTTATAATTTGTCAAGTATATTGCACTGTACAAGGGGTCAACAGATATTATCTGGTTGCGATCACCTGCACTTCGTGATTAAATAGCGCCAGCAGGTGCTTATCTGTTCGCCAGCACGTTCGAAAAGAAAGTCCAGAGTTATCCGGTACGATCTCCTTCGGTTAGACAGCAGCATTAGATAAGGTTAAAGGTCGTACCTAGCGGTAACATAAGGAAACAATTACATATGTACAAGCTATTCGTAGGTGGTTTGCCATTCGCAACCACAGATGAAGAACTGAACGAACTGTTCAGTCAGCACGGCGCTGTAAGCTCTGCCGTGGTCGTCAAAGACCGCGACACAGGTCGCAGCAAAGGCTTTGGCTTTGTCGAGTTTGAAAACGACGACGAAGGTAAGGCAGCTGAAAAAGCTCTTCACAACTCTGACCTTGGTGGACGAACCATCACTGTCAACGAAGCCCGACCTAAAGAAGATCGACCTCGTCGAGACTTCGGCGGTAACGGCGGTGGCGGCTACGGCGGTCAAAAAAGCTGGTAATTTTACCCGTCTTTTAAAAAGAGCCCCCTGAGGGCTCTTTTTTTATGAGTACGTTACCGTGTTGGTGGGTGGCTCGTCCTTCTTGTCTTGCTCTACTGGCTTGGAAGGCACTTTAATCTGACTCCAGTCGGGTGCTTTATTGTCTGCGGCAATAACCGCTTTATAGCGGAGGTAGCCAGCATACACCAATAAACCGAAAGCAGCTGGCATAGAGATAACTAAGATAATCGAGATAAACGGAATAAATAAGGCTATAGCTGTGATAGCTACCGCTCCCGCTAGATACATCAGCACCTTCTTCAGTTTCTGATCTATAGGAATAGACGGCGCATCGCCCGTGAACTGAATCGGGCTTTCTTTGAGGGTCTTATTGGGATCGTGAGAATCTTGCATACGCTTATTCTATAGTACCACCCCCCAACTTAGTCAGAGCAAGCTCGAGTTGTTTAAGCTCGATGCGATACTGCCTTGTAAAGACCTAGTAATACAACTGATCCTATGATGGCAATAAATAAGCTGCTTAGGTTGAACCCAGTGACTCCATTAGCGCCGAGTAGTCGGGCGCCAAATCCGCCAATCATGGCTCCGACGATCCCAACCACAATATTCATGAATGCGCCCTGCTCTTCGTTGGTGTTCATCAGCAGCGAAGCGATCCACCCAGCCAGTGCGCCAAAAATAATCCATGCTAAAATACCCATTTCTTCTCCTTTTAAGTTTTATAGAGCGTAGTGCAGCTGGATGCCACGAGTTCCCCGCACGCCATGGTTAGCATCGTGCTCATACACATCCTTCGCATAGGTGTGTAGTGGGCTAGCTACCACAGCCGAGTCGAGTTCACGAGTAAGCTTGTTAACTGGCTGTGCCAAGTCAGGGTACTGTCGCTGTTTGCGAGCTAGAAAACTATGTATCCTCTTATCCAACAATGCTTCTTTCATGGTAACCTCCTCGGTTGCTCATTTAATTGCACTATCAGCATATCCCGTCCTGCTGAGCATCTGCTGTAAAGAAACTTATGCATATCGTGTAATATTTTTAACAATAACCCTCTGTTATCTGAGAGTATACTGAAGTAAATGCGTAAAAAACTGAAGTTAATTGGCAACCTTGCCACCCCCTCGCTTAAAACATATATTACCGCTGCCACTGTCGTCCTGCTGGCCTCACTACTAGTTTCTTTTTGGACATGGAATAACGCTCGAACAAGTCTGAAACGAGACATAGCAACAACCTTGCAAGGTGGCACGGATGGGGCACGTGATATGGTAATCAGCAAAATAGGCACGTATGCAGAAGTCTTAAATGGTGCTGCTGGATTGTTTAAAGCATTACCAACAGTTAATCAACAGGCTTGGACAAATTACGTATCACATTTAAATATTCAGAACCGTTATCCCGGCCTACAGGCAATTGTCTACAGCGAGGTAGTGCCAGACAATGAACGTGATGCATATATTGCTGGTCGTCAAACAGACCGACCAGGCTTTTCTATTCGGCCTGAAGGTCAGCGGGACGTATATGTACCAGTACGACTTATCGAACCGAACGTAGGTGAAAATGCTCAGGTTATCGGCTTTGACCCGTATCAAGAACCTGCCCGGAAAAAAGCTATGGATCAGGCGCGTGATACTGGCGCCCTAAGTATTACCAGCCGACTAGTACTCGTTCCAGACCAAAATAACCCTAAAGCATCACCCGGCTTTATTATCTTTGTGCCCGTATATAGCAACAACGCACCGCTCGATACCGTCAATGAGCGTCGTGCTGCATTGATTGGTTTTGTATCGGCAGGTGTACGTAGTTACGAGCTTATTGATGGCCTACTGGGTTCTGCTATTACCGAGAATTCTGCCGTGCAAGTATTCGACGGCACCAACCAAGATGCCAAGAATCTGATTTATGAATCTCCTACGCTTTCTAATTTACGTAAGCAACCAGGAATAATAAGTAGCAGCAGCGTCATCACCGTCGGCAGTAACCGTTGGACACTAGTCGGCTACGTTAATCAAAGTATCGCCTCAAAGGCACAACGTAACCAACCCCGGCTCTTTCTGATTGCCGGTATATTATTTAGTTTCATGATTGCCGGCGGACTATTATTTGTCATGATTACGCGCGCTCGACATATTGCGCACGAGAAAAACCGTGAAGTTCAAGAAGCCAAAGACAGCCTCATCTCACTTGCCTCACATCAGCTGCGTACTCCAGCAACTGGCGTCAAGCAGTTTATAGGCATGCTCATGGATGGATATGCCGGAGACGTCAGCAAAGAACAAAAACGCATGCTACAAAAAGCCTACCAGAGCAACGAACGACAACTAGAGATTATCAACCAAATCCTCCATGTCACTCGCGCCGATTCTGGCCGACTGGTGCTGCGCAAAGAGCCGGTTGATCTACACAGCTTGATCCGCCGGGTTATCGACGAGCATGCCGGCAGTATAAAAGATCGTCAACAACGTGTTATCGTCAGCAAAGCGCGCGCCGGCTTATCCGTGCAGGCGGATCCGCAATACCTGACAATGGTGCTCGATAACTTACTCAGCAATGCCAGCAAGTACTCACACCCCCGCACTACCATTCGTATCACAACCAAACAATCTGGCGATACCATAACCATAGCCGTGTCTGACGCGGGCGTGGGCATCAGCGACGAAGATATGCCTCGGCTTTTCCAAAAATTCTCTCGTATCGACAACGAACTTTCCATCGAAGCCGGTGGCACAGGTATTGGTCTGTACTTGTGTGAACAAGTCATGACATTACACGATGGCAGCATTACCGTAAAATCAACAGAAGGAGAAGGCTCGACGTTTACTGTTTCTTTGCCGTCCAAGTAATGTAATAATTATTACTTGAGCAGAACACAAATTTAGGGATACTATAAAAACAATGGCGCACATTCTGATTGTCGAAGACGAAACTAGCCTCAACGAGGCATACACTATTATTCTCAAAAAAGAAGGTTACAGCATTAGCAATGCGTTTAATGGCGTTCAGGCCCTAGAGGCTATCAAGCAGACTGAGCCCGATCTGATTCTGCTAGACTTGCGCATGCCGCAAATGGATGGAGTTGAGTTCTTACGCAACCTTGCCCCCCTCGAGAACTATCCAGCTATGAAGATAATCGTATTTAGTAATTATGATGTGCAACAAGACATTGACGAAGCTTTTAAGCTTGGTGCTACTCACTACATGCTAAAAGCATGGGCCTCACCTCGAGAGCTTGTTAAAGTTGTTGCACAGACTCTGAAAGAAACAAGAAAAACCCGCGTTTCTTAAATTGTCAGGTCGCGTAGTTCGTCTTCGCCCAGTATTTGGCGCATCTTTTCGGCATTAAGAATGTAACGCTGATTTTGGTAGCTAATCACCTTCTGTGTACGCAACTTACCTAATTCAACTGCCGTAGTTTCCCTGGTCATGCCGATCATGCTGGCAAGATCTTGATGCGTCAGACGAATATCGACTTTAAAGGTGCCCGGACGGATCTCTTTACCAAAGCGTAGCGACAACCACTGCAGAATACGCAGCAGCTTTTCTGCAGCCTTAGTTTGTTCAAGTGCTGAGATGTGCAGAGTTGCACCCACATATAGGTTTATATATCGGCGCAGCGTAAACTGTAACATCTCTTCATTACTATGAAGCATATCGAAGAGTAGTTGCCGTGGGATGGCGTATACCTCTGCGTCTGTGAAGGCGTCACAGTAATACAGCGAGACTGGCGATTTATCAAAGAGCCATTCCATTGGCAAAAAGCCATCGGTATCTGTAAAGGTAATAACTTTTTCTTCGCCGTTGGCGTTAATGTCATAGACCTTAATCATGCCACTTTTGACCACAAAAGCCGAACGCGGAACTTCACCTTGGTACAAAAGTGGCCAACCTTTTTTAAGCTTACGCGTTGGATATTTTTCAAAGAAACGTGTCAACTCTGCAGGTGTGGCGTTATCCATGCATCTATTATACTTGCTGATGCTACTATACCTACTATGTCAGTCAGATTAATTCAGATGCCGAGCGAAGAAACCATGCTGGCGAGCGTTCGCCGACACTTCCCAGACATTGATTTACAGAACTACGTTATTAACACAGATGGCTGGGACCATGCTGTTTTACTCGTCAACAACCAGTACGTGTTTCGCTTTCCGCTCGACGATGACTACCTCGAGCAACTCAGCCGGGAGATTACGATCCTCAAGCAACTTTCACCACTTGTTTCTGTCGATATTCCTCAGTATGAATTTATCCCTGACAACAAACAGTTTGCTGGGTACCCGATGCTTCCCGGTCATCAATTGAAAAAAGCAGTACTCGATTCGTTGTCTGACCAAGAGCAAACCATTATTGCCAGTCAGCTAGCAGCGTTTTTGACCGAGCTACACACTACCGTTGCTAATGGACACGCATTCCCTGGCCTGCCTGCATGGTTACTTCACCAAGATCAGCCCGAACTGGTCGAAAACGCCCAGAAGTTCTTGCCAAGCAAACTTACACCTACAGAATTAGAGCGGGTACAGAAGGTCTTGGGCACAACCGAGACCATGTTACGCAATCCCCCCACCCAAGCATTCATCCACAACGACCTATACAGCAGTCACATTTTGTGGGACTCAGCTCAACAAAAACTAGGCGTTATCGACTTTAGCGACATGTGCATGGGCGACCCAGCGGTGGACTTTAACGAGCTATTTGAATATGGGAAAGACTTTGTGGAAAAGGTCTACGAGCTGTACCAAGGACCAAAGGACAACACTTTTCTGCAAAGAGCCTGGCAGTACCAGCAGTGGACTGGAGTCTTTATGATGACCGACTACTTTATCAACGATAAACTCACGTGGGCCGAAGCTCGCGAACTGTTCGACAAAACGGTCTGACGTTCTGGTCGTGCTTACAGCCGTATTGACATATTCTTCCCTGTTCTGTACTATACAAGTTGCTTTATCGCGGGGTAGAGCAGTGGCAGCTCGTGTGGCTCATAACCACAAGGTCGCAGGTTCGAGTCCTGCCCCCGCTACCATAAGCATAATCACCTCTGCTATTTGTAGCAGAGGTTTTTGTTTGCCCTGAAATTCTAAAGTGTAATTCGGTTCGAGACTTACTTGGTATTTACTTATACCCCCTGGGGGTATATATTTAAGTTATGATTAAAGATTTTAAAAAGCGAGCCAGTCATCGTTCTAAAATTGTTCAAGGGCAGTTTAACGGCTTGCAAAAAATGATAGATAACGAAGCTTATTGCATGGATATTCTTACCCAAAGTCTAGCAATCCAGAAGTCGTTAGCATCATTAAATAAGTTAGTACTTGAAAACCATTTAAGAACCCATGTCACAGAAATGCTAGCGGATGACGAAAAGGACACCCAAGACAAAGCAATAACTGAACTTTTGAGTTTGTACGAATTGAATAATATAAGGGGGAAATAATGCATAAAGATCATCCTCAAGAACACCAAGTCATAGTAAACGGTGAACATTCCCCAGTCGAAGTTGCTAAGTTTATTCTGATAATTTCAGCCATACTCGGCGCATCTTTAGCACTGACTAATAAATATGGCCCGATTAATTTTGAGGGTTGGTCACGCTGGTTTATGGGTGTATTCTTTGTAGTCTTCGCTAGCTTTAAGTTTGTCGGCTATAAAATGTTTTCCATGATGTTCGCAGGATATGACGTGATTGCTAAGCGTTCCATGCTTTACGCTCATTTGTATCCATTTATTGAACTAGCGTTAGGCCTAGCATACCTACTGAATATCGCACCCGTAGCCCGAGATGTTTCGGCATTAATTATCATGTCTGTTAGCACTATTGGTGTTTACCAGGAAATAAAGAAAAGAAGTGGAATACACTGTGCTTGCTTAGGTAACGTAATTAAACTGCCATTAAGCACAGTAAGTCTTGTTGAAGATGTAAGCATGGGACTTATGGCTTTAATAATGCTGGCGAAAAGATAGGGGAAATATGGCTTTATATAACATAACGACTAGAAAAGAATTTGAAGAAAAAGTTCTTAAAAGTAAAAAAGTGGTTCTTGTGGACTTCTGGGCAGCTTGGTGCCCACCCTGCTTAGCGATGGCTCCAGTTCTACATGATGTGGCTGAAGAAAACGATGATCTAATGGACGTGGTCAAAGTAGATATTGAAGATACAGATGAAAACCGTGCACTTGCTGACGAATTTGGCGTGCGCAGCATACCTAACATGCCTTTATTTCTACAAGGCAAAGAAGTTGAGAGGATAGTGGGATTAATGTCAAAGGGTAATGTAGTTGGCATGGCTAACTACGTTCTAAAAAATAGTCAAAAGCAATCTTAATCCAGGTTGTGTATAGGTTCTAGTCCCTTGCGGTAGAGAAAACTAAACCTGTTACTTCCCTGTTCAGCTGCAGCCAGCGACTTAGCTCCATAAGAATAAGGTTCCAATTCGTATGTACTTGGGCTACCAGGTATGAATAACAGATACGAATTTACAATTATGTAAGTCCGTATTTTTATTTCACCTCTATATGCACAAACTAGGCTATACGTACTTAAGGTGCAACTGTAACGTTTCTTACTGTTACTTTACGCGTATCAAACTAAAATTATTCATTATTACTATAAGGAGGATTGAGATGCTGAGAATTATAGCTATAGCCCTAATCGTATTCTGGTTACTTGGATTGCTGGGAAAGATTGGTGGAGGGTTGGTTCATTTGTTACTCGTAATTGCTTTGGTAGTATTTATCTTTGACTTAGTTTCGGGGCGCAGAAGCGTTTAACCTAAAAATCCCAACTATCAACATTAAGGAGTAGGGTATGCAACAAGTTAATAAAGTAATTAATAAAGAACAGAAGCTCGCAGCAAACGACGGCACAGTAGAAACTAGACGGGTTCAAACCGTAAAATCAGATGTTGATCCTAAGGTTACAATTGCAAATATAATCTGGTACATATATGGACTGATTGCCATTATCTTGGCCTTTCGTTTTGTTCTCAAATTAGCGGGTGCTAACGCTGGCAATGCCTTTGTTAATTTTATATATACCGTAAGTAAGATTTTTAGTGCACCATTCGACACAATTTTTGGAGTTACGACAGCAAGTTCGGGTACGGTGCGTTCTGTATTTGAGCCATCAATCTTGATAGCAATAGCGGTCTATGCTCTCATTGCGTGGGGACTCGCCAAACTTTTCACCCTCAACGAACCCCAAGATTAGTCTTATTAATCTCATCAGTTTCTAGTATCTTACGATCCAGCCTCACCTCAGTTTACTCATTTGCTACAATAAAGCTGATGCATAATCTAAGACAAAAGGGTGTTAGAGCTATGGTAGTCATAACTCTACTCGTCTTGGGAATAGCGCTTACGGCAGCCTGGAAAAGTACACAGTCAAAATCTGCCAGCACAACTGCTCAAGAAAGCTCGGCGCAGGCTGTCGACAACTCAAAATATATAAAGACGCAGGATAGCGAAACCAATAAGGAAAATAAGGAAGCAACTGGCACTGTAATTACAAGTGGCGAAAGTCAATTCGGGACAATGCTCTTTAATACCAGTCAGCAAGCCATTTACATTTGGGAAGTTGAGGAATCCACGAATGCTGAGTGTTACGCGGACTGCGCCGACTTATGGCCACCAGTACTTACCGATGGCTCCCCAAGGGCATCCGGAAACGTCAAAAGTGAACTGCTTGGCACCACCACGCGAACCGACGGTAGTGTTCAAGTCACGTACAATGGACATCCTCTCTACTACTACGCGCATGAAGGACCTGGAGAAGTAGAGTGTCACAACATCATTACCCACGGTGGCTTGTGGTGGGTGATTCACCCGGACGGCAATAGGACGGATTGATATGTTTGCGCATTTACATGGCCCTCCGAACGACAACTTTGACGGACACGGTTACCGAAAAATGCTAGCCATAGGCTTAACTATTTTCTTCCTGTTGATCATTGGAATGCTCTATATTGCCATGAACTCCAAAGGCTTCTAGACCTTCTGTAAAGCCAAGGTACTCCAGTTGCGGTAGTGCTTGCAGATAGCAACAATGTAATGAATACTGGCTTTATGTCAAAACTTATTCTTGCCCGTCATGGTGCAACCCCTTATAACGCTCAGGGTCTTTGGACTGGCCACATCGATGTAGACATGTCCGAAGCTGGCTATGACGAAGTTCGGCAAAGTGCAGAATTCTTGGCAAGTACCGGCATTGACGCTGCATTTTGCTCAACTCTGCGGCGAGCACGAAACACGGCAGCAGTAATCTTGAGCCACCAAGAACGCCCTAACATTCCTCTGCTCTCAACAGAGCTTTTGGATGAAAAGAATTACGGGGTGTTTACGGGAAGAAATAAACACGAAGTACAGGCTGAAGTTGGAGACGACGCATTCATGCTGATCCGACGTAGCTGGGACTACGAAATCGAAGGCGGCGAGTCACTACAAGCTGTCCATGAGCGAGTTACATCACTGCATCACGGCGTTATTGCCCCGCTGCTTGAGGCTGGTCAAACTGTACTCGTAGCCTCGCACAATAATACGCTGCGAGCCTACGTCAAAGAAGTTGAAGAGATACCCGTCAGCGATACACCTGCAATCGAGCTGGGAACTGCCGAAGTAAGAGTCTACGGCTACAGCGCAGGCGCTTTTGAGTTAGAGAGCAGACAAGTCGTCGGCAGCGTGCATTAAAGACTCAGATTATACAGTAGGTGGTATCACCCACGAGAAGATCTTTGTTTGTTTATACTTTTAGGTATGGACTTTCTGGAAAATAATGCGCCGACTGTTGCCAAGTCGCTTATTGGCTGGAAGTTTTTTGTACGTGAACCAGACGGAAGTTTAACTGGCGGAATGATTACCGAAACCGAAGCCTATACCAGTGAAGATGTTGCCAGTCACAGCTTTCGTGGTAAGACGCCGCGTAACGAGGTTATGTTTGGTCCAGCAGGTCATATATATGTGTACTTTACCTATGGCATGCACTGGTGCGTCAATATAGTCACGGGTGATTCTGGCGATGGGCAGGCAGTATTACTGCGCGCTATTCAGCCGACACACAATCTAGCCACAATGCGCCAGCGCCGGGCCAATCGTCCAGACCCAGAACTGACCAATGGTCCAGCCAAACTATGCCAAGCCCTGGCCATAACCGGCCAAGACAATGGTCAATCTGTAGATGGTCCACGTTTTATACTTAAACCCCCAACGGCCAAACAACAAAACATCATGGCTACAAAAAGAATTGGTATTAGCCAGGACAAGCATCGGTTGTGGCGATTTATTGCTACCTAGCGGCTGTGAGATAAGTTACTTCGCCTACTCTTCCCTTGCGCTATGGTTAAGACACCACTAACCTCAGCAGGAATGACCTATGGCTAATCAGTACACTATGCAAGATCCAACCACTCAGTACCCAAAGCTCGACATACCAGAACAACGCCAAGACGAGCCGGGGCTCGACACCAACCTGCAACCAAAAGCCGACCACGGCGAAGAAACTTATGAGGGCCATAATCGACTAAGCGGGCGCAAAGCTCTCATTACTGGTGCCGACTCTGGCATTGGCGCAGCAGTGGCCATTGCCTTTGCCCGACCCAGTTGGTCTTGGTGTTCTTGGTGTAAGCGCACCAAACACTGGCTTCAAACGAACCAAGTAAGCATTCTTTTAACCACGGGCCCTACCAACCCGAGACGTCTTATAAATATAGTAAACATAGCTGTTGCATATTCTATATTTTTAGGTTATAGTTTGCTTTATGATTGAGCGACTAGTTTACCGTGCAGCACCTCTTGTTGCAGTACTTGGCCTTGGGCTTACCGCTTGTGGCACACATATTGACGGGGTTGTAGGCCTTGATCTTCTTGACTGCGCAGACGGCCCCAGAAAGAACTCACTATCTCTTGGTGCGATGCGTGAGGGATCATCATTCACAGTTGCACAAACGGTATATGTTGACGGTTCCGACAGTGGTATCACCGATGGAGTAACCGTGACGGCACAAAGCGAAGGCTTCTATAAACTGCGTGTCGATACTGGCACTTTAAGCCTTGATGGACAAGATTTTATTTCCGTAGAGCGCGGCGATGAAGCAGTTTTTGCAGCACTAGAGTCAGGTGATACCGTTACCTATAGTGAAGGCGGCGAACGCTATGAAATTACTGCCAGTGGCGTAACTGGCCAAAAAGAAGGCAGTGAAATGCCTCAACTCATCATCGACGCTAGCTGCAACGACTAGATCTTACTCTCCGTGCTTGACAGCACTTGCCATTCACTCAACAATACGGACAATACATTAAGTGGAGGGGCGTATGGTAGAGATACAAGGCATGAACTATTTGGCAATTGTAGTTGCATGGTTAATTAACTGTGGGGTTGGCGCATTCTGGTACTCACCTGCGGGGTTTGCAAAAGAATGGACCAAACAAACCAAGATCGACATAATGAAGATCCCTCAGCAACAAGCTACAAAGATCCTCATGTCGGTAGTCGCATCTGGGCTTGTGCAGGCAGTCACTCTGGCAATCCTGATCCGTTCGCTTGGTAGCGACACTGCCAGTGAAGGACTCGCTGCGGGCCTCCTGATGTGGTTTGGCCTAGTCACTGCTACAACCGTAGGAGTGAGCCTTTATTCAAAACGAAGCTGGAAATTTATCGGTCTCAACAGCCTGTACTTTCTCGTGGTGATGTCTGCCAACTCGATCATCTTCGCCGTGTGGCAGTAATCTGTTTAGACTGTTGCAAAGAAATCCTTGTCGAAACTAGCAAAATGATGAATAATATCATTGCTAACTAAAGGAGAAAAGAATGGCAATCGACCCACGCAGTTCGCTCGGTCAAAGTATTAGTGTTGGCGAACCGGTCACGATGAACTTGGGACAACTGAGCCCAGAAGCTGGCGAACTTATCGCAACTCGTTGCGCAGATGGCACGCCCCGCGAAGAAGTCATTGCCAGACTCCTTGATCATACTAGCAGACTTATGGCTGATGGAGTTGTATCAATAGACACTACTCAAATCTTTGCAGCACACCCAGATGTTGCCGATGCAGTCGACACTATGAGGGCAGCTACAGAAGAGCAAGGCGGCAGATTTAGGGTTAGCCATGCTCTCACACGCTTAATGGTTCGCGGAGCAAAACCAGCCGAAAGTACAACGTCAGACTTCCCTGGATCAGATGGCTCGCTTGCCGATCTGTTTGACAGCTGGTTTTCGGGCGGAACTGATCGTACTAGACCCCGCCGATAACATCTGTCTGCTATAGTGAAGTCATGAAGATTAAATACCTTGTGGGCATTCAAATTGTACTGGTTCTATTGGCAGCCTTTGCCGGCCTAAAACTTAAGACCGATCTAGCCGACGGCCCACGAACACTACACCGCATGGCGGGCATGCTGGCGGGCGTGGGTAGCTTGGCCAGCGTTGCGGCTGTCGTTATTGCTAAGCGCAGTTACACGCATATTGCCCTAGCCGGCTTAAGCCTGATACTGGTCATGTCGGCAGGCACTGCTGGGGCTATGCTCAAAGAGACTGCCAACTACAGTACTATGTACGACGTGATGCGCTTATCTGGTATCGCCGCCTTACTCAGCTCTGTTGCGCTGTTGGTTGTCGAGCTCAAACCCAAATCAGTCACACACAAACATTCTGCTCCTAAAGATTAGTGCGTTTATTGCTATACTAATAGCAAGATGAAAATTACGACGGTTAGTTTTCTATTTTCTGAGGGTGAGCATGATCTGCTGAACGACAAACAAGCAGTACATGACCTTTTGCACGACATTGTAAAGGTGGCCAACCTAACACCACTTGATTATTCTGTGCACGCCTTCGAACCACAGGGTTTGAGCGCCACGCTGATTTTGTCGGAGTCACATATTGCTCTGCACACTTGGCCAGAAGACGGTACGGGTTATGTGCTGCTGAGTTCGTGTATGCAGCCAGATGAAAACTTTATCCCGGCAGCCAGCGACCTCATTCAGAAAGCGTTTCGTGCGTCAGTAAACACCGCTAAGGAGCTCGTGTAATGGCCTTTAAACTATTCCGTAAACGACCAGCTGCGCGCATAAAACTGGGCAGCACTTTTTTGGGTACGATCTCGGCCACAGCTGAAGGCTACGTCATCTACAAAGAATGGGACAGCGAAGACTCATGCAACTACTACTGGGAAGAATGGGAACTGCGCGGCTTCAATGACTATGACAGTTGGATAGAGTACGACCACTACACTCGTAAAATTTCACTGTACGAACCAATGAAACCAAAAGAGTTTGTTGACCCGACCAACCTCAAAAAGGGTCAGGAGGTCAGCTTTACCACCCAACGCGGCGAGCACATTACTGCCACTGTTGTAGAAGTTGGAGTAGGTACCGTTGCTCGCCGAGAAGGCACACTAACCTATCATGTGTTTGAAAAAGATAAGGTCGCCTATGCTGAATGCGCGGGACCCAAGGGGCGATACTGCATCGAAAAATATAATGATAAAGAACTCGACATCTACAAGATGCAGGTACTGAGTCGTGCACAGCAAAAGAAACTGCTTGGGCGCGTTGTTGCTCCTGGTGCGCTCGGCCAATGGCGATCCTTAAACTTCGGAAATAAAGTAACTGTTGCGGTCGTAATCTTAATGGTTCCCTTCATGTTTATTGACTACATCATTCCTCAGTATGAACGCTTCTGCACACCGCGCACCTCTGTCACTGGCACCACACCACGTGCCGTGACCAGCCCTTCTACTTCGACCTCTACTACCCCCTCGACTGCCTTACCGTCAGACGAGGTAACTTCACAAAACGATACACAGACGTGCTATCGTCGAAGGATCTATGGTGGCGGAGGCGGTGGTGCAGGTAAATAACAACATAGGTAAAGGAGATACGTAATGACTGAGTATGTAAGTACCGTAATAGAAAGTTCAGATCACGGCCTCAGTGGCGAGGCGTTCATAGCAACTATAGTGTATGCCTTCACTGGCATTGCTGTGATGATGATTGCTATGGTGGCTGTCAACGCAATGTTTAACCTCAACATTCACCGCGAGCTCGTCAAAGAGCACAACACTGCCTTTGGTATTTTGTTTGGTTGTATATCTATCGCTATCGCTATCATTATTGCTAGCACCATTGTTGGCTAGTACTTATGCCCAGAGCAAAGTCGACCCCGATCCATAAGTCTGCTGTTCTTGCCGCCGCTCTGTTGGTCGCCATTGGCGGCCTGATCTACGAACTGCTGCTCGGTACCGCCTCTTCATATTTGTTTGGTGATTCTATTACCAGTTTTAGCCTCAGTATTGGCACTATGCTGTTTGGTATGGGCGTTGGCTCTCTGTTATCTTCGCGGTTACTTAGCAAAGCTCCCCGTAATTTTGTATTGACCGAACTACTGCTCAGTCTGATCGGCGGCAATGCAGTTATTCTGATGTTTAGCGCCTTTGTGTATACCAAGCTGTATTGGCTGGTCTTTGTACTGCTGAGTACCGGTATTGGTATACTGATTGGTTTTGAAATACCCCTCATGGTGCGCATTGCCAAACAAGCTCAACAGAAAGACGTTGAAAAGTTATTATCACGAGTCCTTGCCTTGGATTACCTGGGAGCCTTAGTCGCCTCCCTACTGTTCCCCTTTTTGCTCTTGCCCTATCTCGGCTTAGTGCGCACCAGCTACATCATGGGTCTGCTCAATGCAGTGATCGCACTGTTTATCTTGGCCAAGGTACAGACTGGACAGCGCAAGCCATGGATCGTAGCACTTAACCTGGTAATCATTATCTTTTTTGCTGTAAGTTTTGTATTTTCACACCGTATCGAACGCGCCATTGGCACTGCTCAGTACGGTGACCCAGTGGTGGCCTATAAACTGACCCCCTACCAAAAAATCGCAGTCACTGCCTATGGTCAAGATGTCCGCCTGTTTTTAAATGACCAGCTGCAGTTTAGTTCTATCGACGAGGCTCGCTACCACGAGACGTTGACCCATTCCGCTTTGACATCGGTAAAGCAGCCTCGCAACGTGCTTATTTTGGGCGGGGGTGACGGGCTGATTGCCCGTGAAGTCCTAAAATATGACAGCGTACAGCGTATTACACTTGTTGATATCGATCCCGCTATGACAACTATGGCCCGGACGAATCGCTTGCTAAGCGACGTTAACCACGGATCATTAGATGACGCGCGTGTGAAAGTCATTAATCAAGATGCCTTCTCGTATACCAGGAACTCGCGCGAATCATACGATGCCATTATCGTTGACCTGGTCGACCCATCTAATGAGCGCGTTGCCAAGCTATACTCACAAGAATTCTACCGAGCTGCACACGCCCGACTAACACCAAATGGCGCATTCATTACCCAAGCTTCTTCGACGTACTTTACGCCCAATGCTTTTCAGACAATCCGACAAACTATTGCCAGCACCGCTGAGGCACGTAAGATCTCGCCGCTCAACATCAATGTGCCCTCTTTTGGTGAATGGGGCTTTGTTCTCAGTACGCCAGCCTCGACGCAGCTATTTCGTGAAAACCAGCTACCAAAGAATCTCTCTTATGTAAGCACTCAGACGCTTGCCCAGGCAGCCGGCACACCGCGCGACTTTCAACCTACCGTTTCTGCCGATACGGTATCAACCTTAATTTACCCGAAGCTGTATCATATCTACCAAAAAGATATGCGCCAGTGGCGCTACGGCAATTAATAGCCCTCCCTCAAAAGAGTTGCTGATTTGACATTATTATGCTAATATATACCTATTGTTTTGTATGATCCCGGGTTGTTCGCTAGTACTTTGGTTTCATCTCTGACAATCACTGTACTAATAACCTAAGAGGATCTATTTTTATGTCTTATTCATATCGTTCCACGCGCAGCTCTGCTCGTGGTAGCGGCCGCCGTCCTGGTGGTCAACAAAACCGAAACCGCAGCCGCGGTGGTGGTGGGAACCGTCAATATATTGACCCAAGCCGTTTTATCAAAGTCGCTAATCCCGTCGAAACTCAGTCGTACGAACCGCTGAACGCTTTTACAGATTTCGCCTTGCCTCAGCTTTTGCAAGATAACCTCGCTAAGCTTGGCTACAAATTACCTTCGCCTATTCAAGATCAAGCTATCCCAGTTGCTCTAACTGGTAAAGATGTTATTGGTATTGCTAGTACTGGTACCGGCAAAACTGCCGCTTTTGGTTTGCCTGTGTTGGCGCGTCTATTGGCAGACCGCAAGTCAGCTGCCCTGATTGTAGCGCCAACCCGTGAACTCGCTCAGCAAATTGAAGCCGAGCTACGCAAGATCGCTCGTGGTAGCGGTCTAACCGGTGCTGTACTTATTGGTGGCACAAGCATGGGCCCACAGCTGCGTGATTTGCGTGCAAAACCCCGTGTCGTCATTGGCACACCTGGGCGCATCAAAGACCACCTAGAGCGAGGCACACTGAATCTACAGAACTTTACTATGGTGGTGCTCGACGAAGTTGATCGCATGCTCGACATGGGCTTCGTCAATGATGTTACTGACATCCTAAGTCAATTTGGTGGCGAACGACAGTCCTTCTTTTTCTCGGCCACTATGGACGAGCGCGTACGCAAACTGATCACCGTCTTTACAGAGAACCCAGTCACTATTGCCCTCAAAGCAAGTTCTGCCAGCGAGAATGTTCACCAGGATGTCGTCAAATTCCAAAGTCATAATGAAAAGCTTGATAAGCTGCACGATATTCTTATTCGTGATGAAGTTTCTAAGGCTATCATCTTTGATGAGACACAGCGCAGCGTCGAACGTCTCAGCAACGAGCTGGTTGCTCGTGGCTTCCAGGCTGAATCGTTACACGGTGGTAAGTCACAAGGTCAACGTCAGCGTGCTTTAGCTAAGTTCAAGAAAAGTGAAGTGCGTGTATTGGTTGCAACTGATGTTGCCGCACGTGGTATCGACATTGTGGACATCACTCACGTGGTTAACTATTCTGTACCAAAAGTTTACGACGACTATATCCACCGTATCGGCCGTGCAGGTCGAGCAGGTAAAGTTGGCTACGCACTAACGTTTGTTGGCAAATAACAAGGAGGGGTTATGTCTAAAGATAAAGGACGTAAAGAAGTTAAAAAGCCAAAACAGAAAAAAGTAGTCTAAACGTGTCTGTACAGAAAAAGGCCGACGCCTTCCTCTCAAGCCTAGCAGGCGCTGAAGTCAGAAAATCACTTGTGGCTATGACAGAAAGCACCACCTACAATACTCAGGCTACCTACAGTACTGATAGCACTTTGTATCCTGACAATCTGATTCCCTTTGTTGATAAGCACATGAACTACTTGTCCAAGCATCCTGCCACCGACCCTGTGCAGTACTTGGCAAACTTGCGCTTGATGACCAAAGTACGTTAGTTTCGAGAGCTCAAGCCGGCAATGTTTGCTATGATACTTACATGCCTTCTCGTCGTTCTACATCCCATCGCAAATTAATCTTCCTCATAGCTGGGGCAGTGATTGTATTGTCAGTAACTGGCTGGTTCCTCCTGAAAGACAAGAAGAACTCAGATGCCGCACAAACAACACCTCAGACTCAGAACGGCACCACGTGCGACGACATTTATAGCACGACATATCAGTCAGTTGAAATGCACGAAATGGGTCGAAGCGTTACGCTCGAGGAATCGCAAGGCTACTGGAAAATAGTCTTTACCAATTCCGACTATATCTGGACACATTCCGATATGGTCACCCGAGGTACGTTTACTTGTAAGGACGGCGTTATTACCGCAAAAGACGCTGGTGGTGGTGATTTTGAGGCTCGTTTTGATACTGAAAGCGGTGAGTTGATCTGGGGCAGTGAACGCTACATAAAAGAGAAGCAGTAGTTGAAGCGTACCCTCAGCAAACTAGATGCCTACCAAGCGATTGCGTTTATAACCGGCTTTGGCCTCCTAACCTATGAATTAATAGCTTCACGCCTATTAGCTCCAACCATTGGAAGCTCAATTTATGTTTGGACAAGTGTTATTGGAGTAATCATTGCAGCCCTGTCTCTTGGCTATACCATTGGCGGATCACTGGCAGACAAACGCACCGACCCACTGGACATTAGCTGGTTGCTCATCATGTCTTCTGCAGGCGTGCTGACAACGCTGATTCTGTCGCCTGTCATACTGAGCGCCGTTACGGTATTATTCGCTGATCCGAGATTGCAAGGTTTGTTCGCTTCGTTATTATTGTTTGCGCCAACTAGTTTTGTATTGGGCATGATCAGCCCATACCTGGCAAAGCTAAAAAATGTGTCGCTCAAGACAACTGGTTCAACCATTGCTTCGCTGAGCGCGCTCAATGCTATGGGCAGTATAACTGGCACTTTTTTGACCGGCTTTATATTTATGGCCTACATTGGATCTAGTGAAACACTCATCCTTGTGTGTCTTACGCTACTGGCAAGTAGCTGGCTAATTCTGCCTCGCAGCTTACAGCAGCCACGACTAGCCGCTTCTGCCATTGTGATATTAATTGCTGTTTTAGCTCAGGTAGGCGCGATTACATCCACGAGTGCGATCACTATAGACACACCTACTTCCAGCTATGAACTGATTGATGCTACTATTGCCGGTCGTGATGTTCGTGTTCTTTCTTCTGGTCCAGGAGCCTACCAGTCCGGCATTTTTTTAGATAAAGATCCGTCACTGGTTTTTGCGTATACAAAAACACTCGCTAAAGTTGTAGACGAAGCTCCAAAAAAGGAGCGCATTCTGGTGCTGGGCGGCGGAGCCTACACCCTGCCACAACACCTGGCACGCGCTTATCCGAAAGCCCGGATAGACGTGGTCGAAATCGATGCCAAACTTGCTTCGGTTGCTCGTAAGCATTTTGATTACAATCCGCCAGCAAACATAACTGACTACCATCTGGATGCACGCGCATTTCTTAACCAAACAGATAATACCTACGACGTTGTCCTGGTTGATGTGTTTAGCGACACACAGATTCCATTTTCAGTCACCACAGCTCAGTATGGTCAGCAACTGCGACGTATCCTGAACCCAGAAGGCACAGTCGTCACAAACTTTATTGGCACAAACAATGGTGCCTGCAGCCAACTGCTCGGCTCAATCTACAAGACGTACCGTCAGAACTTTGCAACCGGTAAAATACTCCCGCTTGGTGACGAGGCAATGACTAACAGTCAAAATATCATTATGGCATTTAGTCAGACCGAACTTGCTTGGTTAAAGAATGGTTGGAGAGACTACGAACCATCAAGCGCAAGCTTAGTGCTACGTGATAATTTTGCACCAGTCGAACAGTTGCAGGCTCGTTGCCCAGCGTAACTATTTCTTGATTGTGCCTTGCCAGAAGACATGGGCGTTGTAGACAGCGTTACCGGCACTTGTGCGCCAGGCGCCAAAGCCATAGAAGTTGTAGGCTGGGTCAAGTATGTTGTTTCTGTGACCAGGACTATTCCAGTAAGCATCCATGACGATACGAGCAGCGTTTTCAGTAGCTGGTCTGTCGGCACCGACAGGAATACCAACCACACCGACGTTCTCACCAATTTTCATCCAAGTGTTACCGCAGAACTGTACTGGCAGGTGAGCAATAGGACTGCTGTGCTGTAGCACATTGCGAGCAGCTAGTTGTCGCGCCCACTCACGAGCCGCGATGTCTAGACAAGTTATTCTGGTCATGGCTGCACGACCGGCTCCCACCCGCATTTCGATAAAGCGAATTGCGAGAGCGTTTTCGTGATCAACATCCATTGCATAGTAATTTACCGCTGGTACAGGGGTTGGCGCTGGCGCACCCGGTGCAGGTGCAGAGCCACCGGCATGAGCTGTTGGCACAACTGCATTTGCTAGTCGGTTTGCCAAGCTTGGATTGTTCTTTCGTTCCATCGAAGTCTTGGCATGGGGAACAATCAGATCCCACTGCGGTAGGTCAGAATCTTGTATAGCTTCGCCTGTCACGCCACATAGTCCCTCTAGATAGGCAACTGTCTCGAGGAAGAGAGGACTTTCTTGGTCAGGTGTGTAGATGTCTGAATTCTCTTCGAGGCCCATGTCTCGAATAAAGATACCACGGTAATCGTTGACCAGAGCTGTTTGGTTATTGGCATCTGTCCCCGCAGGTAATTTCTCGCTCTTGGCTCGGTCTATAAGACTAATAACGCCTTGGCGCTCGGTGTCAGAGAGTTTTCGCAGAGTGACTGAACCTTTGTCTTCAGGCGTACAGTACAAATTGGCTGTCTTTGAAACATCAATGGTACGCGGCCGGGAGGTATACTCTCTGATGCCATTTTCATCTTGAGTGATAGAAACTGGCTTTTCATTCACATAACTCATGGCAATGTTGCCCTTTGCTACGAACTCGGCACGGTAGTCAGTAGCAGCATTAGCATAGACTATGATCGAACCAATACCGATAACAGCGAGCATAACTGCCCAGAAGGATTTTTTTGTATAACGTGGTGTTTGTTTTTGAATGCGCGACGGCATACTGCTTGTCCTTATTTATGCCCCAAGCATATCAGAGAGCAGGGATGTAATGCAACTTAGCCCATATAAACTTCGCACACAAAAGCCCATCGATAATGACGGGCTTCTGCATGAGACTTTACAAGTTACTTTATGACTGCTGATCAGTCATTTTAATCGGTCCACGGCGGCTGGCCTGACCTCCCTTGCGCGCAATTTCCCTCTGCTTTTCCTTGCTCATTGCTGCGAAACCACGTTTTGCTTGTGCCATAATTGCTCCTCCTTATTACTTTTACCTTACCAGCATAACCATACAGATAACCATGTGCAGTAAACTTTCTTACTTCAAATACTCAGGAATTTACAAGGCTTAGCTTGCTATACTGGAGTGGTATTAAGGGGAAATGCATGCAACCACAACCAAAAAAGAATACTGCACTTATCGGCCTCATTGCCATTGTCGTACTGGCCGCACTTGTCGTGGGCACCATAGCACTACAGCCAAAGAAGGACTCGTCACAAAACAGTGACACAAACACCAGCACGAACACCCCATCATCAGACACAGAAACATCAAATCCTTCCTCAACTACTGAGCAGGAAAGCGGTGAGTATAAAGACGGTACATACAAAGCCACCGGCAGCTACGTATCGCCCGGCGGCAACGAAGAGATAGATGTCACCATAACAATTGCTGACGGTAAGATCACCGATAGTTCGGTTGCACCACAAGCTGCAACTCGTGAATCATTAGAATACCAAGACGAATTTGTGAATGGTTATAAAGAACAAGTAACCGGTAAAGATCTAGCAACTTTGATGCTTGGTAAAGTGTCAGGATCATCCCTGACGTCGAGAGGATTTAATGAAGCACTCGACCAAATTCGCAGCCAAGCCAAAATCTAATATTCAGCTCGACTTCGAGGCCATTGGCACCATGTGGGCCGTACAGCTCGCTGCACCAGCAGAACATGCACAGCGAATTAGCAAACTGATCGCTGACCGCATTAGTCTTTTTGATCGCACTTATTCCCGCTTTCGTCCTGATTCGTGGGTACAGCAATGTAGTCAGCCAAGTCGATACAGAACCCCTGCCGACTTTGCACCACTTTTTGAGCTATACCAACAACTAAATGAACTTACGGATGGCGCCGTGACGCCGCTGATTGGCGACGTACTAGAAAGGGCAGGGTACGACCAAAATTACAGCCTCGAACCAAAAGCGCTGCAGCAAATTCCGTCCATGCCAGAAGCACTTGAACTCATTGATAATACTTTACATGTTAAGTATAAAGTATGTTTAGACTTTGGCGCTGCTGGCAAAGGATACTTAGTTGATATCATCGCCGCGCTACTCATTAAGGAGGATATTACCGAATTTTATATAGACGCCGGTGGAGATATCTACCATAACTTCCCTACTCCCACCCCTGTTGGCCTCGAGGACCCAGCCGACAGCACTAAAGTTGTTGGTATTGCTAAATTGCAGGCCGCCAGCCTGTGCGGATCTGCCGGCAACCGACGGCAATGGGCCGGACTACACCACATTTTTGACCCCCGCAGCCTGCAACCAACCGATACTATTGAGGCTGTTTGGGTACTTATACCTCATAGTTCAGACATAACTTATCCAACTATGCTGGCCGACGGGCTGTCGACTGCCCTATTCTTTAGCAAGCCATCCTTACTAGAAAACAGCTTCGCGTTTGAATATGTCATACTGTCTACAGACAAAAGTGCGTATACCTCAAAACACTTTCCAGGAGGATTAGCATGAAGCAAATCGACCAACTACTAAACCGCATCACCATGTACAAACTGTTGCTATGGGGTTTGCGTGGCTTGTTCGTAATTTCCTGGATATTCAGTATCGCCGGAGTTTTGCCATATGGTGCAGTGCGTCCCCTTGTAGGTGTCAGTATTTTGCTAGGCATCAGTTTTGCTGCTAACTATATATTTGCCGGGCTATACCGGGTTGCTGCCAACAGCGAATCTACCAACATTACTGCCCTGCTTTTGTACTTTATTTTTCAGCCACCCAAAGACGTACGCGAAGCGATTATTCTTGGTTTAGCTGCCCTTTTAGCTATAGCCTCAAAGTACCTGATCACCAAACACGAGCGACACATATTTAACCCAGCCGCCTTTGCAGCCGTGGTGATTGGTTTAAGCGGTCTACTGACTTCACGCTGGTGGATTGGCCGTGATACCATGTTTATCTTTGTAATTATCCTGGCTCTTTTAATTGTCAGAAAAATTCACCGTTTTCCTATGGTCATGGTATTTGGTGCCAGTGCCACAATACTGTTGCTGGTACGCAATGCCGGTGATGCAGCTGCGGCAACACTGCTGCGTGATGCTGTTTTGTCCTTCCCAATCTTCTTTTTGGGTGGCACCATGCTAACCGAACCTGTCACTACACCACCTCGCCGATACCAGCAAGTTATGTATGGATTATTGGTCGGTCTGTTATTTAGCTCTGGCCTACATCTTGGTGACCGATTTATGACGCCAGAACTTGCACTGGTTATTGGTAACCTAGCCGTCTGGATAATTGCGACTCGTGGCAGGCAACCATTAAAGCTTGTTGGCATTGAGACTATTGGTAAGACAATTTTTGAGTACCGATTCAAACCAGTCCGACCACTTGCCTTCAAGCCCGGGCAATATTTAGAGCTGACCCTGCCACTACAAAAAACCGACTTTCGCGGTAATCGCCGAACCTTTACCATTGCCTCGTCGCCGACTGAAGACGAGATACTGTTTGGCATTAAGCAAGTTGAACCCAGCAGTGCTTTTAAATCAGCATTGGCCAAGCTTGAGTCTGGTCATGAAGTAACCGGCAACAACCTTGCAGGTGATTTTCTTCTGCCCGATGATCCAAAACAAAAGCTAGTATTTATCGCCGGTGGCATCGGCGTGACACCATTCCGCAGCATGCTAAAGTTTTTGACCGACAACCGCCAAACAAGAAACATTGTGCTGTTTTATTGCGTCACAGACCCCAAGCAAATTGTTTACAAAGATATCCTTAATGATGCAAAAGAGTATGGCTTAAAAGTAGTATATGTTCTCAACCCTGCTCCCGGCCAAGAAGCACCAGCTAGTTGGAAGGGTGAATTAGGCTTTCTGACGAAAGACCTTATCGCTAAGCATGCGCTCGATTACGAGCAACGCACCTTCTATATATCTGGCCCCGATGTCATGGTGCAAGCCAATAAAAAGCTACTGCGCAGTATGGGTATCCAGCGCACAAATATTCGCACTGACTATTTCTCGGGCTACTAATGCCTGGACTTAAGTAGTTCCTCTGAGCGCAGCAACCGCTCTAACCCAACGACTAGTATGTTGCTGCATCCGCTCTTCGGCTTCGTATATCAGTTGCATACGAGACCGCGTTCTAGCGGGGTGATCCAACACTGAACAGACTAAACCTATCTGATCTGGATGAGTTACCACAAGTCGCCCACCATTCAAGGCTGCGGCAATATAGGCCAGACCACCTTCATCTAGTCTAGGATTTTCAAGCGTTGGATTCCTCAGACTAATAACAGCAACCTGTATCGCTGAATTTCCTAACTCAGCAAGAACAGCAGGATCATCTCGAAGACGAGGTAATACAAATCGCCCCAGCTCGGCACGGCGCTCAAGCGCAGAAGCATCTGCCCAGGGTGAGTCCGGGCCTACGCCCAAGTACTGGGCCTCAATGTCAGTAACAGTCAGACCCGCCCCACTCAGCGTGTCTGCACTACCACCGAACGAAAGTACTTCATGCCCACGTTGGGCAATTTCACTCACTAGCTCAGGTAGACCTTCTTTGATCGAACTGCTCACCAGCACATTTTGTGTCATGCAGTCACTCTAACACTGGTAATACACAAATAAAAATGCTTACGCTTTGGTTGGAGTTGACACACAGACGTTGATAATACTATACTTTATATAGTATTAAGTTTGAGAGAGGTATGTATGAGGGCAGCACAAATAAAAGACTACGGTCACGCCAGTGATATTGAGATCGTGGTAGTTGATAAACCAACCGCAGGAGACGACCAGGTAGTCGTTGCCGTGCAGGCGGCAAGCATCAACCCATTCGACACCATTATTCGCGAAGGATATATGAAAGACAATATTCCGCTTAATCTACCCGTGACCCTGGGCGGTGATATAGCTGGCGTCGTTGAGAGCGTTGGCAACAGTGTATCTAACGTTAAGGTTGGCGACACTATATACGGTCAAGCCCACGCAGTGGCTGGCAACAGCGGCGCCTTAGCTGAATTTGCCGCAACCAAAAGTGACCAAGTTGCCATAGCACCAAAAAATATCACACCGCAAGAAGCTGCCTCACTACCGCTTGTTGGCGTCAGTGCAATTCAAGGACTACTCGAACACCTCGAACTTTCATCCGGACAAAAACTATTCATACACGGCGCAGCTGGTGGCATTGGCTCAATCGCCATTCAAATTGCCAAGCACGTTGGTGCTTATGTAGCAGTAACTGCAACGGGCGACGGCATAGACTATGTAAAAAGCCTGGGCGCAGATGAAGTCATCGATTACAAAGCAACTGACTTTACTGAAAGCCTCAGCGATTTTGATGCCGTTTTTGAACTAGCTGGTGGTCAGGACTTTGACAAAAGCCTAGCCATTCTTAAGAAAGGCGGCAAAGCAGTTTCCATGATTGCCACCGCCGATCAAACCAAAGCTGATGAACTTGGTGTTACTGCCATCACTCAATCGACAGGCGTAACAACCGACAGACTGAACAAGCTAACTACGCTAGTTGAAGATGGTGTGGTTAAACCTCAGATCGACAAAGTTTTTCCTCTTGATCAGACTAAAGAAGCTTTTGAAGCTCGTGAATCAGGAACGGTTCGCGGCAAGGTTGTAGTCGCTATTGCTGCTACTGATTAAGGTAAGATAAACACGACATCCGTAGCTGGATCATCGTTGTTTGAGCCAGCTCCATCACTGAAGCCACCAGCTCCATCGAGTCCGTCTTTGCCATCGCCCCCATCGCCGGGTGCTGGTTCAGGCTGTTCACTAGGGACTTCGCCACCAGGTTTTTCGCTTTCGTCACCCTCGCCCGTGCCGTCCGTTTTAGACGGCCTATTCCCTCGCCCACCTTCAACACTGTCCGGAGAAGGAACTGGACTCATACCACTTTTTTCTCCCGGCTCCTCAGACTCATCTTTACCTAGCGCGTTGTCACACAGTATCTCTAGGGTTGCTGCTGGCACACCTTGAGTATCGAATAATTCAGAGCCGGTGCCCTCAAGGTCAGTTATTTCACCGAGGCGCAGACGAATTTGCACTTTGCCGTCAGCTTCAACAATTGTTTCGGTTTGCATACGGCCATTTACGAGTCCTGGGCCTTCCGAAGAGACCACTGGGCAGTCATATGTCAGCACCTGTGTTTCTCCGATATCCCCACCAGAAAAACAGAGACTTGCAATCAAGCCACCACCAACTAAGCCAGCACCCGCCCCGATGAGGGCAGCAATGGTACGACCAGTGTTACGTCGGCTGGCCTCTTCGGCTTCAGCATCGATTTGGTTACGAGCCGCCTCGTCCTCATGCGGAAAATAATGACCGGGGTTAGTAGGCGGCTGGCTAGGAAACGATTCATGGACTGGCATAATATGAGTATTCTACAACTTTTTAGGTGTTTTTGTCAATTTGTTGACTTAGTATGTAATCTAGCGAAAGAAGAAGTCTCGCCAAGCCTCAAGGTTTTTCTGGTAGGTCGGCTTATCCGCCTCTTGTTGAGCCTTAACATCTTTAGGAGCTGGGACGGCTACCGAATTAGCGAGGGCTACTTTTTTTGGAACAATATATACCGTCTCGCCTGGGGCGGCTTTACCAAACTGACGACGAGCCGCCAGCTCTAGAAAGGTGTCCGTCTTGTAGTATTCATTACGCAGTTTGAGGTTAGAGTTCTCAAGCTTTTGTACGTCTGTTTCCTGTGTTAGTTGGGATATCTGTTTTTGTAGATCATAGTTAGTTTGAATAGACTTCACACCGCTCCATGTCACCAACAACGCGATTACTCCAAAGGCTAGCAGTCCAAGAACGCGCGTATCGCTTAGTGTGTGCATAGATGGATGACCCAGATAAGTTTTTATTTTTTCAAGCATCACCTTCATTATACCAAGTTGCCAGTGCTACAATACAGCCATGGCTAAAGTAAAAGCAAAAACTACCACAAAACAAAAAGCAAAGAAGCCTCAGGCACAAAGTGATTTCTTTACTGTTATGCTGTGGCTGTCTGTCCTTGGTGCGCTTTCGTACATCATGACGCTCCACCCAGCAGTTATTCGTGATATCCTCGGTGACATCCCGACAGGTTGGCACGTTTATTGGGCAACAAGCGGCTTGCTGTTTCTTACCGGACTTATCTGGACAGCACAGCGCAAACTACGTGGCGTCAAAATACTCATGATTATAAGTTTGGTCGACGCAGTACTACCAATCTTACTGTTTTCACAGCTTAGAACACGCGATAGTGTTTGGGATGCCTTATTCAATATTATCTTCGTTGGCCTCTGGCTAACGTTTATACGACGCAACCCTAAATTCCTAAGTTAAGCCTTCTGCACCCCAGATAGATCTGCTATAATCACCCCTTGTAACCATGGGGGTGTAGCTCAGTGGTTAGAGCAGCGGGCTCATAACCTGTTGGTCGAAGGTTCAATTCCTTCCACCCCCACCAATAAAAGAACCCACCTTGCGGTGGGCTTTTTTATGTATCGCTCAAAATAAACTTAGCTATGCTTCTGTGCGGTCCGAGCCAAGGTTCAACAAACGAATTGCTACCCAAGCCAGTAGGCTATACACAACTATAGCTACAAGCGTCTCGTACTCAAATCGCATACTGCCATAGGTTGGCTGGTAGCTAAACAGCCCGAAGAATGGGGCGACAAGCGGCCGTGTTAGGTTGTAAATAAGGCTCGCAAAGGCATTGCCGGTATTTGCCCCTAGTAACATTAGGATGAACCGAATTGCTAATAGGCCGTTAATGATCCCAACTACGATTGAGACAACTCGTGCTGCAATATTTACCGGCTGATCGATACTTTGAAACGGCTCACCTTCTCTTTCGACATATCTAGTTTCTCGTATTACGTGTGCCATGTCGTGCTCCTTACTTAGTAACCATTACTATGGGAGAAGTAAAAAAGCTTTACAGTAAAATCTCATACACTAAGAAACGGTAAAAGTCCTAGCGCCCCTGTTATTTTTATGCTTTTGCAATAATATTTACAGACTCAGTGTGAAGCATAGCCGTATAGTGAAACTGTTTAGTGAGGCCAAACAATTTAAGGAGGGATACAATGAGACGACTACGTATGCGTCGTGCTTTTAGCATTGCGGCGGCATCTTTATCAGGGTTAGTTTTAGGGTTTACTGGACTTGTAGCAGCACAATCTACGATTTCTACTACTGGACCCGATTCGACAAATACCATAACAAATACCCGCGTTGATACCTGTAGTGTCAGTAACACTAATAATCTAACGAATAATTCTAGCAATAACCAGACCGCTACTACCGGTAATGTTAATGTCAGCCAAAACACGAGCGTAGGTTCTGGTTGGGGTGCGTGGGACCCTGCTGCTTGGCAAGCTCAAGGCTACAGCTATGCACAGTGGCACGCAGCTTTTTCAGGCTACCTCGCTTCTGTCCAAGGCAACTGGGGCAACTTTAGTGGCGGTGGCGGTGTCCAAAGTGGCAGCGCTATGAATAGCAATAGCTCTAGCGTACACATGAATGTCATGAACGGTGGAGGAAGCTGCTGGACACCTGGCGGATCAAACGGTGGAACTATTGGCACAACTGGCCCGAACTCTAACAACAGCATTAACAACACTGCCGTAAACGGAGCTTCGCGCACCAACAGCAATAACCTGTTGGGCAATAACGCCAGCAACCAAGGCGCAAGCAGTGGTGGCGTGAACAGTTCCCAGAACACTTCTGCAGGTGGCGGCGCCGGATCTGGCAGTGCCGGAAACAGCAACATGGGTTCAAGCTCGTACAATGTTAACAACGTTGGTGGCCACGGCGGTGGCGGAGGCGGCGGACAGGGCGTCGGTAGCGGTAGTACCTCTTCTATTAGTAATACTGGCCCGAACTCTAACAACAGCATCAACAACTCCACTACCAATACCAGCACTACAAACAATAACAATACTGTAGTGAACACCAACAACAGCTCTCAAACCTCAACAAGTGGTGGCGCTAACAGCTCACAAAACACTTCAGCAGGTGGATCTGGTTCTGGTGGGGCTAACAACACCAATAGCTCGAATAGCCATATTCACATCAGCAACTAATATACACTTTCGCCTACTTAGAAAGCGGCTCCAAAATAGAGCCGCTTTTAATATGTTTTGCTTTATTCCACTTATGGCAGTAAGCTGAATCCATGTCTTCAGAAGCAAAAGTTTCTGTTCTAACTATCTCTACGCTCGATGGTAATCCATGGGAGTTATGGCGAGTAACGGTGCCTACAAACCGTGCATCAGATGTAATCAAGGCAATCGGCACCCTTACGCAGGTACTGTCGGCTGCACAACCTCCTCTACCAAAAGATTACGAAGCCGATATAGTTATCCTTCCAGAATTTAAAGATGACAAACCAACGGGCGGAACGTATGCAAGCTACACTCGATGTGATGTTTCGACAGCAAATGTTGAAACACTTGCTGATAGTGTAGTGAGCCCACCACCATCACCTTATCAACGTACACCTGTGTTAGCTGAAGTTATCTCTATAGAACTTCCCCAACATGTAGAGGCTGCCCCTGACATCGCTGCCATTGCCTAACCTTTACTTATAAAGATCTGGCTATTTGAATATGGCTACTACTGCTGCAAACGAATTCGGGTAGCGGTAAGCTTGTCGCCGTCTTTTTCGCCGGACACAATTACACGAGAGTCTTTTTTGATATCAGCAGGTTTGAGTGCAGTGCCTTTACGGTCAACAATTTTAGTCTCTTTGTTGATTTCAGCTTCTTTTTCTTGACCACGAGAGTCTTTCACTTTGACTTTAGCATCAGAGATTTCTTGTACTGTTCCCACACTAGTCCAACGGTTTGATGACGATGACGAACGAGGTGATGAGCCAGCGTTTGATGCTTTGCCATCCTTTTTACTGCCATAAGCGCTACCTAAAAAGAATACAACCACCAACACCACGATCGCGCTTGCGACATAAAAAGCTTTCCGATTGAAAACAAACGTAACGTTCTTAGATCTTTTTGATTTTTTTGGCGCATCATTAGAATCGCGCACGGTAATATCGTCCATAAACCCTCCAGTTAGAAGCATATTATAACATGTTTTAGAAGGTGTGGCTGGGACGATCGTCTTTATTTGACCAGTGTCGGCCGATAACCACAATGAGAAGCATGAAGGTAATACCACCACCAATCAACAACCAAAAGAGCCAGTTGGTAGCACGTCCTACCGCAGTATCGTTGCTGCTAATCGGCTGCGAGATGCGCTCGGTCACTTCTTTAAAGGTTACGCCAGCCACGCCATTTACAATAGTGCGTAAGCTGATTTCGATATCTGGTTTGCCGTCACCATCGACGTCGTACTGACCTGTCTGGCCAAGACCTAGACGAACGTCTTGCGGCGTAGAAGCTAGAGTAACGATGACGTAGTCGGCGCCAACCTCTTTTACGGTAGCACTATGTTCAATTCCTTTGACGGTAAAGTAGATCACTTGACCGATCTTAAGGTCTAGCTGCTTGCCCTGTCCGTTTGTAAATTCTACAAAGTCGTTTAGTGAAATTTTAGTTTCGGTTGGAACTGGTAGGTCGACTGTCGCAGTCGCTATGCGCCGTGCTGATGGCACCGTAGCGCTGCCAGTTGGCACGATGATAATGCCGGGACCTGGCTTTGGTGTCGATGGTGTACCGGCGTCGGTTGTAGCATCGATGTGATACCACTGACTCTCGCCACGGTCATCGGTGTAACGGAATTCGACTCGGTAGTTAGTATTGGGTTGTAATCCGGTTATGACTTCGTCAAAGTAGCTGTACGGTGGAACATTAACGGATTGCCAGCTATCAGCTGAGTCAAGTGATTTGTAGCGTAACTCCCACGTGGTTGGGCCATATAACATGCCGTCGGACGAGTACAGGCCGCAGGCCACGTGTAGCGAGGTTTCAGTTGTGGTGCTTTGCTCGCACAAAACTTGTGGCTCTTCGATTGGTGCGAGGCTTGGATAGTTGGCTTCTCGGATGTGCCAGATGTCTTCAAAGTCCCAGCCCTGCATTGGCATATTGTCACTATTGGCGATAAAGTAGTCTGGCTCGTCGGTAAAGCTTTTAGCAATACAGTCGTCGTACACCACGAAGTCAATTTCGCCATTGGCGCAGTAACCCTGGCCAACATCACTATTGTAGTAGCTTCCCATAAAGTAGGTATCGTCTGGATCAGTTCGGCCGATCATACCGCTGGCGAAGATATCATACTCGTCGTTTTCATGTACGATATCCATGTTAGCGAAACTGAGAGCGATCCAGCCGCCTTTCGGTAAGTATCCCACTAGGCCGCCTGTCCATGGCACGTCATCATTTTCGGACACCCCAGCAGTGCTACTAATTGAACCGGCAGCATAGGAGCGATTTATCTCTGCCTGCTCAGCTGCCGAGCCAATGAGGCCGCCAGCGATAGCCCCGGAAGTTTCAATATCGCCAATGTAGTAGCTGTTATCAATAATTGGGCGAACATTTGCTCCGGTAACACCGATGAGGCCACCAACATCTCGTGGAGAGTTTACGATGTCAGCTTCAACGAAACTTTGATTAATATACACACTTGGTGAGTGACCGTTAGAGGTGTAGGCACCTAATAGGCCACCTACTGGAGAGCTTTCGAAAGCGTTAATAGAGCCACCGAAATGAGAGTGGAAGATTTCCAGGTCCAGCCCATTGGCGTCGACAAAGCCAACTAGACCGCCGGTCACGCCGCCAGCAGTGATATCCATGAGTGACAGGGTACGGTCGATAAATGCACCGTCACGGTCGTGCACGCCGTCCCACTCATACTCAAAGTTGCCAGCGCAAACCCTGCTGCAGTTAGTAAACTCGATGCTCTTTTTAGAACGTTCTTCACTCCCATACCACTCCTTGTACGCACACGAATCAGTTACTTTGCTATCGTTATTCTTATGCTTACAGTGTAGCGGTAGCGGACCTGGGTCGCAATGTCTTTTGGACCAGCCGTTTAGACTATGCCAGCAGGGCGCCGCCGTCCACCACAATTTGTTCGCCGGTCATGTAACTGCTCATATCACTAGCCAGGAAGAGGGCAACCATGCCAATCTCATCAGGTTCACCCATGCGGTGCATAGGAATACGCGCCATAAAAGCCTTGGTAGCTTCTTCATTGGGTGCAGTCCCCTGGTTCATAGCCGCTACTCCGGGTGTAGCAATACCGCCAGGCGCAATAGCATTCACCCAAATCTTGTGCTCAGCCAGTTCCAAAGCCGAGTTTTTGGTGAAGCCCCAGACTCCGTGCTTAGAGGCATCGTAGTGGGCCAGACCAATCATGCTGGGATGCAACGCGTCAATAGAGGTGATGTTGATGATCTTGCCTCCACCCGCTGGCTTCATAACTTCTGCAACATGTTTAGTGGTCAAGAACACGCTGCGCAGGTTTACATGCATAACTTTCTCAAACAGCTCGGCCGTCATGTCTGCCACCGGGCTAGGCGGAAAAATACCAGCGTTATTTACCAAAATATGCACAGCCCCAAACTGGGTTCTACAGGTTTCTATCATGGCCTGTATCTGGGCTTCGTCCGACACATCCACTGTGAAAGCAGCCGCCTTCCAGCCCTTGTCGGTCAGCTCTTTGGCTGTGGCTTGCGCGGCCGGTTCGTCCAGGTCGGCCACCACCACACTAGCACCGGCTTCGGCCAGCCGATAGGCAATACCTTTACCAATACCCTTTGCACCACCCGTTACAATGGCGGCTTGGCCGCTGAGATTTAACAGTTCTTGCAGCGCTTTCATACCCCTCCTTACTTAGCAGCGGTTACCCGCTTCATTTCTTCAAACGACGTTTTAATCAGATCACGCAAAACCTTTTCGTCTACATCACTTAAGTGCTTGATGTACAAACAGCCCTTGCCCAGTCTGTGCTTGCCAAGCTTTTCCAGCAACTCACCCTTCATTTCAAAACCAGTCGTCAGGTACAGGGTGGTCGCGACTTTGCGTGGTGAAAAGCCGGTCAGCAGCCAGTCGCCCTCTTGGCTACTGCGCTCCGACTTGTAATGGTACTGGCCAAAGCCCACCATTGCCGTACCCCACATCTTGGGTTGCTCGCCGGTAATTTCTTTAAAGATACTCAGCAGTTTTGCTGCATCGGCGCGCTGCCCTTCGTCTAGCACCGCCGCCAGAAAGGCATCAACATCGCCATCATTCGCTTTAGTCTTAAGTTCTGCCACACCCCCAGTTTACCAAAACCAGTCAACCACCGGCTACAGATAACAGAGGGCCAGTTCTGTGGCTCTCTGTTATCGAATGGCGAGTTCTTCGTTGAGTATTCTCAAGTTAGCGTGAGTTTCTTGGAGGCTAGAACATCTTGTTTTCAATATCACATGGATAACCAGCTTGCGGCTTGTAGGTAGCTTTGGGGCCCAGTAGCCCCAGCAGCGTGGACTTGTTAGGTTCACTAAAGACACTGAATGGACAAACGGCCTTCTTTTGGCCTTCGCGACTGGTCGACAAACCAACAGCAAAGTCGAAGTTGCGGGCAATTGGCGTACCCTTGGTGTAGCCGAGTGACTCACCCGCTTTCACAGTTATAGCTTTCTTGGGCTTCACACGTTCTGGAATATCTAGACCACCATTGGCGTAGTCACCGCTAGGCAGTTCACCAGCTGGGTAGGTAGCCTTAATGTCTTCACGCGGATGAGTAATGTGGTTGAAGCGGTATACCGTCTTGCAGTCCACAGCAAAGAACATGTCGAAGTCATCGCTCTTTACGCCATCAATCTCAAAGACCTTGTGCCGGATCATGTACAGTTTGCCGGCAGCTGGTGCATAAATGTTAGTACGGTCACCATTGTCAGTATTAACCCATGGGTAGACAAAGCGCGAGTCGTTGGTCTCTTTACCGAGAGTAACAACCTTAATTTCATTTGCCTTAAAGGGCAGGTGCGTGAAGGGGTCTTTGGCTTCGGCCACCAGCGCGTCTGGCGTACAGCCGGAAGCCCCTGTCTGAAGTATTGCGCCACCTTCTGGCGTGGTGCCCTGCTCGTGTTTCTGGTCCTTGTTTTCTGACTTACCACTGCTGCCAACTTTGAAGGCCACGAAGCCCACGGCCGCAATGACAAACATCATAAGGAGAACCAGTCCAAGATGGGCTATACCATGCTGATCTTTACGGAGATTTTTAGGTTGAGTTTTAGTTTTTGATGTATACATAAAGGCATAGTAGTCCCGTGCTGCAAATTTTACAATAGGCGTAAGCGGTTTTCCGAACCGTCTCTATTTCAGGGGCCTGCTAGATGGCTTCGGCCACAGCAATGACACGTTCTTCGAACTGGTTAGTAGCACGGTCGAACTTGCCACCACAGGTTATGAGACTGAGCTGATTGGTAATGCCAGGTTCTTGCGAAAAGAGCACAGCAGCGGCCACGGCTGTTTTGACACTTTTGACCGACTTGATACGGAAGTCTTTCTTGCTGCCATCGCCGAATTCCACTGTAAAAGTGTCATTTACCTTGGCTTTGATAAGGTTCTTGAAGACGCCGTCACTATCGTAGCCACTGACGTGTCCGTCGATAATACTCAGACCCTTTTGGCCAGGGCGCACCGTGTCGACAAACCAACCACCAATGTGAATGTTGCTGGGCACTGCCACTTCTTTACGTTGGTCTACGCCAACTTTTTGAATGAAGCCTTCCGCACCAATACTTGGCAGCGTGATGTATTTAGGGTCTTCTGAGTAACCGTACCATTTATAGGTATTCTTATCCGGTTTCTCTTCGTCTGGCTTATCGGCCGAATAGGTAATAACCGCCTTACGCTGATCATCGAGCTTTTTATCTTGCTGACTGCGCCATACCAGGTAACCACTGACAGCAGCCACTATCAGCACCGCTACGACTACAATTCGCCAGTGCTTTTTAATACCCTTGGCTAAAACCCTCAAAATCTTCTTCATTAGCAATAGTATAGCAAACAGATGGGTGGCCAGTCAGAAAATTGCGGTGGCGAAAGAACGTAACGCTATTTGAGTAGAGCTCAACTACTACGCAACCCAGCAAAATGGGCGTCGGGAGACAAAATCCTTGGTTAGAGTAGTTTGCTGCGGATGACAACGCGGTCTTCGTACTGCTGGGTAGCTTGACTGAAACGGCCGCCGCAGGTGATAAGTGTTAGCTGATTGGTAATACCTTGAACCAATTTAGATAACTCAGCTCCAGCCTCATCCGCAGCATAGGAATTATTGTCTACAACTTCAAATTCTTTCCAGGACTTGTCGCCAAATTGAACTTTAATCGTGTCGCCGGCTTGCAGCTTGGCCAGATCAGTGAATATAGCCGGACCATAACGGCCGCTAACATGTCCGTCAATGATGCTCACGCCGGCCTGGCCGGGTAACGGGCTGTTGGCATACCAGCCTGCCAGGTGAATATTGGTTGGTACTGCCACCGCCCCATGTTGGTCGAGCCCGACCCTTTGGATGCAACCGCTGCGGTTAAGCCGAGGAATCTCAACCAACCGCGGTTGGTTGTCGGCAACAGTGTAACTATCGTCGCAGAGTGGATGTGTTTCGTCCGGTTGGTCAGTAGACTGCGTGACTGTCTGCCTAGGAATAGCTGCGCTGGGGTTGTGGGTAGCGCGGTAGCGCTGCCACAAACCAAATGCTCCATAGCCCATTAACCCCAAGGCCAGCACAACAGTTAAGCCAACGGCTAGCATAAATACCACCGCCACTAGTACGTTCTGTACTCGTTTATAAACTTTACTCACCATTACCCCTCCATGGACCCGTGATTAAACCTCTATTGGTTATAATATAGCTTAAAGATTATGTTAATAATAGTGACTGGTCTGACATTATAATTGTGAATTATTCCACAAAAAATAGTTTTTACCTGTATTATGGGTGTGATGAGCTACTTTAAATCTCCCGACGCCATCAAAGCCTTTTTTGAACGCGAAGGTCAAAAGGTGGTCTATGACAAAAACCAAACCTTTGTGCGCCCCGATGACCCGCGCCCGTGGGTGTATGTGCTGCAAGAAGGTTTGGTGGCCGCCAGTTTTAACTTTGAAAATGGTACCAAATGCATTTTGGGCTACTTTATCCCTAATACTGTCTTTGCCCAAAACCGATCGTTCTATGAAAATGACGGTGGCGGGCTAGAATACACCACAGTCACTAAAGCAGTTATCTACCGCCTGCATCGTGACACTTTCTTAAAGCAGGTCGAGAACGACCCAGCCTTTAACCGTGAATACTTGCACAATGTATCGCAGTTTCGCATCTTCACCACCGACCGCGCTATTTGTCTGGCCGAAAATCGTATTCACAACCGCTGCATCCGTTGGCTTATGCTGATGGCTAACTATTACAGCGAACCTGTTGGCAAAGGTTCTCGGATTATTATTCCCTTCACTCAAGGAACTATTGCCGAATTTCTGAGCGTCAGCCGTGAGAGCGTCAGCAAGGTTATTCACAGCCTCGTTCAGGATGGCCATATCAGCATTCACCGCAAGCAGATCACCATCACCAACGTAGCCCGCCTTAGGGATCTCCTGGAAGCGTAAACAAGATTGAAGCCAGTCGCAGGTCTGGCAAGCTTTTCGGTGCATATTTTGGTATTATTTATAGGATAAGCGTAATGGGACGCAGCGTGTTACAAATAAGAAGTAAAACAGCTCGAAACATGTTAGTTATTAGCCTGCTGGTAGCAGTTGGCCTTTTTGCTGTGGTCACCAAAGTACACGCCGACGAGTTTTTGAAGTTTCACTGGAAGTTCGACGAAGGTACCGGCACCACTGCCGGCGATGCATCCGGCAACACGCCCAGCTACCCGGGCACGCTGTACAATGGCCCAACCTGGATACCGGGCGGCGGTATATCCCTGGATGGCATTAACGATTACACCCGCACCGATAGCGCCATACCAAATTCCATGGGAGAGCCGGACCAAGCATACACCTTGTCGGCATCGGTTCGTGTTCCGGCTGACGAGAGTCAGGGCAACATCATCCATATCTCTAATAACGCCAACGGTATTGGTTGGTGTATTTCCATGTTACACCTATACCAGAACCAATTTAGGGCGATTGGCTGGCAAGCCGGTCAACCGGTTATTGCCACCTCACCCAACACCGTTACACCAGGCGAATGGTACAGCATTGCCAACACCTGGAGCCCTGAAACTGACGAGCTGCGCCTATATGTTAATGGCGAACTAGTGGCCTCGAGCCCGATGACTAGCTACCAAGCAGCTGATGCCCCCGTATATGTCTTTACCGGCATCGACTCCGGCGGCTGTAACAACAACCGCGGTTGGTTCAAGGGCGATGTAAAAGACGTGCGTATTTACAGTCGGGCCATCAGCCAGGAAGAAGCCCAGGAAAACTCTAACGAATCGCTTGGCATTCCAAATGTAGCAATCACGGCGCCAGCAGCAAACGCCAATCTGAACACCTGGGCACCAGCCGTTAATTGGAGTGATGCTGATGCCTGTGAATACAGCTGGGACAACACTGAGTGGGAAACGGCTAACTGCGCAGCCGATGGCGAAGACATTCCGCCACCAGGTAGTGATGGTATCAACAAGAACTTATATATACGTGCCAATTACACAGACGAAGAAAGTTATGGCAACGATAGTGTTACCTTTGTCTGGGATACGACCGACCCAGCGGTGAACGCCGGCAACAACCAACACACCGGCACTGTACCGTTTACGCAAAGTACAGCTACCGCTACCGACGCCACCAGTGGTGTGGCAAGCTATAGCTGGAGCAAGCACAGCGGCCCTGGCACCGTCACGTTTAGTAATACCGGGGTACTGAACCCGAACGTGACAGCCGTCAGTCAAGACGGCACCTACGTACTGCGCCTGACCGTCACCGATGAAGCCGGCAATTCAGCGCATGATGACTTTACGCTGCTCTGGGATACCACCAGCCCTGACCTGACTCTGGACAGTTTCCCCGACGGTAGCAGCAACCGGGTTACGGCCGTGTTTGAGTTTTCGGCAGTCGACAGCTTATCCGACCCCGTGGCTTACGAGTGCAAGATCGATGATGACAGCTTTGTGTCCTGTGTCAGTCCCATGACCTACATTAACCTAACACAAGGTGAACACACCTTCGTGGTGCGAGCGACTGATGCCCTAGACAACCAAACCGAAGAGCTTGATTACTCCTGGGAAATTGTGGCGGATGAAACCAATGACACTAACGGCGATGGCATCATCGACAGCCTACAGCCCAATATCTCCACGTTTACCAGTAGCGTCACCGACAAGCCGGTACTACTGGAAGCCAGCGAAGGCTGCGAGATAGATGAAGCACTGATTCGCGCCGAACGAACACACGCGGTTCAGGACCCCGGCTATGACTACCCTGAGGGTTTGTTCAACTTCACTGTCGCTTGTGCCGATACCCCTAGAACTACCATCAAGCAATACTACTTTGGCATAAGCCCCAGCAACCTGACATTGCGTAAATACAACCCCAACACCAGGGCTTACTTCACCATCGCCAATGCTACCATTACCACCGAAATCATCTATGGCCAGCAAGCCTTGCTGGTGACCTACGAAATAGAGGATGGTGGCCCACTGGACGTAGACGGCACAGTTAATGGTGTTATTGTTGACCCAGCCGGGTTAGCTCAAGCTGTACTTGGCGTGCCAAACACTGGTTTTATCGACAGCAAGTAGCACACCAAAAACACTCAAGTATAATTACTCTATGACAACTTACTTGCTACTACTCCGAGGTATTAATGTCGGTGGCAAAAACAAAGTGTCTATGGCCGACCTGCGCAGCTACCTAGAGGACCTTGGTTATAGCAATGTTTCTACCTACATTAATAGCGGCAATGTTATTGTGAGCTCAGACAAAAACGCTAAAGCCGTTCAGCAAGAAATTGAAGAGCTACTGCCCAAGAAGTTTAAGCTGGACAGTGAACTCGTTAGGGTTTTGGTGCTCACGCGCCAGCAGCTGCAAGCGGCGATAGACAACAAACCACAGAGTTTCGGTGACCACCCAGACAAGTATCATAGCGATTTCATATTTTTAATTGGTATCCCGGCCGAGGAAGCTATGGGGGTGTTTAGCCCACGAGATGGAGTAGACAAAGTCTGGCCAGGAGACGGCGTGGTCTACTCACAACGTCTCAGTGCCGAGCGCACCAAAAGCCGCTTGAACCGAATTATTGGTACTCCCGTCTACGCGAACATGACCATTCGCAACTGGAATACTGTCACCAAACTCATTACATTCCTAAAGTGATGCCGGACCTTCCCGCTAATGGCGCTGGTTCGGTCTTAGCGTCTGTGAGGTTTGTGCCACTGGGTTCGAAGGGGGCGGCGAACCAGTAGCATAATTAGCCCAATCGAAGTAATGCCAACCGTGAGCGCAAGATTGGTGTAGCTGCTCTAACTACTTTGAGGACTCTACGAAAAATTCAGTAATAGCATTAAAAACCTGAATATGCCCAGGGCGTAAACCGTGATTTGATTCGTGGATTATCTCCATTGTGGCGTTTTGCGCATAACTCATTAGGCGCTTGCCACTTTCCAATGGAACAATATCGTCAAGCTCACCATGAATGAATAGTATTGGACACGAGAAGGTAGCAATATCACGTGGCAAATCATACTGCTTTGTGTCTTCCCAGAAGCCAGGCTCTAGTATTGTTTTTCTGCCATCATCGCGTTCGCGGGTCACCGTTTTTGTTTCGTCAAAGTCGGGGAACAGACTCGATAGCAATTCGTGGGGGTTATCAAATGCGCCGCACAACACCATACGCCTTATGTCTGGAACTTTAGCGGCCACACAAACATTAGTGCCAAAGGATTGTCCAACAAGGCTGAGCTCCTGTGCATTAATATATGAAAACTCGGCTACCACTTTTACTACTGACTTTAGATCGGCAACCAGCTTAGTTAGACTCGTGTCTTTATAATTACCTTCACTTTCGCCACAGCCAGAAAAATCAAAATAGTACACAGCATACCCCTGCTGCGCCAAAACAGCTGCCATGTCAGTAAACAGGCCGCTCTCTTCCTTAAAGTAGGCAAAGCCATGACACATAACCACAACAGGAAGCGATTCCGACGGTTCAGCGTCAGGCAAGACCTCTACGCACATCAGCTTCTCGCCACTTTGATTACTAACTACAAATTTACGTTCGATCATTACTGGTCATTATAACAGAGGTAACACCGCTTAGGCTTGCTCTCGCGCTTCTGCGAGCATAGTGCGCAACTGGTCAATACTTTCAGCGGCCATGAGTTTTTCGCGCAATTCTTTGGCGCCAGGGAAGCCCTCTATATACACTTTGCAGAATTTATTCAGCGTCACGAGTTTACGTTCAGCATTCTGCCAGGTATCAGCAAAAAGATTAACATGTTTAGTATATAAGTCGATCTTCTCTTGTTTGGTCATATCGGCCCATGGCGTCTGTTCGGCAAAGACATAAGGATCGTGAAAAATTCCGCGTCCGACCATGATGCCGTCCAGGCCATACTGCTCAGCAAGGCCCTCGCCTTGCTGACGAGTCATAACATCACCATTACCAACAATCAGTGTGTCGGGGGCAAGGGAAGTGCGAAGCTTGGCAACCTCGCCAATGAGATCCCAGTGCGCCGGTACCTTAGACATCTCGCGAACTGTCCTGCCATGTATTGTTAACATGTTAAGCTTATGTGAAAGCAAAAACTCGTGCCAGCTGAGATCTACCTGGCCAAAGCCTAGCCGGGTTTTTACGCTGACAGGGAAGTCCGGTCCAACCCCTTCCCTAACCGCCTTCAAAATCTCCCCTGTTAGCTCTCTGTTATTTATAAGCGCGCTGCAGCACCCGTTTTGCACGACGGGCTTAGCTGGACAGCCCATATTAATATCGATCCCAGCAAAGCCCATGGCCTTAATTTCTTTAGCTGTTTTGTAATAATTTTCTGGATTCTTGCCCCAAACCTGAGCAATGATCGGCGTTTCTTTATCCGTAAACTGTAGTTTGTGAATCAGCTTTTCCCTGCCCGGACTTTGCAGTCCGTCAACATTCACAAACTCGGTAAAATACAAATCAGGAGCAGCTGTGTCAGCAATAATTTGCCGAAAGACAGTGTCAGTGACATCGTCCATGGGTGCCAGCACAAAGAATGGCTTCGACAAATTTTTCAGAATATCAGGCATACCTACTCAGCTTCACCTAGATGGGCCAATGCTCGATCTGCAATTGGTCGAGCAATGCCATGATTTCGAGACTCTCTGAGTTTAGATACCCAAAAGTCTAGCCGTCGAGCTTGATCGGCTACTGCACGATCAACAAGCACCCTTGTCTGCCCAACTGTAGTTGCAGCAAGTACATCACGGACATGCGTTTCAACTTCTTCATCCATTTCAGATGCCGAATATCGGTCAACTATCATGCGTGCACCCTGCTTACCGCGGACACGGGCAGCTTTTTTGAGTGGGTCAAACCCTGGCCACACTTCACCTTTTGTGAGTGTATAGGCGTCCAGATCCATAAATCGGACTAACTGTCTTAACGCAGAATTACTACCAGCATCTTCTCCGATACTCACACGCGGGTTCATCAACTCTCTCACATCACCCTGCAAATTGATTAAGCCCTGGTGATCACTTTGCGCTCGTCGCGCAAAACCATCATACTCAGCGGTCACACTACGAACGGCTTGCGCAGGGTCGTTAGTAACTGCTCTTTTCTGGTGCAAAAGAATTTCGTTTAAATGACGCGCCGTACCGCCGGGCGTAGTCTCAAAACCGACCAGACCAATTGCTGCGTTTAGCTCATCGCGGGTGGTCGGCATAAAGCCGTAATCTTGCCGCATGACTTCCATGCGTTCTAGCGTTGTCAGCTCATCAGGCTCCATTAATCGGGGCTCTGGAAGGGCATCAAATAGAGTAGGCTGAACAACGTCTGTCATAAGATATATACTATCACAAAAACCGGTTTTTAGCAATAGTGGTATGGCTGGATTTTGTCTATTCCCAACGGAAAACTTTGAAGGCGATGATATAGACCACAATAGTCCAAACCACCATTACTAGCATCTGCGGACCAAGTTCAATCAAGCTAGTACCCTCTGTAATGATGCGGCGTATCGATTCAATCACGGGGGTTAGCGGAATAAACTGAGTTACTTTCTGAATAGCCTCTGGCATAAGGAAGGTTGGGAAGAACACGCCAGACAAGAACATCATTGGCAAGGTTACCAGCTGCGCCAGCGGTGCTGCCTGGTTCTCGTTCTTGGCCCAGCCACCTAACGCCAGTCCAATTCCAAATAGCATGACCGTACCAAGCACCACCACAACAGCCAAGTTCAAGTAGTTACCCCTCATATTGAGGTCAAAGAACAGTACTGCGGCCGCAAACATGAATATCAGAGCGATCAAGCCAACAATTGCGTTTGAAATAACGTTACCAACAAAGTATTGCCAGACTTTAATGGTAGTAGTCTGGTAGCGACGCAGGACACCACGTTGCTTGAGTCGCGGGAACACAGTCGTCGGTCCAAAGATACCGAGGCTAAGCAGAGTAAAGCCAAGAATTCCCGAGAACGTGTAGTCAAACTGGGTCAGCCCGGCAGTAGCTGTTGATTCAGCCTTGACGGTAAATGGTGTTTTGGTCGGAATTAGCTCGGCATTAATGCCCTTAAAGACTCCTTCCATAACCGATGCCAGTGTTTGTCCAGCCTGTTGGTTGCCTTGGTCATACAATACCTTGGCTTGACCAGATGGCAAGTTGTCTTTTACTGCACCGAAGCTCTCCGGCAAAATAATCGTAGCGTCTAGCTGCGAGCGATTCATCTTTTCTTTTGCAGCATCCAGAGTGGTGATTTCATCATCTACCTTAAAGACTTTGTTGTCTTTGATCTCTTTCTCAAATTCGGTGGCAAACTGAGTCTTTGATTCGTTTAGTACAGCAACACGGAACGAAATATCGCTGTCACCGCGGAAAATAGAACCAAAGATCACCAAGAAAATAAGTGGGAATACGAACACAAAGAAAATGGCTACTTTGTCACGGAACAGACGCTTAACGTCAATACGAATGAAGGTGCTAACAGGTAGAAATGCTTTTTTAATATCCTTCATAATTAATCTCTGAGAGCCTTTCCTGTTAGGTCAATAAACACGTCTTCAAGGTTTGCTTGTTCTACCAACTGCGGTTTTTTAAAGCCTCTTTTCAGGAGGTCTTTAATAAGCTGCTTAGGCGTATCCAGCGCAATAATTTCACCGTTATCCATCACAGCAACGCGGTCACACAAAAGCTCGGCTTCGTCCATGTAGTGAGTGGTCATAATAACTGTGACACCTTTATCTCGAATCTCTTGAACAAGATCCCACAAGTTGCGGCGTGCCTGTGGGTCAAGCCCAGTGGTTGGCTCATCTAAGAAAAAGACCTTGGGCTTGTGTACAAGTGCAGCTGCAATGCTGAAACGCTGTCTCTGACCACCAGAAAGATCTTCAGGAAAGCTGTCTGCCTTGTCCAAAAGCTGTACATCTTTAAGGAATTTCTTCGGCTCAATCTTTTGCCCATAGGTAGCTGCAAAAAACTCCAGAATCTCGGTGAGCTTGGTTTTTTCTTCAAACGATGGTGTTTGTGGCTGTACGCCAATCATTGCACGAACTTTATCAGGCTCTTCAAGAACATCTACACCGTCCAGCACTGCTGTACCGCCATCGATTGGCCGCAGTGTTTCGATCATTTCTAAGGTCGTAGTTTTACCGGCACCGTTTGGCCCCAAGATTCCAAAGATCTCGCCTGGTTGCACAGAAAAGTTAATTCCCTTTACGACCGTCTTTTTACCGTACTTTTTTGTTAATCCTCGAACTTCTACAATGGGTTTTTTGGTGCTCATATACGCTGTAGTATACCAGCGATTTTCTCACTACTTGTAAATTATCCCGAAACAAAAACGACCCGGGTGGAGCCCGGGCCGCTTGTTGTCCTAGGAATAAGGACTATTTGGTTCGCTTAACGGTAAGGAAGCCGTTGCGTGGGTTTTCGTTTACTTCCATGCCTGCTGGAAGGTCAGTTGCTTCAGGTCGCTGATCTTTGCTGAAGTAGTAAATAGTCTGCTCTTTACCACCGCGGAGTACAACTGCCTTTGAGTTTAGGTAGTATGTTACACCCTTTGAGTTTGTGTGCTTGTAAGCCATAGCTTTTAATTCTCCCTCTTTAAGCTTTGTATGCACCCCTAACATTACGCCGCTATCCCCTTGAGTGTCAATAACATTTAACACTTTGACCGAAGTTACCCCTGTTAATACGTTGTGTATAACTATAAAATTGAGGGTTCAGTTCTAGAGGTCGTGAATCTCTTTTCGAGCCCAACGCTCCATGCCAAAGCGTAGTACGAACAAGCCAAATGACAGACTAGCCACAACCAAACTCCAACCAGCTAAATCGGGTGACCACACCGGCGAAACAAAATCGAACTTGTACAAGCTGTCTGGTATTTCTTTAGGTTTTTCAGGGCTACGAGCAGTAACATACTCGGTCACACAAGGAATACGACCACTACCATACAAACCGTTCGGGTAACGCCGTTCACAGTCAGCCTGAGCCTCAGCATAAAGCTGGCTGTTGGCTGACGCCATGCGATCTTGCTCGGCTTTAACCAAGCGTTCGTAACGATATTTGAGTTGGATTGGTTGCTGTATCGAGTTCGAACCTGTCGATAGGCTACTGTTCATGTGGGTATACATAAACTGACGAAGGTCGCGCAAAGCCGTTTCGACATCTCCACCCTCTTTATCTGCTCTATAAACTTCATCGCGCAGGGTCAGGGCGTGCAGATTGTTATTGCGCAGCGCAAAGACACAGGTAACACCACTGGCAATCGCGACGACCAATAGGAGCCACAGGTTCACGAAACGAAGTCGCTTCAAAAAGCGCTTGAAGAATCTCTTGTCCATATCCACTACGATGCCTTCTTTCGTGGGTTTAATGAATCAAATTTCTCAGTCATGATCAGCAGCGAACTAACGGCAGCGATGGCGAAGGCAACATAAAATAGTGGCTTGCCTGTCTCGAGTTGACTAAATAGTACGAGGATCCACCAGGTCGTAGCTTTTGCGATGCACCCCAGCACTTCAAGCGTAGTTATGTACACAATACGGTAACCAGGAAAGTCGTCAGCCGTATCGTAATGACCTTTGGTGTACGGCAAACGGTAGCCAACCGTCACTGCTTCATTAACCACGTTGACGCCAAACGCTACTGGGTAGAGAGTTACAAATGGTCTAAGCAAGTGGAGCACAGCGTTTGTGCTAGCGGCAAAGCGCAGTAAGCTCCTCCCCTTGTCGTTATCAGCTGTGCGCCCGACTGCATGCGTAGATAACAAAGAGATTGCTACCGATATAGACGAAATAATACCTACCTTGGCAAAGACACCACTGTCACTGATAACAAACATACCTAGGAATAGTGGCCACATCATAAGACACAGTGTGTTCTCGACGTTCAGCCCAATATAAGACGGCATATGCTTTGTGATGTGGTGGACTGGGAAATATCTAAAATCGAGCTTTTGCCGAATGCGAACCGGCTCACGCGTCTGGAACAATGGCCACAATCCCCCGATAAGTAACACGATCGAGACCAGGAATATATACTGTGAGCCCAACAGCGTAGCAACAACACCACCGACTACTGGACCGAGTACAAAGCCGACTTTTTCCATGATTTGCTCGAAGCCTATTTCTTTACCGGCATTCTTTTTATGCCTGATTTTGGAAAAATCGATATGGAACGGAATGAAGAAAAAGCTAGCCGCAGCTCCCCATACACCACCAAGTAAGAACATTGGCCAGTTATGCTGAGGGAGTGTTAGAAACAGTGCCGAAGATGCAATCTGTAGCATTTGCCCGATGACTAGGGTATGCTTGGGACCAATTCGGGCTGAGGTAAATGCTGCAGCAAAGTCCAAAACTACTCGGAATGAAAAATAGAACGCAAAGACGCTGAGTATGGCGGGCACACTGTAATCAATTCGGTACATGTAAATAGGTACAAAAATACCGGTCATGCTGAGAGCAAGACTGCGGAGCACCATGGTCATATAGATCTCGCTCAATTCATTGAACGTGATCTCGCGCCACGGATGTCGGTGGCGAAGGAGACGGTGGATGAAGTTTTTTATCATTTTTA
>RXKC01000003.1:135769-251783 GCA_003962975.1 Candidatus Saccharimonadota bacterium
ATTGGCCCCTTAGCCATGGTGGCTCAGCAAGCTGGCTACACAGTTAGCGGTAGCGATAAGCAAGATTCTCAGTACATTGACTACCTCAAAAAACACGGCGTAACCAACATTCACATTGGTCAAAGCAGCGAAGCACTGGCAAAAGTTCATGACACCACCCCGATCGATTGGTACGTGTATTCTTCTGCAGTCGAAAAAGAGAACGCCGATGCACCAGAACTGGTATTTGTTCGCAACCAGGACATCAAGCACAGCAAACGCGATGAGCTATTAAACCAAATTATCCAGGACAAGAAACTGCAGATGATTGCCATTGCCGGTACTCACGGCAAAACCACCACAACTGCCCTGACTGTCTGGCTGCTCAGCCAACTAAAAACACCCCTCAGCTACATTCTGCCAGCCAAGACAAGCTTTGCAGAAATGGGACATTTTGACCCAGCTAGCAAACTGTTTATTTACGAGTGTGATGAATTTGATCGTAACTTCCTGGCATACCAACCACACCTGAGTCTGATTACTGGCGTCAGTTGGGATCATCACGAGATCTTCCCGACCCGTGAAGATTACCAAGAAGCCTTTAAGGAATTTATATCTCAAAGCGACCGCACAATCTTGTGGCAAGAAGATTACGACTATCTTGGCATGACCAGCACCAGCAAACTTGACGTGCTAGAAAGTGACCACCCCACCGTCGAAGAGGTCACGCTTGCTGGCCGCTACACCAGACTAGACGCCTGGCTGGTTATTCAAGGCGTACATGAGCTGACCAAAACACCTCTCAAAGAACTGGTTAAAATAGCCAGTGACTTTCCAGGTCTGCAGCGTCGCATGGAACAGATTGTGTCAAACCTCTACAGTGATTATGCCCACACCCCTGAAAAGATTAGAGGCTGCATGAGCGTTGCCACAGAAATGGCAAGCGATAAAAAACAGAATGTAGTGGTAGTGTACGAGCCTTTAACCAATCGACGGCAACACTACATGGCCGATGATTACGGTGACTGCTTTGCTGGCGCCAGCAAAGTATACTGGATACCGAGCTATCTAGCCCGAGAAGATCCCAAGCAGCGCATTATCCCTCCAAGTGAACTCATTACCCATTTAAGTGATCCGTCTATCGCTGTAGCCATGGAACGCGATGGAGAGCTAAAAAAGACGATTCAAGAGCACCTAGACAAAGGTGACATGGTGGTTGGTATGGCCGGTGGTGGTGGTGACTCGCTAGACGAATGGCTCCGCAAGGAATTCTCGTGAAGGTGATCCAGGTAAATGCGTGGCTGGGGCATTTGATGTACCCGCTGTTTGAACTTCTCGAGCAAGAAGATCCTGATGTTGTTTGTCTACAAGAAATCTTGAGCAATGAAAAACGTAACCCTTTGTTCGAATCGTTTAGTATTCAGCAAAGATTAAGTGAAAAATTTGCGTATCACTATTTTTCGCCAACCTATAAGTTTCCGGCTTTTGGCGAACAGGTTGGCATGGGTAACCTTATTTTGTCGAAACATCCCCTCAGCAATCAACGTACTCATTTCGTCAGCGGAAAGTTCGAAGAATCCCAGACCATCAGTAACTATGTACTCAATATTCGCAATGCACAGCTTTGTACAGTAGATATTGCAGGCAGCACTTTTACCATGGTCAATCATCATGGTTTTCATGATCTCGATCCAGCCGGAACTGCAGAAAGCCTAGCATGCATGCAAAAACTCATTGATGAGCTCAAGCAAGTTAGGGGCCCAATCATTATGTGTGGCGATTTTAACGTACAGCCGGACAGCGCAGCCATACAAGCAATCCACTCACAGTTACCACTCAAGAATTTGACGACCGAATACGGTCTTGAGACCACGCTGAGTCCCATTTTCCGTGTAAAAGATATCCAAGTTTCTGCTGACTATATTTTTGTGAGCCCAGAGATTCATGTTAGTAATTTTCAAGCGTCCGACAGAATAGTTTCGGATCACAAAGCGCTGATACTTGAGTGTACCCTTTAACGAGCGGTCTGCTCAAAAACGGCACGGCCAACAAAACGGTTCGCATCATAGCCATAGGCTGAGGCGTGGGTAGATGTGATCAACATTCTCACCACATCGCCATCCTCGAATGTTACTGGTGCTACGTTGCCTACATCAATTGTCCCTGTCTGACTAAATGGAAATACTCCAGGAAAATGTAAAGTTTGCGCACCAATAGAGGTTAAGTAACTGACTGTGAAGTCTGGAAATCCAGCTTCTTCGACGGGCAGCATATCAATATGTGGGAACACTGTATCTGGTGCTGCTTGGTCAAACTCCATACTGTCACTAAGACCAGCGCTAGGCCACACTGGCCCTTTAACACCAAACTCCCATCTGACTTTATGCATAGCTGCGGCCAAACCTACCGCAAAATTACCGTCTGAAAAATCGTAGATGTCGCGCTCAGCGATGATTTGAAAGTCTTGGAGGACACTAGCATGCCGATCTAAGAAATGGGCAAGTGGATGAAACTCGTCTTCAGTAACTTTGTCGCGTATGCTGGCAAGATCAGTTATGGATTCGATTGTAACCACTTCGTGGTTTAGAACCTCAAGTGCCGCTAAATCATCGCGGAAGCCTTCTGGTATAGCGACCCTCCCCACTACTTGAGGTACTGGCGAAATGACTTGGCCACGCGAAGCCATAGCCTCCCACAAGGCCGCGGCTTCAGAAGACCTGCTTGGTGCAGGTAAATCAACAACACTCATTAAGGGAGTATTTTACAATATTCTGTAGGGATTACAATATGTAGGTAATCTTTGCTGGCTACTCGCCGAGCTTCCATTCGCGGCGCGGGTCGCCTTTGAAGTCTTTGGTGTTAAAGACTACAAAACTAATTGGGGTAAACTTGTAAAACTTAAAGGGAGCTTTGTCTGCGTGTAGATCGGCTTGCGTCTCAGGCTTTTTACTCTGCTTCTTGCAGTATGCGTCGATAATCTCTGGCAAAACAGAAGTACCCAAAAGTTCAGCTGTTCCCTCTACAGACACGCCAATGACATAGTCTTCTTCAGGGGTGTTCTCGTGTACCTTAATTACAGCAGCTACTTTTGGATTGGCGGCAATTTCGAGTGAATGTCGGCGGTCTGGAGTGCTGATCCAGTATATGTTTAGGCCGTCGTCAGAATAGTAATGAACGTTGCAAACCCACGGCTGGCCGTCGCTACTTGCTGTCGCTAGCTGAAGGACATTGTGAGCTTTTAAGTATTCACGAACTTGTTCCTCAACAGTTTTCATCGGTTATCTCCTGCACCCTTTATTTTGTCGCGTGCCTGGCGTGATTTAAGCTTCTCAACATTGCGCTGCATGATGTCTTCGAAAGAAAGCCCCAAGCTATCGGCCATAACAGCAATGTACCAGACGACATCACCCAGCTCCTTGGCCAACTCGTCTAGATCTTCTTGGCTGATTTTGCCATCTTTATAGGCAACAATCTTTTTCCATTTCTCTATCACCTCACCCGCTTCACCAACAATACCCATTGCCCAAATGGTTTGTGCCATTTGAGTTTTGTTTTTCTCGCTGGTATAAGCCGTGGTCAGGGCTTGTTTTTGATATTCGTCAAACGTCATGCTTTCCTCCATTCAAATTCTCTATATGATTCATCATTCTGCCAAGCTGCAATCGCGCCGGGGTGACATTCAATTAAGTTGTTAGGCAAGTCATCCAACGGAAACCACCCGGCGTCACTATGTTTGTGTGGTTCTGCATTTGTTGGCTCGCCCTGCCATTTCTCACAGACAAAGTAGACATCCACCCAAGCTGTTGCATTAGGCAAATCATCAGGAGCGCGGTGCTGCATAATGGCAAACCGGACATCTTCAGGCTGAGCAATCACACCGGTTTCTTCGGTAAGTTCTCGCACAGCCGCGGTGTGAAAAGATTCGCCTTCGTCAACCTTGCCGGCAGGCAGTGCCCAGTCACCGTCACGCCATCCAGTATTACCTCGTTGCACCAGAAAAATCTGATTATCACGAATCAGGATAATAAATGAAGCTACGCGTGTTTTGGCTTCTTTACTCATTTTCACTTACCTCTACTACACCTTTACGCACAACTTCTATAGCATCGTCGACAATACGAATAATTGTTGATGGCTGACGTCCACTCAGGTCACCGCTATCGACATAAAAGTCGACTTCGTCGGCAAAGTAGTCTTTAGCTTGTTCAATAGTGTTGGCTGGCTCTTGCCCCGGGTGATTCGCGCTGCTTGTGACCAATGCACCGGTTTGTTGCAATAAAGCTGCCAGCTCAGCATCATCCACAACCCGCACCGCTAGGCTGCCAACACCCTGATCCAGATAGGAAAGCTCCGAGTTGTCAGTTGGAACAATAACCGTAATTGCCCCCGGCCAATATTCCTCGACGGCTTTGAGATAACGTCTTTTTAATCCAAGTTCAACCAATTGATCAATACTGGCAGCAATAACTGTGCCTGGCTTGCGATCGCGTTTCTTAAGACCATACAGTCGTGATGCGGCTTCCTGATTAGCTGCAACAGCCATGACGCCATAAATAGTGTCACTGCGCAACACGCCAACTCTGCCTGCTTTGAGAGCCTCGACAAGATTAGGATCGTTAAGGCCAGATAGTTTTACCATTGGTCTAGTATACTATCACTATGAATCTATTTGCTCTAGTACTGGAATCAGGCGAGAAGACTATTTTTGATGAGCCAAAGGCTTGGCTTGAATCTCACGGTGTCAACATTCTCATTATTATTTTGGGTGCATGGGTACTGCGACGAGTTACCGTTGCTCTATTGATTGGCGTACTTAACCGGGCAATACGTCATCATTCATTTGCTAGTGAAACCGACCGCAAAAAGCGTATTGATACGCTAGACAGTTTACTCAGCACGGCCAGCAAAATTATCTTCGGTCTGGTTGCGGTCATAATGATTGTGGACGAGCTCGGCATTAACACGGCGCCGTTGCTGGCTAGCGCCGGAGTTGTCGGTGTAGCATTTGGTATTGGCGCCCAGTCGCTCATTAAAGACTTTACGAATGGACTGTTTATTATCATCGAAAACCAGTACCGTGTAGGCGATGTCATTCAGCTGGAAGTAGCTGGGGGTCAGCCTATCCCTGGAACTGTCGAAGCAATTACCGTACGCACCACAATCATCCGCGACATTAAGGGCGTGCGACACCACGTGCCTAATGGCAGCATCGTAACGGCAAGCAACAAGACCTTTGGTTACAGTAAGCTGAACGAAATGCTGGTTGTTGACACAGCCACTGATGTGACCAAACTCGAAAAAGTTATTAACGCAGTTGGCGAAGAACTAGTCGCCGATGAGGAACTTGGCAAGCTGATCCGAAAGACTCCTATCCTGGCCCAGATCCAGGGCTATAGCGAGCTTGGCCTGACCGTGTTTATACGGGGAGAAACCGTACCTGGTGGTCAATGGAAAGTACAGTCTGAATTATTCAAACGTCTGCAACTGGCTCTCGCCAAGGCAAAGATCAAGGTAGCTACTGCACCCTTCCCTATGCAGTCGCCTGCCACTAAGAAGAAGCCCTAGCGTCAACTCGCTGTTTGATACATAGAACAATGGTATGATTTACTAATGCCTGCACATTTTTCATCTAACATAACACTTGCCGTCCCCACCGAGTTGCAGCCTAGTCCTCAGCGTCAGTTGCCAGAGATAACTTCTGAGACACTTGATCGACTCCAGGAGGCTGGCTGGTTTGGAGTTGGATTATTAGTTGCTCTTGTTGACACTGATGGCAGTGTTTTAATGCTCGAACATCATGCCCGCGACAAAAATCTTGAAGGTATGTTGGGCCTAATGAGCGAGACCAGCAAAATATCCCGACCGGTCATCGAACAGCCAATGCAAACGCTCTTTAGGGGTTTCAAAGAAGAGCTCGGTAAAGATAATCCTAATAGCATGGGTCTTTCTATGCATCAAGCGGGCGGCTGGGTTATTAACCAATGGCCGCACGGTGTGAATCGCCCCGACATGTTTGCCTGCGGTATTTCTTTTCCTGTTTTTGTAGACGACGAAACCCGTGAAGACATACTCCGTATTGAACACAATGGCGAAGAAGTGGGTGCTGCAGAGTTCATGGATCCAGCAATCGTATTAGAGATGGACGACGCAAAGCTACGACCAGGTATTAAACCTTTGCTTGCCCAACTCGGCGCGGCCGGCCTGCTGTCTAGTGGTGCTGACTTTGGCGGCCTCGTACCAGTCAGTTTTAATGATGTGTTTGAGGCTTCGTTTATCGATATACGACTACAGCCATGAAGCATATTTTTATTGTCACTGGTCCTTCGGGAGTGGGCAAAACATACCTGTCTAACTACCTTGGGAAGCACTACCCCGGGGAATTTGAAACCCTCAATATTGTAACTACCCGTAAACCGCGAAAGCTGGCGCACGAAGGTGACCGCGATTTTCTGACTTTGGATGAATTTAATACTCAGAAAAATGCTGGCGCATTCTTCGCGTCAGGCATGTATAACGCCAATTGCTATGGCTTCCCTTTTGTACCTGACAACCCGGAAAAACATGTTCTGTTCAACATCTGGCCAGCCCTAGTGCCAGAGTTTGCAAAGATCAAAAATGTCGTCCTTATTGCCCTCACTGTTGATTCAACAGGTGAACAATTGCTCGCCAAACGACTTGGCGACCGCTATGCCTCACAACCGAACACACTCGAAAAACGCATGTCAGTAGTGAAGAATGATATTGATGAAATAAGCAAAAACACAATGCTAATCTCAGATCATGGCAAAATCTTTACAGTAACTTCAGATGAGACAATTCACGACGAAGTTATTCCGTTTATGCTGCAAAAACTACAGGCCTAGCGTTATATCGCTGAGGTCTGCTTCTTGGTAGTCTTTAGTGTCGTCTGTTTTCTTGAGCTGCTCTTCGATTGTTTTGCTCATGGCATCTACATCAGCGCTGGTGGCTGGAGCAGTTTTTGTTTGCTCAGGCTGAGGCTGAGGAGTCGCAGTTGGCTGGACAACTTTCTTCTGGTTTTGCAGGTACGCATAGCCTGCTCCGCCAACCAACGCAAGTGCTACTAAAACAGCGATAAGGATCGGCCCTAAGCTTCCGTGACCCTTTTTCTTGGCAGGCGTAGTTGGTGCCTGGCTAACTGTACCCTTTGGCTCTTCTGGCTCTTTTTCGATCTCTGGTTCTGTATATACAATTTTGTCATCGTGCACAACTGGTGCATCGGCAATGATCGGTTCAGGAACAATTGGTTTTGACTGAGTATCCGTGTGAGCCGGAGGCGCTTGCTCTACGGGTTTTTCTGGCGCAGCTTCAGTTGGGTGCGCATCCGGGTGAGCTGGTAGCTCTGGCGGTGCAGATGGCTGCTCAACAGGGGCACTCACTTCAGGGTGGTGAGAAGGCGCGGGTCCGGGAATGAACGCTTCGTGAGTCTGCGCTGTCTCTTCGGCAACATGCGCCGGTTCTTTAACAACGGGTATTGGCTTTGGTGGGGCAGCGTGAATTGCACTGGCATGCGGCGAAGGCGTCCGTATTGGCACGTGATGCAAAGGTGGGTTATTGACCGGGATAGGTCGATGAACGGGTAACCCCTTTTGCGGTGGTGCTCCTGCAGGATTCGCTGCTGGTCGTCGAATATCATCCATTACTGAGCATCCTTTTTATCATCAGATTGCTGGTTTGTTTTATTATCTAACGCCGTTTTTGCTTTAAGTAGTTGGGGTGGAACTGTATCGGTTAAATATGCTTTTATGACAGCTACTTCGCGAGACAGCGTAAGCCTCGTAGCTCGTGCTACCTCTAATGCCGCTTTGTATGCTACCGGGTCAGCCATACAATCAAGCGCATTGAGATCGGCCAAAGCGTCTTTATATACCGCGTAATTCTTTGCATATGAGGTGGTCATTTCCCCAAGCTTTTTCTGTTGAGCCTTAAGCTCTGTCGTATTAAAATCTGTTTCTTCAAGCCCAGCCACCAGCTTATCTAGCTTTGTAGTGATCTGTTCGTAGGCAGCCGCCCGTGCTTTGTGGCTCGTATCGACTTTCGTAGCAAGAGTTTTAGAGATGCCTTGCGCAGGCTGACAGCGAGTCTTTAGTCTGGTCTGTTCGGCGGCAGTTGGTTTGACGAGAAGCTTTTCTTTATACTCCTCGATACGCTGAGCGGATGTTTTCTCTGTGGGGCCTGGGTTGGCAGGAGTTGAAGATACTGGTGCATCACCATTGTTAGCTTCGGCAGCAGCAAAGACTCGTGGCGCAGCACCAAACACGGCCACAACAAGTGCCAGGAGAATGATCGTTCGAAATGCTGTTTTCATGCCTATAAAATACCCACGTTTGTACTTATGCTTATTTTATCACACCAATGAGTAAACTACAGAGAGTAGTCCTGACCGCTGTGCCGAATAAGTCCTTCACCGACAAGATCAGCCAGTACTGTTTCAAGACGTGTATCCTGAATTGTCTCCTGTAGGTTCGCCAGACTCTGTGATCCCTGTGCCAGTGCCCGCAAAACCTGGCCACGCACCTGACGTTTTGAGCCGACGAAAGTCGACTGTTTTACGTGATGAGCGCTGGCTCTGCTGGCATTACCATGTGTCGCTTTAATGTGACTGCCGTAGTCCATGAGCGCCCAATACCACTCCCGAGGATTCTCTGTGTCGAGTGCCTGCTCAACCAAAGGCAATAACTCGTTGTCGTGCACCTGATCACGATCGGGAAACAAGTGATGAATAAAGACAGTGCGTATATTTGTTTCTATAAAAACGACCGGCATGTTAAAGGCGTATGCACAGATTGCACCAGCCGTGTTCAGCCCCACGCCAGGAAGTTCGGTAAGCTGTTTTTGATCTGCTGGTAATGCACCATTAAAATTTTCCAAGCACGCTTGGGCGGCCTGCCATAAAAACTTGGCGCGTCTGTTATACCCAAGCCCACTCCATACCCTTAGGACGTCACCCAGCTCTGCAGCAGCTAATGACTGCACATCTGGAAATCTGGTTAGAAACTCATGATACTTCGGTACTACCCGAGCAGCTTGTGTTTGCTGCAGCATGAGCTCACTGACCAAAATCTTGTAGGGATCGTACGACCCGTCATCGTCAGCCTGACGCCACGGTAGGTCGCGACCGTGCGCCGCATAAAAAGCCCATGTCTCCTCTTGCAAACTCTGTAGTTGATTCACCGTTTAATAGTAGCAAACCGCGAAAGTGACTTCTGTAAATTCTTACGGCGATACACAATCAAATATCCAACAGCGATAAGGATGCCTAGATACACCAGCCACTCACCAACATGCGTATACACTGTCTTCTTGGAATTCGTAACTGCAACTAGCTGTGTCGAAGAAACGTCTCTGGTCTCTGCTAGTTGATTGCCATTATTATCGAGCGCATAGGCACTGGCCGCATTAGCGGATTGCAAGAAGTAACGACTGTTAGCTATGGCCATAAAACGAGCCATACTTTTTTGCTGCCATGCAAATAATCGTGAGCCTTTAAATGTACTGAGAGAGGCTGAATTAGTAAAGATGGTTGCACCTGAACGAGCAAACGCATGGTAGTCCTGAGGAGCAATAATACTAGAGCAAACTGCCGCTGCTACTCGTATTTTGTCATTGATAACGAATGGCTGCAGTTGTTGTTCACCTTTAATAACACTCTTGGCATAGGTGAAATAGTCGAGAGTGCTTCTTTGCCCGGTTAGGCGGAATATGACTCGTAAAACATACGGTAGATCCTCGCCCCCAGGAATAAGGCGATACTTGTCCTGCCGCTCAAGGATGCCATCTGTCGTATTACCAAACATCATGTTGTTGCGATGGCCAGAAGTACCGTCAGTAAAGATCTGCTCAGACCCAAGGAAATAAACAGGGTGCTGTTCACCTTTGGTACGCCCAACGCGTTCTTTAAGATTGTCATTAGTGATTTTCTCTAAGCCATATTCAGGAAAGACAACCAGATCTATATCCTTGGGATCTATGGCGCGCACTCTGCGAGTCAATGTTTCACTAATAAGAGTTGCTTTTATGGGCACGCCATCTGGTGTTTTGTAAACATACCAGCCTACAGTCGCACCAATTACTGCCAAAAATAGAGGCACTAAAACATATCGGCGTGAGCTGATTAGTGCTTTGTGTTTTGCCTTCTGTGCCTTAACACCTAGTTCTTCGTGAATTGCCGGCTGGAAAGCCAAATATAGTGTCAACCAGGCAATCGCAGCTAGTCCGTAGAAACCAACAAAGCGTGCAGCAAATGCTAAAGGTGTCCTAATAAGTAACAGAGACAGCGATCCCATCGGTAGAATATTGTCTACGTTACCTTGCGGCCCTAACCAGATAATTGTCGTTCCCCAGCAAACCAAAAAATCTGTTAGCGCAAACAGTGGCAACCCGAGCAAGAGAAACTTTTTTGTTCCAAAGCGTACATGAATTTTGGCAATATACTTTAGCGAGTACCACACTATTACTGTCGAAACTGCTACGTTTATGGCAACAACCACGAATGCAAGTATCAGGCCTTGGCTTTTGGAATTCGCAAGCTCCAGTGAATCTGTAAAGAAAGACCATGACCACATCACACTAAACCAAGCGACAAGTGTCAGTAGGACTGGGTGTTTTTTGAGTTTAGCAATCATACGAAGTTGTTTTGAATACTTGTAGTTTGTTTTTGCGTATTCAAATAGTAGCTCGTGGCACTGTAGCCAATCAAAGCTGCCAACACTAAGCCCAGCAATAGTGCGAGGACTTTTGTAATACGCGAATGAAAAATTGGCCCCATACTGACACGTTGCACAGTGGCTTTTGGTCGCGGTAGCTCTTTTGGCTGGACCGGTTCTTCAATTTTTTTTGGAACCGCGCTGAGATCCAGCGGATTAAAGTCTTCATTCATACTGCTTAAGTATAAAACAGATGCTCGTCTGCTCCCAATTAACTCATGGGCTCACGGACAGTTTTGCAGTGGCCTCATCATTAAAGTGATCGTGTATGTCAAAAGTACCGGCGGTCACCAGCACGATATCTACTGATTGTGCACCTTCTAAAGGTTTTTCTTGATAGTCTCCATACTTATCATGACCCGAGTGATCGCCGAAGGCTACCTGATGTCTTTGGCCAGCAACACCTGTAACTTGCAACACATCGCATCGTTTAGCTTGGATGCTGTTTGGCGAATATTGCTCATCCGATAAGGTTACTTTTAGAACTTTACCCATTTTCTGGCACGTCTCAACTGGTGCCGCGCTGCTATGGCCGTGGCCACCGGGGTCTTTGTAGAGCAACAGCATCGAGGCGACAATCATAAAGCCGATTGGAGCCACAAAAAGCAGGTTCCGTGAAAACTTGTTTGGCCGCAGCACCAACCCAAAAGAGATCGCTACTAGCAGCAGAACGGCCGCCATCGCTTGGTGATATGGTACCAACCAACCCGCATGTGTATGCCCTTCTGCTTGTGTGTGCAGGAACAAAACTACTGCCACCACCGTAACGGCACTGGCGCGCAACAAAAAGTGTGCCTGTTTCAGAAAAGCAGTGAACAAAAGTGATAAGCCAGCAAGTATAGCTACTACGCTGATCATGACATGTTGCTGATCTGTCGAACTCAGACTGGCATACCGCGAGCCATAGAGACCAAAACCACCAAAGAGCAAATAATAGTAACCCAGTCCTGCTACTGTGCCAATAAAACCAAACTGCAAACGAGTTATTTTGCCTGGCAGAACTTTGTGGGCTTCGAGCACCCCTACAGTTGCCAACAGAAACAAGACCATACCCCAGTAATAGTGAGCGATGACGTCAACGGTCATTTGCCTGATTGTACCATAAGCAGTTTGGGATTGTACGGCGTCTGGGCTTGGGCTAGAATAGCCAGTATGTTGCCTTCTTCATTCACAACGTTTGCTCATAATGGCGAAACTCATGCGACTACAGCCGAGGCCGAAGCCCATAACAACCAGCCAGCAAACGATCCTTTGTCTAATGCAGCCAGCACGGCTTTAACGGCTCTGGTGATCATGACTGTCGTCCTGCTTGCAAGTGTCCTGATTTTTTACGGCCGAAAAACCGACAATCCAAAGCAGCGAAAAAAATAGCAGCTATAAATCGGCTACTATTTGATCGGCCAGCTTGGTCGCATCCTCTACACGCCGCGTGTCTATGGCGCTAGATCCATTGGTTATGATGTACCAATTATTATTCTTGAGAATATTGAGTTGGCCAGTTGTCCGCTCCCAATAAGCAGCTTGCCCATAGCCAGTGACTACCTGGGCACCAGCTGGTCGCTTAGTATCAAACTGTTCTTTGTTACTGGCGATACCTTCCACAGATTTTGCAGCACGGACGTACAGCTGAGCAGTTTTAATTTTTGCCGGGCTAATCGGTAGCTCTGTATTGGTATTGAGTGTATAAGTGCAGTTACTGACCGAAAGGGTATCGTTCGCACTGCTGTTCGGTACATATTCTTGCTCACTTGCTCCGCCCAAAAGGCTATCTGCAATTTGCTGAGTAAGCACGTCGCACGGTGCAACTTCTGTGTACTTCGTCTCATTCACATTCGTCGTGTTGGTGCTACCAGCTTTTTTGTCGTCAGTCACCGAGCCAACTACTACCAAGAGGATTCCTAGGATGATCAAACCTGCTATGGAGAGTGGAACAAATAATCTCTTCATGATTATCTACTCGGCAAAGTAATATTTGGCACTTCTTGAGCGTTGGTCGGAATCGTCACACTTACATCAGTGTACTCGTAGACAACTTTTGAGGTGGCACCATTTTTTTCGGTGGTCACTTGGCTAATGCGTTTTGTTTTCGTGTCGACGTATACCTTGGCATCACTGCCATCGGAGGTCACTTTCCAAACATCGCAGGTGCCGGCTGGGCAAGATTGGCGCCCTAAAGATGTTGAGGCTTTTTTGAAGCTCTCGATTTCGCGTTCATCATACTGGTAGGCATCGGGACTAAAGTTAGCACCAGTTCCCTGACCAAGTGCATACTTTACACAGCTCTCCGCTTGGCACATATAATATGCCTCTTTGGTATAAATAATTTTCATGGCTTCACCGGCTGTGGTTGCCTGGTAGCTAACTGCTCCAGTTTTGGCATCGGCTTCCATGACAGCTCGGTTTTCTTGACCGCCGCTTTCGGCTTGGGTCGAAATAGTTGCCCGGAACGACTGCCCAGCCATGTTTACTGCAGTAAAAGCAGATGATCGCGCTGAAGACTGGCTGGAATTAGTGGTTGATTTTGCTGGATCATCTTTCTTGGCCATAAAGAATGCCGCTGTTCCACCAAGAACAATAACCCCACCTACGATAAATGGAATAAGTTTACGCATACCCTCTCCCTTTTACACTAAAATTTATACTAAAAAGTATACTCTTATTTGTCTTCTACCCAAGAGTGAGCATTTTGGAACATGCGCATCCATGGCGACTCAGTATCGCTGGTCGCAGGGTGCCACGATAATTGCTGCGTCAAGAACACACGTTCCGGATGAGGCATGATAATCGTAACGCGGCCATCTTGGCTAGTCAGACTGGCAATGCCAAGTGGTGAACCGTTTGGATTTGCTGGGTAAACTTCGGTGGCTTTACCGGCGTAGTCACTGTACTGTAACGGTGCTAAACCGTCAGCCACGGCTTTTTTAGCAGCACTGTCAGACTCAAAGCCCATGCGACCTTCACCATGTGCAACCGGCACCAGCAGCTGCGCACCATCTAGATCTTTAAAGAAAATTGACGGAGATGCGTTGACTTTTACTTGTACCAATCGCGCTTCGAAACGCTGCGAGTTATTACGCAGTAATCGTGGCCAGTGATCTGACCCAGGAATCAAACTCTTGAGTGCTGCTAACATTTGACAGCCATTGCAGACACCCAAGCTAAACGTATCGGGACGAGCAAAGAAAGACTTGAACTGCTCAACGAGACGAGCATTAAACAGAATAGACTTCGCCCAGCCTTCGCCAGCGCCAAGAACATCCCCGTATGAAAAGCCACCACACGCCACCAAACCTACAAAGTCCTGCAGGTCAAAGCGGCCTGTAATAAGATCCTGCAGGTGGACATCCACTGCAGTAAAACCAGCTCGATCAAATGCTGCTGCCATTTCTACTTGCCCATTGACACCTTCTTCACGGAAGATAGCAACCCGTGGCTTCGCAGTCTTTTGCGCTGTCACGACAGGTAGCTTTGACAGCTTTGGAACAGACATAGTAAGTCCTGTATCGTTAGCGTCGGCAATGGCGGCGAACTCTTGCTCGGCGCAGTCTGGATTGTCGCGAAGAGCTTGGATAGTTTTGCTTGTACTTGCCCACCACTGCTCTAACTGGGCTCGAGTATTTTGGTACACAATCTCTGCACCGTCCTTAAAGATGACATCCTGTCTCTTGGTGGATGAACCAATTTCGTAAACGACCGAGCCGAGGACTTCGAGAGTCTTTAGAACTTCTACTTTGTTGGTAGCGCTTACTTGCAAAACAGCACCCAGTTCTTCTGTGAACAAACGCTCAAGGTTTGTGCCGGGTAGACTAGATAGATCTATATCTACGCCACAGCGACCGGCAAAAGCCATTTCTACTAAGGCTGCCAATAAACCACCGTCCGAACGGTCATGGTAAGCCAGTAGCAAATCTCGCTTATTGAGGCTTTGCACGGCCGTAAAGAATTTCTTAAGTAAGTCGGCCTCGATGTCTGGAGCTTCGCTACCAATTTGGTTATACACCTGAGCTAGCGCCGAAGCACCCAGATGATTCTTGCCTGCACCAAGATCGATGTAAATCAAGCTGGAAGCTTCGTCAGGAACTAGCTGTGGAGTCAATGTTTTAGTCACGTTAGTAACTGGACTAAACGCACTAATGATCAGCGAAACGGGTGATGTTACCGTATGCTCGCCAGCCTCGTCTTGCCAGATGGTTCGCATGCTCAGACTGTCCTTGCCAACCGGAATAGTAATGCCCAGAGCCGGGCAGAAATCTTCGCCGAGCGCTGTGACCGTGTCGTAGAGTTTTTCATCTTCCTGATTCACACCGGCCGCCGCCATCCAGTTTGCCGACAGTTTAACATCTGACAACTTTTCGATTGATGCTGCGGCTATGTTTGTGATGGCCTCTCCAACCGCAATCCGCGCTGAGGCTGGCCCGCTAATAGTTGCGAGCGGGGTTCGTTCGCCCATGGCCATGGCTTCACCGGTTTTAGTGCCGAAAGAGCTCGATGACACCGCCACATCACTGACTGGAACTTGCCACGGACCAACCATTTGGTCGCGCACGCTCAAGCCACCAACGGTGCGGTCGCCAATGGTAATCAAGAATTTTTTGCTGGCCACAGCTGGTAGTTGCAGGACTCGCTCGACTGCTTCAGCGATATCAATGGTATCGGTGCTGAGAGCTGGAAAGTGTAATTTCTGACGAGTTACGGTGCGCGTCATTTTTGGTGGCTTACCAAATAAAACATCCATAGGCAGGTTAACAATATCGTTCTTGAAGTGACTGTCATGCACGATCAGTTGTTCTGTTTCAGTAGTCTCGCCCACTACGGCGTAGACAGCTCGCTCACGTTTACATAGCTCCTCAAACTTTGACAGATCTTCTGCTGCAACCCCGATCACGTACCGCTCTTGCGCCTCGGAACACCAAATCTCCATAGGCGACATACCAAGGTCTGCATTAGGCACGGCACGTAACTGGAAGAGCGCGCCACGGCCAGAGTCGTGCACCAGTTCTGGAAACGCATTCGAGAGACCACCGGCGCCAACGTCATGAATGGTCAGAATAGGATTATCATCCATTGAAGCACAGGCTGTAATAACTTCTTGGGCACGGCGCTGCATCTCGCCGTTGCCACGCTGTACAGATGCAAAGTCTAAGTCTTCTTCACTCTCGCCAGTCTGCATACTAGAGGCCGTACTACCACCCAGACCAATCAGCATAGCTGGCCCGCCAAGTACAATCAGCTTTGCGCCAACTGGCAGCGTTTTCTTGTCGACATATTTATCGCGAATCGTACCAATACCACCTGCCACCATGATTGGCTTGTGATACCCCCATGCATTATTGCCATCAATATTTTGTTCGTAGGTGCGGAAATAACCCGCGAGATTAGGACGACCAAATTCATTATTAAATGATGCGCCGCCTAGAGGTCCTTCTGTCATGATGTCCAAAGGGCTAGCGATACGTGCTGGCTTATGAGGGGCAACTTCCCACGGTTGGCCAAGCCCAGGCAGGTTAAGGTTAGAGGTTGTAAAACCTGTTAGGCCAATCTTTGGCCTGGAACCACGACCGGTTGCACCTTCGTCGCGGATCTCACCACCACTGCCAGTTGCCGCACCAGGAAATGGCGCAATGGCTGTTGGGTGATTGTGGGTCTCGACTTTTGCCACAATATGAGCCGGCTCGTTATGGTAACCATATTCACTGTCTTCGCTTGGCCAGAAACGATCTACCGTAGCACCACGCAGTACGGCTGAATTGTCAGAGTAGGCAGACAATACATCTTTTTCGCCAGCTGCTTTAGACGTTTCGTATGTATTACGTATCATTTTGAACAGGCTTTTCGATTGTTTTTTGCCGTCAATTATCCAGTCAGCATTAAAAATCTTGTGGCGACAATGTTCGCTGTTTACTTGTGCAAACATCATTAACTCAGCATCAGTTGGATTGCGTTTTAGCTCGGTATACGACTTAACCAGGTAGTCCATCTCGTCCTCGGCTAATGCTAGACCCCAGTCTTGGTTCGCCTGCATCAAAGCCTTTTTGCCACCCTGTAGCACATCAACATCCTTAACAGGTTTTGGTTCTGCAACCTCAAACAAAATGCTGGCCGCATCTGTCGAATCAAGAACAGTCTCGGTCATGCGGTCATAGAGTAGTCTGCGCACTTTGTCACGGGGTACTGGCTTTGCGCTGGTTACGTAATAGGCAACTCCCCTCTCAATACGTCGGATTTTTGCCAAACCGGCATTATGAGCAATATCAGTAGCTTTGCTAGACCACGGCGAAATAGTACCCGGGCGAGGTACAACCAGAAATAGCTCGTATTCTGCTTTGCTCTTTTGAGTAGATTCAAAGGGAGAGTCATAGGTAAGCAGTGCCTGCAGGTTTTTTTCTTCTTTCTCTGACAATTTTTCGCCATCTACGAAATGTAAAAACTCAGCCGTGATCGCTGAGACGCTCGGTTCAATTGCTTTCAGCTCTTGCAACAGCTGCTTTTGTCGATATTCAGGTAGTGCGTTTACACCCGAGTAAATCTTCACGCACGAACTCCAAGTGTTTCGCCATCAAATGTTATGTTCTTGGGCGTAATCACAACCTTGCGTGAACCCTCTTTAACCACACCCGCCACCCAGGCTTTCATACCATGCTTGACGGCCGTCGCGACAACCTGCTCACCAACACCCTTGGGTACATAAATAGCAAAGCCAGCACCCATGTTGTAGTTGCCGTACATTTCCTCGTCAGTTGCATCTATGGCGTTTTGTATAAATGTAAATTCTGGTTGTACTTCTGGCACAAAATTCATTTCGTACGTAAAGGCTTGGCGGGCTCGCATCAGTTTGCGCCAGCCATGACCAGTAATATTAACCATGTAATGCAGATCAAGCTCTTGTTCCATCAAGTCTTTCACGAGCTGTATATATAGGTGAGTTGGTTTGAGAATGGCCTCACCGAATAGCTCGCCATTAGGCATTTTTGTAGCAAAACCATCAGGTAAACCCTCTGCAATCTGCCGAATTAGCGTAATGCCATTCGCGTGAATGCCGCTGCTCTCTACCAGCACAATCTCATCACCGTCTGTCAGCTTATCACCCAGCACTAAGCGTGTCTTTGGGCTGATAACACCAAGTGCCGAACCAGCTAGATCGATAGTTTCGGGATCGATTGTTCCGACCAATGTTGGCGTTTCACCACCACCCCAGGTAGCACCAATTTCCTGACAGGCAGCTGCCCAACCATTTATCAAATCTTGAGCGCGCTGCTCATCGTCGAGCCATTTTGACTCACCAAGTGCCCAGTAGGCATTGACGACTTGCGGCAAAGCACCGACTACGATCAGATCGTTGACGATCATAGCAATGGTATCTTGAGCCAACGTATCGTAATATGTCTTGCCTGTAACAGGTCTAACGGCGTGAGCCACCTGGTTCTTGGTGCCGAGCCCTTCAATTACTAGTGAACGATACGCATCTGCCTCTTCCCAAACATAGGCTGACTCGCCACGACTCGCGCCAACTTCTTTGTTCCCGAATGCGGTATGTTGCGAAGCAGTTGATTTTGCCTTTTGCTGAGCCAACACTTTAATTGGATCCATCTTGCTGTAATCGACACCAGACTCAGCATAGGTTTTTTTCGCCTTCGACATCTACCCCTCCGTTTACTTCAATTGTAGCAATAAACCGCTGTCAGGTTTACTTTAGGCGGTTGTATTATTAACAAGACTACAGATTATCAAGGATAAACTTTACCCGTTCGGGTATTGGTAATACCGGTACACGAATTGGCTTCATGCCGTTTGCTTCATACGCCTCATGGAGCAGTTTACTAATTGTGTCTGAAAAACCTTCACCTTCAGTTCGCGCATAGTCTTTCTCAAAGTTTGGTAACTGATCTAACAAGAAAACCTTGTTATAGGTCGAACCACGTGAGGCCTCTTTTACCGCTTCAGAAAGTTCCCAGCCATAATGTTTAAAGTAGGCCTCGGTATCGTGCATACCCCGATCAAAGAACGTTAATAAACTTTGGTCGTGAGCCTGCTCGATATCGATTTTCTTTTGTAAAACCGCCTCCTGAAAGGCTCGTTCGTCTGCCCTAACTTGCTCGACAGTTTTACCTGCGGCTAATCCGGCATCGATAATAACTCGTGCTGACTCATCAAAAACAGTGTGACCAAGCTTTTTCAGCTCGGCGATTATTGTTGATTTACCACTACTTGTACCGCCCGTAATGACGTACCAATTATTAGCCACGCTGTATTTCCCGAATAGTTTCTATTGAAAAGCCCAGAGCACCACCTAAACATGCCCAAGCTAGGCTACCGTCTTCTGCGTTAATGAGATAAAACGGAATATTGGCAGCTCGGGCAAGGCCTCCATCTTTTTCATTACTATCGCCAGCCATAAATGTTTTTATCGTATTGATTTCTCTGCCTTGTACTTGCTGTCCAAATTTCCAAGCTTCGCGAGCTACGGTCAACATAAACGGTGAGGGCTTCGCAAGATCTTCGTGTGGGATATCAGGACACATCGCTCGCAGAACATCATAGGTCATGAAGATGTCTGGGTACTCAAGTCCATGCACGCTAAAGACCTTTTTCTGAAAATCAGTGTGCCCCGCCGAAAGAGTAGCCGCACCAATCAATACACCTGCTTCCTTGGCTGTACTAATAGCTCGCCACAACGGGGCAAATCCCGGCGTTGGTCGTGGCCAGGGCGTGCCGTCTGCGAGTGGCATACCAATGGATGGTTCAAGTATTTCCAGCTTGCTTTCAACAACCTTTCGGGTGAATCGATCCACTGTTGCTTCGTCTACATCCTGAGGTAAGAGCGAGGCCACGATTTCGTTAGGATCTCGACTTCTGTGACCGCCCTGGTCATTCACAAAGACATCGACAGCGTCAGGCCCCAAATGTGCATCGATGGCCATCTCGTAAGCCAATTCAACAGTACTACCGTCTGGTGCTGGCTCTGAGGTTAAGTGCGTTGTACCGTCAAAATCAGTTCCTACGAATAATGCTTCAGCCATGGTTGTTAGCCTACGTAATTCTTCCAGCCTTTTGATCGTAAATCTTGATCTTTTGCAATGACTGAATCATGCAAAGCTGCATGGAAATCAATCACCTTTTGCGATAGTGACTCATCACTAAGTGCTAGTATTCGCACTGCCTGTAGCGCGGCGTTGCCTGCTCCGTTTTCGGGCATTGTTGCCAGCGGAATACCGGGAGGCATTTTTATGCTGCTCCACAACGCCTCATGATCATGGTGATCGCGTTTTACGGGCACAGCCAGAACTGGCAGCGATGTTTCTGAGGCGGTCATACCCGGCAGATGAGCCGAGCCACCAGCACCGGCGATAATGACTTTGAGTCCGCGGCTAGCGGCTGTTTTTGAATATTCACTCATGACGTCGGGTGTCCGGTGCGCTGACACAACGCGAACTTCATACTCGACACCAAAATCATCGAGCACTTTGGCTGCCTCGCTCATGACATCGAGGTCTGAGTCTGACCCCATAATTATTCCGACGACTGCGCTCATATACTTAAACTCCTTCTGGCTTTACGTGCTCGTGCTCTTGCTTGACTAAGGCTATTGCCTATTGCCGTTATGTGCCCCATCTTTCGGTCAATCTTGGTGGGACCTTTGCCGTACAAATGAACACTCACGCCTGGTATTGCAAGACATTCATCCATGCCGGTAATTTCGACAGGTCCATTACGCTCACCCAAAATATTAATCATCACGCTGGCTGGTACCAACAGGTCTGTTTTACCGAGTGGCAAGCCGGCAATGGCCCGAATATGCTGTTCAAATTGCGAGGTCATACAAGCCTCTGTAGTGTAGTGGCCAGAATTATGCACACGAGGAGCAATCTCGTTAATAAGCACTTGGCCTTTGTCGGTCAGAAACATCTCTATACCAAATACACCAGCGCCAGCCAGTTCGCTGGCTACTTTACGCGCCAAACGCACGGCTTTTTGCTGCACGTTTTTGGGGACCGCAGCCGGCACCAGTACTTCGTGACATATGTTACGTTTGTGAATAGTTTCGCTCAGCGGATAAGTAGCAACCTCACCGTTTGTGCTGCGCGCGACCATAACTGCGAGTTCTTTCACGAATGGCACGAGCTTTTCTGCATACAGTTTTTTGCCTTCAAAGAACTTGAATGCTTCGCGAACCTCTGCTGCGCTTTTCACGACCATGTTGCCGCGACCGTCAAACGCTCCGTGCCGCGTTTTGATAATCATTTTGCCACCAAATTTCTTGAGCGTCGCCAAAGCATTTTCTACGTCGACAATTTCTTCGAATTCTCCGACGGGAATACCAACCTCATGTAAGAACGCCTTCTGCAGATACTTATCTTGGATAAGTCGAATGGTGGCTGGCGCTGGATGAACCGGACGGCCCTCCTTTATAGCTTTTTCGAGCGCATCAACATTAATATGCTCACTCTCAACCGTCATGTGATGCGCCCGCGCGGACATTTGGCCAATCGCTGCCTCATCATAAAAGCCGGCCACAATTTCTTCGGCACCAACCTGCGCGGCAGGGCTGTTGCCGGTTGGATCAACCACAATAACATCAAAACCCAGTGGCTTGGCGGCAAGCGTAAGCATTCGCCCCAGTTGTCCACCACCCACAATACCGATAGTCTTGGCCAATGCGTCTCTCCTCAACTTCTGACTTTATGGTACCATGAGACCAATGAGTACGGGGACAATTCAGACAACAAACTTCAGTTTGCCTGGCCAGACCAACGTCTACCACGGCAAAGTTCGTGACGTTTACACACTCGATGACGATCGGGTAGTTATGGTTGCCAGTGACCGTATTTCCTGTTTTGACGTTATTCTGCCGCGGCCTGTTCCTTATAAAGGCCAGGTACTAAACCAGATCGCCCAGCACTTTCTAGAAGCCACCGCCGACATCGTACCGAACTGGCTACAAGCTGTACCCGACCCCAACGCCAGCATTGGTTTGAAAGCAGAACCCGTAAAAATAGAAATGGTCATTCGCGGTTGCTTGGTCGGACATGCCTGGCGCGAATATAAAGCTGGCAAACGTGAACTGTGCGGTGTAACTCTGCCCGAAGGTATGGCAGAGTTTGACGCCTTCCCGGAACCAATTATCACACCGACAACTAAAGCCGATGAAGGCCATGATGAAGATATTTCTGCCGCGGCGATTCTAGAACAAAAACTCGCTACAGCCGAAGAATGGCAGCAACTCAGTGAGTACGCTCATAAAATTTTTGCCCGCGGCCAAGAAATGGCTCGCGCCCAAGGTTTAGTTCTAGCCGACACCAAGTATGAGTTTGGCAAACGAGACGGCAAGATAATCTTGATCGATGAGATCCACACACCAGACTCATCTCGTTATTTCTATGCCGATAGCTATGACGCATATGTTGGTGGCGATAAATCTGCGGTACCTACACAATTGTCTAAAGAATTTGTACGAGAGTGGTTAATGGAACGCGACTTTGCTGGACAGACTGGACAAACCATGCCCGACCTTCCGGACGATTTTATTAGTCAAATTACTGAGCGCTACATTGAACTCTATGAAAAAGTAACCGGCAAAACATTTGTGAAAGCTGATACCAGCAACATACTGTCACGCATCGAGACCAACCTACTGAACACGCTCCAGAAATAGACCATGAAGCTACAACCTCTCACTCTTGCTCATAACGGCCAACAAAATTTGGATGGTATTGACCCACTGGACGGTCGCTATTTCGATAATGAGGTTGCCGCTTACCTGTCGGAACGAAGCCGCATTGCCTACCAGGCGTACATTGAAGCAGCATTGGCGCAAGCGCTGGCAGATGCTGGCGTATGTAGCCGTAAGGTTGCGAACGAAATAGAGGAAGCTGCTCGCAATATTCGTGCCGAAGATGTGTACGAAGAAGAGTTAACCACCAAGCATGATATTAAAGCCGTCGTAAATTGCATCAAGGCACAGATCAGCGAAGAGGCTCAGCCGTTTGTACATTTTGGTGCCACCAGCTATGACATCATCGCTTCTGCTTCTGCCCTGCAGATGAAAGACGCCATCACAAACATTGTTGTGCCACGACTAAAGTCACTTTTGTCTACGCTGGTTACACAGAGTAATCAATATGCTGACACGGTGCAGATCGGTCGAACGCATGGTCAACACGCAGTACCAATTACATTTGGTTTTGCGCTCAGTGAATATGTCAGTCGAATCGGTAAAACTACTGAAGCTATCGAGGCACTATCGGGTGAGCTTTATGGTAAATTCTCTGGTGCGGTCGGTGCCTACAATGCCCTCAGCCTGTTCGTCGCTGACCCTTTTAAATTCGAAAGAGCTGTTCTTGCTAAAGTTGGTCTAGAACCCGCCGAATATTCCAAGCAAATCGTACCAGCAGAAAACATGGTGCGCCTGATCGATGAGTTAGCCATTGCCGCCGGCATCATGGCAAACCTGGCACATGACATGCGTCATCTGCAGCGAACCGAAATTGGTGAAGTCCGTGAAAAATTTGAAAAGGGCCAAACTGGTTCGAGCACCATGGCCCATAAACGAAACCCGTGGAACTTTGAAAACGTTATTAGCATGAGCAAACAAGTTATTGCTCAGACGGTTAATGCCAACCTTAATCTGACCAGCGAACACCAGCGTGACTTGACCGACTCTGCCAGTTCACGTTTTTACACTATTGTGCCAGCCAGCATTGCCAGCATGACGGCACGTTTGGATCGAATTATGCAAAAGCTCGAAGTAGACGAAGCAGCTATGCAGAAAAACCTTGGCCTAACTGGTGGTGCTATTGCGGCTGAACCACTGTACCTGCTGTTCGAAAAATACGGCCACACCACAGCGCACGAAAAAGCTAAAGACCTAGCGCATCAAGCACTGCAAAATAATAAACCACTTATTGATGTCATCTCTAAAGACAAAGAAGCAAAAGACTACTGGCTACAGTTCAGCCCGCAGGAAAAACAAATTATCACCCAACCTGAGCAATTTTATACCGGCCTTGCTGCCAAAAAAGCCAGAAAAATCACTGTTGAGTGGGCCAAAAAAATCTAGCTTTTGATTTGGCTGGCTTGCTGCCACAGCATTTCAAAAAGGTTGCGCTGCACCGCTGCAATAGCTGGATTGTGAATTTCGATGCCGAATATCTGGCCATCTTTCCAGTCAAAAAATGCCACGACATTGTCATAGATAATTGTTGAATGCGGTATCGGCAGTAACGAATCGCTGACATAACGCGCTTGCCAATTTTCTAGTTGGTTTGTGATATGTCGCAGCACGCCTTGCTGCTGACTTTGTAAGAAATCATCATTAACCAGACTGCGGTGCTGCACGTTTTGCTCGTTTAAACGGAGTGCCCACCGTTCGAAAAATTTCTGATCTGTATTCATTTGGATTGTGGCGTTCAAAATAGACAGTGTGTCAGTGTTTGTTCGCGTCTCATTCCAAAGCATTTGTTTTACACCGTCGATACCTTGATAAAACTGAATGTGCGTTGCCTCTCTCTCAAGTGCACTGCCCTCTAACATGGCAGCAAGATTAGGCAAATCTGCCTGCAGCTCAGCAAGTTCTTGTTCTTTTTTTGTTACCAATAGTTGCAAGTTTTCTATCGGGGCGGCTCGTAGCACTTGCCGTTTATAGTGGGTGTCAACTTCAATGAGTGCTGCCATTTTTAAATCATCAAGCAAACGGTAGATCTGGGTACGTTCCATATCAGCCCGACGTGCCAACTCAGAAATTGACATGGCACCACCAGTAAAAAGACAAAGATATACATCAGCCAAGCGCGGTTCTAGGCCCAGTTTTCGGAAATAAGTGCGGATAATCTTTTGCTTTTGTTCCATGCCTATACTTTACAAGTTGTTGCAACGTTCGCACAACAGTTTTAGGTGTTAAATTCAAAGTAATACGATCTTTGTGTAAGTAATGTTACACAAGGAGATCGCCATGCCAAACCTAGAAACTGTCGATGCAGCTAGCCTGCTCGACATAAGCCGTTATGCTCTGCAAACCGTAGATGAGCGATTTGGCCAAAGCCCAGACGTCGACGTGCGACCAGCCGGGTACCGCTCGTATCATAATGGCCTGCATAGCCGGAACGTCGTACAAGACTTTAATGTCTTAGCCACTACACACGAATTGTCGCCGCTCCTGCAACTTGTTGGCAATGCGGCATGTGCTGCACACGATTTAGACCAAGATCTTGGTTCTGGTGCCAATGAAACTACTTCGGCCGACTGGCTCCGCGAACAGATCGAAACTCGCACTACGCTGGGAACGGATGCAGCAACCATGGGGTGGCTAGCAATACGTGGCACTGAGCCCATAATGCAAGGATTCCTTATGGTAGATCAGTTAGCGAATCAGCAAGAGTACCAAACAGCCGATCAAGAACTGCTCGCCAAACTTGCTGCCTGTGCAGACCTGGGTCGACTCTACGCCCCAGACGGACCATATACTGCACACCTGCTGGCCCGTGAATTTGCAGGCAGTCCGGTTAACGATCAGCAAGCCTACGAAAAACTATTAGCATTTCAACGCACCCAACCAGCTTTTCTAGAAGCCTACCAGTATCCACTGGCAAGTGCTGCAAATCTTTTAACTCGACATGAGGTCGCTGTGCGCGACTATGCCGAGGAACTTGTGGATGCCATAGAACTGGGTGATGTCAGCAATTGGCAGGACGTCATCAGACGTGACCATGCGTTCGCAGAGGCACACCTCTCTTAGGAACTATGTTAGAGATAGGGTTGGTATCAGGTATACTTAAGGCATAGCATAAGCAGTGACTCATAATGCATATCTCATATCGTAAATTACTCCTCGCGCTTGGCGCCTTTGCGGCTACGTTTGCAATTCACCAAGGTCAAGCCAATGCGGCGACCATTACCGTAACGGCCAGCGCCGTTGACCAAACAACCAATGGTAATTGTTCATTGTATGAGGCGGCGACTGCTGCAAATACCGACGCAGTGGTCGATGGCTGCACAGCCGGTTCTGGCGCTGACACTATCAATATTCCTGACGGCACCTACGACCTGGCTTCGATGTCTTTTGGACCGACCTTTTCAGCCACGACAACATTGGTAGGCCAGTCACGAAGTGGCACAATTCTGAATGCAACAGGTGGATACCAAATTAACTTAAATGGCAGCAACGACGCACCAACCTTTACGCTTCGTAATCTTACGCTCCAGGATCTGATAATTGAAGCGACCAACGATGATGCATCGTATCTCTTCGATAACATCCTGATGTACGGCGCGAATTCACAAATAGTTGCGCGGCCTGAGACAGATGGCACTGACTTTGGCACGTTTACAATAAGTGATTCCAGCATCCGAAATAGTGAAGACGGCTTGCTGGCTCAGTACTTTGAAACCATTACTATTACCGATTCTAGCTTTTACGAAAATACCAACAATAACATGCAGCTTACCGGAACAACAGTGAGCTTAGATGGAGTGGACATCTATGACAGTGGAGCCGGCGCCGAAATAAATGGCGGTACCGTTTCCTTGCTGAACATGAATGTTTTTGACAATACAGCTGGTGGTATTACCGTATTTAACGGTAACGATGATGACGCTGAAAACCTCTCGATAACCATCCGTAATTTTGCTCTTGTCAGGAATACGTATGATGTTGGCCTGATGTTAGGCACCGATGGCGGAACTGGCTTTAGTGTCGACATTGCCAATATGACAATTGCTGACAATACCAGCCTGCTGCCTGCTCTGGCCTTTAGTATTAGAGACAGTATTGCACTAACAGGAACCATGAATAATGTCACCGTAGCCAACAACACCCGCAGTGGCGATGTTGGTGGGGCTACCTACGCGGGTGGCGCTATGATAAATGCAAGCGGCGGCGTAGCGCCAACCATGACTGTCAAAAATCTTCTCATAGCCAATAATCTTGATGAAACAACTGAAAGAAACTGTGCTCCTGCAGGTGGCGAATTGTACCCATTTATCTCAGGCGGCAATAACCTCAGCGACGACAGTACTTGTAACAGCTTTAACCAAGCAAGTGATCAGAACGGGGTTAACGCAGTACTTGGAACGCTCGCTCAAGAAAATGGAACGTGGGTGCTACCACTACTCGCCGGATCACCCGCCATTGACAGTGGCGCTACCATATCCGACCTCACTACTGACCAAAGAGGCGCGAGCAGGCCCCAGGGTAGCGCCTATGATCTTGGAGCTTATGAATATGGTGTTCTAGGCGAAGAGACACCAGACCCGACACCCACCCCACCAACAACCGGCAACCTAGCAAATACAGCCGATCCCAATACATTGGCGGTCACCGGCATTACGCCTATTTCAACACTACTGCTTTTGGGCATCATACTGGCTGTCGGCACATATACCTACCGTGACTATCGAAAGTACAAAAAGCCTCTTACCGATGCTGACCCTTCCGTACGCTACAGCTACACACATCACATTAAAGTTGTCAGCCTCCCTTTGTTCCGCTACAGACTTAGCTTTAGCACCTCGAAGGTTAGCTCCAAAGATGAATCAGGTATTCATAAGTTCTAATGTTTAGCAAAGCCACGAACCGTAGGATCAGGGCCAGCCAGTACGCCAACGCCCTGGTCGGCAAGCCCCTGTAAAATTTCACGATGCTTGTCGGTATTGAGTGAAGTCAGAACAGCCTTAATGCCTGCATCAGCCAGGATTTGCGGGCCGTCTGGGAATGGGAAGAAACTGTCACTATACGCGACTGCGCCTTCAACTTTTTTCTTGTCCAACGTTACAGTGATGACGAGTTTGTCACCTTTAGTTTCGACTTTCGGTAATTCAATCGTAGTGCGAGAAAGTGCTAGCTGACCTGCGCCGACTCGGTCTTGCTGACCGACGCCGTTACCAATCAGCATACCGTCCTTGATAAGAGTGATTGTGTTGCTGTTACTGGTACTGCCTATTGCCCAACCAAGAATAAGATCACGCTTTTGAGCTTCACTGACCTTCCCAAAAGACTCAACATAGTCAGCCTTAAGATCGAATACAAAGCTGTAGTTTGGCTGTTCCAAAACCCCACCACGAACAGGGCGAACTTTGCGAGAAGTGTCTAGTGACCTTTCGCTGAGATTTGCCAGAGCTGGGTTTACAACCAGGCGCAATTTGGCACGGTTCAAAATTTCGAGTGCTTCATCAGAAACACTGGAACCGATGACGCCGTCAAGCAATCTTTTCTGACCCTCTGGCATTGCGTGGCTGCGTAATAGCGTCGCGACTTCTTTATCTATTTCGCCATTTACGATCACTACTCCACCAAAGATAGCTCGCGTGTCGCCTTCTAGCATTTTCTTTACTGCTTCGGGTAGGGTTTTGCCAACAGCTGCTCCGCAGGCATTGCCGTGCTTCACGCCAACAGCCAAGGCTGGCACTTCAGTAAAGTTCTTCTGGAATCCGGCAGCAATGTGGGTGGCTGTGTTAACCAGGCAATCTATATCTGTTTCGTTAATAAAGCTGAGATCCATACCCTGAACATGCTGAAATTGGTCAAGCCCGAGCGTATCAACCGCAATTCGATTATCAGCATACAGACCAGCATCTGCTTGGTATGGGTTTTCACCGTACTTGGTTGGTGCAAACTTGCGAGCTACATAACCACTCATATGTGTACCATTGAGATATTGAGCCGATGCCAAAATGTAGCGTGCAGATTCGTATTCAGCACGTGCCGCAAGTTGGTGCAAAAACTCTTCTTCATTTGGTTTGTCTGCCTTCAACCAAGCAATAACTTCTGGTCGCTGCTCGGCGACAGAAAGAACAATGCGACGACTCTTGGCTGCTGCACGCAACATAGTCGGCCCACCTATGTCAGTCTTTTCGATAACGTCTTTTTCTTTGACACCAGGTTTAGCAATCTCTTCTTCAAGCGGGTACATGTCTACACAGACAAGGTCGATGACCGGAATGCCTAGTTCTTGCAGCTCTTTACGGTCGACAGATTCATGTTTACTATTCGGCGAACCAGTGTCGGCCAAGATGCCTGCAAAAACTTCTCGCGATAGTGTAACAACGCGGTGTCCTAAAATTGCACCACCGCCGGCTAGCTCAGCAACATCAGTTACCGGAATACCCGCTTCCTTAATTTTTGTTGCAGTGCCACCCGAGGCATATATATTCCAGCCAAGTGCGTCGAGCTCTTTGGCAAACTCTTCAATGCCAGATTTATCGTATACAGAAATAAGTGCGTTCGGTTTGGCTGCCGCCATAAGTTGTTCCCCTCTCACGTTATTCTTTTATAATCGCACAGGTTGCCCCCGCAAGCACAAAAAGTTTCACTTTCCTGATTAGGTGCGAGCAAAGTGAACTTTTTCGATAGCATCAGCATTTGCACCAATCTTTATTGGATAAATGCCGTTAAAGCATGATGCCGAGAACATTCTTTCTGGTAGATTCGTGGCACGGATCATACCCGCATAGCTAAGATAGGTTAATGAATCAGATCCAATATGTTCGCGTATTTCGCTATGGGTCATATGTGCAGCAATCAGTTCTTTTTGAGAAGAAATATTAATTCCGTAAAAATCTGGGTACAACACAGGTGGTGAGCTGACAATCACATGGACCTCTTTGGCACCTGCACGGTAAAGCATTTTTACAATCTTGCGCATAGTATTGCCGCGCACGATCGAGTCATCGACTAGCACTACGCGCTTACCTTTTAACACATGAGGCATGGGGTTAAGTTTCATCTTAAAGTCTTGATCCCGAAGAATGTTATTTGGCCTAATAAACGTTCGGTGAATATAGCGATTTTTAATAATCGCCATCTCGAATGGAATTCCAGAGGCCTGGCTAAAGCCAAGCGCTGCAGGAATAGACGAATCTGGAACTGGCACAACGATGTCTGCCTCAAGTTTCCATTCCTTTGCCAGTTCTTTTCCTAAGTTGTGACGCACCTCGTTAACACTCTGTCCAAGTAAGATGCTGTCGGGACGAGCAAAGTATACAAACTCAAAGATGTCCAGCTTTTGTTTGCCGGAAACAACCTGGTAACTGTGCATGCCCTTTTCATCAAAGACTACCATTTCACCGGGCTCTATATCTCTTAAAAACTTCGCGCCTAGTGTGTCGAAGGCACAGGTTTCTGAAGCCACCACATAGCCATCGCCAAGTGTTGCTATCGACAGTGGACGAATTCCGCAGTGGTCTCGGAATGCCACCATTTTCTTTGGCGTCATAGCCACACAACTAAATGCACCATCAAGCATTGGGAAGGCAATCTTTACTGCTTCGTCTACATCCAGCCCTTCTTCCATAAGGCCAGATAGTACATGCGTCATCATTTCTGAATCGTTCATTTCGCGCGTTGAGACAGCGCGATCACTTAAAAATTTCTCGAGTTTTGTGGTGACAGGAAAGTTACCGTTATGCGCCAAAGCAAATTTGGTGTTGCGAATCAGCACCGGCTGACCGTGTGCGCCGTCGGACGCACCGGATGTTGAGTAACGGTTATGCCCAATGGCAATATCACCAGGTAACTGTTCGAGATCTTCTTTGTGAAATGCATTAGAAACAAGCCCAGGTGCAACGTGTCGATATAGATAACCGTTGTCTGCACTGACAATTCCAGAACTCTCTTGGCCGCGATGTTGGAGTGCCCACAGACCGTAGAATGCTAAACGCGAAGCTTCGGGTACGTCATAAATGCCAAGGACTGCACACTTCTCAGCCAACGACACCTCTTCAGCGGAAAAAGACAAACGACCCCCTAACCCTTCATCGTTATGCGCACCAATTACTTTTTATGGTAGCACTTATGACTATGGTATGTAACCCGAGCGTTTTAAATTTTACAGTGCTAAGCATGAGTATTTTGCAGCTATTCAATATTGTTGTATTTTTTTGAATTTCGTAGTATTATTTGGCGACTATGGCTGTTATCCATCTTGCTGACGCTGTTCGACAAGATCCAAGCATCGCACAAGTTTCTTGGAATGAGGTTCAGGCTGCCGTTCAAGAAACACTTCCAGGCAGTGATTTTCATGATCGTTACCGCGAACTTGCGCATGTAGGTTTGGCTGGTGCGATTGTTGGCGACCAGATGACAGCCGGCTCGATGAATCCGCTTGAATCTGCGATACAAGACGGCCGTGACCCGAAAACTCTTATAGAAAACATGCCGTTTTTTGCCAGCAATAAACATTTGTATCCTGAAGTCTGGGCTACACAACCACAAGACGAACGCCTACTAGGCGGTCCAGTGCCGGAATTTTTAGGCCGTTATGGGGCATTCGCTCTCGCAAAAATTAACGCGCTCACCGGGACAATTGGCAAAAGTAGCTTTAACCACGTGCGACTAAACCTCGGTCCAGGACGCTCCGGTTTTGCCGGCGGTATCCGCGACTACCATGCACTGCTTTCTATCAGCGGCCTTTGGGAAGTGCACGACCATGTTGTGGCTGGCTTATTTGCAGACGATGTAGCAGCTCGAACTGGCAAAGGTCCAGAAGATTGGGCAGTTGAAGATAAAGCCGAAGAACTCTCACGTGTGTTCACAATTCTCAAACGTCAATTCCCACGACACAACCAACTACCACTTACCAAGCGTTTGCCACTTATTACAGTCTTATCTGCGGCAGACAAAATACGCGCTGAGCGTAACAAGAGCGCAGAACCTAGATAGCTTGATAGCCAATATCGGTACGGTACTGCATATCGGCAAAATGTATGCCGTCTTTACCAATAGCTGCGTAGGCATGTTGCGCCGCCTCAGCAACAGTGTCACCAAAACCAGTTACGTACAGCACTCTACCGCCCGCAGTCACAATGTCTGAATCTTTTTTGGCAGTGCCGGCATGTTGCACGACAACGTTTTTATATTTTTTGCCGAGACCATGAATAACATCACCCTTCCGCGGACTATTTGGATACCCAATAGCTGCTATGGCAACTGTCAACGAGGCCTTCACACTGGTTGGAACTTGCAAATGACTAATGTCATCATTGGCAGCACTGGTTAGAAGGTCAGCAACATCAACTCCAGACTGCTGCATGGACGTTAAGAGAACCTGGGTTTCCGGGTCACCAAAACGAGCATTGTATTCAATGACTACTGGGTCGCCACCGCGTTGTTTGGCAAGCATTAAGCCAATATAAAGAACACCTTGATAGGGCGTACCGTCACTGGCAATAGCTGCGATCGTTTTCTTAGCAATGTCGTGAATTTTGGCAGTCTGCTCGCTGTCTACAATGGTGCCGGGAACTGGGCAATATGAACCCATACCCCCAGTGTTGGGGCCCTGGTCACCGTCCTGCAGTCGTTTGTGATCTTGGGCAAAAGGCAACATAAAAATATCTTTGCCGTCACTCACCGCAAAGGCAGAAACTTCAGGTCCGCTCAGTCGTTCTTGAATCACCACACCTGTCATACCGGCGCCGTCGTAGGCATCGCTCGAAAACATAAGCTCGAGTGTTTGCACAGCCTCTTGCTTGCTTCTTGGTAACACCACGCCCTTACCTGCGGCCAAGCCGTCAGCCTTTAGCACATAACTTTTGGGTGATTTATCGGCAATGATTTCCAGTGCTTCTTCTAGGTTACCAGCCGTCCAAAACTCTGGTTGCGGTACGTTGTGCCGTTTCATAAAATCGGCGGCAAAGGCTTTGCTGGACTCTAACTTTCCGGGTTGCAGATTAGGCCCAAACACAGCCACACCCTCTGCACGAAGCGCATCACCAACGCCTGCAGCGACTGATGCATCAGGTCCAATAATAACTGTGTCAACTGACCGTTCTTTAACTAAAGCAATCTGGGCCTCTATTTCTATCGGACCAATTGGCGCATTCACAGTTTTAGATAACAGAGCCGTTCCGGCGTTGCCGGGGGCGACTATGACACTGCCTACAGCAGCAGACAAAGACATTTGTCTGGCCAGTTCGTATTCCCTACCACCACTTCCAATTACGAGTACTGTCTGCACTGCACGCCTCCTTTTTGTCTAGCATAGCACACGCTATACTGTGGCCATGAGTTCAGGTCGTATACCCCGTGTGGCCGTATTTGCATCTGGTGGAGGCAGCACCTTTCGCGCCGTCGCCGAAGCCATTGCTGAAGGTCTGGTTGACTTTGAAGTTGTGCTGGTATTAACCGATAGAGAAGATGCCGGGATCTTAGACCAAGTGGCAGAGGTTAATACGCTGCACGGCTTTGATATCAAAACTGAAGTGGTAAATAAAAAGCGTTATCCTGGTAATCCACAAGGTCGTGGACAAACAGCAGAAGAAGCTGAAGCTACACTGCGTTTTTTAAAACAGTACAAAGTAGACCACCTCAGCTTACTGGGCTTTATGCGCATTATCGCGCCGCAGGTTATCGAAGCCTACGGCTGGAAACCAGAATATGCAATCCAAGATCCCAAACATAACGGCGCTTACCTAGCGCGCATGACTAATACACATTGCGGTATCTTGCCAGACACTATCGATACGTATGGCGTTCACATTCAAGAACGAGTCTTGAAGCTGGGACTGACTGAGTCTGCGCACACCGTACACATGGTGGGCGTTGGCATTGACGAAGGACCTGTGATTGCCGAACATAGCATTCGCGTCTTTCCTGCCAGTAAGTACACAGGGACCGACGCTGATACTCCCGAAAAGTTGTTTGCCCGTGTCCGTCAGGTAGAACAAGCCAACATCGCCTTTGATATTGATGCGTTCCTTAAAGACCAAGCACTGTTTCTGTAGACACAAAAGACGAAACAATAGAACTGGTTGGGGCGGCTTAGTATACAATAAAAGTAATGGGAGTTTTATTGACCAGCAAAGATCTGGTGGAGCAGATCCGTGCCAATCAAAAGCAGGCAGCGGAAGCTTTGTTGGCGCGCGGCATAACTCCGCGCCTAGCCATTGTGTTAACCATTGATAGTCCGGTTACTAATAGTTACATGGGTATGAAGCAGCGTTATGGCGCGAATCTTGGCGCCACCGTTGACGTACACCGAATCGACTTGGCTGACGCACCAGCAAAAATTGCTGAGCTAAATGCCGACAAAAGTGTGCACGCTATTATTGTGCAGTTGCCGCTTTCTGACACCAACCGAACTGAAGAGATCGTTAACTTAGTCGCACCAGAAAAAGACGTCGATGGATTAGGAGAAAAAGCTACTTTTATACCTGCTACCCCCATGGCGATTCTGTGGCTAATTGCTGGGCACAAAGTTGATATGCATGACAAAAAAGTAGTCTTGGTCGGTCGCGGCAAGCTGGTGGGTGCGCCATTAGAAAAACTACTCGGCGACGAAGGCATAGATGTAACAGTTGCCACACGTTCGACCACTCCAGATATCCCAGCCGTTACCAGAAACGCCGACGTTATTATTACTGCTACTGGCTTTCATGGTGCTGTTCATTCTGACATGGTAAAAGATGGCGCCGTTGTGGTTGACGCCGGAGTCGCCAGTGAAGGCAACAAAACCATTGGCGATCTCAGCCCAGATATTTATGAGCGTGGTGATCTGTTGGTAACTCCACAAAAAGGTGGCGTAGGACCGCTGACCGTATGTGCTCTATTCGAAAACGTTCTGAACGCTGCGGGTGGAACACTAGATGGCGGCTCAGCCACAGTGTTTTATCAAGCCGGCAAAGAAAAGGTGCAGGCTTAACATGAAGTTCGTCAAAGTCAGCAGCCCGCAACCTGTCATCGATCATCTAACCGCGCAACTTGTGGCTGCACTGCAAAACGGCCAGCAAGTTTTATGGCTCGTACCTGGCGGTTCCGCAATTGGAGTGGCTGTAGCTGTGGCAAAAAACTTAGCTGGTGTTAACACGAACAACTTACACATATCACTCACTGACGAAAGATATGGTGAGGTCAATCATACCGACTCGAACTGGAAGCAACTGCTCGATCAAGGTTTTGCTGTTCCGGGAGCTAACCTACACCCGGTCCTTACTGGCCATGATCGAGCCACAACAACACAGGCATATGCCGCAACTCTGGCTAAGTTACTTGAACAATGCCAGGTACGTATAGGTTTTTTTGGTATTGGCCCCGACGGTCATACTGCTGGGATCTTGCCTGGCTCATCCGCCGTTACGGCAACAGCTTTTGCGGCTGATTACGACGCCAACTTTGAACGCATTACCATGACACCACCGGCCATCGCTAAACTGACAGAAGCTGTGGTCTACGCAACTGGCGAAGCAAAGTGGCCCGTCTTTGACAGTTTACCTACAACTCGAGCTATTACCGACCAGCCAGCTCAAGCTTTAAAGACCATCGAAAAACTCACTATATTCAATGACCACATACAATCTGAAGAAACCGAAGGAGACAACTCATGAAACTAGCACTAGCCGGACTGGGCAAAATGGGCGCACAAATCGCGAAAAAACTAGCCGAAGATGGCCATGAAGTTGTGGCGTTCGACCTCAGCAAAGGCGCTTCTGATGCATTGGCCGCCCTCAAGCTAAAAGGCATTTCTGTAGTCACCACAAAGCAAGCTGTGCTTGATGCCTTTAACGGCGAGCAATTCGTACTGTGGCTCATGATACCGTCTGACTTTGTTGGCGATGAAATAGACGACTGGATCAAAGTCCTCCCTAAAGGCTGCACCATTATTGACGGCGGTAACTCAGACTTTCGACTTACCCAAAAGCGAGCCGAGCAAATTGAAGCAGCTGGCCTGCACATGGTAGATTCTGGAACCAGTGGTGGTGTCTGGGGCTACAATAATGGCTTTTCGCTAATGGTAGGTGGCAACCAAGATGCCTTCACAGCCGTCGAACCAATTTTCCAAACGCTTGCTCAACCGAATGGTGCCTACCATTACTTTGGCCAAGCCGGCAGTGGGCACTACGTAAAAATGGTACATAACGCCGTTGAATATGGCATGATGCAATCATTGGCCGAAGGCTACCGCATGCTCAAAGAAGGTCCGATCAAAGATATTGATTTGCCTGCGGCTGGTGAAGTCTGGCAGCATGGTAGCGTTGTGGTTTCTTGGCTTAACGAACTATCTCGTGATGCGTTGAAAGAAAATCCTGAACTTACTGGAATCGATGGCTACGTGGCAGAATCTGGTGAAGCTAGATGGGCGCTGGAAACTGCCAATGAACTGAACATTCCATTGCCCGCTATTCAAGCCGCATTTGATGTTCGGTTAGCATCACAAAAGGGCGAGACCAACTTTGCCACCAAAATGTTAGCAGCTATGCGAAATAAATTTGGTGGACATACCATTAACAAGTAGATAAACCTATGAATGACATCCGAACCGAAACTAGCCCGCACGCAATCCCCCCCACCATACTTGTAATCGTAGGTATCACCGGTGATTTAAGTAAACGAAAACTGCTGCCAGCTATCGAAAAATTAGTTGCTGCAGGTGCTGCTCCTGACAAGCTAAAAATTGTCGGTATTACCCGACGTGATGTATCTGCCAAACAAGTACTTCAGGCCTTACCCGACGAGTTGCCTCACGGCTTTTTGACACAGAATATGTCGATGTTTCAAATGGATCTGTCAGTCAGTGCCGACTACAAAAAACTTGATGCTTATTTACACGAATTAGAGATTGGACTTGGCGAGGGTGTACAGCGACTCTTTTATTTATCTGTACCACCGCAAATCTCACAGCCAATCGTAAAACTGCTAGGCAAGAATGGTTTTGCCGATAAACCCGGCACCAAGCTGTTACTCGAAAAACCTTTCGGGACCGACCTTGAAACTGCACGCGAGCTTATTGAACAAACCAAGCAGCACTTTGCAGAAGAGCAAGTCTACCGCATCGATCACTACCTGGCTAAAGACATGGCACAAAATATGATTGTCTTTCGTGAAGGCAATGCTCTGCTCGCCCATACCTGGAACAACGAATTCATCGAACGCATTGACATTGTGGCTAGCGAAAAAATTGGCATAGAAGGTCGAGCAGCCTTTTATGAACAAACCGGTGCGTTGCGTGATCTTGTGCAAAGCCACTTGTTGCAGCTTGCCGCTCTCACATTGATGCACCCGTCGGTTACCCGCAATTTGCGCAACATCTGCCAGTGCCGTATTGATGCGCTACGACAACTACACATTGACGAAAGCGTGCCCTTTACCCGTGCTCAGTATTCTAGCTACGCCGACGAAGTCAAAAACCCAGGCTCTCTCACTGAAACCTTTGCCGACATTACACTCAAGTCGACCGACCCAGCCTGGCAAGGCGTACCCATTCGCATTGTCACTGGAAAAGCCCTCGATAAGAAAGCCACGGAAATAAAGATTACCTACAAAAAAATTAACGAATACGAATCGAACGAACTGCTGATTCGCTTCCAGCCAAACGAAGGTATCGAGCTGCGACTTTGGACCAAAGTACCAGGCTATGAATGGAAAGTAGAAAATCACTCACTAGAACTCGACTTTCAAGAAACCTTCAACACTTCTACTGAAGCCTACGAACAAGTTCTGCTGGACGCACTCAAGTCAGACCAATCGCTCTTTACCACCAGCGAAGAAGTCATCGAAAGCTGGCGTATTCTCGCACCTGTGCAGCACGCTTGGAGCATGAGCCCCACGATCTCTACCTACAAACCTGGTAGCAACTACGACCACATCGCAGGCTAATTACTGAGATAGCAAAATTAGGTATTAAACTACTTCTTTTGCGCTATCAGATTTGAAGTAGTTTTTACCAACCTTAAACTTGATTAGCGTATACAGTGTAAGACATATGATTAAGATGTACACTGCAAATCCATAGTTTGCAAAAGACCATTCTTTAATAGTCAGAAGAGTAATTGTTGCACTCAACGCGCCATTCCTGAACACACTTGGGTGCTCAGTCTCTGGCTCGTTAAATGCTTTCACAAGTGTCGGCACCCCTGCTATTAAATCAGCGAGAATGCTAAATGTGATTGCCAGTAATCCTTTGCCAGTAATTAACCAAAGTATCAGCGCAAGGAGTGAAATAGCTCCACAGACAATATCAAGCTTTGTAATTTTCCAGTATGCTTTGCGATTAACGAATGAGGCAATAAAAATCAGCAGCGGTCCAAAGCCAACCATAAATGTCATTAGCGCAGCCCAAGTCACCCCTTCTGCTAACTGAGCACTGACTGCAATTAGCGGAGCAAGTGCCCAAAGAAACCAAGTTACACGGTTGGGCTTTGTCTTGCCTCTTACAGTATTTAATGCGTAGGTTCCACTACCTATAAGATTTAATAAAGCCGCCAACAGAACAAATTTTTCATTTATCATATTATTCCTATAGTACGCTGTTTTATTCGTTTTCGTTAGTTAATGTCTACGCCTTCATAACAGTCGGCTCGGAACACGCCTAGCATCTGATCCTGCACGGCACCGCCATAGAGAGCTTTGCCTATCATTTCTGAAAACTCTGTATCGTACAAACCAGCGCGTCGGTTTTCGATGTGACCATCAAAAAGGCCGGCAGTCTCGTCACGAATAGCGCGTTCAGCATATTCTGGAATTCGTTCGTATGTAACATCTACCCATGGTTCTACGAGTGTTCCACTGGCACTCGCGATTATGGACTCTGGATGTCGTGGTTCAACTGGCTTCCACGAGCTAACATGATCCCTTTCTATTATTGCTGGGCCAATGTGAGGGAGGCCCGGACGGCCAAGTCTGTGTAGACGATTAGTCACATACTGATAGCCGCCTTGGTTAGTGAGATTGTGGTGACCTGCAATATCACGTGCTATGGCAAGCCATCCGAGCTTATCAATTACATACGGGAAAGCCGGACCATACCACTCTTCAACAATACCTGGTCTATGTATATAGTGCACAACATCTGGGCCTGCGATTGCAATACTTGATCCAGTACCCTGCCAAACTCGACGGGATGGTGCATGCATGGCGGCTAAAGATCCTCCAGCTGGTTTTTGAGCAACATCAAAAATGGCGTCTGCTGCATGAATATCTAATAGGTGTTTGCCCGCATTGTAGAGAGCAATCTCTCTAATTGCCTGGTCATCAACCATGCCTCTATCCGCAAGTTCTCTTGCTTTAGCACGTAATTCATCTTGTGCCGCCCACCTATCGGATGATGTGCCTTTGAATAATCTAGGTAGACCTTCTAGTAGTAATCTTTGTGTAGCATTTGTGCTTCGTTCTGACATATTCTCTCCTTTTCGCTTGTGTTTGCGAAATCAGAATAAGTATTGCATAAATAACTAAGCTTGCGTAAACTGTTCACTATGTTGAACAACAAAGGCACCCTGCTGCTGAATCTTAAAAAACTAGGTCTTACACCTGACGAATGCAAAGTATATCTGGCACTTCTAGACAAACCCCAAAGCCATCTAGCCCTCGCCCGGGTTACTGGCGTTAATCGTACCAAGGTGTACCGGATAGCAGATGAGTTAATCAGGCGTGGTCTGATCGCAGCCGAACAAGATGATACCGGCAAAAGACTTGCTGCCAATAGTCCTTCTAATTTAGAGATCGCCCTGACAACCGCCGAGGAAAAACTCAAAAACCAACGCCAACTACTGGATACCGTACTACCAGATCTGCAAGCTATATATACGCAGACCGACGGCACTGAGTCTAGCAATTTCACTGTTAATACCTACGAAGGTGTCGACGGTTTTAAACAAATGCTGTGGAACGAATTGAAAGCTAAAGGTGAGCTTTTGGCGTTTGGCGACGGTACCCTGCAAGACCTGGTCGACGATGAACGCTGGGCAGAAAAGCACCGCGTCAAAACAATCGAAGCTGGTTACACACTGCGCGAAATCCTCAATCCGGGCAGCAAGCCAGCTGACTTCACCGCCAACACTGAGTTTGTAGATAAGGTGTTTCGCAAGCGATTAATTAACCGCGGTGTCATTCCACTCGACCAGCAAACCGCTATCTATAACAACACTGTTGCTGTATACAATTGGCACGACGGCAAAAAGGTTGGCGTCGAAATAATCAGCTCTTCATACGCCAACACCATGCGGGCGGTCTTTGAACAGTTCTGGAAGCTTGCCAAATAACTAAAGAGCACCGACCATGTTGCGACGGCTATAACCCATAGCTGTTGAACGTGCAGAATAATCGATAAAGCTTCGGCGGGGGGAACTAGAGCTATGATTGCGCTGTGCTGCCTGTGGTCGTCTGGCTGCTGTAGCACGAACCTGTACTTTTACAGGTACCGTTTGACGCTTCTTGAACTGTTGCTGTTCAACAAATTGTTCAGCTGCAACAACAGTATTCGAAACAGAACTGAGAATAGATTTTCCGTAACGAATACCCATCTCTATTGGGTCGTCGGCCAAGATTTCGTAGTCAAGCGTGAGGTTAGATAGTAGGCTCATAAATTCTTTTGGTGTTTTTGTTTTAGAATTTGTACTTTCATTATATCACGCTTGTGGTTTTGTCAATACACGCACAAACAAAGAGAAAGGGCACGTCCTGTGCCCTTTGCCGATCAGCCTGGTGACGCATGACAGGAGCTTTGCTAGTTTCTCAACTCAAAGTCTGTCGCAGATCCACCAGCTCTTTTATCCACAAGGTACGACGGTTGCTACTTCGTACACAGGTCGCTCATGATGAGTTTTTGCGTCTTGGTCATCTCGTATCTTGCCCTGAAACTCAACGCAAGTACCGAGCGCCAGTTCTTCAGGAGAAATCACTTCACCGTCCTGGTAAACGTCTCCGACCTTCATACGGTCAGTAAAGAATCCACTCGTATCGCAATCGCAGTTGTCATGAAATTCTTCGTCATTTCCTGTAACACCGAACCATGAACCATCTGCGGCTCGACCGTCTGCCTGGTCAACCTGGTACACTCTGGCCCAGACCGACTGCCAGGTAGTATCTTCCACTGTGGCTCGGACTACGAAGTCGTTACCCTCGCCTTCATAGTTAGTGCAGCCGGCCATCGTTAAACTTCCCAGAGCCAAGCCAAATACCAGCAGGGCACGTCTTGGGGTTAGTCGTTCCATACTTCGCATGGTTACCGCCCCTGCAGTTCTTCTTCAAAAACTGCAGTGCCTTGAAAATCACAGGCCATAGCTAGCCAGGATTGGTGATATCCGTCCTCGGTAAAAACTTTGCAGCGTACTGGCTCACCATTCTCTGCGGTTACACCCGGCATGATGACTGTTTCTGCTTCCCCTACAATATCTTCTGCATAGGGGACCCCACCGTTCTCTGCGCAGCCTGCCATCGTAAGGGCGCCTAGCCCAAGTCCGACAGCCACGAGGGTGCCTCTAAGAAAGGGTCGAGGTAATACCTCGCCTGAGTTTTTAAACATTACAAAAGCGCCTCCTTGGTCGCAAGAGATTAAGTTTATTCGCCTTAGTATGCGAATTGCTTAGTCACTGCAGGAGGCGCGCGATTCGATTATCTTTTGATCGAGGCTACGACTGCCTTGGTTGGGCAAATGCTGTTTCGGTGTCCGCCATAGTCACTGGATGCTAACGGTGCGGGCAGAGTTCTGTGAACTCCATAACACTATTATAGTACATAACGTCAATATTGCAAATAACCATACGTTGTGTTCTCGCTAGCGTATACTTAAGAGCATATGTCAGAAGCGACTATCCTTCGGTCAGTTGGCCGTCGTCTCACTCCTTTGTATATAGCAGCCTTCCTGCAAGGTTTTGTGTTTTGGTATACCGTTGAAAAAATCTTTATGCGTAGTATTGGCTTTGACGACCAAGGTATTGGCATCATGATCTCACTGTATTCAGCAGTCATGTTGTTGGTCGAAACTCCTTCGGGAATTTTGGCAGATCGTTGGAGTCGTAAAGGTGTACTCATATTGGCAAGTCTCTGCCTTGCCACCACTGCCCTGATTGGCGGCTTAAGTCACACACCGTTTAGTTATTATGTAGCCAGCGTTTTCTGGGGCATCTTCTTTGCCCTTTATTCCGGAACATACGATTCTATTGTCTACGACACGGCCCTAGAAGAAACCGGTTCAAGCTCGTTATTCGACAAATTGTATGGTCGGATAAAAATTGCCGACAGCACTGCACTAGTAACTAGCTCACTAATTGGTGGAGTTATCGCCAACACACTTAGTGTTCGACATGTCTACTTCCTTACCATACCCATGTCGCTGCTAGCGATTGTTGCCCTGTTAATTTTTCGTGAACCGCAACTTCATAAAGCTGAAGCACAATCACACATCCGTGAACACCTGGTGAATACAGTCAAAGCCGTCATCCATAACAAAGCATTGGTGCCCATTATGCTTGCTTTGGTGACCATAAATACTATTCAGTACATTCTGTTTGAGTTTAGCCAGATATGGCTATTAGCCATCGTAGCGCCTCTAATTGCCTTCGGTCCGGCTAACGCGACAGTGATCGGATCAATTGGAGCCGGCGGCTTTATTGTTGATCGTCTAAAGCTTAGCAAGTATTGGGTAATGGCGGCGGCCCTACTGATTGGGCTTGGTGGTCTATTTGGGATGATCCTAGCACGTAACATCGTAATGATTGTCCTGAGCCAATTCATATTAGGAACAGTTCTTATTGCTGCAATCGTCATATTTAATCGCTTGCTCCACGATAACCTCGGTTCATCGGTTCGTGCCGGCGCTGCCTCTGCAGTAAGCACTCTATGTCGAATCATCATTGTGCCGCTAGCAATTTTCTTTGGATACCTCAGTCGCGTCCACAGCATCTTTGCCGCTACCTGGGTACTGGTGGCATTTTATATACTGGGTGCAATCTTTATCATGGCGGTGGCAGCGCAGAAAAAGCGCACCGGCCTGATCGCAAACAAAAGCTAAATTAAGAATCGTTCTGGCAATTCTCCAGCAATTTCAAGTAAGTGTTTGTGGCGCTTTTCAAACGCAACTCGGGCTTCTGGCAAGGTAACTTTTTTATTCCAGTCTTTTTCTGACTTAGCTTTGTTCATGACCATAAGCTCTTCCATGGTTTTGCCAGGAAAAGTTTTGTCGGTTCCTTCGTGCCAAATAGTGAACATGAAGGGCCCAACCATATGAGAACAGCCATCTGCGGATGAGACTATCTGCACCTCAATAGGCGCCTTGTCTATATCGGTTTTACTGTCGAGTATTTCTATGTAGTCTGTAGCCTTCTGAGCAAACGACGGATCAAAACCAAGTTCAACCAGTTTCGGTGGACCAGCTTCGAGAGTCTTTGTATACTCGTTTGCAAAGTCCAGAATCTTACCATAGTCGTGTAGCCACACCATCACCTCAACCAGATCAGGATCAGCTTGAGGATAGACCTCGAGTAGTTCTTTTGCGATCCGTTCGACGATTTCTAAATGCCACTGCACAAACCATTTGTGGTGCACAAAATCAGGGTTAGCAGCCTCGGCGCGAACGTGTTGCTTGAAGGCTGCTATGCGATTCTGCATTACGGTGCGAGGCGGTTAATATCACGTGGGAAGAGGGTAGCCTCTTTAACGTTGGCTAGTCCAATAGTTTTCTGGACTAAACGATCGATACCAAACCCGCAGCCACCATGTTGTGGCAGGCCATACTTAAAGGCCTGCAGATAGTGTTTGAAGCCATCGTGCGTAACATCAAGTCCAGCGGCCTTCATTTGTGCCAGCATTGTTTCGTAGTTATTTTCACGAAGCGGGACGGTAGCAATTTCTAGACCGCGGAATAGCAGGTCTCCCCATAATACAGTGCCATCTTCCTTATCCATTTTGTGATAGAACTTACCAGCAACCAGTGGGAAACGCACGGCATATACCAAATCGGTGCCGAGTTGCTTGCGAGCATACTCTGAAATCCAGCGTTCTTCGTCTGGCGTAAGGTCTTTCTCGTCAGTTACGTCTGTCTTGGTAGCTTTGGTGTACATCTCGTGAATCTCGGCGATGGTAAAGCGTGGGATCTTACCGTCAGCTGGTAGCTTCAGCTCAGGTGCATTCAATGACTTCAGGTCGTCAGCATGTTCTGCGTAGACTTGCTGCAGAGCGTACTGGGTCATATTGCCAACCATGTCGAGCACTTCATCGTGATCTTTTACAAAACCCATTTCGATATCGAGCATGGTGAGCTCGGTGATATGGCGGGTGGTTGCACTCGGTTCAGCTCGGTAGCTATGGCCAATTTCATAGACGCGCTCAAACACGCCAACCATAATTTGTTTATAGAACTGTGGGCTCTGGGCTAATGTTGCTGTCTTGCCAAAATAGTCTAGCTGGAAAACTTCTGCACCGCCTTCAGTAGCTTCGGCTAAAAGTTTTGGTGTGTCGATTTCGATGAATTCTTGTTTGTGCAAAAAGTCACGAATGTAGCGCGTTAGGCTAGCTCGGATCTTAAAGATCTTTTGTTCTTGCAGGTTGCGCAAGTTGAGCGGACGTAGTTCTGGATCAAAAAGCGTGTCCAGGTGTTCGCTTTTATGGCTGATGGGCTTATCGATTTCAATAGGTGGTTCGTCAGTAACCGGTACAAGTACCGTGATTTCTGGATCGTGCAGCTCTGCACCACCAGGAGCTCGTTCATCCTTAAGGACGGTGCCCGTTATTTCTACGACAGAACCAATTTGCATGCCGCGGAGCTTTTCAACTTCTTCGCCCTTTTCTACCAACACCTGCGTCAGGCCGGTGCGATCGCGGACATTGATGAAGTTAAGTCCCCCGAGTAGGCGTTTTTTGTGTATCCACCCCTGAATAGTTACTTTTTTTTCTTTACTGGTTGCAACATCTTTAGCTAGTGTTCGCATGAAATTCCTTTGATATTTGTAATTAGAGGGTTAATGATTGATCTGGTTATTTCAGGGTCGACTACGCAGCAAAAGTCACCGTGGCCATGCTGCCGACCCGGCTATTTGTGTCATTATTGCTGCTAAAACAGATCATACTAACGTTATTATACAATAATATCGCACGATAACCGAAGATTTACTGATCAGATTCGGTAGGCTTTTTAGCGTCGTCGATCTCTGGGTTAGATGCAGGTTTATCTGCTAGTGCTTCAGGGGCATGCGTATGTTGCTTGGCATCTTGCTTGGCCTGCAGTGCTGCCACTGCTCGCAAGTCTTCGTACTTATCAAACTCGTCAACGATTTGTTTACCAACCACCTGCTCTAGCACGTCCTCTATTGTAATGATGCCCACGACCTCTTCAAAGCCGTTCACGACTACAAACAAGTGGTGCTTGGTTTTTAGAAATGCCTGCAAAGCATGCTGCAGCGGCTTTTCTTCGTTAACATAATAGACCGACTTTTTCATATGATCTTTAACCGTGCCGCCACCTTTGACATTCACCAAGTCTCGCAGGAATAGAGTGCCGACAATATGCTCTGCTTTATCACCAACTACAGGAAATCTTGAGAAGCCAGTTTTGTGTAGTTCTGTCATAAGCACTGGCCCGACAGCATCTGTTTGTTTGACTGTCTTTACCACTCTTCGGGGTGTCATAACATCACGAATAAGTTTGTCACTAAACGTTAGTGCACTCTTAACAATGCCTAGTTCATAAGCCGTCATGCGATTATCTGGTTGTTGCTGCTGCCGGTCGAGCAGCTCAACGAGGTCTTCTTTCTGATAGATACCGCTGTGTACCGTAAAGCGACGATGCTTCTGCACAAAGGCTGCCACTCGACTCAGCACTGGGTATGACTTAGCCATAATCCAAGCAAGACTTGGTGCTGCTTGTTGCGCTGCCTTTTGGCTAATCTCAGTCACGCGAGTACTGGGCAGCCAGGCAAAGGCGAGCCACAACACACCCGCACAGCCAAAAATTGCTAGCCAGTCTGGCAAAGCTGCAGCTAGCACGACGGTAAAGCCGGCTGCACTGAGAGCGATAATCACCCAAAGCAAAACCTCTAGACTGGCCCCGTATGCAACCGCCCGATACAAGCCGTTGGCAAGTTCATCACCTTTTCGAGCCCGTCGTTTAAGTTCTTTAATGGGTACATGGCTGTAAGTTTTTTGTAACGATACGCTTGCAATTGTCAGCGCAGCCAATAGCAAGGCAAAAATAAACGTAATCATAGATCTATAGTACTATAGAGTGTATGAGCAAGAGATTTATTATCATTCTACTAGTGTGTGTTCTTGGTATGGTCGGTGTGTATGCAGCAACTTCAAAAAAAGATGAAGGTGGCAATAATGGCGGTGGCGATACTAGCAAACTAAGCAACCACGTCTACGGCGAGAATAAAAAGAAGGTGAGCCTGGTTGAATACGGCGATTTTGAGTGTCCTGCTTGTGCCGCTTTCTTCCCTGTTGTGCAACAAGTGAAAGAAAAGTATAAGAACAATATTGAGTTCCAGTTCCGACACTTCCCTCTCAGCCAAATTCACCAGAACGCGCGAGCTGCATCACGAGCAGCAGAGGCAGCCGGTAACCAAGGTAAGTTTTGGGAGATGCACGACATCCTATACGAACAACAAGACTCCTGGAAATCTAGCGGTAGTATCACCAGCCTATTTGAAGGCTATGCTACTCAGATTGGTCTGAAGCCAGATCAGTACAAGAAAGACTTTGCCAGCAGTGCTGTTAACGAAGTCATCAATGCTGATTATGCTGAAGGTACCAAGCAGGGTGTAAGCTCTACCCCAACATTCTTTTTGCAAGGCAAGAAACTCGACAAAAACCCAACAACTCTAGAAGAATTTTCAAAGCTTATCGACGAAGCTATCAAAAACGCTGGCCAGTAATCTAGTACACTAGTGGCATGGCGCTTACGTCTTTTGCTGATGTTACTCTGACCGGCTTTCCAGCCTTTGTAGTTTTGTTTGCGGTGTTTTATGGACCAGCTATTTTGCTGCTTATCATTGCAGCCAAGGCTATTCGTCGAGCAATTCACCAACGAAATATGAAGCGAGGCACCATAGTTACCGAGTTCAAGCCGCCTCTTGATTTATCGCCAGCTGAACTTGGCTATCTGTATGACACCAAGCTACAGAAACATGAAATTGTGGCCACCTTACTCGACCTACAACAGCGGGGTTTTATCACTTTGAAACACGGCGATCTTGGGCTCGTCGCCGTAGCTAAAAAACCACCTGCAGGCTTGAAAGATCATGAAGCGTACTTGGTACGAGTTATTAATACTGGTGTAGCGATTAACTACGCCTTCTTTAGCTACCACCGGGTTTTTGTAGAATCAAATGTACAAAATCTCCTCGTCAAACGTAGCTTTCTACATCAACCTAGTATTGGCCGTTACTTTCGGCGGGTTGCGGTACTTAACTTTATTGGTGCGCTCATCTTTCCCTGTTCATTGTTAGTGGTTTCTAGCTTAAAGTCTGAGGGTGTCAGCGTTGAGAATGTGGCCGCCCTTATAGCCACGTCAACATTGTTTGCAGGTGTTTTTGCAATGGTATTGTTTCCGTTCTATGGTGCTGTTAGCGTAGCGACCTTATGGTTGTATTCACGCATTGCTGGCAAAAGCTGGTTACGTACAGATAAGCTGCGTAAAGAATGGCGAACTATCGAAGGGTACCGTCAATACGTTCATATGGTAGAAATTGATAACATCCAGTTTGAAACCACCGAACTAAAAGAGCGTTCTCGAAACCACGCATTACCCTACGCAGTTGCGCTGGGTTTCTCGGTCGCCTGGAAATCACAGTTCGAGCCCAATAAATAGTCACATCCTAGCAATTAGCGACGGAGTTGTTCGAGGGTTTGCTGCCAGTTCATGCGCTGCTCAACTGCGGTCTGGGTCGCTGGGTCTGCTCGATGTGTCTGTACCTGGTATCCGCCCTGGCCAGCAATCACACCGAATGTGAACTTTGGACGAATCTTTTGTAGTTTTTGCTGTTGCGCTTTTTGCAGACAGTCGTCCTGAAAAACTTTGCATGATTTTCCAAGTTCTAACCAGGCTGCGCTATTTTGGTCGTACGCCACCTGCATGGAAACATCTATACTGGCGCTGCGTCGTTCTTCGGGCTGGAGTTGGTCAAAGATAAAATTACCTGTCGCATAGACAATAAGTTTGTCTTTATAAACCTCAGTGTTTTGTACCCAATGTGGATTGTTAGCAATCACAAAATCAGCACCCTCATCAATAATCGCTTTAGCTATGGTTTGCTGCTGCTGGCTCGCCGTTGCCTGATACTCGGCGCCCATTTCGACAAAAGCAAAAACTGGCATGGACGCTGCGTACTGCCGCATGACTTCTAGCTCACCCTCGGCAGGTGGACGCATAAAGTAATGCCACCCACACAGTGCAGCAGGCAGCTGCGCCGGCTCTGCCTCTTTGTTCGACTTCGTAACTCGTACCGGCAAAGATACTACCTCGCATATATCGTCGGTGACTGCCGGGTCAAAGTTGCCAAAGTATTGCACACCGGCCTTTTGCAGATAATCGCGCGTCTCTTTTAGGCCAACGGCGCCGTTTTGATCACCAGTGTGATTATTAGCCAAACTAAAGATATCAAAATACTTGGTAGCCTCAGGTAGAAATTCTGGTCGACAGTTAAATAACAAATTGTCCACTTGCGTCCGGAACGGAACAACAGCATCAGTTATGGGACACTCAAAGCTCGTGAGCCAGGCATCATATTTGTCAGCCTCAAAGGTCGAAAGTTGGCCGAACGGCTGTGCGTAATCATAGCTGCCATCGCGGCGCCGACTCGTCTGTTCGATACCCCGTGACCACGTGGTTGTCCCATGCAGCAAGTATCGTCCATCGATATTTTTAGGCTCAGCTTGGACTGGTTTTTGAACTGCCACGGCAGCTGTAGACTTCGCTGCTTGTAGACGCTTGTGGTAATACAAACTGGTGGCACTGACCCCGACAATAGCGACAGTAAGTAAGCCTACTATCCATAGCCTTTTGTCACGTCGTTTCGGATATACCGAATACTTACCCATAACCGTATTGTAATCTATGTCAATGCAGATTGGCAGGTCTCGCATGCCCGCCAATACCTTAGGGCAAAACGAGTAAACCTAGTACTGCAAAAACTGCGCCCAGCTTGGTCGCTTAACTTTAACTTCCACTATATATCCCCGACTTATTGTTTTTACTTTTATGCCCATTGTCCTATTCCTCACATGACACACTAAAAGGAGTCTCAAACCTTTTAGCATCTTTTTGATATTTTTGTTTTTCTATGTACGAGCGCGTTTGCACGTCTTCTCGCAAAGAATGAATCGATTTTGCCATAAGCATGTTGCCCATGTCAACTACTTTTTGTATACTGTGCCTATTCACGTAAACAAACAAAAAGGGCAACTATGGCAAAGAAAACAGCAAAAAAAGCAGTTACTAAGAAGAAAACATCTGGCGCAAGCGACACAAACCGTTTGTTTGCTGCAGCAAGCATCTTATTTGGAGGCTGTGCAGTTATTCTGATTGGTATCGTTCAGGGCAACAACGACATCAAACTTTTGTTGGTTGGGTTCGGAGCAGCTCTGTTAGTATTGGGCGGCGTGCTGGTGGGCATGTGTACCAAACCACTTAAAAAACGCTAGGTAAAACCACCGTATGCATTCGTCGGTCTTTAATGAGATTAGCCTTGTCATAGCACTGGGAGCAGCTATTGCTCTATTTATGCGTGCCCTGCGTCAGCCCCTCATTATTGGCCATATTCTGACTGGTATTTTGGCAGGGCCAACGGTTTTTGGACTTATCCATGCCGATGCTTCATTCAGTGGTCTATCCGACATGGGCGTAGCGCTGTTGCTATTCATTATTGGATTAGATCTGAGTCTTAAGTCGTTTTCACGGGTCGGTAAGGCAGTGTTTACGACAGCTCTGGTGCAAATTAGTACTATTACGGCACTGGGATATGCCAGCGGTAGACTGCTGGACTACGGCAAGACCGAATCGTTAGTAGTGGGACTTGGGCTAGCCATGAGTAGTACCATCATTATCGTTAAGCTTCTTAATGATAAGAAAGAGACGACCCGCCTGTATGCACAAATTGCCATAGGTGTATTGCTGTTACAAGATGTGGTGGCCACCGTTGCCAAGATAGGTCTGGCTGCAAAGTCACACAAGGGAGATACCCTAACTACCCTTGTGCAGCTTGGTGTACGCGGTATCAGCCTGATCGTTTTGTTATATGTACTGGTAAAGTATGTGGTGCCACGGCTTACAAAAGCACTGGAGAGAAGCAAAGAACTACTTCTCCTATTCTCTCTCGGTTGGGGTCTAGGTTTTGCTCTCTTGTTTACAAAGGCTGGCTTTTCAATCGAAATAGGCGCCCTATTCGCCGGCGTCAGTCTTGCCGGCCTCCCATATAGTAGCGAGATGGCATCACGACTAAAACCGTTGCGTGACTTTTTCTTAGTTATTTTCTTTATTACCTTGGGTCAAACTATGGCTCCAGGCAAACTCAGTCAGGTCGTATTGCCGGCGATCGCACTCAGCTTAATTGTGATCATCATCAAACCACTGACTGTTTTGGTCAGCATGGGGGGATTGGGATACACCAAACGCGCCAGCTTTAAGGCAGCTGTCGCCATGAGTCAGGTCAGTGAATTCTCCTTAGTATTCCTGGCTGCTGCCGTTGCTTCTGGGTATGTGCGCGACGAAGTTTCGGCTACGCTCACCCTGACTGCACTTATCACCTTTGCCGTATCAGCCTATCTGATCAAGTACGATAACGTTTTGTACACTAAGCTCGAAAAACACTTGCGACTATTTGAGCGCAAAATGACTATGGTCGAGCATCGCGGCGGCTCTACAAACTATCCAATCGTGTTATTCGGCTACCGAAAAGGTGGGCATGAGTTTATAAAAACGTTCCGCAATATGGAAAAGAAGTTTGTAGTTGTCGATTATGACCCAGAAAACATTGATAACCTTGAACGTCAGCAAGTGAACTATTTGTATGGTGATGCGACCGACCCAGAGCTGTTGGATGAACTTAACTTATCCAAATCTAAGCTGGTTGTTTCAACCATTGCAGACCGCGAAACCAACCACTTTTTAGCACATTGGTTGAACACACATAATCCTAGTGCTGTGTTTGTGTGCTCTTCTGACAGAGCAGAACATGCCACCGAGTTATACGCAGAGGGTGCAGCGTATGTGATGATGCCGCACTATATTGGTAGCGAAAAGATCAGTACCTTTATACGGCGTAACGGACTTAACAAATCTGAATTTAAAGCCTACCGTGAAAAGCATCTGATTGATCTGCAAACCCATATCGACAAACACCTGGTAGACCCAGAAAACGAAGAGTAATATCAGCGGAGAGTTTTCTTATTTGCCGTCGCAACATCATGGTATAGCCAATGCTTGCGGATATACGCAGCTACGCTCGGCAACAAACCCTCAACCGACTGCTGCGTCATGACTGCCTGGCGAATACTCGCAGATGACACGATCGGATGATGGTTGTGGACAATATGAAAGCCTTTGGGCTGTACCGGCAAACCAACGCGGTGGTCCTGTATTTGCTGATCTGTTTCTGTGGTACGTACCGATACTGCCAGCTCTACTTCACTAAGTAGATACTCCACATGCGGCCATTGTTCAGAGTGTTCAGCCAGGTGTCCAAACAAGTCAGAGCCTAATAACAGCACTAACGTATCATCAGGAAACTTTGTGCGTAACCTGGCCATAGTGTTTTTGGGCAGGAAGTATTTATCTGGTAACTCCAGGACTCCTAGTTTTGGCTGCGAACGGACAGCAAGCTGTAGCATAGCCAAGCGATGCGCAATGTGAGTCACATGCGGTTTGCGGCGCGGCTTAATTTCTGGGGCAAAATAAACCTTATCTAATTTGGCTGTTTTAGCAGCCTCCAAAGCAAAAGCTATGTGCCCTTTATGCACTGGATCAAAACTCCCGCTAAAAATTCCTATGCGCTTAATCATGCAGCTCGTACCAGCTCATCGATACCCTGCACAAAGTCAGATTTTGCTAGTTTACCTCTGTGCATCAATGTTAATAGCGGTATCTGGGCTGCTCCCATAAGCTGCCGACCGCGGCGACCTATGCCACGGAATTGGTCGTGGTCAGCAAGAACCTCGGGGCTAAAATAGGCAACTGCTAAGGCGCCCATGGTAGCGTCATACACCGTCTTGCCGTCGCGGCCTTCTTGTCCCGTCACAAACTGACGTCGTCTTTCTCCGTGGCGCCATGCAATCAAGGGATTCATTCCGTGCAATTGCAAATTAGTGTTTAATGACCACCCCGGAGGGATAACACAAGTCCTGTTATGCAAGTCGACTACACGCGCGCTATATCTGCCCGAATCGACAGCTTTGGCATCGTCCCAAGTAGATTGCAGATCTTCTCCATAGTAAAGTCTGTTGTATGCATACTCCTTACCATCGACAGTCAAAGGAAGGAACAGATCATCCGCAATTTGACCGTACAAATCAACCTGGAACAGATCTTTAAATATAAATGCCGTGGCTTCGGCTAACCAGGCACGTTTGCGTGGCAAATCCCACTCGGTAAACTGTCTTACGACTTTTGAGCGTGGCCATTCGAGAGCTACTTTCAACCTCTTTGCTCGATCCTCACGAAAACGGCTACTCAATCGTTCGTCAGCATCTGGTATGCCTAAAATTTCCAGAGCCTCAACTGCCTCGCCCCACTTACCGTGCTTAAAACTCAGCATACCTGTAGTGGCATCAACATCCCAATCACTGCGAACAACTTCAAGGTCTGCTATAGCGTATACACCATCTAGAGAGTCAGGGCTTTCCAGTACTACACCGATTTCTGGCTGTTCACGCGCTTGGAGCGCCCGAATAAAGTCGTCGCCACTCTCTCTAAACTCATCCCAGGGTGGTCCAATAGCTGCATGCCTATTAATAAGTCTTTCTGCTTCCTTGCTTCGTTCTCCATTTCTTAAACCATATACAAGAAGCCAGTCATCGATCGTGCCAAAGATCGCGTCCTTGTGTGAACCAGCATATTGAGAATCGCTGCCAAAAGGAGCTATGTGATTGAGCAATCGTAACAAACGCTCTCCCCTCATTGGTTCTTGTCTAACATTTACGTCGGTCCGCAGACCAAGCTCATCCTCGCTTATCCAAACATCAAGAGGTGCATGTAAGTAATCAACATTCTCTGGCTCAGTAAAGTCTTGCCCCGTGAGTTCATGGGCGGTGGTACGGGCGACCCACATGGCATCCTCTGGCAGATGGGCAGGTCTTTGTACTACTTCTAAGTCTGGCATGTTACCAGTGTATCAGTCGGCACTTTGGAAAGCATAAGCCGCCCAGTTATTGCCATTGATAACTAGCTTGTTCCTTTGGTTGCTCGCTTAGTCTCTTTCGCGCCGCACATTTTATTTGTGCATCGCTTCTGGACTTCTGAAGCATTATGCAAATACAGTATGGATTTCTTGCCGCAACCTTTGCAAGCTCGTTCAAGATCTTTATTTACCTTATAACCCAAGGTCGACTCAATACCCAGTTCTTTCATTTGTTGACTAGTCAGCTCGACTTCCTCGAGCCCACATGAACGTCCTTCACAAAAACGTACAGTCGACGCGGTCAGCTCAACCTGTACGCGTCGCTCGTCCGCCTCTGCGTACAGACCCAATGACATCAGGTGGGCAACCTCTGTATATCCCTGGGCTGTTTTCGCATCAAAGATAACCGCGGCTTTATATGGATCCTGCCTGGCAACGCTGTGTAACTCTTTGGTAACGTGATCTTGCACCATTTTTTGCGCCACCCAGTGATCGACACCGGCCATTTCCCAATCAATCAGCTGCTCGCGCAAGCGGCGGGCGCGCATGGCTTGCTGTTCTTGCTTGTTTTCAGATTGCTGAGCAAACAGCGCGTAGTCAATCGGACTAATCGTCCTGTCGGCATCAACCGGCATACCCATAAAGATTGTGTGGCCACTTGCCTGGCTCGCCAGCATATCAAGCAGTTCAACAAACTCTAAGATATCAAAATCACCTTCGGTAACAATCTGGGTTCCATGAATTGCAGTTTTGTCGAGCATGCTGCCTGATTCTGTGACGCCCATGATTTGATAGGCCTCATTTACAATTTCGTTCGTGATATGAATGCCAGGTAAGGCAACTTGCATCTCGTATCGCTTACCATGTGCACGGTCAAACCGCACACCACGAATCATCATTTTCTCAATCTCGGGCACTTCACCACCAAAATCACCGTCTGGCTTGCGCTTGTAAAGCTCAATGGACTCGTCACTACACTGCGAGGTGGTTATAACACTTACTTCATCTTTGACAGGCTTAATTTCTATACCGCTGCCCATGATGAGTTTTCCAATCGTGCGATAGGTACCACTTTCTTCTACTTTTTCGTTGCTACGACGAAGCTTTTGTTCGTGCGTGGCAACTGCAGAAATGCCATTATCTGTGATCTCGGATAGACTCTGCCCATGCGAAAAGAAGTCTTGATACTCAAAGTCCCATTGCTGTTCAATCTCCGGGAAAACTTCAGCCGCCAGCTTACTTTCGGCCTCGGCGTACAGTCGTCGACAGTCAAGATCAAGCCCGTCCCGTAGTGTCTGGGCGATCATACTGTCTTTGCCATAGGTCTTGCAGGCCTCGACATACTTGGAAGCCGTACCTAGAGCATCGGCTGCCGGACGCACTTGGTCGAAGTCTCCAGCTCTAAGTGGTTCCATCGCCTGATCGAGCAAAAAATCAGCAGCAATACGCTCAAATGCGCGAGACTCTGCTAATTCGGGAATCTCATCTGCAGAAATAAACCGTTGCCCTACTGCCTCTATAGGCATGAGCGACGACTCTATCCTGCGTGTTTGTTCTGCGGCTGCTACGGCCATAAAAATACCCTCGTCTTCCGTCAGAATGCGAGGGCCAAAAAACTAGCGCTGCTCCTGCTCGGAAGTCTTTATCGCTAGATCGGACTTATCTACTTTTCGTAGCTTACCGTTGCGGCACAGTGCAGGATTTTCACCTGTCTTCCAGCATTTTGTTTGTTAAGTGCTAGTAGTGTATCACGTGCTGCTTACGCTATATGTAGTACTTTTTACTAGAATGCCAGCACGATCAAAATGACTACGCCAGCGATGATTCGGTAGTAAGCAAAGGGCTTAAAATTATTGCTGGCCACATAACGGAGTAACCAATTAATAGCTAGTAGCGCTGATACAAAAGACACCACCACACCCGTCAATAATGCCGTCGAGCCACCGCTGATCTGACTGATCTTGTCGCCTTCTTTTACCAGTTTATAGGTACCCGCCAAGACAATAATTGGGATGCTCAGATAAAACGAGAAAGCCGTTGCCGTTACCCTATCTAAACCGCTGAGCAGACCCCCCATAATAGTTGCGCCAGACCGCGAGACGCCAGGAATGAGAGCGGCTATCTGGTACAGTCCAACTTTAATAGATTGGGTCATGGTAAGGTGCTCAAACTGAGGACGAGATTTTGAGGCTTTTGCAGTGTGTTTTGTCTCGATCAGCCATATGATGCAGCCACCTATGATCAAAGATATAGCTACACTTTTTACTGTCACAAAACGCTCCAGCGCATCGTTGAACAGTAGGCCAATCACGCCCGCCGGAATTGTGGCAACAATCCAGTTGCGCCAGAAGAACAATGTCTTTTTCTCACCCCGCAGCGCGCCAGCTGTTTTTTCGAATAGATCCTGGCGGTAGTGCCAGATTACGGCCGCAATGGCTCCCATTTGGCAGACAACCGTAAATAACTCAGCCACATCTTTATAGCCAATAAGATCTTGGGCAACAATCAAGTGGCCAGTGCTAGATATTGGCAAAAATTCGGTAAGCCCTTCGACAATCCCGAGCAGTATGGCCTGAATAATTTCAATCATTGTTATCAGTATACGTCTATACCGCGCTTACCGGCTACTTGTCTGCTGGATTCACTGATTTGTCTTTAAGCGTACTGAGGCGAGGAATAAAAGAGTGAGCCGCCCCATCCAGACCAAGCACCTTTAGTGCACCGACCAACACATACAAACTATCCAACTGTTCAGGGGCTGGTCGTGGCGATTGCTCGAGCTCACTAAAATGTCGCTCTATTTGTTTTACAAGCCACTTTTCTTGGCTGGCAGTTACTTGGTTGCCTGTTATTTTGGGCGCTTCACCGGGGTTAACGACTTCGATTGATCTAGCCGAGTGGTCTCGTTTGCGCAAGTGACCTCGGGTTATCAGGCTGTTGACGTGCAACGACACGGTAGCAACCGAAGTATAATTAAGCCCCTTCATGATTTCACGGTAGCTGGGACTATAGCCATGCGCGCCAATAAACTCCTCTATATATGTCAGGATTTCACGCTGTTTTTTAGTAGGTCTAATGGTTGTTTCTACTTCTGCCATGACTAAACCGTTGCATGTCGCTTATGACGATGAGTGTGCTCTGGGAATACCCAAAATCGATACCAGAAATAGTTCCAGACAGTAAAGAAGCCTGCTGAGCCAAACTGACCAATATATGGTGTAATGCCGGCTGACTGTAAGGCTGCCACAATAATATAATCAAGTAGGAAGTTAACTAATGTTATAAAAATGTAGCGTTCGGTGACCTGGGTCTGGTGCTTACTGAGACGCTTACTATTAAAGACCCAATAGCGCTGCAAAAGATAATTTACAATCCAACCACTGATATTTGCAGTTAGTTTAGCCCACCATAAATCCCAACCGAAACCTTTGTCGGCAATGAAGAAAACGACGTAGCCTGTCCAAAAAAAGGCGCCACCACTGACCATGTATTCAGCAAACTGAATCGCCTGTCGTCGCTGCTTTTTAGTGAGTTTTTTGGCACGTTTCATATTGACTTGGTATGTTTGTTTTTTGTACTAACGTAACTACAGTATATCAGATTCGTGCTACCTCTGTTAATAAGCGTGTCTTTCAGCCAATTTTCAGTGTTTTTTGTGGTATACTTTGCTACATATGCCCGAAACAAACCGCTTCAAAAAAAGACGGGCGTCAGGTACTCATAATTCAGTAGACGGTTTCGTACCCCGACGCACTCAACAACTCCCTGGACCGCAGTATTATCGGCCGGCCAGTACCTTATCTGGTGCACCTAGACGACCGATTGCAAACCACCGCCGACCTATTGACGCTGAGTCACAAATTGCCAAAGAACCAGTTGGCCCCGTAAGTAGTATTGGCAACTTTGACCAGGAAGAAATTGATGTGTTTGACGACCAATTAGCAGCTCCACCCAACCGATCACGCCAACGTGGCCGTAAACGTGGCGACAAAGAAAAGAAAAAACCAGGACGCATCCGCAGATGGTGGAAAAATCGATCTCGGAAGTTTAAGGTCTTCTTTATCCTCGGAATTATTGCGTTGGTGCTCGGCGGTCTTTTAGGTTATCGGCTTTATAACTTCCTCAACTCAGTCTTTGGTCGCGGCATTGGCAACAGCAGCTCAGCAGCCTTGAATGATAATGTTCGACCAGAAGACCTCAATACCGAAGGCGACGGCCGCCTGAATGTCCTACTGCTTGGCCGTGGTGGCGCCGAGAACGAAGCACCTGACCTTACCGACACCCTGCTGATCGCCAGCATCGACCTACAAAACAAATCTACCGCCCTGCTGAGTATTCCTCGAGATACCTATGTGGACGAAGGCAGCGACAACTACAAGATCAATGGCGTCTTTAGTCGCGCCAAAGAACAGGCTTTGTATAACGACAAAGACTTGGCCGCAGCAGAAGATGAAGGAATCAAGGCTACGATTGCAGCCATACGTAATGTCACTGGCGTGCCTATTCATAAATATGCTCTCACCGACTATAAAGCCTTCCGGGATGTTGTTAATGCACTGGGTGGTGTAGACGTGACTGTGCCCGAAACAATTTACGACGGCTTCACTGGCTGGCGCTTCCAGGCAGGACCACAGACGATGAATGGCGATAAAGCATTGCAATATGCGCGCACTCGCCATGGAAGTGCACGCGGCGACTTTGACCGTACCGAAAACCAACGTCGTTTGCTGGTTGGCATGCGCAAGAAAGCTACCAGCGCCGGCATTGTAGCCAACCCTGTACGACTCAATAGCTTAGCGAACGCCGTACAAAAGAACATTCGCACTGACCTATCACTGGACGAAGCTCGTGCCGTCTTTGACAAAACCAAGGACATGCTCGACAACAATATTAAGTCGCTTGATCTTGCCAAAGATGGTGAAGCCCTCATGACCACCGGCCAAGCCGCTGGGCAGTCGATTGTGCGACCAGTGCTAGGCCTCACAGACAACACCGAGATCCGTGCCTTTGCCCGCACTAATATGATAGATCCTTTCCTGCGCAAAGAAGCACCTACCATAGCTGTATATAACGGCAGCGAGCGAGAAGGTGTAGCTACCTTTGTGGGTGATGTTATGACCGGCTATGGCTATAAGGTACTCGAGAAAGAATCGGCCAAAGAAAGCCAAACCAAGACCATGATCATTAAGGTCAACAAAGACGCCGATAAGTCATTTACCGAAAGATTTTTGACCGTTCGTTTTGGAACAGTCATCGGTACCAACCTACCTGGCAACGTACTGCCGCTAGAGAGCAAGATAACCACCACCGCACCAGCCAGCAACAGTACAACTGCTAGCAAACCTCGCCCAGACTACATCATCATCCTCGGTTCTGACTGGACATCAAAATCTGGTCCTACCTGGTAGAATAAGGATATGAAAAACAACGCAGCTGTTGGCTATGCCCTTTTGCTTATTGTTGGCGACTTCCTAATCTTGCTTGCAGCCTTTAGCCTGGCATACATTCTGCGTGTAAAACTCGACAGCCGGTCCTTGCTACAGGCCATATCTGCTCGCGAGTATTTCTTGGCGCTATTCAGCGTGCTACCTTTTTGGATTATCGTGCACGGCTTTATTGGCCTCTACACCCAGAAAATCTATGAGAAACGTTTTGTAGAAGTTGGCCGTCTTTTTGTTGGTTCGGTATTAGGCATTCTCGTTATGATTGGTTACAACTTTGTAACTGACGGGAAGCTGGTACCAGCCCGCCTAGTTCCAGTCTATGGCCTCATCATCGCCTTTACGTTTCTTGTCTTATTCCGTGCTTTTGCCAGAATGGCGCGCCACACCTTGTACGCCTTTGGAATCGGTGTAAGTAACGTGCTCTTAGTTGGTGATACAAACCGTTCTGTAGAAATCGCCGAGGCAATTGCCAACACCAAAGTAACCGGACAACGAGTAATCGGAATTGTGAGTAAAAAAATTCCTGGCTTCAAACACTATGAGAACTTCTCTGATGCACTTGATAGAATTACCGAGCCCGTTCACAGCATTATCCAAACTGAGTTGTATAAAGATCAGGAAAAGAACGATACCGTGTTGCGATTTGCTCAGGTCAATCACACAGCGTACCGCTTTGTGCCCGGCAATAATGATTTGTTCTTTGGCAACATTGAAGTAGAGCTGTTTGCCGGTAGTATGCCCATGATCGCCGTACACCAGACGGCACTGACTGGCTGGGGAAGAATTGTAAAGCGCTTATTCGACGTCGCGATATCGAGCGTAATGTTGGTTATTCTCAGCCCGCTACTTATCTTGTTGGCATTAGCCGTAAAGTTGGCTGACCCCAAAGGTCCCGTATTTATGCGTGGCAAAGCCCAAAAGCGCCTCACACGGTTTAACAACACCTTCGACGTGTACAAGTTCCGCTCTCACTACGCCAAGTACGACGGCAAAACTGACGAAGAAGCCTTTGCTATTGCCGGCAAGCCAGAACTAATGGAAGAGTACCGCAAGGGTGGCTATAAACTGACTAAAGACTTTCGAGTTACCCCACTCGGCCGATTCTTACGTAAGTTCAGCCTGGACGAGCTGCCGCAACTCATTAATGTTCTGCGCGGTGATATAAGTCTTGTGGGTCCACGCGCACTTATCCCTGCCGAGCTTAATACCTATGAAAAGAAGCATACTATACTGAGTGTTAAGTCAGGGCTAACTGGCCTGGCGCAAGTTTCTGGGCGTGACTCAATTAGTTTTGAAGAACGACGCAAGCTAGACACCTTTTATGTACAGAACTGGAGTTTCTGGCTCGACATTACCATCCTGATTAAGACCATAAAGGTAATCTTTAGAGGCTCCGGCAACTAATGAAACATCCTAGGGTAGCCATTGTGGCTGACTGGATAATCGGCGGCGGTGCAGAACGCGTAGTGCAACAGCTACACACCATGTATCCTGACGCCCCAATTTATGCCTCGTACTGCACGCCCGAATGGCGAAAACGGCTCGATAACAAAGTGGTAACTGGCTATCTGCAGAACTGGCCGTTTAGCAGCTTACGTAAGTTTGCCGGCCTGATTAGCCCCTTCCGTATTAGTTGGTACAAGAACATTGATTTCTCAGACTTTGACATTGTGATCAGCGCCACTGGCAATGGTGACGCCAAACATATTCGCCCACCAAAAGGTGTGACGCATATTGCCTATTGCTTTACGCCTGTCCACTATTACTGGCGACACTATCAGATGTATCTTACTGACCCTGGCTTTGGTTTTTTAAACCCACTAGCACGCCTTGGCTTGCGCCTGTTCGTAAAACCGCTACGACGCAAAGACTATGAGGCTGCTCAGCGAGTTGACCATTTTATTGCCATTTCAGACCATATCAAAGATGACATCCAAACCTATTACAATCGAGATTCTGCAGTTATATCGCCACCGGTCGACACGGAACGCTTTGCTAATGTTCAAACGAGCGAACGGAGCGGTTACGTAACCATGGGGCGCCAAGTGCCACACAAACACACCAGCGTGGTAGTTGATGCCTGCACCAAATTAAATGTGCCACTTACCGTTATCGGTAACGGACCCGACCATGACAACCTTGTTCAGCGCGCCGGTTCTTCGGTTACTTTTTTAACTAATGTCAGTGACTCAGAAATGCCCGAAGCCTTAGCTCGTCACGAGGCCTTTTTGTTTGCATCCATAGAGGACTTTGGTATTGCTCCCGTCGAAGCCATGGCCGCTGGCACACCAGTTATCGCCATTGCCAAAGGCGGCGCCCTTGACTACGTGAACCCGGGCAAATCTGGCTTACTCTTCCAGGACCAGACAGTAGCCTCACTCACAAAGGCTATACAGCAATTCCAATCCCAAAGTTTTAACCCAGCAGCCGTCCGCAAACAAGCCGAACAATTCTCTAGCTCGCGTTTCGCAAAAGCGATTATAAGTTTCGTGTCCAGCGTAGCTCGCGACTCTAAGGAGAACTAAGCTCGTTCTACTTTTCGCTGCTCTTCGGTTTCATCTGGTCGCAAATAGTCATCTTCTAAGCGCCAAGTAGTGCCCTTTTCGGGAGTAGACACTTCAATAATGTCGCAATCAGTCACACCAACTAAGCGATGCCTCTGACCAATAGCCGTTGAGTAGCCGACACCATTTTCCAGCACTGTTTCGGTCAGCTCGCCTTTGCTATTTTCCCAAATAACTTTGGCTTTGCCAGCCATGAGAAACCAGCTTTCCTGCTTTTCATCATGGATCTGCAGCGACAAGCGTGCCCCAGCATTAACATGAATGACCTTGCCCATATACGGTGCCTCTTCTGGCACCCAGTGCAGCTCCCAACCCCAAGGCTTTTCTATACGCCTTACATAAGAAGCTTGTGAGAAATCTTTCGGATCATACGTCGGGTGATTGCTATCTGCCACTACGCTAGTTCCTTTCTATGGTCGCTAGTACTGCTCGCAGAGCAATTGCAGTGTGCTGCCAATGAGACACCTCAAGCGAGTCGATGCCCATAGCTTTTACTGGGTAGTCATTGCCACCTTCTGCCAAACGGTCGCCAAAGAATAAAATCTGTTCTTTGCTCACTTCGAGTATGTCCATGAGTTTGTGCATACCGTAAGCCTTGTCGATACCAAGTTTTGTGACGTCAATAGAGGTTGAACCACCCGCACGTACCTCAAATTGCGGAATGCGCTGTGCCACATAGTTGCGGAGTTTTAGCTTTTTGCTATTATCAGGATCCCACTCTTCTTTAGCATCAACTGGCGCTTCCTGCCCCAAAGCAGAAAGCGTCACCTGACTACCACGGTCTTCGATTAATTCTCCCCATGGCTTGGCTTCACGGTATTTGAGAGCATCTAAGCCTTCACCTAGGGCAGCTACAATTTGTTTCTTTTCTTCCTCTGTGAAATCTTCAGCATACACCATTTGCCAATCGGCTTTGACCACATCATAACGGTAATAGCGAGTACCGCAGGTAGGCATTAAGTGCAGTGCTTCAAGCTTTATCGGATCAGCTTTTAGGTTGGCGAGGAGTTGTTTTTGGAACTGCTCAAACTTACCACCTGAGATAACACAGACTTGAAAGTAACCTAGTAGTTCGTCCAGAATTTCTGACATTTCGTCGGGCAAGGGCGACTTGCTCTCGGCAAGTGTTCCGTCCAAATCAAAGGCAATAATTTTTCGTCGCATAGTTCTCCTTATGATTTTTCCTTCGGATTTTTTTTGAGTAATTCAGCAACCTGCTTCACTTTTTGGGCCTGGTCAGTACGCATTACCAATACACCGTGCTCGGTATTTACCACCACGACGTTATCCATACCAATCACTGCCAGCGGACGTGATTTACAGTCATTACGTACGTAAACCTGGGCACTATCTAGAACATGTACATTATCACCAAACACCGCGTTACCGCTTTCATCACGAGCAGTCACTTGGTGGATCTCATCGAATGAACCCACGTCCATCCAGTCAAACGTTCCCGGCATCACCAAAAGATCAGGCACTTTTTCCATGAGAGCAATGTCTATGGCTTCTTTTTGAAAATCTAGATATATAGCATCGCGCTCTTTTGTGGTCTTTGCCTTTTCTAGGCGCTCTAACTGACTTGTCCACTCGTCATCGGCATATGACTTAATCTTATCCACAAAGACGTTATACGGAGCTACAAAATAACCCATGTTCCAAAAGTACTCACCGCTTTCAAAATAGCCTTTGGCAATTTCGTAGGCTGGCTTCTCTTTAAAGCTCTTTATCTCGTGCACAAAGTTATCACTATCAAACACGTCACCCTTTTGAATGTAACCGTACTTGATATCAGGCTGATTTGGCTCCATGCCAAGCAGGACGATTCGCTGATGTTTTTTCGAAACTGAGCCTGCCCGCTTTATGGCCTGCGCAAAACCACGAGCGTCACGAATCTGGTGATCAGCATGTATAGAGGCGATGGGCTCCTCGGGGTCATGCCTGGTACTAATGAACTGCAAGGCATTCATGATACACGGCATAGTATCTCGTCGGGCTGGCTCGACAATCACCTGATCCTTACTTAGTTCTGGTAGCTGCTCATTAACATGATCTGAGTGACCGGCCTCTGTTGAGATATAAATTTTATCGACAGAAGTTATTTTCTTGGCACGTTCGAAAGTATTCTGTAATAGTGACTTGTCGCCAACAATACTGAGAAGGTGTTTTGGATATTCGGGAACAGAAAGAGGCCATAAGCGTGTGCCCGACCCTCCGGCAACAATCACAACAATCATGGAAGTATGATATCAAACCCTGTGCAATTGCCGAAAAGTCTTTTAGCTTTCCGCATTAATTTACAATGTTTGTATCAAGATAGGTGTTACCGTTGTTGTTTTTAACAAGCTGATAGTTTCCATTCGTGTCATAGACCTTAACTTGCACCCTATACTTACCTGATGCTAAACCTTGCACATTCCAATTGAACTGGTAAAGATTCCCCGCTGCCGGTCTGGTAACGGAATGTGCGAGTGCATCTGCTTCTAGGCTATTAATGTACCATTCAACTTTACTGACATCCATTCCGTTACCAGCATTGAGGCCAATGTAAATCTCGCGCTGGCCACGGGGCCATGTTATGTCATTCTGCTGTACAAAAGTACCTGCGACCGTACCAAGTGTCTCTACTTGTGTGATCATTTGATCAAGGTACGGATTGCCTTCATTATTTAGCGCAAAGCTGAACTTACCATTAGTATCATACACGCGCACAACCCAACGGTATGTGCCAGCTGGCAGACCTTCTAGCGACCAATTATACTGGAACAAATTACCGACGGACGACGAATCTGCCGTGTGCCTCAGGTCACTTGTCGCCGTATTTACTAGGTACCATTCAACTTTACTGACATCACTTGCAGCAGCGTTGCCAGCATTGAGGCCAACATAACCTTCTTTCTGGCCAGCTGGCCATGCTACATTATTTTGCTGCACAAACGTGCCGGCAATTGCACTTTTCTCATCTTTCGGTGTCTTCTTCGCTTCTGTAACCGTACTATCAATCGGTTTGATCTTCGTTTTTTTCTGCGGAGCTACACTTGTTTGATTGCTTCTAGTCTTCCCCGATTGGCTAACTCTATAGCCGACAAAACCAATGATTAGTACTGCACCAACAACTGCCACAAGCACTAAGGGGTGGGCAATTCCATTTTGATTTTTTAGTTTTTGGTTCATTTACGGTGTCCTTACTTATAGACATAACTATACACCCGTACGCTACAGTTAATACAATAATTCATCTGTCACACTACCTTTGTTATACTTCCCATATGACTACTATTTTGGTGACAGGCGGTGCAGGATTTATTGGTGCGAACTTTGTTTATTACATGGCAGAGCAGTATCCAAATTACAAAATCATGGTAGTCGATAAACTTACGTACGCAGGCGACAAGGCCCGACTTGAGCAACTAGGAGAGCGCGTCTCTTTTGTTGAGACTGATATTTGTGATGAACAAAAGATGGACGAAGTACTTAATGGCGTTGACTGGGTAGTTCACTTTGCTGCCGAGACTCATGTGGATCGCTCTATTGCTGAACCTGGGCCTTTCTTGCGAAGCAATATTTTAGGTACCGAGACGCTAGTTCGACTCGCACTCAAGTATAAGGTGAAGCGCTTTCATCATGTTTCGACAGACGAAGTTTTTGGCAGCCTCAGCCTTGATAGCCCTGAAAAGTTCAATGAACTCACGCCATACGACCCTCGCAGCCCATACGCTGCAAGTAAAGCTGCAAGTGATCATATTGTTCGTGCATATGGCGAAACATACGGCCTTCCCTACACAATCACTAATTGCTCTAATAACTATGGTGCGTACGACTCGCCAGGACGCGTTATCCCGCTTTTTATTGCCAATGCGCTGCAGGATAAACCTTTGCCTGTATACGGCAACGGTTCGGCGGTGCGCGACTATTTATTTGTTACTGATCACTGCCGTGCCATTGACCTAGTTTTACACAAAGGCACCATTGGGAAAACCTATTGTGTTGGCGGCGCCACTCAAAAGAATGGTATTGAAGTAGCGGAAGCAATCTTAAAGATTCTTAATAAACCGGCCGGTCTTCTACAATTTGTCGAAGACCGGCCCGGCCACGACATGCGCTATGAAATTGATTCATCTTACATTAAAGATGAGCTGGGCTGGCAACCAAGCGTTAGTTTTGAAGAAGGACTGGCAGAGACTATTGAATGGTACAAAACTCACCAGGACTGGTGGACTCCTTTTGCAGAACGCATGACGCTACTGCGCGAGTCGACAAACTACAGAGGAAACGCATGACAAACAAAGACGATATTACCCAAACAGGCCAGAGAGGTGTCCACAAGACAAAGTTTGCAGACATGCTAATCTTTGATCTCAATATATTCACCGACCCACGTGGATCTTTTACTGAAGTATGGCAATCAGAGGCTATGGAACAAATGGGCCTACCAAAGCTACAGCCAAAACAGTTGGGCGTATCTCGCTCAAAGCAAGGCACAATTCGCGCTATTCATGCCGAGCCATACGATAAAATTGTCAGCGCGCTTACCGGTAGAATTTTCTGCGCCATGGTGGATCTAAGACCAGAATCTGAAACTTTTGGACAAGTCGACAGTTTTGAATTAGATAGCACTCAGATGCTCTACATTCCTAATGGTATTGGTAACGCCACGCAAGCCATTAGCGAAGAGGATGTTCTGTACTGCTACTGCGTAACTGGCATTTGGAGTGCCGAAAAAGCTTACTCTGGGCAGTACATTGCCATACACTACGCCGATCCAGACTTGAATATTCAATGGCCAATTCGTGGTGGCAAAGAAATTGTTTCGAACAAAGATCGGCAGAATAAACTCATGCGCGACTATTTTCCGGAGCATTATGTATGAGCAAGCTTGATGAATCACGCATTTTAATTGTTGGCAGCAACGGTCAGCTGGGTCGAGCACTCACAAAACAGTACCCAAAAGCGAGAGCTATTGATAGTGATCAGCTAGATATTAGTGACCAAGCTTCGGTCGATTCTTTTGACTGGACCGACATAAAAGTAATCATTAACGCCGCTGGCTACACAAATGTGGATGCAGCAGAAACATCTGAAGGTCGTGTGCTCGCATGGCAAGTCAACGCCGTTGCGGTCAAGAATTTAGTGCACGCTGCCTGGACCCGCCAGTTGATGCTAGTGCATGTTTCTAGTGACTACGTTTTTGACGGAACACAGACACCCCATAAGGAAGCTGAGGTCTTGAGCCCGCTAAGCGTCTATGGTGCCAGCAAAGCAGCTGGTGACTTACTGGCAGCACAACTTGATGAACACTACATTATCCGAACAAGCTGGGTAGTTGGTGAAGGCAAAAATTTTGTGCGTACCATGCACGATCTCGCGAAAAAAGGTGTAAGCCCGGCAGTTGTTGATGATCAAATTGGTCGACCAACTTTTACCACCGAGATTGCACGAGCTATTGATCACCTGCTATCAACCAGCGCCCCATTCGGAACATATAACATTACCAATGACGGCGAGCCAATAAGTTGGGCTGATGTTGCTCATGAAGTCTTTACGAAAGCTAATGCAGAGGGCAGTGTTACCAGCATAACGACAGCCCAGTATTTCGCAGGACATCCGAACTCCGCCCCTCGCCCTATGCACAGCACACTAGATCTCGGCAAAATACAAGCCACAGGTTTCGCTTCCGCAGATTGGAAAAGTGATCTCAAAAAATACATTGAACGGGAGACACAAAGATGAAAGGTATTATTCTTGCTGGTGGCTCTGGCACCCGACTTTACCCCATAACCAAGGGTATCTCTAAGCAACTAGTCCCCATTTACGATAAGCCTATGATTTACTACCCACTCAGTACGTTAATGATGGCCGGCATCACAGATATTTTGATTATCACCACTCCTCATGACCAAGACCAATTTATGCGGCTGCTCGGCGATGGCAGCGACTGGGGTGTTTCATTGCAATACGCCAAACAAGATACACCTAATGGCCTTGCAGAGGCCTTCATTATTGGCGAAGATTTTATTGGCAGTGATAAGGTCGCTTTGATTTTAGGTGACAACATTTTTTATGGCCATGACTTTGACGAAAGCTTAAAGGAGTGCACCAACCCTCATGGTGGCATAGTGTTTGCCTACCCCGTCTCGGATCCCGAGAGGTATGGCGTAGTGTCCTTTGATGACCAACAAAACGCATTATCGGTTGTAGAGAAACCCGAAAATCCCAGTTCCAACTACGCTGTCGTCGGCCTCTATTTTTATGACAATACAGTGATTGATATTGCCAAAACTATCAAGCCAAGCGATCGCGGCGAATTAGAAATAACAAGCATTAATGATGCTTACCTGAAGCAAGGCAAACTGAAGGTACAAAAGATGGATCGTGGCTCTGTGTGGCTTGATACGGGCACATTTGAATCTATTAATGAAGCCAGTGAATACATTAGTGTTATTGAGAAGCGAACCGGCATGAAGATTGGCTGCCCAGAAGAAATTGCTTACCGCGAAGGTTATATAACTAAAGAACAATTGCGAGCCCTTGCTCAACCACTTACAAAAAGTGGCTATGGAAACTATTTAGAGTCATTGCTCAGCTGATCGAAGTACTCGATCGTATTCTTCAGCCCCTCTCTCAAGGCTATTCTGGGCTCCCAACCAAAAGCGTCTTTTGCTTTGGCAATGACTGGCTTGCGCTGCAAGGGGTCATCGGCCGGAAGCGGCAGTTTTGTGATAGCTGATTTGCTTTTGGTTAGTTCTATCACGATGTCTGCAAGTTCCCTAATAGTAAACTCGCCTGGGTTACCAAGATTAATAGGATCGTGCTCATTTGAATCAATTAGCAAGGTTATGGCAGTAACTAAATCGGACACATAACAAAAGCTTCTGGTCTGAGTTCCTTCCCCGTATATTGTCAGCGGCTCTCCTGACAGAGCTTGCACAATAAAGTTTGAAACAACCCGGCCGTCATGCGCATCCATACGCGGACCATAAGTGTTGAAGAAACGACCAATATAGGTTTGAACGTCTGGATAGCGTTCACGATACGAGTAGATCAATGCCTCTGCATAACGCTTTGCCTCGTCGTACATTGCCCGAGGACCATAGCAGTTTACGCTGCCGCGATAACTTTCCGGCTGCGGGTGAATCTCTGGGTCACCATACACTTCACTGGTACTTGCGTGAAAAAACTTTGCTTCGTTACTTCGCGCCAACTCTAACAAGCGAAGAGTCCCTTCTGAGCCGACTCGAAGAGTCTCTAAGCTCAGTCGTTGGTAATGTGGCGGACTAGCCGGTGAGGCCATATTGAGAATAATGTCATAACGTTTGCCTGTTACTGATTCTGGCAAATCATCAACAATATCAGCTTCTACAAATAAGAATCGAGGTTCGCCCTTCAGATGTGCCACATTGTTGGCGTTACCAGTTGATAGATTATCTACAGCCACAACATCGTAGCCAGCGGCCAAATAGTGATCAGCAAGATGAGAACCTAAAAATCCAGCTCCACCGCTAATCAGAACTGTTTTTGTCACGGGTGCGTAACCTGCCGACCCATTGATTCATAGTAAAATCCCCGCGTTGCCATGGCTTTCGGATCATACAAATTGCGACCGTCAAAAATAACTGGCTCTTTTAGAAGTTGCTTGACCTTCACCCAATCGGGTGAAGAAAATTCTTTCCAGTTTGTTGCCACAATAAGCGCATCAGCATCTTTTAGTACGGCGTACTCATCATCGGCGAACGTGAGTCTTTCGTTATCTTCGTAGAGGCGTTTTACGTTGTCCATTGCTTGCGGGTCAAATGCGACCACATTCGCACCGAGCGCCGTAAGCTCATCAACAACAACTAGTGCTGGTGACTCACGAATGTCATCGGTATCATCTTTGAAAGCCAGACCAAATAATGCAAAAGTCTTGCCCTTGATATCTCCCTTGTAATATTCCTGTACCTTTTTGGGGAGACGCTTTTTTTGATCTTCGTTTGTTTTTACAGTTGCAGTAACAATATCTAGGTCTACACCTACGTCCTGTGCCATCTTAACGAGCGCCAGAGTATCCTTCGGGAAGCAGCTGCCACCGTACCCGGGGCCTGCAAATAAGAAATGCTGACCAATGCGCTCGTCTGTGCCCATGCCACGACGCACTGCATCTATATCTGCACCCGTTGCTTCACAAAAAGCAGTCAGCGCGTTCATAAAGCTGATCTTGGTGGCAAGAAATCCATTTGCCGCATACTTAATTGTCTCAGAAGATGCAGGGTCAGTAACGATTAAACGGTCTGGCTGTTCTCGTACTAATGGCAGATACACCTGTCGCATTACTTCAGCAGCTTTTTCAGAGGAAGCTCCTACCACAATGCGATCTGGGCTTAGGAAGTCATTAACGGCCTGACCTTCGCGCAGAAACTCGGGGTTCGAGACAACATCTACCTCGTGTTTTGCATTCTTACGAACAAGCTTTTGAACCTTACCTACCGTACCAACAGGAACGGTGCTTTTATTGACGATTACGGTGTAGTCTTTGGACAGTATTGGCCCGAGCTCTTCGGCAACACCCAATACATATGACAGGTCTGCTGAACCATCGTCACCTGGAGGCGTTGGCAATGCAAGAAAGATCACATCCGCGTCAGAAACCTGAGATATTTCTGCCGCAAAGCTCAGGCGCCCCTCTTTTACGTTTCGTGTAACAAGATCTTCTAGACCTGGTTCGTAGATTGGAATTTTACCCGCTTCTAGCTGCGCCACCTTTTCTGTATTGTTATCAATACAAAGTACATTGTTACCTAGTTCTGCCAAACACGTTCCGCTTACCAGGCCAACATACCCAGTGCCTATAACTGCAATTTTCATACCTAAAATTATAGCCTATTCCGTGATGCTTGGCAGGTTGTTTTCACGTAACCCTTATGCTATGATTACCGGTGTATAGATCAAAACAAAAAGACCGAATGAAGATACGAAACAAGAAAACAACCTCACGAAAAAAGCTAGCAATAGCTGGCGCCCTGGTCATTTTGGTAGCTGGTGGTTCTGTAGCAGTATGGGAACTAAGCAACCGAGATTCAGACCCAGCATCGACTGAGCGTAAGCCTACTATTAACTATGGGCCAGCTACCGATACCGAGAAAAAAGAAGCTGATGCCAACAAAGACCGGATCGTCAAGGAACAAGAACAGAATAACCCAAGTCCTGAAACTCCCTCAGGTAAGAAAGCCGTAACCCCAACAATAACAAGTACCACAGGCAGTATTAAGGCGTATGTAAGTGGTATTTTTGAAGAAGGAGGCACATGCACTGCAACCTTTAGTAAGGGTGACAGTAAACTTTCTCGCACTTCCGTTGGCTTTCAGAATGTATCCTATACTCAATGCGCACCCATCGACATATCAGACGGATTCTTAAGCCCAGGAACATGGTCGCTCGTGGTTTCTTATAGTTCCGCTACTGCAGAAGGAAGTTCAGGCGCCCAGTCTGTGGAGGTTAACTAGCATGCTCTTGCCTCGTCACATAGCAAGAACTGCTCTCTTGTTAATCATTGGATCGCTGTTTTTCAGTTCAATTAGCATGCTCTTGCCCCAGCAAGCTAGTGCCTTGTCGGGTAGTGAGTTTAGAGCTGGAAGAATTATTGATGACCCTGTTTTCTTTGATGGAAACGCGATGAATGTCACTGAAGTACAGATGTTTCTCAACGCAAAAGTCCCTGAATGTGATACCAATGGTACGCAATTCACAACTCGCTGGAATGGTGGCGCTGGACGTTACTACACTCGTGCCGAATGGGGTGCGCTGAATGGTAACCCTGCCCCCTACACCTGTTTAAAGGACTATAGTGAAAATACCCCAACACGTGCTGCCGATGCATATTGCAGCGGTACTTTCTTTGGTGGTGTTAAATCAGCTGCCCGAATTATCGATGATGTTTCTAGAGCATGTTCTGTAAGTCAAAAAGCTCTTATTGTATTGCTACAAAAAGAACAAAGCCTCATTACAGATGACTGGCCATGGGCAATTCAATACCGCAGCGCAACTGGCTATGGCTGCCCAGATACCGCTGCATGTGACGAAGCCTACTACGGTTTCTTCAACCAAGTTTACAATGCAGCTAGACAGTTCCAGCGATATATTCATCAAGCAAACTTATTTAACTTCCGAAGTGGCCAGACAGCTTATGTACAGTTTAATCCCAACGCAGGCTGCGGCGGGTCGAATGTATTTATAGAAAATCCTGCAACAGCCGCGTTATACAATTACACTCCATATCAACCAAATGCGCCTGCCCTCGATAATCTATACGGCACAGGCGACGGCTGTAGTGCCTATGGCAACAGAAACTTCTGGAGAATGTTTAATGACTGGTTTGGCACTACGCAAGCACCCAACTGGTCATGGCAATGGAACTCCCAGTATGCCTTCACTAACCAAAATAAGACGACACCAAAAGACCTAAATAACCTTCGGCCTGGTGAACAAGTGTACGTAGGTTTTACAGCCCGTAATACTGGAAATATGACGTGGAGCAATTCAAGCAATCCAATACGCGTTGGAACACTCGCCCCTATGGAACGCGCTAGCTGGTTTGCTCAAGGCAGCAACTGGCTCAGTCCAAGTCGCCCTGCAACTTTACGGGAAGCAAGTGTGGCACCTGGCGCAGTTGGCACTTTTGAGTTTTGGCTTACTGCACCAAATATATCAGGAACATATAATGAGCGTTTTGGTTTACTATCCGAAGGCCGGACCTGGCTGAATGACATAGGCTTGAGTTATGGCATCCGTGTTGTACCTGACACCTTTAGCTGGCAATGGAATTCTCAGTATGCATACACTGATCAGAACAAGACTACTGCGAAAAACCTACAAACTATGCGTGTGGGCGAAAAAGCATATGTCGGTTTTACGGCCCGTAATACCGGGAACATGACCTGGACCAACAATGGTGCAAACCCTATGCGAGTTGGTACAGTCAACCCGCTAGAGAGAACCAGTTCATTCGCGAGCGGCAGCAGCTGGCTAGGTAATAGTCGCCCTGCAGCCATGAAAGAGACCAGTGTGGCACCTGGCGCAGTTGGCACTTTTGAGTTTTGGATCACGGCAAATAATACTGGGTCATTTAATGAACGCTTTGGTCTAGTGGCCGAAGGCCGAACCTGGCTGAATGATGTTGGTCTGAGCTATGGCATTGTTGTGTCGCCAGATACCTACAGCTGGCAATGGCAATCCCAGTACGCCTACACCAATCAAAATAAGACAACTCCCCGCAATCTGAACAACCTAAGCCCCGGCGAACAAGTGTACGTAGGTTTTACCGCCCGTAATACCGGTAATGTCACCTGGACAAATAACGGCGCAAACCCCTTGCGAGTTGGTACGGCCGACCCCCGTGAACGCAACAGCGTATTTGGGCTGGGTAGCAACTGGATTGGTGTCACTCGCCCTGCAGCCATGAAAGAGACCAGTGTGGCACCTGGCGCAGTTGGCACTTTTGAGTTTTGGCTTACTGCACCAAACACGCCCGGGACCTACAACGAACGATTCAGCTTACTTGCCGAGGGACGAACTTGGCTCAACGATCTTGGTTTGAGCTACGGCATCCGTGTTGGTAACTAGCCACTCTGGAACAAGGACTACTCAGAGGCTATACTTGAGTAATGCTTGATGCACTTCGTAGCTTCTTCGCTCGTCTAACGCGAATACCACATGTCGGATGGATTGTAACAACGGTGATTTTTACAGTTGCAACCGCAGTGTACATGGGCCCGTCATTTACAAATCCCGGATCAGTAGTGCTCGGTAATCCTGGAGATCACACTGCTGGCATCATGTACTCTAACTGGACACATCCTGATTCCCCTAAGCCGAGCGCAAGCCCTTTCACAAACTACCCACTTGGTGAAGTTATCTGGCAGCCAGTTTCTGTTTCGTCGATCTTAACAAGCAGTGCTCACTGGCTACTCAGCTATTTGAGCAATGAGGTACTTGCCTGGAATTTGCTGGTATTTGCTGGCTACATGAGCTGTGGCTTGAGTATGTTTGGGTTGGTGCGCTGGCTTACCAAAAATACTCTAACAGCTCTTTTCGTGGGCTATGCAGTTACCTTTACCCCGTTCCATGTGTTTTCAAGCTGGGGCCATATTGCTGGGCTCCTTAGTGGCGTATTCATTCTTGCTATCTGGCAGCTGCTTGCGTTGATCGAGAAACCCTCCCGCCTACGCACCTTAGGTCTAGGAGTCACAATTGGGCTGAGCTTTTATATGGATGGCTATTTCATCTTGTTCGGGGGTTTGCTGCTTGGGCTACTCTGGATTATTACCACAATACATGGCCTTTGGCTCGCAAAAATACAGAGAATAGAAAAAATACAGCTTTTTACTAACGTTGGTCTCGCGACTATCGTGAGTTTACTATTCCTTATTCCACTCGCATGGATACAGCTCACCCAATCCGCACAAATTAACGCAGTGTTCTCGAATGCTCGCGGAAGCATCGTGCAAGATGCCCAGATATATTCTGCGACACTATTGATGTATCTGAACCCCAAGGATTTATTGTTTGTGGGATACACAGTATTACTGCTGGCGATGATTGGTGTTTGGCAGTGGCGACGCGCATTTGTGTCGAAGCAGCGGCACCAGGAGGCAAAGTCTCGACAGTTTATAGCCGTCTGGAGCATGGCACTACTGGCCATAGTATCGATATGGACGAGCTTGCGACCCGTAAGCACAGTTGCTGGCTTCGATATATATAATCCGTCTAAGCTCATAATTGCCCTCACCCCAACCTGGCGAGTATTCGGCAGACTCTATATGCTGGCTATCGTTGCCCTGGGTATTCTTGCTGCCATTGGGCTCGACAAGCTACTAAAACATACTGGCAAAAAACGATACATTATTTACGGACTGTTTAGCGTACTGCTTGTGGCGGAACTGGCGTTCTTTCAGGTTACTGCACAACAAAAAACATACAACTACCGTGCTGATACTCCCCACATCTACCGCTGGCTTAAAGAGAATAATGATGTTCGCGCTATAGCAGAATACCCACTAGACGAGCTGCCGCAGGGCTCGTATCTCTCTGACTACTATACCTACCAGCAGATCAGCCACAAACCGATACTAAACTCTTTATTACCGAATAGTCCGCAAGCCGGCCTCAGACGTAGTATCGCAGGCATCAACGACCCTCAAACAATGCCTGTATTACGCGCACTTGGCATTGACCTGGTAAACCTACGTCCACCCAATCGTGAGACTGCTCGTCCAGATATTGCCCAAGCCGCACGCCAGAACCAAAACCTACAGTTCCTTTTTAATCATAATTACCCCAAGAATTCTGTTAGCTCCTTTATGGTTAAGCCGGGAACTAAAGCCAACTATGCACTTACTCTGCCTCAACTCCAGTATTTTCAGATAGAACTGCTTGCCGACGGAACCGCACGCTACAACGTCGATGATGACGTACGTATGGATATCATAGAATTGCCGAAGGCTGCAACACGTAAGTTTGTCACGGTCAGCTTCACAGCATCAAGCAATGAAGATCGGGCCGCAAGCATTGTCCAAAACGGAAGAACCATCTGGCAAGGCAGTCTTACAACCAAACCTCAGAACATTCAGTTTGAAGCATCTAGTAAATATCCATTTGTCATACACACGGAACGCAAGACTCAACCCACCAATACCACAATCACCCAGCTACGAATTATCGAATAATCTAGTTACAACCTAGGTTGCGCACCTGCATGTTATAGCCCTTATCATTCGTGAGGACTATCGTATCACTCGCGGTAATGCGGAATGACTCGTACTTGGCCGTAAGCTTTCTTTTCTCTACCGCTTTGCCATCTGCAAGGATCGTAACAGTAGCAGTGTCTTTTGAACCAGCGATTTTCATATCAAAGCAGCGTGTTTGCGATATGGTTTCTATTTTCTTGCCAGGCACTGCCTCAACCTTCAAGATACTCTTGTTGAGAGCTTCGTAATTCCAGTCGGCTGCCGACTTGATAATTGTTGCATTACGCGCAAAACCATCCTCGAATGCAAGGAACTGTGTAGTATTCGACGGTTTTACACGAGCAATTACAACCTGGTCATACGTAACCAAGGGAGTAAAGGCAAGGATATTAAACTTTTCTTGCTGAGAGGTCTTAATAACCTCTAAGCCAGGTATTGCACGCACCGCTGCCTCGCTAACTCCATGAATCACTACTGCGTCAACCCCGACGGAACCAAGCACCTGTATGGTCTGCGGGTCAGACACATCTTTGAGAGACATTTTTAGATCTTCGGAAGCAGTCGTCGGCACATTACCATTAAACAGTTTTTTCTTGTGCACTGCCTGCATAGAAAGATAGTACGCCATAGCATTTGACTCACCACCTGACCGCTCGAGAGGATACTCTGCAACTACGCCAATGTCGTCCTGTTGTTGTAGCCATGTGTAGATCGTTGGAGTGTCACGCTTGTAACTAAATGTCGAGAGCTCGTTACCGGTAAATGGCTTGAACGCCATATACTCGACAAATATACCTAGGAAAAGGCCAACGAATAAGACGAGCAACGTCTTTCGATATTTCCTGAAACCATCCCATGCAAACAGTAGTACCAGCGAGAATAAAGTCACAAACGCAAAGTTCACCGTTACAAACATACGAGTGAGCGTCCTCCATGTTGTAGTGATATCAAGCAGTAAGTACGACGGCGTCGGAATAATACCTAGCAACTTACCTGGAGGTAATGCGAGCGCTACCCCAAAGATCAGTACCGCCAGCATACCGAACACAATGAGTTGCTGGTCATATCCAAGCTTCATGGCAACTCGACGTCTATTAATAAGTTCCCAGGCCCATATCGATAGTCCAAGCGTCGTCACGGCGACGATCACAATACTTATACCAACTGTGTCTTCTCCAATTCCACAAGAGAAACCATTGTGCAGCTGGTCAATGGTCGTCTTGTAATAAGACGTACCGAAAATCCGGCTAAAAACTGGGTGCAGAACAAATGGAGTTAAATATTCGTGTGGCAGGTTACTACATGCCCTTGCCTCAAAGAGTACATTGCCTCTATAGGCAGCTACCGAAGATGATATAGTACTGCCGTATTTTGCGGCGACAAAGAACAGTGGCACCATAAAGGCTACAAACATAGCAAAAGAAATCAGCACCGCGCGCAGTTGTGCCTTGAATATTTCCTTCGAAACCTTACGCTTACGGAGCCAAGCAAGACCAAGCCAGACTAGAGCAATCGGGGCAATGACCGCGGTGGCCAATAATGAAAAATAAGGATCAAAGTAAAAGCAGCTCGCGCATAACAGAGCAAACACTGCTCCATCTCTTTTGCGTCGTTTCTTGAGTAGATTATAGAATGCCCAAGCAGCCCCTATAAGTAACGCCTGATAGCCGTAGCCAGGATGACCACCAACCTTCATTTGATAATAAGGGCTAAATGAGACCGCAAAGCCTGCCAACCATGCAATAGACTTCTTGCGTGTAAGTACATAAATGAAGCCGAACATCACACCCGCACTAGCAATAAAACCAACCATGTTGAATACGTTGTAACCACAAACTGGACCAAGCGCTTTTGAGGCTGCCCAAATCACATAGGACTGGCCCGACAAACTATAGTTGGCTGGGTTGAACATATTTTCACCTACCGGGTAGTTAGTGACATTCTGATAATTCCCGAGTGGTGACTGCGATGGCTCTAAGCCAAATCGCCAAACTGGGCCAGCCGTATTATCACCAAAGCCATACAATGTGTCTCCACAATTCCATGTACTCGGACCCATATACAGAACCGTGAAGAATAGGTAGGAAAGTGCAACTAACACAAGCGATGCGCGTCGTCCTGAAAGCTTGCCACGAAAAGACCTTATGAATGTACGCAGTTGCTCCATCTATGCACTCCTTCTATTGGTGATGTATATATTTATGAATGCCCGCCAAATTCCTGCGCCATAATAAACAGCAAATATTGGGCTCAGTATAAACGCACTAAAAGCGTCTTTGCATGGAACACCGAGCAGTATCATAACGACCAGTTCTAATAGCCAGATAGCACCGCCCGCAATAAGAGCAGGGAGTATAAACTGCGTCTGTATAAGTAGAAAAATCGGTACCAAAACTGAAGCCGCCAAGAAGACAATGAGCGGAATAAAGAACCGGTTACCGTCATTGCGCAAAAACCCGTCTACAAACACCTTGCCCCTATGATGGACGTGTTTAGTGTATTGTTGCATGGTTGCCCTTGCATGATAGAGACACCAATAGTCTGGGCTAATATTGATCGAGTTATCTCGGGCAATGTAGCGCAATAACAAGGTGTCATCATTGGAGGTCTTGAGATCTTTTGTATTACTCACAAACCACTTATTTGCATCTGCTAGCACATCCTTGGCTATCAAGAAGCACGTAGTTCCCTTGGGATAATCGTCAAAGACAGCGAGACCATACGACGTATCTTTTGGCTGTTTGAAATACTTGCGCCAGGCCACAAATGCAACTGTTTCCCAAAAACGTGCGTAGATATTCCCCTCTTTATCGACGCGCACATGACTACACCAGACCTGTCTACTAGGGTCTTTGCCATGCTGCTCGACAACATACTTCAGCGAAGACTTACCGATGAATACGCGCGTGTCGACAAACAGTAGATAGGGGTATCGAGCTTCGTCTGTACCAGTTCGCCGCGCAACAAAACGACCACCGTTCTTTTGCGTCACCAGACGCATAGGGAATTTAGATACTTTGATGAGTCCTTTTACTACTTGTTCAGTGTCGTCTGTCGAGCCATCGTTTACCACCACAATCTCACACTTGGTGATATCAGCTTCTTTGAGTGCAGTAACGATATGTTGAACCGTTTCTGGTAACCATGTGGCACCGTTATAAGTTGGGACGATAACACTTAGTCCGTCCTTCGGAATGGTTGATGACGGCTGTTTTGATGCAGTGTTTTTAATAGTCTTCCTCAATGTTTCCCCGTGGCCGTACTAATCTATTGCATAAGCTATAATGGTTACGACACTATATACATGTAGTATATCAGCTCGGCATTCGATAGAATACCAGCTGCCAGGTCAGAAATCATGCGAAAATCAACATTTATATTTATCATCCTTAGCGGTCTCGCATCTCTCTGCAACTATGTTGTGTATCCTATTTTGGCACGCATACTTTCTCCCAATGAGTTTGTGGATATTTCCGTAGCGTTAGCTCTGTTTACTCAGTTATCGTCATTCATGCTCTCTATTGTCGCGCTTACAATCGGGCTATCTAAGCAAGAGGGAGAACAGACGGCTCGCAAGGTCGTAGAGAAACTTCAAGCAATCTTAACTCATCTATTTGTGGTTATTATAATTGTATTCCTCGCTTCTTCACCACTATTCCTGGATCGGCTTCACATGCCCGCAACCTTACTCGCACCAATCAGCATCATGCTCGGCCTATCCATATCAATGTCGGTTATATCGGGATACTTAAACGGCAAACAGAAGCTAGAAAAACTTGGGCTCTCTATCGTGTTCTCGGCTCTGATGCAACTACTGTTTAGCGTTGCAGCCGCAGTAATTACAAAGAGCGGTGCCGTCACGCTTGCAGCCATGGCGTTCGGCTCTTTTGTAGCCATCGCACTCACATACCGCGTGTATCAATCGGAGCACCTGCCAAGACCAAGCTCCGTGTTCGAACATGGACCAAGCCTATACCGTTCGAAGGAAGTTCGTAGTCTCGTTACATTTACCATTGCCTCATCAATAGCAACTCTTATCATGAACCTTCTGCTCATCGCCGACCTTTTGATAATCAGCAGTCGGCAAATCGATGCAAAGATATACACCGATATGTATGTGATTAGTCGTGCCGTCTTCTTTGCTGGAATGCTTTTCGTCTGGCCATTTTTATCAAACATCGACGTTATGCATCCATCGCGTATAACCCGTTTATTTGCACGGTTAGTAGCACTTTTCATTGCTCTTTCAGGAGGAGCGATCGCTATTATGTCCATGTTTGGTAACGATGTGCTACACATTTTGCTAGGATCAAACTATAGCCAACGTACCGATCTACAAACCATGGCCATACTTGCTATTACCTATAAATTATTATTCTTGATTATCTCCACGCTCACCCTCTTCTTTATCGTTGTCCGTAGCTACTGGGCCGTATATTTACCAATCATACTTACTTGCTTTTCTGCAATCGCATTGTGGTTCGCAGGCCCTCAGTCTTCAACACTCGAATTAGTTACTAGCCTTAATGTTGCAAGCATAGCTGCTGTAGTACTTGGATTTGTAGGCTTCTTCCTTGTGGGAAAAAAATCAAAACGCTGAGTTAGGCTTTGTGCTTCAATTCTTTAGTAACAAGATCCGACAATGCTTTAGCATGATTGTCCCAAGAATAGTTAGCAACTACTTTTTGCCATGCCCTTTCGCCCATGGATGCGGCGGTATCAGGTTTTGCGAGTAGCTTACGCAAGAGAGGCACTATGGCCGCAGTATCTTTTTCTTTTGTATAATAACCATCCTTGCCATCTTCAAATAACTTGCATACACCTTGTCCTTTAGGAATAACGAACGTTGTAGCGTGGCCAGCTGCTTCAAGCGCCGGCATGCCAAATCCTCGATCATCATTGCTTTGCAGCACTACTGCCGCTCGTGCATAGTAATCACTTAGTTGAGCTTCTGTTACTTCACCGACAATATTGATCTGCTTGCCCGCTTTCGCCTGCTTTACGCTTGCCAAAAACTCTTTGTAGTAGCTTTTTTCTAGCCACTTGCCAACCATTTCGATGCGAATTTCTGGCATCGCCTTTACGAGCTCCAATAGGTAGTCGGGATGTTTGCCACGCTTCCACGCGGTGGCCATAAGCACATAGCTCTTTTTCTTTTTCTGCTTTTTAATTGGATGAACCGAGGGATATATAGTTACAATTTTTTTTCCAGGACTCGCTTGGCGTATGAATTTGTTATGTGCTGGCCCGCCCACTAATACCGCGTCCATATTACGGATCAGAAATGCATCCAAGGTTTTTGCCACAGCGATGAGTACCTTAATAATAGGTGCGAGGGTTTTTGCTTTATAGACGCGCTCGAGGATGTAGGATGCAGGATCCCAAATAAAACCCGAGAAATGTATGCCACGGGTTTTCTTTAAAGCCACAGCAGTCAAACACGTGTAGGTACCGTGAACAATAAGATAGTCAAACTCTTTACGTTTGACTACGAATGGCAGCACAAAAGGATATGTTACATGGAAGCTGGAAAAAAAGCTGAACAATGGAAACTGAAATGAGTAGCGAAAAAATTTAGGCAGGCGTCGATCAAGATATATGATCGGCAGACCTTTTCGCAGGTCTTTAAATGCGTTAGGTACTACTGCCTTTTCTCTGAGCACAACCAAGTGAGCATCTTCACCATTTTTTCGCAGCGCTTTGACTTGCTCAATAGCAATCTTCTCGACACCACCAACATTAAGTCGGTCAATAACAACACCGATTTTGCGAGGTGATTTAGCTGGTGAAGATATTGATGATTTCTTGCTTCTCACGGTTCGTTAGTTCTGGGTTATTGCCAAAATACAGACCTTGTTCATGAATAAGGCCGGCGTTTGAATCCTTGAGCAATAGTCGTTTTTCATGTTTCGTAAAGAATGGCTGCTTGGTCATATCGCCACCAACAATTGGTCGCAACTCGACCTTACCATTGCACTTAGCGACCAACTCGTCGCGAATCTTCTTTGTCCTACACACAACAGGAAATGCAAAGTTCGAAATAAAGTCGATGTGATCGTAACGAACAGGATAAAAACGGTCTGTCTGACTGTAAATTTTCTCAGCAATATCGAGGAAAGTATTTTGCCGTGTTTCAGTAATCTCTTTTAGATACGGTATCTGCGTATTGCCAATGAAACCGTTTATTTCTGTTGGGCGTAGATTATAACCCAAATCATAAAAGGTATAGCGTGAATAGAAGGTACTGTTAACTTTGTGCTTGTCGCGAATTTTCTTCTGCTGCTGATCGGCCAAGTTACGATCCCAGCCATGCGCGCGCACAAGTCGCAGCATAGTAGCCAAGTTTTCGTCGTCGGTACAAATTGCCCCGCCCTCAATCGTCGACATATGATGCCCAACATAGAAAGAGAAAGTACTGGCAAGCCCAAAGTTACCTAATTTTTTGCCGCGATACACAGTGCCTAATGACTCACAGTTATCTTCGATCAGGATGATGTCTTCTTGCTGACAGACATATCGAATCTCTTCAATGTCATCACAAAAACCAAGTAAGTTTGTAATAAACAGGGCACGAATTTCGTGCCGACGTAGCGTTTTACGAAGCATGGTGCTTGAAACATTTAATGTGTCGAGCTCCACATCAATAGGAACAGCCTGAAGGCCAAGCTGCATAACTGGCATCACATTCGTAGACCATGTGAGCGCCGATACGCCAACCTTATCACCATGCTTGAGCTTACCTGAATTAAGCAAGGATTGAATGACCGCTAGATTGGCAGAACTACCACTATTCACAAAAACGCAGTGCTGACGACCTTGCCACTTCGCAAACTGTTTCTCAAACTTCTCGCACTCTGGACCAAAGCTGAGCATTTCAGCAGACTGCAAGAACTCGACTAATTTTTGTTTGGTATCTGCCTCGTTATGAAAAGTGGACTTTATAAGTTTGATCATCATTTGAAGTATAAAGGCGTCCTAAGCATTTACAAAACATATTCACTAAATTCACAACAGTATATAATAAGGCTAATGGAGGCGAGCCCGGTATGACAAAAAAGAGCCCAATAAATAAAACCATATCCGTTATTATTCCGGTTTTTAATGAACAAGAAAACCTGGCCTGGTTACACGATAAAGTTGCTAAATACTTAGCTGATCGTGATCTAGATTTTGAAATTATTTTTGTTGATGATGGCAGTAATGACGGTTCATTGGCTGCCATGAAGCAACTACACACCCAAAATCCAAAAACCGTCCGCTACCTCGCGCTGTCACGTAATTTCGGCAAGGAAGCCGCGACCAGTGCCGGCCTTTCTGCCGTAAAGAATGATGCTGCAATTATTATGGATGCTGACGGGCAACACCCAGTTGAACTCATAGATACATTCCTAGAACTATGGCACGCAGGCAATGATGTAGTCGTCGGTATTCGTACCAGCAATATCAACGAAGGCTTTGTAAAGAAATATGGCTCAAAACTTTTCTATGCAATGCTAAAAGTCATCGGCGGCAAGACAGCCGTAGCAGGTACGACCGACTTTCGCCTCATTGATAGAAAGGTTATCGACTCATTCAATCAACTAACTGAGCGCAACCGCGTAACCCGAAACTTGATTGATTGGCTTGGATATCAACGAGTCGAAGTTCCTTTTGAGGCTGCCGAACGTCATGCCGGCCAGGCGGCCTATTCGTTTCAAAAGCTTTTAAAGTTGGCCCTGAACGGCATAGTTTCACATTCAACTCGGCCTTTAAAAGTAATCGCGCTCCTTGGTTTGCTGATCTCTACGCTTTCGGCAATTTTGGGCGTTGTCCTTGCTGCCCAAAAATACATCTTTGGCGACCCACTCGGATTGTCAGTTACCGGCAGCGCACTGCTTGCACTTTTTGTCACATTTCTAGTTGGCATCGTACTGGTTTGTCAGGGACTATTGGCTCTGTATATCGAGAGTGTCTACTACGAAACGCAGAATCGACCGCTCTATCTTATTAAAGAAAGTAGCTAGTGCGCATTACGTGGCTGTCATGGAAAGACATTAATCACCCTGAGGCTGGTGGTGCTGAGCGTGTTTCCGACGAAATTCGAATACGACTTGCTGAAAGTGGTCATGAAGTAACACTTATAACCGCTCGTTATATAGACGCAAAACCCGAAGAGAATGTACGTGGCGTTCGTGTACTAAGGGCTGGTAATCGCTATAGCGTGTATTCGAAAGCACGCGGACTCTTCCGCTCACTCCCGGAACAAGATCTCGTTATAGATGAGATGAATACGGTTCCATTTTTCGCAAGTTTTTATCGTAGCAAGGCGCCAACCATACTGCTCACTTACCAGCTGGCACGCCAGGTGTGGTTTTATCAAATGGCCTTTCCCTTTTCATACATTGGGTATTGGCTTGAGCCGATTTATTTACGTTTGCTGTCACGTCGCTATAAACACGTACTTACTGAATCAGAGAGTACCAAAAAAGATCTTGCAAAGTACGGCTATGCTAAAAGTTCAGTGAGCGTCTTTCGTGTGGGCATGGATACACCACGCCCAGCCAGCCTACCCACCCACCGGATCGGCTACACAGTAATATTTCTAGGTGCGTTTCGCCCAATGAAAAGACCACTCGATGCCATTATCGCCTTTGAAAAAGCAAGAGACCTGCAGCCTAAACTTACGCTTGTAATGGCCGGCAGCACCAATGGGACATATGCCCAGAAAGTCCTGGAGTATGTAAAGAGCTCGCGCCATAGTGAAGCAATCGACATAAAAGGACGTGTAAGCGAAGAGCAAAAGATCAGCCTACTCAAAAAAGCAGACCTAATACTCGTAACATCTATCAAGGAAGGGTGGGGTCTGATCGTTACGGAGGCCAACAGCCAAGGCACTCCCGGTGTTGTATACGATACAGACGGCTTGCGAGATAGCGTGGTTGCCGACAAAACTGGATTAGTCGTACCTTCTGGCGACACGAGCGCCATGGCCAGCGCAATAACACGTATCCTGACTAACACAAAGAGTTACCAAGAACTTCGTCAAACCGCCTTTACGCATTCAGCGCAGTTCACCTACACTCAGTCCTACAAAGACTTTACCTCTATTTTAGCCAAGGCAGGTCTGCTGAAGTAACCTCGTAGAGTTTTGCTATAATAATGAACAATGGCTAGTAGCACTAAGACAAAAATATTCATCGACAGCGAAGTTATTTGTCTCGAACACTTTAGCGGCATCGGACACTATACTGCCGCCCTCCTGAAGCAAGTCGACAAGCTTTTGGACAAGCCCGAATATGCACACTACGAAGTTACTCTTGGCGTACCATGGCGCATTGGCTACCGTATAAAGCGTTTTGGATTTAGAAACTTTCGTATCGTACGCATGCCAATTGGTCCACGTGTCGCAAACAAGTTAAAAATGTATGGCGTCTTGCCCCCAATCGACTTACTGTACGGCAAACAGACCTATGTATTCCCACATTTCAGTAGCTGGCCAACAATGGGCAGCCCCAGCGTTCCTGTCATATATGACCTATCTTTTGTGCTACATCCTGAGTTCTCGGCCGATCTCAATACTCGCTTTCTTGTAAAGCAAACGAAGCTTGCCGCCGGGCGAGCAACAAAAGTCATTACTATCTCGACGAACAGTAAGAAAGAAATTGCCGATCACTACAAAGTTAAGTCCGAGGATATCTCTATTGTGTATCCCATCATCGACAAACATTCTTTCTACCCACGATCTGCTTCTGAGATCAAAACCGTCCGCGCTAAATATAGCGTCTTCGGAAAGTACATTCTGTTTGTAGGTAACATCGAGCCTCGAAAGAACTTAGCCACACTGCTTCGCGCCTATGCCATGCTTGATGCGAAACAATTGCAAGATTATTCCCTTTTGCTCGTGGGCGCAAAGGGCTGGAAGGATGGCGAGATTCACGAGCTCATCACTGCTCTGCAGAGCAAAGGACTAAAGGTTGTTCAACCAAATGGCTATGTGACAGACGATGACATGCCGTCATTGCTAAGCGGCGCCAGCATCTTTACCTATGTTAGTCGCTATGAAGGATTTGGTATTCCACCTGTTGAGGCAATGTTCTGTGGAACTCCAGTGATTTCGAGCGACAACTCTTCGCTGCCTGAGGCTGTTGGTTCTGGTGCGATGTTGGTTGACGCCAATGATACCAAACAAATTAGTGAGTCCATCGAAAGACTGCTTGGTGACCAAAAACTGCAAAAGAAACTGGTCGAGGCAGGATTTAAGCATATTGAACAGGAAATGTTCAATCCAGAACAAGCTGCCAAAACCTTTCTTGATACCGTACAACAGGCATCAAAAATAGGAGTAAGCAATGCGTAAAGTAAAAAAGATCATCGCTCATATACCCATTATTGGCTACCTGCTACGAATAGCCCTGGGTATTTTATTGCTCCCTCGCCACCTAGTCAGCCTGCGACATGCGGTTGATCGAAACGAGAAAGCAATTAAAAGCCTTCAGGATGGTTTGCTACGTGCCAACCGACAAATCATTGAGCTAGAAGAGCAACTAGAAGAACTAAAGAAACAGCGTTAACTGTTAGGCTTTTGCTATCTTCACACTAAAACCAGGGTCAACTGGATACGGTAGGTGGCGCCCCTTGCGAACCTTCAGTATAGTGGCTTCATTCCACCAATCCGCCACTGTTATACCGTCTGCTAATAATACTGAAGGATCAACAATATAATCACCTTCGCTAAGGACGTTCGACATACGCCAAGTGACTGTGTGTGTAGTCCCTTTTATCGTCGGCGTCACCCTGACCTGCTCTATTTTAGTATTAGTTCCAGCAACTTCCTTGCCACTACTGTCTTTTATCCTGATTCCGATGATTGTATCTAGACCATCAGCTTGAGCCTGTACTGTTTGACGAATAATGATCTCTTTAGCGGTCACCTCCGTCTTGATCTCGGTAGTGATAACGCTCTCGTCACCCCAACGCTTTCCCTCGATAATCTCTTTTGTAAGTTCTTCGCTATTAAAAAGCTGTCGATAGAGCTGAGCTACTTTCTCGGCAGAGTCCACTGTCACGAGTTTACTTTTTTCAATCAGCGCAACGCGGTCGCAATACTCCTGGACGGCAGACATATCGTGACTAACGAAGACCACTGTTTTCTTATCTTTTTTGAGACGTTTGAAATACTCGTAACATTTTCGTTGAAAGTCAGCGTCACCTACGGCTAACACCTCATCAATCAGCAGCACATCCGCTTTTGCACGCACTGCCATAGAAAATGCCAAACGTACTTGCATGCCTGAAGAATAATTTTTAAGCTGTTGATCCATGAACTTATCAAGCTCAGCAAACTCTACGATCTCTTGATACTGGGCTTCTATTTCTGGGCGACTAAAGCCAAGTAGAGCCCCGTTTAGGTAGACATTCTCACGACCTGTTAATTCTGGATTAAAACCAACCCCCAGCTCGATAAACGGTACTAACTTACCTTCGACTCGTATATGTCCACTGTTAGGCTGATATATGCCAGCAATCATCTTGAGTAAGGTACTCTTGCCACTTCCGTTGCGGCCAACGATACCAAAAAACTCACCTTTCTTTACATCAAAACTTACGTCCCGAAGTGCGTGCTGTATATCCGATGATTTCGAACTATCTGAACGAAAGATTCCCGTCACCAAGCTCTTCAACGTACTGGCTCTTGCGCTCGTATAATGAAAGTTCTTTGAAACGCGACTAACTGAAACTGCGTTATCATTCATCTTAGACTTCCTCCGCAAAGAATCGTGAACGACTTCTAAAATAGATCGTGGCCACTAGTATACTTACCGTAACTATAGCAATCGGCACGAGGCGCATTCGTCCATTTTGATATACGCTGCTAATTGTTTGGCTCTGATCTGTAATGAGTACATATCTCGCATCTTGAACAATCTGTGCAACAGGATTTAAGAGAATTATTTTTGCTGCACTTACTGGAACCATGCTCAGCGGGTAAAGCAGTGGTGTCGCATAAAAAGCACCTTGCACAATTACATCCCATATATAGGTAATGTCCCTAAATCTCACGAAAGCTGCGCTCAAGAAGAAGCCAAGTGCTAGCGCAAACGCAAAGAGCTCTAATATAAGGATAGGCAGCAGCAACGCCTCTGAACGCAGCTGAACGTCATTGATATACATAAAGAACGCAACTACAACAAGGTTGAATGCCAGGTTGATCAGCGCCGAAACAGAGTTGGCAAAGATAATGACGTATTTTGGAAAGTTAATCTTTCTAATCAAGTCACTGCTCGAGACAATGACACTGACATTTCCTGTCGTGATCTCTATGAAGAAGTTCCAGAAAACTATGCCGAGCAAAAGATACACAGGATAATGAGGTATATCTTTACCGATCTCTAAGAATTTTGTGAAAACAACATATAAAATTACGAATATCGCAAGTGGTCGAAGCAATGACCAGACGTAGCCCAGTACTGAACCTTGGTAGCGTAATTTGAAGTCAGTTTTTACAAGCTGCCTGAGCAGTATTAATGGATACCGAAATCGTTGTCGAATTTTTTGCACTCACATACATTTTAGCTCTCTTGAGGCTATGCAGCAATGCTGGTTTACCTCTATAATGTGTCTATGAATAAAGTCTTAGTAGTTGGTATCAATGGGTTCGTTGGAAAGCATCTAGCACGAGAGCTAAAGGCGAATGGTCACGGGGTTCATGGAACTGGTCTCGACGACAGTGTTGCAGACGATATTTCTGATCTTGTAGATACATACACGCAATGTGATCTTACCGATTCAAACGCAGTTGCAGCCATAGATTTAAGCGACATTTCAGCAGTAATAAACCTTGCGGCGCTGGCCACACCCAGTCAGTCATCGATAGAGCCAGCCCTCTACGACAGAGTAAACGTCCTTACCCACACTAACCTGCTCGATCGTCTTGAGGAACTTAAGATTCGTGTCCCAGTGGTAGCAGTCAGCACTGGAGCAGTGTATGCTAGCGATCAACCAATGCCGCTTACTGAATCAAGCCGTCTCATCACCGAGGGTGCACCATACGCCATGAGTAAAATTCGCCTTGAGCAACAGCTCGTAAAATATCGAGACGCCGGGCAAAAGATTATCACTGTTCGTCCACTTAACCACACCGGACCAGGCCAAGGCCCTGGTTTTATTGTTCCTGATATGACCAGCAAGATTCAAAACCAGGACGAACTTATTGTAGGGCCGCTCAATACTAGTCGTGACTACACGCATGTTGATGATGTTGTTCGGGCATACCGATTGCTTATCGAACAAGCCGACAGTCTAGAATCCGACGTCTATAACATTTGTTCGGGCGTGGCAACCTCTCGCGACGAACTAATCGAGCTTATCGAAAAGGCTACCGGGCGACCCAAGCTACCTGTGAAAATTGATGACACAATTGGCCGTCCTAATGATCCCGTTGTTTTATACGGTAGCCACGACTTATTAACGGCAGAGACAGGCTGGAAACCAGAAAAAAACCTCGAGCAAACGATTTCAGAATATGTTGCCTGGGCAGATCAACAAAACAAGCAGTAGCACGACTTATGCTATACAAGTCCCTATTATAGATTAAATCTTAGGCTTCGTGCTTTAGGTCGTGCTCGACCATGAGCTTAACAAGGCCAGGGAAATCGACTTTGCGTTCCCAGCCAAGCTCGGTTTCGGCCTTTTTAGGATCACCAAGTAGCAGGTCAACTTCTGCAGGTCGATAAAACGCAGGGTTGATTTTAATCAAGGTTTTGCCGCTTGCAGCGTCAACACCAACCTCTTTTTCACCTTCGCCCTTCCATTCCAGCTCGATGCCAATCTCTTTAAAAGCTAGCTCACAAAACTCTCGGATAGAGTGTGTTTCGCCCGTTGCTAGCACGTAGTCATTTGGCTTGTCTTGTTGCAACATGCGCCACATGCCTTCTACGTAATCACCGGCGTAACCCCAGTCGCGCTGTGCGTCTAAGTTGCCTAACTCGATACCGTCTTGTTTGCCGTGTTTAATGCGAGCAACAGCCTTGCTGATCTTTCGGGTTACGAATTCCGGGCCACGGCGTTCGCCTTCGTGGTTAAACAAAATACCACTGAGTGCAAACATGCCGTAGCTTTCACGGTAGTTCTTGGCTATCCAGTAGCCATACAGTTTGGCAACACCGTATGGGCTGCGGGGGTGGAAAGATGATTCTTCAGTATAACCAGTTTCAGGTCGGTTGTAGTCCAAACCCCCAAACATTTCACTGGTAGAAGCCTGATAGAAACGAGTGGTCTTTTCCAGGCCAGCCAAACGAATTGCTTCGAGCATGTTCAAGACACCCTTACCAGTAACGTCTGCCGTCAAGATTGGATCACGGAATGAATAGCCGACATGACTTATAGCAGCCAGGTTATACACTTCGTCTGGCTTGATCTCTTGCATAGCTCGAGTTAATGCCGCGAGATCGAGCAGATCAGCCAGAACAAGTTCTACGAACGGATACTCTTCCTTTACATGCAGATAACGAGGATGGCTTGCCTCGAGTTGGCCTCGTATAACACCGTAGACTTCGTATCCTTTATCATGCAGCAACTGCGCGAGGTGTCCTCCGTCTTGACCAGCTATACCAGTAATCAACGCTCGTTTTGCCATATGTATCTACCCCTTTTGAAATTCAATTAATCAGAATGTCTTTAATTATACCCTAGCTTTTGCCTTGGCTTTGTTGTCTTTTAGACGACCTGTCTTGTGAGTCAAACTATGTTTCTGATTCCAGCCGGCAGCTAAGCCTGCCGCCAGCCACCACTGCGCAGCTACGGCTTCATTAGTCCAAAGATGCATCAGCATAGCCATAGCGCTATAGCCAACGAAAATCGCTATCAAGACCCTCTCTTCATCATTGCGGCGATTTAGCGACAGAACTATAAGAACACAGAGCCCTAGGAATAACGCCAATCCCCAAATGCCAACTTCGTAGCCTATTTGTATATAGTAATTTTCGGTTAGCATAATACCGTCCTGGTTCCGGATCGACACAATGCCGGCAGTTCCAGGTCCGTGCCCAAATGGAAACGCCAATACCTTTTTAATACCATCTACAGCCAGGCTGACATGCAGGTCATTCGAATCTTGCTCGGCCTGTGTCGACTCGTCACTGTGCAGAATAATATTCTGGACCACATACTGGTCACGGAATACGTAGCCAAAGCCACCTAGCAAGAGCACCGCGACCACAGCCAAAGCAATTCGCTTTTTGTGCTTAGCAAAATCAAGCCTAGGACCCCAAGTCAGCACATAGTATGCCGCAGCAGCTACTACTAAACCACCGACTGCAGCTCGCGAGAACGTCAAGAACATAGCCAGTCCGTGCAAAACCAACAATCCCACGGGTAAGAGCTTTTGTTTTGCTCGGCGTAGATGGGCGGCCAGCAGCAGTATCGGCAATAACAAATAAGCAGCTAGGGAATTCGGATCACGCATTGTAGCCATGACCCGCGGCAGATCTGGCTTATCGTCAATAAAGAAAGCTGGGCGCACGCCGCGCTCTAAAGAGTAACCGAAATGCGTCAAGATGTCTTTCGGCAAAAAGTACTGCACTAATGCTATCAAGCTAACGATCGTACTTACCAACAAGACTAACCTAATGACTCGTCGTCGAGTTACAACATCTGGATACAGCAGGCTTACGCCGTAGCCGAGCAAGCCAAAGCCAGCAACACGCCAATTATATAATGTGCCCAGCAAAGCGGTTTCACGGAAGATATCTGGATTGAGTGCCCACACAATAAGATGAACCAGACCGTACGCAAAGGTTAGACCAAATAACACGTTGAAGAGTTTGGTTTGCTTGGCTCGAGCATACACCAACGCCACCGACACGATCGTAAGAAATATTAGTAAAACATCTTTGCCGACCTTCCAGGCACTCAGTCCACCCGTCAGCAAGCTTACCGACTGAGCCAAGAAAATATGAAAGGGCATATAGGTCAATAGAGCCAGGCTACCCCATGCCGGTAGGCGTTTTAGAATATTCACCTTATAATTGTACCTACTAATGAGTGAAAATGTTGCCAAAATGCATATTGTTATTGATGCTCGAATTCGTCGTGCCAGCACTGGTCGGTATATCGACCGTCTACTTGAACACCTCCAAAACATAGATCCTGACAATCGCTACACCATTCTTGTGCAGCCCGATGACGGCTGGCAGCCAAAAGCCACAAACTTTACTGCCATCGCCGCGCCTTACCCTCAGTTCTCTTTTAACCCGCTAGACCAGTTCCGATTTGCCGGACAGCTGTACTCACTCAAACCAGACTTAGTACACTTCCCGATGAATCAACAACCGATCCTATATTTTGGAAAGGTTGTGACTTCGACTCTGGACCTGACCATGCTGCGTTTTTCTCGCCCGGGCAAAACACTTTTACCTATCTTTTGGCTAAAAATGCTTGGCTACCGATTCTTGTTTTGGTACAGCAACCGCCGATCAAAAGCGATCATTACTATAAGTCACTTCGTGCAAGAGGACCTAGCTAAGCGCTACCGTTTCACCGCCAAAAAAACTACCACTACTCATTGTGCTAGCGAACCGCCATTAACTGTAGCGACTAAGAAGCCAGACTTTGTGACAAAAAATGAGAACTTCCTGTTATATGTTGGCGCCGCCTTTCCACACAAAAATCTGCAGCTGCTTGTTGATGCTCTGCCGCAAATCGAAAGCAATCCAAATCTCAAACTGATCATGGTGGGCAAGAAAGAGCATTATTATGAACAGCTCGAAAAATACATTCTGCGCAAGCCCTATGCCGACCGTATTGTTACACCCGGCTTTGTAACGGATGCTGAGCTGAAATGGCTCTACCAGCATTGTGCAGCCTATGTTTTCCCTTCACTCAGCGAAGGCTTCGGCCTGCCGGGGCTTGAGGCAATGGTACACGGAGCACCTGTTGTCAGCAGTAACGCTACCTGCCTGCCTGAGATCTACGGCGACGCTGCCTTGTACTTCAATCCCAACAACATAGAAGATACGGCTCAAAAAATTGAACGCGTACTAGACAACAAAGACTTTCGAAGAGAGCTTATCGCTCGTGGCCACGAACAAGCCAAGAAGTTTTCGTGGCGCACTATGGCCGAACAAACCCTGGATGTCTATACGAGTGTTTTAAACAAACGTCGCAGACTTTAATACACAACTAGAGAGTTAGGCTTCCGCAGCAGGTGCTTTGAGTACGATGTGTCGGTCACGACCGAAGCCGACCGACTCTGTTTCTAGACCATATTCACTGGCGACTTTGTGAACCGTACGGCGATCGGCAGGATTCATAGGCTGCAGAGGCTTATCTTGGCCGCTCTTCTTTACTTGGTCGATCCATTCTTTGGCAGTTTCAGCCAAACGATCTGCACGAGCTTTTTTATAATCTGCCACATCAACATTAACGCGAGTTATCTCATAACCATTGTTCTTCAACGCACTGCTGACCATAAACTGCAGGGCACGCATAGTGTCGCCTTGCTGACCAATTAAAAAGCCGTTGAGGTAGGTAGAGGGAACATTCAACTCAATAACTTCATCATCGCTATTGGTGGCATGCACGTCTGTATTCAGACCAAAAAAGGACAGCAGGTCCTCTAGGTATTTCTTGGCGTAGATTATTGAATCTTCCATGAATTATTTCCTCCGTTTAGTTTGCTTGCCGCCTTTCTTGTGTTTATTCTTTTTGTTGTTTTTATTTTTAGGAGGAATTATCTCTGCTTCGATAACAGTTTTAGCGCCCTTTTTATCATTTACAGTTGCTGTGGTCGCAGATGCAGATAGCTCATTCTTGTCCTGGTTAAGGACGCGGTCTTGCTGAATAAAGGCCACAAGCCCGCTTACTAACCAGTACAGGGAAAGGGCTGAGGCAATGTTTACCGTCACTAGGAAGATAAAGGCTGGCAACATAAAGCGAGTACTGCGCGAGACGGCCGCGTTGATATCAGCAGAGTCTGCCTGATTACCTTTGCCAGCTTCATTGAGAAGCTTACGCAAGCTCTGGGCATCTTTGGTGTCGGGCATAAGTTGCTTGGCTTGGTAGTACTGCACGATCGCACTGGCTGCCACGATGATCATGGCTGGCCAATAGATGCCGCCTGACTTACCGATAGCCGCTCGAGTTAGATCTACCACACCGAATAGCGAGCTATCGAAAAGACTAATATCTTTTGCAAGCGCTTGTAGCCAAGATAAGTTAGAAACAAAGGAGTAGGAGAAATCAATAATTGCCTTCGGGTCTTGGACAATCTTGTTTAACCCGCTATACAAGCCGATAAAGATTGGAATCTGTACAATAAGCAAACCAATGCTCGCAAACGGATTAATCTCGCGCTCTTTGTACAGTTCCATCATAAGAACTGATTCTTTTTGACGATCGCCGGCGGCCTCTTTTTTGATTCGCTTCAACTCAGGCTGTAATTCGCGCATGGCCTTGGCTTGGTGCAATTGTTTTTTGACGAGTGGCCACATCAGTAGGCGCACAAGCACAGTGAAGAGAATTATGCTGAGCCCAAAATTATGACCAGGCAAGAGTGCATATATGAGCACAAGTAGGTTAAAGATTGGTTGCACAATTAAAGTAGTAAACATGAACATTTTCCCCTGAAATTCGTTATATCGTTCTCTATTATTCTAACACGCCAGCCTGTAACAGGAGTTTTTTTAGCGTTGTGTTTAACTCGTCACTCGTCACCTGCGCCACCTGGTCACTATGGACAGTTACAACAATATCCCATGGCTTTTGAATTTTTTCACCATTTAACCGAATCTGCTCAAAGATTCGCCGCCGTATGCGATTACGCACAACGGCTGACTTACTGGTCTTTTTACTAACAACAACTGCGCAGCGATAGGCTTGGCGCCGTTGGTTAAGGACCACCCTCAGCGACATATTGCTAGCCCGAAAGCTCGAACCCTTGGCATACACAAAATTGAGGCTGTTGTGGCCATGAAATCGGTGTGTTCTTAATATCATTAGTGTAATTTTACTTCGTATCTAGAGTCGTTACCAGAGAAAAACCCTGTGGCTTGGTGACCACAGGGTTTCTTTATCAATCTGTAAGGCAGACTGTATGCGACTTAAGCGCTTAGCTTTGCGCGACCCTTAACTCGGCGAGCGTGCAATACGCGTCGTCCGGCTCGGGTTGCCATGCGCTTCAAGAAGCCATGTTCGCGTGCGCGATGTCGTTTTTTTGGTTGATAGGTTCGTTTTGGCATTAGCTCATTATACCTTAATTACAGATTGTTGTCTGGGCCAGTCAGTAGCACAAAAATACTACGTCTTCTAGTCAAATTAACAATATTTAACCCACTAATTCTAGCAAGTTTTCCACCGTAAGCCAAGTATTTTCCACAGATTCTAAGAAGTTAGTTGTCCCTGTGCACAACTTACCCCCTGTTTGCAATACTTTTGCTCCCCTCCCCTAAGGGCCTGTGATCGCTTGTGGAAAACTACCAGTCTTTTGTATAGAATGAGGTATACGCACTTCTTTGTAGGGAGTAACGGGCTTAACTGATCGTCACATAAGATGTGGGTTTTGTGGCAAAACACATAGGAAGGTAATGAGGGAAGAAAATACAACCGGACTCTGGCAGGCAGTACTCGGCGAGATCGAGCTATCTGTGTCACGGGGTAGCTTTGTAACCTGGTTTAAAAATACTAGTCTCCTTCGTTACAAAGACGGTGTGCTAGTAGTCGGCGTCGGCACCGTATTTGTGAAGAATCAGCTCGAGCGTAAATTTAATCAGCTCATTATAGATACTCTGGCCAAGAACGGAATCGTCCCGGAAAAGGTTGAATACAAGATCCATGCTGCCAACAGTAAGCTACACAAAAAATCTAACGACGAACCAATCATGGTTAGCCCTAAAGCAGTGACCAAAAGCCAGCCTGCGGCCAGCAGCCAAGTTCGCCACTCGTATCGCCAAGGACTAAACGAACGCTACACCTTTGAAAACTTTATAGTTGGCTCTGGCAACGAGCTAGCTTATGCTGCCTGCCAAGCCATTGCCGCAGAGCCAGGCAAAAAATATAATCCATTATTTTTATATGGTGGTGTCGGTATCGGTAAGACTCACCTTATCCAGGCGGTTGGCAATGCAGTACTTGCCAAAGACCCTAATGCCCACGTGGTATATATATCTTCCGAACAGTTTGTACAGGAATTCCTTGATGCTATTCGCTACAAAAAGAACACTGACTTTGCTGGCTACTACCGCAGTGCTGACGTCCTTATTGTTGATGATATGCAGTTTATCGCTGGCAAAGAAAAGACTCAGGAAGAGTTTTTTCACACCTTTAATGCCCTGCACCAAGCTAATAAACAGATTATTATTAGCAGCGATAAGCCCCCTAAAGACATCCCTACACTGGAGGAAAGGTTACGATCACGCTTTAACTGGGGCATGAGTATCGACATGCAGATACCCGACTTCGAGACTCGGTGCGCTATTGTGCAAACTAAAGCCACTACACATGGCATTACCCTTGAGCCTTCAGTTGTTGATTATCTAGCTAACCACGTACAGACCAACATTCGTGAACTTGAAGGAGCACTCAATCAGCTTCTGGCATTTTGTGAAATGCGTGGCCTGCAACCAGACCTGCCCATTGCGACCGGTCTGCTCGGTGCCGCTAAGTCCCGGCCTAAGCACGTAAATCCAAAGCACATCGTCGAGCGCACTGCTAAGCATTTTCGAGTATCGCTTGATGACTTGCTTGGCCCAAAGCGCGATAAGGACATCGTGGTGCCACGACAAGTTGCCATGTACATGCTGCGTAGTGAGCTTCATCTCAGCTTTCCAAAGATTGCCCGTGAGCTTGGTCGCAAGGATCACACTACCGCCATTCATTCTGTTGAGAAGATAGAAAAAGAGGCAGCACTCGATGCCGACATTCGTTCAGCTATTTCAGAGATTAAGGAGCGCCTTTATGCCTAGGCTCGTTTTTGCAGAGACTGCAAATGAATGGAATATGGGCTGTGGAGTAGCTGTGGAGTACTTTGGTAAAACCCTGCGCACAATCCAAGCTGCTTTTACACGACCGGGTTTTTGCACACTTTTTGTACCCAGCCTGTGGGTAAAAATGGCTAGTTTTACTCGACTTATACGCAGCATATGTGCACAGGTTTCGGCTGTTTCTTCATCTGTTAGTGGGTTAGTTTTACCCACTACCCACAGTGCTTATAATAACTACTACTCTTATATCTATATACTTATTAATAACCACATGGGGAGACTGGCATGAAGCTGCAAGTAACACAAGAAAACTTAGCCAAGGCGCTAAATAATGTCGCACGGGTTGCAAACACACGAGGCACCCTACCCATACTTGCTAATGTCATGTTAAAGACGGTAGGAACTCGATTAACCATAGCCGCAACCAATCTAGACATAGCCATCACACACTATATTGGTTCAAAGGTTGGTGAAGAAGGCAGTATTACCGTCCCTGCCCGCCTGATGCAAGACTTTGTGACGAGCTTGCCAAGTGGAGTCATTGAATTGAAACTAGACGATTACAAGCTGCACATTACAACCGACCAATATAATTCAACGATCAACGGAGTATCGGCTGAAGAATTCCCTGTCATGCCAGCCATTAGTGAAGGAAAAAGCTGGACCGTACCCGTTAAAGATTTAAAGCAGGCTTTGCAGCAGGTGTTGGTTGCAGCCGGAACCGATGAATCTCGACCAGTACTCACGGGTGTGTATCTGCACAGTAATGACGGCAAGCTCTATATTGCCTCTACTGACAGCTATCGACTAGCCGAAAAAGAATTCATGACCACTAAAGAAGACATACAGTTACTTATACCAGCCAGTGCTTTGCAAGATCTACTGCGTTTGCTAAGTGACCAAGACGATTCTGTGGAGATTACCCATGATGACCAACAGGTCTTATTTAAGGTTGGTGAAGTTGAATTGGTGACTCGATTGATTGAAGGCAGCTACCCTGACTACAGAAAGCTTATCCCTACAAGCTTTGCTTCAGAGGCAACATTAAGTAAGAGTGATTTTGTAAACATTACCAAAGTTTCAAGCTTGTTTGCCCGAGAAAGCGCTGGCAGTATTACGATTCATCTCGACGCTGAGCAAAAACAAGTCAGCATTAAATCGATTGCTTCGCAGCTGGGTGAAAACACGGCGAGTGCTACCGCAGATGTAGTTGCAGATGGTTCGATTACGCTCAATTCTCGCTTTCTACTGGATGCCCTTGGCACCCTGTCTGCCGATAAAGTTCAAATACGTTTTAACGGCAAGCTAGAACCATGTGTATTGCAAGAGCTAGGTGGCGATGATTACACGCATGTCATCATGCCGCTAAAGAGCTAAGCTATAGTTACGGGCTGCTATGGTAACTGACTTACGACTCTTTAATTTTCGATCATATACACAAGCGGCGTTTGAGTTTGGTGAAGGTGTAAATATAATTGTCGGGCCAAACGCTAGTGGCAAGACCAATCTGCTTGAAGCGGTACTGGTGGTATGTAGTGGGAGTTCATACAGAGTTAAAGATGCTGACCTGATTTCGTTTGAGCAACCCTGGGCGCGATTAGAGAGTGATACACCTGAAGGTGCTCGGAAAGTCACTATAGAGCGTGCCGAGGACCTAACGAAAAAGAAGTTTACGATCAATAGTGCTCAGCAAAGTCGTCTAAGTTTGCAAAAGAAGATTCCGGTAGTTGTTTTTGAACCAGAACATTTAAGACTTTTGCATGGTGGGCCAGAAAACAGACGGAGCTTTTTAGATAGTTTGCTCGAACAGACCGTTCCTGGTTACGGAAAGTTGCTGCGAGACTATAAGCGCACGCTCGCCCAGCGTAACGCCGTACTAAAGCAAACAACTGCGGGTACGCCAAGCCAATTATTTGCCTGGGACGTGCGCCTAAGCGAGCTGGGCGCAAAGATTGTGCAAGAACGGGTATTGCTGGTTGCAGAGCTAAAAAAGCGCATGAGCGAGCTGTATAGTCGTCTGGCGCATAACGATTTCATGGTCGACATAGAATATATAAGCGACTGCGATACGGCAAATTACAGCAGCCAGATGCTGCATCGTCTATCAGTGAAGCTAGAGACGGATCGTTTACGAGGCTTTACTAGTACTGGCCCCCACCGGCATGATTTCCAGGTGTATGTAGATGGCCACCCTGCCTCGCTGGCTGCTTCACGGGGTGAGAGTCGTACGCTGTTGTTGGCTTTAAAGCTGCTCGAACTCGAACGTATCGAGCTGGTACGCAACAAAAAGCCAGTGCTACTACTCGACGATGTGTTTAGTGAGCTAGACGGTGCTCGCCGCAAAGCACTTACGACACACTTAAAGGACTATCAAACGTTTATAACCACTACAGATGCCGATATTGTGGTGCAGCACTTTATGGGCGACTGTACGATTATTCCTCTGTCAAGTTGACGGCCGGTTCAATTACCGAGTAAGTAATGGTGTAGTTCTCTGCCTTGAGGCCTACGGATTGAATATAGTCCACAACTTGTTGTTTGTATGTCGCTTCTGCTTCGGCGCGTATATCCAGGTCAGCCTTGGACAAAAATAGCTCAGCAGTAAGGGTAACCGAGGTATTGAGGTCTTGGTCTGTAGTTGGCGATGCGCTTAGGCGAAAGTTTTCACCACCGTACGGCACGAAAGCCAGTATGGGGTCGGCCGTTCCAGGATCTTGGTCTTGGTTATCGATAAGAATTTTTTGCTGATCTTTTGGTAGTTTGTTGAAATCGATCTCTTTAGCGGTAAACGTGATAGTTTTATTGAGCTCATCCCCAGAAGCCGAGCGAATGGTGTTGAGCGATATTGTGTACTTTTGGTCTATTTGCAGAGTCCGGAAATTGATGCGAATACTTTTTTCCTTAAAATCGATAGACTTAATAAGTTTATCGGTGCCAGTGATTTGCTGAGGAGTGTTTACGCCAAGTTTTTTATTGAAGTTCACTACGACATATGGAGTATCTACACTGTACGTTTTACCGCCCGGCGTTGTGCCAGTGACCCGGAAGAAGATAATCGACCAGGCGACATACAGGCCGATCAGAACGGACATAACTCCAATAATGGTTAGTAGTTTTTTGGGTGAGATTTGTAAATTATTAAACATAACTACTCAGCACTAACATAACCAGTTATACCACCATTTGTCAGCGGTTCGCTATAGGTTGTTACCTTGCTTGCATTAAAACCGCCCCCGCCCCCGCCCTGATTGCCACCAATGGTAACCATGGTGCCGCTTGGCCAGGTGCCAGAAACAGAAACCACTAAGTTGACGTGGCTTTGGCCGTTCTTGCGGACCACAATATCGCCCGGGGCCGGTGTGTAGCCAGACTTGTCACGCCAACGGCCGGTTTGTTTGCCGATTTGCATTTGGGTTGTTACGGCTGGAACATTGCCGTCTTTGGTATTTGACAGGGGTTTACCGGCCTGGTTATAGATCCAGCTGGTGAAGTCGGCGCACCAGTTTTCTGCCCTGCCCTGACTGTACTTTTTGTAGCCAGTTCCAGGCTTAAGTGTGCCGTTTTGCCATAGGGCAAGTTCTTGCTGGGCTAAGGCAACGATTTTTTGACGAATAGGTGCATTGGGGTCGACGGCTGGGCCTGGCGAATTTGGATCGGTCGCAACGCATGTGTCAGTACCGGAGCTTGTGACGCTGATACCACTGAGTGAGGCATAGACGACAAAAGCGCCGTGTCCCTGGTTTGCTGGATACTCAATAGGACCGAAGTCACGCTTTACTTGCCCCCAGGTTGTCTTGTTAACATTGGGGTCGCGCTTGGCATCGGCCTTGTTCATGACATATGGTGAGCCTTCGTAGCCCTGGGTTGCTGGGTCAAAACCTGCGACGGTAGCTTGCTGAGCATACTTACCTGAGCGGCCGTTATAACTAAAGAACAGATCTTTTACTGCCTCTGGCGAGGGGCTGGCGGCCGTAAGTGTGCGGTTTTGTGGGTAGCTTGCGGCAACCTTTCCTCGAAGGAATTGGGCGACAAAGTTGGTTTGGCGCAGAAACTCAGCTTCTGTTACGTCACCGGCTGGGTATGGGCCACCACGCTTGTCGACGAACTGGTAAATACCCTGCCCGTTGGCGGGGTTTTTGCGTCCAAGACCAGTCTCGCGTAAGTGGACGACGGCAATTATCTGCCATGGAATATCCACAGTTTGGGCAGCTTGCTGGTAAATGCCGGAATTCATTTGTATGAGGTCAAGTTGTCCCTGGGTGAGAATAGGGTTGCCGGCGTAGTCTGTGTTGGCCGCGCCGACGGGTGCTGGTACATCAGGGTTGGTGCCACCACCACCTGTGGGATTGCTATTTGGTGAACAGCCTTCATCTGGGACATGCCAGACCGCACCGAGGTTAATGGCATCGAGGTCGTCGTCGTTAACTTTTGCTTCGGCGTATACCGAAACCGGAACAAGGGTAAACAGAAGCGATAGCGTAACGAGAACTGAGACGCATTGTCGCAGAATGAGTGAAATAGGGATGAGAGTATTCTTTTTCATTATCTTCCGTCCACTGACCAGTGCCATGATTCACTGGGTAGGTTCTTGAGTCCATAGGTGGCTGCATTGGCTGACAGCCACTTAAAGCATGCCGAGCTCTTGCCACAGTTTCCAAAGTCTATGGCGTGGCCCATTTGGTGATTTGAGTAGCCCGGACGTGCCGTTGGTACCCGACAGGAGCTTGAAGGGGCTGTATAAATATCGGGACAACCATTCTTTTTACGGGCATTGATTTGGCCAAGCATGCTTCTGAAGCCGCCACCGGTCAGTGTTGTGCCAGCAGCTTTTGAGGCGTTTAGCATTGCGTCAACGTTGGCAGCAATAGTGGCGTTTACCGTGATACCTTGAATTTTACAGATACGAATCTTATAGGCCTTACCACCGCTATAGCCCTCTTCCCCTCCAGGTGTGCTGACATCTGTCCCGGTTGGGCAGGTAGTCGTAGAATACGTGTCACCAGCGACTGGCGCACCAGGCGAAGTGCCTGGTGCCGCAGGTGGAGTTGTTGATTCCCCACCTTCGTCACGCGGTGGAACATCATTGAGTGCTTCCTCGGAAAATAAGCCACCGGCGGAAGAGACTACAGCAGAGTCAAGTAGACACGGGTTTTCGTAGGTGTGGTATTCGACGCCAGTTGCATCATCGACTTCGACATCATCGGCCCACTCCTCGTTAAACTTGCCGCAATATTCCTTTGTCAGTGTTTCTGGATCGACAGAAAGTGCTGGGCTTCCACTTCGGTAGCCACTGCGAATAATGCCAAAAGGCCCGGGTAGTTCACTGCTTGCCTTTGCACGACCAGTAAATAATCTTGTAAAACTACTACCAACGGTAGTGACTGGATTTGTGGTGAGGCTGCTGGCCACAGCGTGTGAAGTATTGCTAGTGCCCATAGGCATAGCCATGGCGATTTGGCCAACCATGGACCGGGTGTCTTCTTTGTCAAACATACGTGCAAATAATGGTTTGTTGGCGAAGTCTTGAGCTTTCTTGGCCTCTTGTTCTTGGAGAAGAACCGTTGATTCAACTTGGCTGATCCGAGCACCGCCTAGATTAAATTCCGCTGCTGCTGCAGCTGCGGCTTCTGCGCCAGCAGCGACAAGACCAAAGCCGCGTGCCCCACTTGGGTTATCTCCCGCTGCGTCTTTAAAGACTCTTTGGCCAAGCGACGTTAATAGCTCGCCCGTCCATTCACTAATCTGACTCTCAAGCGCGCTGTACCCGGGTATTAGTCGTGCAGCTTCCACGAGCAGGTCGCCAACAGGAGCGAGGATTGCCCCTACAATACCAACCCAGTAACCTGCCACAGCTTTAAGTTGAGCTAGTCCAGGCGCTTCAAATACCTCACCAATTATAGTGCCGACATTTTTGATGGTGAATATCTCCTCTTCGCATGCCAGCGACGGAGGGGGGGTTTTATCTTCACATGTATACCGGCGCATTGGTACAGCGGCAGAGGCTGTTGGTAACAGTGAGTCAAAAGCGGTTGTAGGTGTTTGATTGCCAAATAGTGCGTTATACATTGGGTGCATCTCGGCATTCTGTCCCTTATGGTCGCTATCACCAACTGTATCGCCAAAGCCTTCGGCCATCGAAGCTACAACATCGGGGTGTGCTAGTCCGCGCTTCTGTTCGTCGGCGAAGCTTCGGTACATAGTAAAGGTTGAAACGGCAGTATTAGACATAAGCTCGTAGTTCGTTCTTTGTATAAAAGGTCCTACAGAAGCTGTTTGGTGTATTAAGGTTGCGGCGAGGTCTATCCAGCCGATAATTGGAATAGCTGCGAGGGCAAACTTCTTACCCGCCGTTCCGGCAATTTTTTCAGCGATCTCTCCTGCAAAGTACTTACCTAAACTACCTGCATCTTCAATCTTTATAACTTTTTCAGCGATCTCTTCGATGGTTTCAGAACTGAGCTGTCTTCCTCTTGAAGTCAGGTATTTATTAAGGTTCTTCTTTAGCGCGTCCTTCCTCTCGAAGTCGCCGGGTGCATTTCCGTCACGGTCTGGCTTGCTATTTACGCATGCTGGATCAATGATACATCCCATTGCTTCGCCGATCAGCGCAGTTCGTTGAGTCGTAACTTTTTGGATGAAAGCTAGCTTGCGAGCGTTACGTCTTTCTTGTCGTCTGTCGGCAAACCGATCACGTGCATCACAAAAGACAAAGCATCTACGGATGCCGTATTTACGCTCCAGTAGGTCGCCTACTCTATAGCGATAATACATCTTTTTAAAACCGGTTTCGTTTTCGAGTGATAAGGCAATGCTACGCCGTATATCGCTACGGCTTCCGCTTGCCTGCCAAAGGTCGAGGTCAGGATTCTTGCGAAAACCATCTATATCAATGTTGCTCACTCGGTCGTTGACCCGCAGTGTGAAATCGGTACTGCCAGGTTCGTACGAAAGTTCGATGCCATACTTCTCTGCCATGCGGTTTTCGAGGCGCGCATCACGCCAGGCATTTGATAAGCGGTCAAAGGGCGAGTCGCCAGTACTGACGGCAACACAATTCTTGTCGATGGTTCGGGTATTGTTGCAACCCGGCTTTACTAGTCCGGGAAGAATCTTCTTTTTAACGTAATGACTGAACATTTTTTCTACCCGGTTCTCAATGGCATTTTCGTTGGCAGAAAAGTATTTATCCTGCAGATTTTCCATGATCATGTTGAGCTTCATGGGTAGCAAGAACATGATGACAGAAATAACAATGCCAGCTGCGCCGCCGCCAATACCAATACCCTTGAGGCCGCGCTTACTGAGCAGACTCTGCCCAATGGTTTTGGCGGTACCTGCAAAGCCCATGCCTTTATCGAGTTCTTTGTACCAGCCGGCTTCTTCAGGAGAGACGGCCGGGGGCGGCGTACCTGCGCCAGCAGCATCTTCGGCCTTGCCGAGTTCTTTGGCTGAGGCTGGGTCAGAATCTTTCTGGGCTTTTTCGGCGCCTTTTACGTCAGAAGCAGACTTGCCTTCTTCGCTGGTCTCTTCGTCTCCCGAGAGGTTGGTTTTCCAGCCTGGGTTGTTATCGTCGTACAGTCCCTTGCCTTCTGAATCGTTGATGTCAGACATGGGTAACCTACACTCCTGGAGTTAGACGGTTAGACAAGTCGATTGTTCCTTGTGGTTGGCTCAGCTCACCCTGCTGTTCAATTTGCTTCACTTGGCTTGGATCGGTCGTAATAAGGTTCATTTCGGTTGGGCTGGCAGCAATTTGAATGTGGACGTGGCTTTGGCCGGCAAAGAACAAGCCTTGTCCTACTGGGAACTGGCTCAGGCGTTTGCGCTCTTCGCTAGTTAACTTAAATACCTCGGCAAGCACATCGACGGCAGAGCTCGACTGCTTAAGAAGAATTTGCATGCTGGCGTTGGCGACAATAGCGCGCCCCATGCGAGAGCCCATAAAGTCTTCGACGTCCTGGCTAATGGTAGTAATGCCAAGGTTATACTTACGCGCGCGCTTAGCCAGGCTGAACATAAAGTTAGCCGAGTCTTCGTACTTCATCAGCTGCCAGGCTTCGTCAATAATTAGGATGCGGCGACGCTTGTCGCTCTTAGTGCGGTTCCAAATGAAGTTCAGTACAATATACATAGCGACAGGACGCAGTTCGTCTTCGAGGTCACGAATGTTAAAGACAACCATAGGGTTGTTGATGTCGGTGTTTGATTGCTGGCTAAAGATGCCGGCAAAGGTTCCGCTGGTATACTTGCGTAGTCGCTGAGCGAGCTGTGGGCCGGTGCCACCCATGTGTAACAGGGTGTCGTACAGGTCAACAATAGTTGGAGGCACGCTAGTGTGTGTCAATGGGTCGTTGGTGATGCCGGCTTTTGCGTAGGTTTCAATAAGTGCCGCATCGAGGTCTGATTCTTCAACAGGATCAAGCGCAGGCATAGCTGCAGTTCCACCACCGGCCATTTGGGCTTGGGCGCCACCCATCATGAGTCGCAGCAGACCGTGCAGGGTGATGATGTTGCTACGCAATGCATTGTCAGATTCTTCGGCGTCTAAAACACGCGGCAGATCAAAGGGATTAATTCGGGTGACCGAATTAAGGCTCAGCCGCACATAAGCACCGCCAACGGCTTCACACATGCGTTCGTATTCGTTTTCCGGGTCGATGATAAAGATTTCGGTACCAAACATCAGGCTACGGAGAGCCTCGAGCTTAACCGTGAATGATTTACCGGCACCAGACTTGGCAAACACCACTGAGTTGCCGTTCTCAAGGCTAAAGCGGTCGAAAATGACCAGACCAGAGTTATGCATGTTGATGCCGTACAAAATGCCGTTATCTTGACTCAGGTCAGCGCTGGTAAACGGAAAGCTAGTGCTGACTGCGCCAGTGTTCATGTTGCGTCGAATTTGCAGCTGATCCATGAACTGAGGAATCGTGCTGTTAAAGGCCTGCTCTTGCTGAGAAGTGGCAACCTTAGAGTAGACAAGTTGCTGGCCAAGCATTGATTCGATCTTGTGGGTCATGAATTCGAGTTCGTCCATGCTGCTGGCGTAAATAGTGAAGTACAAGCCAAAGCGGAAGAATCGTTCTTCGCCGACTTGTAGTTTGTCGCGCATTTCTTCGGCGTCAATGATTGCTGCCTGTTTGCCCGGGTCGCGAACCCTGCCCTTTTCGGAGTCAATTTGGATACCAGCCTCGAGCTGGGTTACCTTTTTACGAAGATTCTCTAGAACAACTTGGCTTTCCACCGGGTATACGTAGATTGACATATCGAGGACTTCGTCAAGGTTTACGAGGCTACTAAGCCAACCGGTGAAGATCTGGCGTGGGTAGCCAAATACGTAAAAAGTTCGCGCGATACGGGTACCGATCTGAAAATGAGAGTTATCAAATACCAGTGAGCTTGGTGCAATAAAGTCTCGTAGTGCTGTGACGCCCTTTTGGAAAGCGGCGGTGACTTCTTGTTGTTCCATAGCACGCTGTGCTTGGGCCAAAGCGACAGGGTCAGTAGCAGCTACTTTTTTCTTGCCAAATGCCATTACGCTATCGTCTCCCTGTCAAGAGCTGGCTGTGGTGCCATGCCTGCACCTTTAGTGACAACGGGCACTGAAAGGTCGTTAAAATTCTTGAGCTCTTGCCTGGTCGCTGTATCGGGGTTGTAGCTGTCATAGTACAGTTCGATCAGTTCCTGGGTGTCTAATGGTAGGCCCTGGATGCCACACTGCATTAGCCCACCCAAGATAGCTTGAACACGGTTGCGCAGTTCGTCCTTAGCTTTGGCTAGAGCGGCTTCGTCGATAGTCACGACTTGCTGCTGTTTATTACTAAACATAGACCCGAGGTTGGATAAAAAACCTTTACTGCTGGCTATAGTGCCCTGCAGGTCTACGGTTGGGAAGTACGGCACGACAACATAGAATTTTTTGTCCATGATGTTAGTTTGCCGACTAAGTTGATCCATGTAATTTATGTAATCTTCCATGAGCAGTGCGAGCAACATGTTGTCATGCTCGGTACGGATTTTATCTAGTTTTTCGATATACGGCTCGAGGTCAACCTTTTGCGAGCGTACCAAAATCTGAATAGGAAAATACAAGGAGTTTAGAAAGCCTTGATAGCTATATTCTACTGCCTCTCGCTCTTGTGGGCTCATAAGATCAAAGTTTATGGATTTTGCCATAATTACTGAACGGAAACTGCCGTCGTTCATTATGACAATACCGTCACGAATTTCAGCGATCTGTAATGCGTTCTGTGTGCTGTTGGGGTTAGACTTTGGAGCTAATTGTGGTGCTGCACCGGGTTGCCCAGGTACGGCAGCGCCATTAGCGGCTGCAGGATTGTACGTGTTGGGCGGTGGTGCGGTGGCAGGAACGGCACCTGGCATAGCATAGGCCTGCCCGGCCATACCCGTGTTGGTGGCTTGAGGGGCAGGCATACTTCCGGCACCCGGGAACACGCCCGGATTACCTGGAACTCCTGGTTGTGGTTGATTAAATGAAGGATCCATAAACGTTAATGCAAGCCCACCCTTTTTACTAGCTCTTCAGCTGCTAATGGAGAGAAATAACAATCTCGTCATCGTCGTCCTGCGGATGCAGTCGATTGGTCTCGCGAGCGAGACTTTCGACGCTACGATCGTTATTCCTAGCAAGCTCAATTGTAACAGGATCAGGGGCGCCTGTCACTGGAGATACAGGTATGTTGGGTGTTGGTTGGCTGCCGACTGGCGTGATAGATTTGTGATTGCGCAGACTCTGTTTAGACAGGTTATGTTTGGCGTGCAAAGTGTTCAAGATTGCTGCATCGTCAGCTGGCACTTGGCTTGGTTTTTTCAAGTTAGCCGGTAGTTCGGTTCCACTGGTTTGCGTAGCGGACGGTACTGGCTGTGGCGCATAGGTTGGACCTTGACTGGCTTGATTCATAAACCAAAAGTTAGCCGGTGGAGCGCTGGGGTCAGGGCCACCTTGGGCAACTTGCTGCATGGTATCTACGGCTGTTTGTCGCCGTGCTTGGTCTCGTTGAGCGATCTGCGATGTTAGTTGAGCTGCAAGTGGGCTGTCGAACATATCGTCTGTCACACCCGGGTCAATAATCTTTGAGCCCACCGACGGTAATGAATCGGCTGCCACTAACCGGTCGGATACCAAGACAGAACCGTCCGGGTAAGCGGCATTTTTGACTGCCCAACCACGACTATCGATAGTCTCTGCCAAGGCCTTTAGGCGGCTCTTTACTTCGTTTTGACTAAGGCCATCACTTAGCTGGACCTCTTCTTTTTTAGGAACTGTAATACGCACGAGCTCTTGTATCCCGGTTTGATCCCAGATGCGTCGGCGAGGCTTGAACATAAAGCGTAGTTTAGCCAGCAGCCATACCTCGGTTGGTTGATCACGGCCCCAGGGAAAGGCTAAAAAGCCGGTTACGATAATCACAGGAGCTAAGGGGAAAACCAATACCCACAACCCTTTTGTGAGAAAGATAAAACTTAGGTACACGCCAACAACGGCAATAGCCGCAAAAATAAACTGTTTCAGGGTTAGCGGACCCAGAAACTTGTCTTCTGCTTCAATATCCTGGATTACTTTATATGTTGCCATACTACGTTACTCTTGGTATTGCGCTGCGCGCTACATCACCACCAGTAGTGTACGATTGTCCAACCAGGAATTGGTTGCCTGCATCGTCTTTTTTGGTTACAACTTGACGTGCGCCGTCAGCAGTATCAGTTCCAAATTCATACTGCCGTTGTTCGCGCATTCTGCGTAGGATCGGCTGTGAAGCGGCGGATGCACCAGACGCAGAGATTTTTGCTTCTCCGCCCTTGTCGCCTGGGGTAAGCATAGTCTGTTCCATGGTAGCCGCATCGACAAGTTCATAGGTAGCGGCAAGTCTGTCGACATCCTTCTGTCGTTGAGCCGCGGCAGTAATTGTTTTACCTGAAGCGTCCTTCATGTCGGAATAATTGTTTGCCGCCAGCTTAGATTCTAGTTGTCTCTGGCGGGATTCATATACGCGCCATGTACCATCTTGTATTGCCCCGAGTTGGTATGCCTGCATCATCTTGCCGTGTTCTGAGACCATGTCGTCAAAGCCACTGTTGCCTTTTTCTGAGTCCTCGGAAACATCATGCCAAACGACACTGCCATCTGGCTGCATCTCGACCTTACTGAACCATTGATGAGAACCAGTGCCCTTGTGTGGATACATCGCCTGAGCCTGTGTAGCGGCAAGTCCGTCCTGTCCCCATCCACCTGCCCGAGCATTTTCAGACAGCGCAATACGTAGTGCTGCGTGTTGAAGGTCGGTTTTTGCTTTTCGAGCTGTGTATTCAAGCTGAGTACCAACTTCGTTCATAGTGCGTCCCTGCCATCGCTTAGCATTAGTGTAGAGCTGCTTAGAAATCTTCTTGCCTTTCGAGTTGTAGTACTGCCCCGTTTCAAATGACATTGTATTACCCTGAGAGTCGGTAATTGTGTGGTCTGGACCATTCCACTGAAATCCGGCTGCCGCAAAGCGGTAATCATCTATACCTGATGCAGATATTTCTTCACTTTCCTCGGCCTCGCGCTTATTTGCTCGAGCCATGGACAGGTCTGCATTTGTATACTTACCAAGCAGGGTTCCTGCTCCTTTGGCTACACCGCGTCGCATTCTTCCCTTAAACATGGTGTCCGCACCCGCTCTACCTTCAGCAAAATGCACGAAATCAGATGTACGACGACCTGCTTCTTGTCCGAGTCGGCTCTTCGCCTTGTTACGTCGTGAATTTGGATCGTTGGCGTTTCCTTTAATAAATTCAGTACCTTGCTTGCCGAACTTGCTGAGTGTCGTAACGAGGCCACCAATCAGACCGCCAGCCATTTTGAATGCCCACGGTATCATTACAAGCGGCAGGAACATAGCGACAAAAGCAATAATGCCGGCCATGATGTTAGTCGGAGTTTGTGTTAGCAGTGGACCACCACCAAACCCATTTGCTTCTTGAATCGTTATGGCCATGATGTCAGCAACCGCAAACATTATGATCACGATTGGATATACTAACAGGGCCTTAAATAAGGCGCTCCACCACTTCTTAAAGTATTGCTCGGTATTTGGCAGGCAGTAGAGGGCGAAGGCAACAGGACTGAGGAGAGTTAGGGCTAGAATAATTCCTTGCCTGATGATAAGTGTTAAGAATGCACCGAGGATACCCACGACTGCCGGCAGTAAGATGAAGACACCAATGAATGGTGCAAATGAAGCAAGTACTGCCCCGTTTACAAATAATATCCCAGCCAAGAATGCCACAATTGTTCCACCTCCAATGACTATGCTCTGAGCGCCCGTGAGTGAAAACGAGAACTGCCCCTTATCCCCAAAGGGAGCAGTCATAAGTTGACCAATGCCAGCGCCAAGAATATTAGTAACATCTACCAGTAACGCAACGATATATATAGAAACGTTTACGAGTAACGCGGCTATGAAAATTCGAGGCATTACTTTTTTTGCTGTGTATGCGTCTACCAAGCCTCCACCAATTGCTTGACCGAACACGATTACTAACATAGATATCAGCAGAATGATATTTCCATAAAGTCTGAAACTGCTCCAGACCTTAAAGCTACCATTATCTGGATCAGTGCTCACTGGTGCTGTTCGTAGTAATGGCTCCACCATATTCCTAAATAGCCAGTCGGACAGCTCAGCTACGCCATTGAATATTGGGCATAAAAACCAAGATGCAGGGTTGCCTGAAGTTTCACACGTTGGGTTATTGTCGCTCAGGCCATCGGTACCGCCGTCTGTTGCGGCATCATTATTCGGGTTAGAGTCAGCGACATTTGCTTTAATGGTTTTTGAATAAGCGTCAGCAAATTTATTCATTTGAGCTACCATTTTTTTACAGGTCATTTCCTGTTCATCGGTGCCTGCTATTCCGTACCCGACTTTAACCGTGTCTCCATCGCCAAGCTTCAGGCTGTATTTTATCTTTTCAATTGTACCGTCACTTTTAACCTTAAAGACCTCAATGCCTTGAGCATCTCGGCTTCGTTGACATTTTGAGTTGAAGGCAGCGAGTAGTGCGGCATACTGCATATCTTCGGGCATGGTATCGCCATATTTAAAGCCGTATCTTCTCTCTATTGCAGACTTGATTGCTGCAGCCGCTTTGGTGTCTCCATCATCACCACTTCCGTGCTTATCCTTGTCAAAGACGTACTCACTCTTATCTGAACTAAGTTTATATATTCCTGCAAACTCCGTCAGGAACCCCTTGGGCTTAAAGCCTGATGCACCGACAAGGTCGGATATGTCAGCATCTTTAGCGCAGTTAATTACGCCATCATTCTTCTCAGCAATTATGCCCACCTTTTTTGTGTCACTCAAACTACCATTTAGATCTGTACTTCCAAGAAATACACCACCTTTTTCTAAGTCTCCGGCAGATGTATTGTCTTCCCATCCTGCATCTCGTGAGCAGTTGGCCATGCCCATGCCAACGTTCCAAGCGGTTGCTTGCTGGGACGGGCTATAGTCTGCGGCATAAGCCTTTTGCGCCGGAAGGAATAGAGCAGATAAGCCACTTAGTACTGTGGTTAGCAAAAAAACACCAATAACTGGCCATAGTGAAAACTTCGTAACTCTGTGTTTTCGCCACATTTCCCATTTAGTATAAGCTACAACTACCGACACACCAACCCCAATAACCGATATGGTCACCAATAAAAAAACATGGTAATGTAAGTTGGAAAGAGCAAGATGATAAAAATGCTAAAACAAAGTCTACAATTTCACATTAAATTCCTAACAGTTATGGTTGTGACTCTAGGTGTCCTTTTTATGGCACAGACCACAATTACAAATGTTCAAGTTGTGGCCGCTGCTGAAGACGTAAAAATAACCGATGACTCGGGAAAGAGACCCGGAGATCCAGGAATTGCTTATTGTGGTGACATAAATAAAAATGCCGTTGCCACCAGTATAAATATTGGCTGCAAGGGTAAGGGTAACGCAATCTTGGATATGCTCTTCGCGGTAATTAGGTTTCTTACCCTTGGCGTGAGCTTGGTAATTATTGCCTCGATGGTTGTAGCAGGCTTACAGTTTACGGCTTCGAGGGGAGACCCGCAAGCGACAGCCGCTTCACTGAAGCGCATGGCGTCTAATGCAAGCGCACTCCTATTGTTCATCTTCGCTTATGCTATATTGAACTGGTTAGTGCCTAATACCTTATTGCAATGATACTCCCACACATTACTGATTACTTAAATACTTTTGCCGCAGCAGGAAGCTGCAAGCCGTCGGGCGGTGCTTTTCTTGGCTTCCCCACCTGGTACAAATATCTTGATGGTGTTGAGGTAGTAAGTGGTACGGCGACAGAATGTGTCATCAAGATCAACCATATAAATGATGCATGGCTCATACTGGCTGCGGTCATAGAATTGTTGCTACGACTTGGCGCTCTTGTAGCTATCGGCATAGTTATTGCAGGAGGTGTGCAGTACATAACCAGCGAAGGTCAACCAGATAAACTTAGTAAGGCTCTAAAAATGATTATCAATGCAGCAATAGGCTTGGCGTTAACTGTGGCATCTGCTGGGATTGTCTCTTTTGTTGCAGGAAGGTTTAACTAATATATGAACTCTATAATGGGCTTAGCGAATAATTTGGCCGTGACAGTACGGAATTGTGATCCTAGTGTCTGCGATGCGGGCGGCGTTCTGCCAAGAGTAAAGGCTGACTCGAATCAGGTCGCCAACGTTATGCAGATTGTATTTATGGTAATTGGGATTGTTGCCTTGATCTATTTGATTATTGCCGGTGTTAAACTCATTACCTCCTTGGGCAATCCTGAAGCCTTAAAAAACGCACGCCAATCAATTATTTTTGCAGCTGTAGGCTTAGCGGTGGCGTTAAGCGCTGAGTTATTCGTAGTGTTTGTATTAAAGAATCTCTAGTATGAAAAGATTATTTCAAGCCATTACTCTGACAGTACTCACCTTTATCGGTCTTTCTCTTGTACCTATCGGTGCCGGGGCGGTTGATATCACCTCACCTGTATGTACTGCCACAGGCAACAAACCAGTGGTGTGTAAGGACGCTGCTGCTGCTCGCACCGGTAATCCCCTGCTCGGCCCTACCGGGATTGTGACGCGAGGGGTACAGATATTTATTATGATAGTTGGTGTTGTTACGCTGTTTGTGATGCTCATTAACGCAGTTCGCATGATGACGAGCATGGGTAACCCAGATTCCGCAACGAGCGCACGCAATGGCATTATTTATGCGGCAATAGGTCTGGTGATTGTTATAGGTGCACAGTCTATCGTTACATTTGTACTAAGGAAATTATAGGAGTGCGTATGAAGAAAATTCTGTTAGCGATAATTACTAGCCTTGTCATTGCAACTGGCATGCAAGGTGGCGTTGTATACGCTGGCGCATTTAGTGGTTCTAAAGACGCAGTGTGCGCAGGTGTGGCACTGAAAGAGGGGCAGACCTGCGCACAGGTAACGGCCGGAAGCCGTGACCCAAGCGATATTGTTAAGGTTGCGCTCAATATATTCTCTGTCATTATCGGTATCATCGCTGTAGTTATGATGATGATCGGTGGCATTAAGTACATGACATCACAAGGTGACCCAAGCCAGACGAACAGTGCCAAGAATACTATCCTTTATGCCGCAATCGGTGTAGTTGTAGCAGCCTTATCCCAAGTAATCGTCAGATATGTCCTGGCAAAGTTTGCTTAAAATAAGAGGGATGGTTGTTGAATTGACACAAGTGTTTATGGTATAAAACAAGTATAAAAAGAAAGAGAAAGGCTCTAATAACATGATTAAAAAACTAAAAAGCATGGTGATTAGCTTGATCGCAGCAGTACCTATGCTGGCTCCGATTGCTGTACCTGCTGTAGCTCACGCTGCTGAATTCTCGCCCGGAGGTTCATTGAACTGTGGTACCAGTATCACTCTTTCAGAACAAGGCAACTGTCCAAGTGTTGACGAAGGTGAAGCAACCAGCAAAGTGAACGACGCTGTTCGACTAGCACTTAACCTGTTCTCTGCTATCGTCGGTATCATCGCTGTTGTCATGATCATCGTTGGTGGTATCAAGTACATCACTTCAGGTGGTGACTCTGGTAACGTTACTAGTGCCAAGAACACCATTCTGTACGCAATCATCGGCCTTGTAGTCGTTGCGCTAGCACAGATTATCGTTCGATTCGTACTGGCTCGTTTCGCCCCAGTTACCTAGAGGATACAAAGCAATAGTAAAAGAGCCCCGAGAGGGCTCTTTTTTATTACGCAACTCTGACCGTTGTGTATATTGTGTTGTAAATATACCCATTATGGTTGAAGGCATAAATTTACTCAGTTATACTACGATAAACACAAAAACGCTAGAGCCTATGGGCTGGTAACAATTAGTTGACCTGGAGGGTAACATTATTATGGCGCGACGAACTCGCGATGACGATCTGTTGATGGAAGATGAGCTGACCGCAGCCTTCCTGGGTGAAGACGACGTACCTGCGGCAGAACCAATAGCAACAGACGAACCGGCTGCAGCGCCCGCCGAAGAATGGGACGAAGAAGAAACTGTTCCTGGCCAGCTGGCTGTAGACGTTTATGAAACCAAAGAGAAGCTTGTTGTTAAGGCTCGTACTGCTGGCGTAAACAAAAGCGAACTCGATGTAAGTATTGCTGACAATACACTCAGCATCCGCGGCACTTTGTCTGCAGGAAACGAAGACGGTGTAGAAAACTATTTTGTACAGGAATGTTACTGGGGGGAATTTTCTCGCAGTATCACCTTGCCTGTTCCTGTGAAGGAAGAGGAGATCGAAGCTGTGCTTAAAGACGGTGTACTAACTATTAGCTTCACCAAGCTCAAACAAGACACCGTTAAGAAGATCCAAGTCCTCTAAACCAAACACGCACGTGTTTGTACTTAACCCGGCAGCTATACTGCCGGGTATGTTATTTGAACAGATTTTATATGTACTCGCGCCGCATGAATGCATTGGCTGTACGGCCGAGGGAAATTTATTGTGTGCAACGTGCCGCAGCGATTTAGCTTCCATTCAAAGCAGCTGCTACAGCTGCCATTGTGCGACGTCCAATTTTAAGGTTTGTCAGGTTTGTAGACGTGTGTCTCAACTTGAGAGCGTCAAAGTATATGGGTGGTACGAAGGGCAGCTAAAAGATCTCATTAAATGTGTGAAGTTCGAACGCGCCCAGGCCGGCGCAAATGTGCTGGCAGATTTACTGCTGCAAAGATTTAGTGGCCAGGCACATGGTTTTCAGGTCGTGCCGGTTCCTACGACACCACGCCGCCAACGACAGCGTGGCTATGACCAGGCTAAGTTGATCGCGAGACGGTATGCAAAGAAGGCCCGACTTCCCTACTGTGACATTTTGCAACGAAGCGGAACCCGCCGTCAGCTGGGTGCTAGCCGCCAAGAGCGGCTGAGGCAACTGCAAGGTGTGTTTAGTGTTCGATCGCAAAAGAAGGATCTAGCGACACCCGTATTGCTGGTTGATGATGTGGTGACGACGGGCGCCACTATTGAGGAGGCGGCTCATACGCTGCGCGCTCAGGGTTATCGCCACGTAAGTGCTTTGCTGGTCGCGCAAACAAAACCACTCGATTTTCTGTAGTAATCTGTTATAATGACCCCTGTTGCTTAGACAAAAGCACGGAGGAGTACCCAAGTGGCTGAAGGGGACGGTTTGCTAAATCGTTAGTGGGGCGCAAGTTCCAGCGAGGGTTCGAATCCCTCCTCCTCCGCCAAAGAAACAGTCCAGACCCAATGTCTGGGCTTTTTCAATTCCACTTAAAATGGTGAGCTACTAACCGAATCACGCTCGCCACAAAGAAACTCGGCAGCGAGTCGAAAGGTACCCTCCTCCATCGGCTCTATATCAGGACTCTTCATCGTGACTGCTTGGTATATTTCATCGTTAAGCATTGTCATAACATCTGAGACTTCACCCGTAGCAATACCGTAGGCTCTAGCAAATCGTTCGAACGAAAATCGCCAATGACCATTGATTTTGCCAATGTGCTCAGGCTTGTTTAGGCAGTAATAGCTGCGCACCAGAGTGGTAACAATCATTGTACCTAACATCATCTCCAGGTGAGCTACGGGTATGTGTCGCTTAATATCAACGTTGCACATGTCAGCGAACTGGATAAACTTCATGGCCAGAAAGTCGTTTCGTGACAATGGAAATACGCTTTCATTAAACGGATCATTGCCCTCCCCTTGTGGGTCAAGCACTCCAAGAGACGAGGCTAACAGGCCGGTAATAGCTTGTTCTCCCAGGACGGCTGCGGATGGTTCCCAGGGCTCACCGCGCACATGACTGTTAATGAGCAGGTCTAAGTCTTCAGGGCATTCTACTTCAGGCGGCTGATCAAGCACCATGGCCGGCGTGAGACCCATGGGATTATCGAACAATACAAATTCATCTTCAAAAAGAGGGCGACCATAAAGTTTGCTTGGCATCGTGAAGTAGCTATTCATTCGCCAAGGCTTGGGCAATTTAAGGTGATCGGCGTCGGGTCTCAACCCTTCGGTATCGGTAATCTGAAATGCAATCGCTTGTCGGTCATGGAGATGATGTAAATCCCCAAAGCCGTAACTATTAAAGTGGAACAGGGCTACAGGCAGAGCATCGGCAGGGGGCGTGTCAATATGAATGCCAATATTTTCACTTAGTCCGGTTTCTTGCAGCGTTGCCATGATAAAGATCTATGTGGCGGAGAGGGTGGGATTCGAACCCACGGTACCGTTTCCGGCACGACGGTTTTCAAGACCGTTTCCTTAAACCACTCGGACACCTCTCCGTAACAGGGGTAAATTATACCACTTGATAATAAAACTAGAAAGCCCTGTTTATATTCGGTACAATACGCTTATGGCAGAGGGAGACCAAATACCAAATTATCAGCAGCCTGTTAATGCTGGTCAAGCACCTTTCGATGCTTCACAGCCCTCTGATTCACAAGGATCTTCTCAGTCCCGGCAAGATGACTACGACGGCCCAATTGTCTCATGGACAGCATCCGAATTTATCGCTCACGCCAAGACTGCCGGCTGGTATGCAATTTTGATTGGGGTCACAGTCGTAGTCGCGGCAACGCTATTTCTATTAACGAGAGATGCTATATCAACTGTCATGGTTATCATCGTTGCTACCCTTTTTGGTGTCATGGGTTCACGCAAGCCCCGCGAGCTGTCTTATTCTCTTGATGAAGATGGTGTGGTAGTTGGGCAAAAATTATATCCTTACGAATCATTTAAGTCCTTTTCAGTTATTCAAGAAGGTGGCGTCGAGTCGATTTGGTTTATGCCAATGCAGCGTTTAATGCCAGGCCTGACTATTTATTTTGCGCCTGACCAGGGCGACCAGATCATGGATATTTTGAGCGAGTTCTTGCCTTTCGAGCCACGTGACACTGATCCGATCGACAAATTGATGCATCGACTACGATTCTAGTCTGGCTAAAACAAACAAAAAATGCTACAATAACCCCTGTTTTGTACGCACCCGTAGCTCAGCTGGATAGAGCGTTGGCTTGCGGAGCCAAAGGTCGTAGGTTCGAATCCTGTCGGGTG
>RXKC01000023.1:0-1362 GCA_003962975.1 Candidatus Saccharimonadota bacterium
TACCTTGCTCAACGATACCAACCTCTACCAGAACCCTAAGTAGTCTCTCGTATTGTTCTTCTGACAATTCTTTGTCAATAAAAAGGTGGACGTTATAAGCAAGTGCTACATTTCGTTTCCAAATATAGTTCCTGCTTGTAAATCTTTTTCTTTTCTTTTTTCTTCCCACGCTTTTTTAATTCGTTCTTCAATAATATCACAGTATTCAGAAGATATTTCACTTCCAATCCAATTTCTATTGTTTAGAATACTCATTTTTGCAGTTGTTCCACTTCCCATAAACGGGTCGTAAACCAAATCCCCTTCGTTGCTCCAGCTTATTATATGGTCATTTGCTAATTGTTCAGGGAATTGTGCAGGATGTCCTTTTGTTCCTGCATTTGTTGGTATTTCCCAAACATTTCCTTTTTGTTTGTATTCTTTTACTGCATCATTTTTATGTCCTTCTGTTGGAATATTTTGTGAATTTGTTTGGTAAAATGTTCTTCCATTAGTTTTGCTTCCCTTTGTTTTACATTCTACCATTATCGGATTGAAAGTTTTTGGTTTTCCCTTACTAAGCACAAACATATACTCAAATTCTTGTTCGTATCTGTTATGTGTTAATGGTATGTAGTTTATCTTCCTGTACATCATCGTATCATGTAAGTTAAACCCAATTGATTTAAAGAATAATGCTTGTTTAAAACTCGTTCCTGTTTCGCTACCTTTTATTGTTGCATCGCCAACCACCCAAACAACAACACCACCTTGTTTTGTTACTCTGTAAAGTTCTTTTGCTATCTTTTCAAAGTCAAATGAGTATCCATTATAATTTCTCAAATTGTCGTAAGGTGGAGAAGTAATCGTTAAATCAATAAAGTTATCAGGCATTTTAGCCATTGTTTCTAAATTGCTTTCATTATAATTCTTGTTTATTTCAATCATATTTTTAAATTTTTCAAATTTATTTTCCCCACCGCACAAAAAAGAAAAGAAAAAGTATCAGTATTTCAATTCAAGTTCTGTGCTATAATACCGCACCAGCTTATAACAGCGTGTATAAAAAATGGCGGGGTTCAGTGGTATATTTAACATTAATTTTTCAATTAAAGTGTAGTGCTGTATTAAAAGTTTGGGGTTCAAAATCCCATAAATCTCTATCCACACCATGTAGATAGAAGTCGATTAGCTTTATTTTGTCGAGTGGCCATCTAAGGTTCGTGGCTTAATGTAATTGAGGATGTCCATTATAGTACCTCGACCTCAAGGCTTTCCTCTACCGGTTCCATCTCATTAATTAGGGACAAAACCTCCTCGTCAAGGAGCCAAAGGTAATGGCCCTCAGGGAGATTATTGTGCTGTAACTGCTCATCTATTAAG
>RXKC01000023.1:1412-26910 GCA_003962975.1 Candidatus Saccharimonadota bacterium
GATGTTACTGAAATGAGTTAAGGTGGCAGAACCTCCGTTGATCCTATATCTGAGAGTGAGCGTGAGTTCTACGTCTGGTAGTCCCTCCCCCTTGGCTACTCCTGCGTCTTTGGCTAACTTTACCTTACTCATTTTCCCTACCTAGGTCGGTCATCTGTTCCGATGTCTCGTAATCTAAATGTTAGCAGAGTTAGGGCATGCCATGCAACTGCTGCGAGATGGTGACACTCCGATTCCTCATCAATGTCCTCCCCCGCCCAAAACTGCATAGCATGCCTCTGAAGGGCGTTATAACTAGACGTGTACGGGTACCCCTTCATGTAGTTGAAACGGCCCGAGCCGTCCTCTGAAGTGTATTTCCTGGCACCGAATCCGGCTAGACGACCAAGCTCCCAGAGAGCCAACGGGTCCACATCACCAAGTTCACACTCTTTCTGTCCTTTAGAACCACCAGTTTCAGAAGTGACCCTAACCTCAGCCAACCGAAGGGGGAGTTTACTATAGGCTGGATGGTCGTCGTTCATCGATAATCGCCAGAACCTTTCAAAACATCCCGGCTCTTCCTGTCGAGAAGTTTATCTACATTAGCCTGAGCGACATCTGAAAGATCAACGTCTAGCTCCTCAGCCATCCGACCAACATACCACAGAATATCCCCAAGCTCGGCCAAGATGGCGTTTCTTTTCTCGTCAGTCAAAATAAAGTCGTCATCCCTCATCATCTTCTTTAACTTTCCTTGCAACTCACCCGCCTCGCCCAGACCTAACGCAACATAAGCAAGAGCGATCCAACTCCCGGTGCCAGCCGCAGGGTAAATAGCCGTTTCGTCAATCAGAGACTGGTAACGATCGAAAGAACCGTTCACCTGATTGTTGTCAGTCATGTTAATAAACCGATCCTTGCTAGCCTTAATTCTCTCAACGATGTTAAAATCCATTGATCATTCTTTCTAATTGTTCTAATGATATATTTTTCTGTTCAACTTCACGGACCCACGTTAGGCCCAGCAGGATTGGTGTCCATTTCTTTTTGTCACCATGCACAATTTCTAAATGGCATGGCCTGTTACAGAGCGTGATTTGGTTCCAGTATTCGTTCTCCCAGGGCTTATTTGTTTGGTCACTACGATAGTAGATGTGATGTACCGCTAACCCGGTTGATTTGCCACACAGTCTACATCGCCCCTCATCCTTAGTTCTTATTATCGACGAACACTCAACCGCATAGTGTGCTTGTTTGATTGAACTCCGATTCTTGGCGGGACTGGTTTTAAACTTCTTTTTCTGACTCTCAGAGAGGCAGTCGCTATCGCAATAATAAGAAAGTCCACTCCTAGACGCACCAGATTTTTCAATATACTTGCGACAAGTTTTGTTGCCACATCTAACCTTCATCGAGAGGGAGTCCCAACTGGACCCCATTCAGGTGGTTCACCACCAGTTCGATAATAGCATCAGCTAAATCTATCGGCTTATCCACACCAATGCGAACCTCAAGAAGATTAACTATCTTATCTCTTAGATTCATTTCCTAACCTCTTCTCGACCTCCGCATCCCTTACAAGGATACGGGCAATCTCCTGAAACTGCTCGAACGCATCGAGACGCTCATCATCGGAAACCATAACGATAGCCGTATGTCCGAAAACAACGTTATTGCTTTGATCAGACCGTCTCATAAAATCTATTTGAATAGATTCTTCGCTGAAACTAATCGTACTTGCAAACAGATCATCTGAATCAATGACCTCGGCAACCTTATCTCTGTAATCTGTCACACTTCCAAACTTTCCGGGTTGAACCCTAAAGTATCTTCTATCTTTTTTACTGTAACCGGATTACTGATACCCGGCACGAACTCATCTAACTGGTCGTACATAAATTTTGCTTTATCAGGGTCGACAACTTTGACCGCTTCAACAGCGAACTGGTTTTGGCATTTCAGTTGGCCGCTTTTCCTTATGTTAGAAAATTTTGGAATACCTGTTCTCACCGTGAGAATAAAAGTCACAGCATCACCGTCGGTGAGAGAAACGGCATCCTCCGTTTCCATCTCAAAAGCCCCAATGATCTTGCCCTCATAAACCTCAACGGCTCGGCCGTGAAGGTACTCGATCCCGTTCTCGTCAAGAGTTTTGCTCATACAACGATTCTATCACCTAAGATGACTGCCGTCAAGATGATAAACGTATTTATGCTTCTTGAATGACCCCACCTTCACATAACCAAGGGCCTCCATCTCCGCCTTGGTCCTGTTTTTAGTGGCCTTAGGAGCCACTTGTTTACCTTCGGAGTCCTCCCACGATGGGTAGGGTCCCGTCTCGCCAACATACTTCCAATTAGAAGCCTTATAAACCAACCCGTCGTGGCCATGCTTAGAATCGGCATATGTAACAAGGGAGACAAACCTGTTATCCTTTTTTATTAGTTTAATACTGCGGCTTAACAGAAAAGAACAAGAATACCGAGGTGCCTCTGGGTGCACCGCCATACGAGTTAAAGAAAGAACTTTTTGCCATTGTTCCTTATTCACCGATTCGGCTGCTACTCTCGTCGGTGGAAGCCACCAGGCTACACCCATAAGGGTTTCATCTTCAAGCCTGAAAAGCCCATGCATATACACAGCGGTATTAGACCCACCTTTAGCGTAATGATGTTCTTTGATGAACTCTTGGCCAGTTTGTAGCGGGATATCGCATACAAAAAATTCATCCTTTTTAAGAGTGTCCGTTTTTATTTTCTGGTTCATTATATGACCTAACTATATAGACAAGTCGCCGTCAATACGTTTCTGGGTAGCTTCCTTCCATGTGAAACCGGCGAGAGCATAACTGCGCTCCCTGATAGCTGCGTCAAACAGGGGGTCATCATACGGCACCAAGGCCAAAGTGAGCGGTGAGAAATGATATTTAGAAATAGCACCAGTGCCACCGTTTTTGGATTTAATGATCTGATGATAAACATCGCCCGGTTTGTCCTGGGAATCCGGGTCCTTTTTCATTTTTTGTTCGGGACGCCACAAGGCCATCATAATGTTAGCCGTGTGTTCGACTTCGGCAGCGTCTGCCGCCATATCGAAAGACATAGCTTCCCCAATCTCACCTGTACGGTTGCCTTGCACTGGAGCTTCTACAACAGTCTCGTAGTCTTTAGCTATGCGTTTCAGGCCCATAATAGCCTCACTGGTACGCTCCTTGGCGTTGCCATTAAAGGAGCGAGCGTAATACCCAAGATAGTCAACGATGACCTTATCAGCCGGTTTACCGATCTCATACGTGAACTGTTCGATGCAATCCTCAACCTCATGCTCTTTAACCCTGTTCTTGTCCACAATGAGCAGGTTGTTTTTCCAAAAGCCAATAGTGTCAAGAACGCTTGAACCAGGGAAATAGAAATTTTGAATACGATACAGTCTCTCGAAAATCTCGTTACGTGTCTGTTCAAGGGAAATGAACAAACACTTATACTCATCGTTAACAAGACGGTTTCTCATCATCTTGTTGATGACATCGATGCTCTTCCCGGCGTCTGTCCTGGCCAGTGTAACAACAACCTGACCCGGTAGTTGTCCGTAAGACATGCTTTTGTCCAGGGCATTAATGTTAAATTTAAGCCCGACAAGATCAGCGTTGCCTTCAACCTGTGTCCACTTATCATATGCCTGCTGTACCGTGACGAGAAGGCCACCTTTGGCCTGGCCGAAAAGCCAGTCAAAATCTTCTCGTCGCTTACCATATTTGACGTACCAATCGTTTACATCAATGCCTTTGTGCGGAAGTTTAACGATTCGACTTTTAGGGCCGATCTTACCAGCAGTTTTCTCTGCCCCACTAATACCGGCCTTGTCCTGATCGAAAACAATATAAACTCGCTTAGCGTCTTCTAGTTGTTCTGTCCATTCGTCTTTCCATGTTTGGACACCTGGGACACCAATAGCATTATAACCCATTTGTTGTAAGGTCAGCACATCTACTTCGCCTTCCGCAAGAACCGCTGTATCTTCGCCGAGGATTGCGTCACTATTGTACAGCGTAGTTTTAACGCCAAACATGCTGCCTTTTTTCTTCCCCCGCAACTGCATCGCTCTACCTTGTTGGATTACAGGGAAAATTATTTCATCGTTAAAGAAATCTGAGCCGTCAATTCGCAATAGACCAGACTCTTTGATATCTTCTGGGAAATATCCTTTAGATAGTAGATGGGCACCTAACCCGCCGTCAGCATAGCCCAATCGCGCCTGTACAATGGTCGCTTCTTCTAGGCCACGGTCCTCTAAATACAGATAGGCTTCAAAATTTTCAAAAAGCCTTTCATGGTAGTACCGGGCTGCGACTTCAATAAGAGGGTTCCCAGATTCTAGCGGGGTAAAATCAATTGGTTTATCTCCATAAAACTTTAGAAGCTTATTAATAGATCCTCTGGCCCCACATTGGAAGCACCACGTAAGTCCCCACGTGTCACCCTCGTCGGTCTTGATATAAAGTCTCCCCGGCTTGCCTTCTGGTTCACCGTGAAATGGGCACAGCGCCCGGACATTCCCCTCACTTGCTTGCCGAGGATTTAATCCTTTTTCAGCGAGATACTCAAAGATATCTAACACTTTTCTCCTCTAATCTAAGAGGGGTACGGGCCTTGACCCGTACCCCTCTTACCTATTCGGACCGCCTGAGTGCGACTAGAATGGCTCCCATTCTTCTTGGGGTGCACTCTTGACAGAGGGGGTGCTTTTTATGTGGGTTCGGCCACTTGCCTCGTTGAGTTGTTTAGCCGTCGGTGACAGTACGTCATCGAGTGAGTTACGTTCGACGCCAGCCTTCTCTGAGAAATACTTACCTAGACGGACCCGACACGGTAGACCAATGTAGTCATCGTAGTCAGCTTCGTCGAAAGAGAAGTCGCTCGGAAGCGTATTCTCTTGGAGAATTTCCTGAAGATAGAGCCGCAGCTTACAGGCCGAATGATCAGAGATCTCGGCCGGAATATCGCCCCAAACCCACCGCTTAGCGAACGGTCCGCTTGTGATACGGAAACCGAAGGAGATTTGGGCCTTCACGCCGCGGTCAACGAGGCGATTGAGCCAAGGAGTGCGATCTAGGTCGATGGGCTTGTAGGTAATACGAGCGACCTCTGCATTGTAGGTGCCTTCTGGGAGGGCATCCCACTCTCGGGTTCCCGCCCCTTGGTTGCTGGTTGTTGGCTTAATTGATGTCATATGGTTTCTTAACCTTTCTTTTTCCGCTTATTTGCGCTTTCCTAGGAGCTTTGCTTTGATTTCGTCGTGACTGCTCATTCCTGTGGCTAGCTTTTTCTCGACAGGTGGCTCCGGTTGTTCTGGTTGTTCTGGTTGGTTTTCTTCGGCGGGGGGTGGCACCTCTTTATCGTTTTCATCTTTAATTACCATGATTTCCGATGGCCGAACTTGTAGTCCAGCCCTGCTGGAAACAATTGTATCAAAGTCATTTTCAAATGTCAAGTCAATGAAGGGCGGGAGAGTCCCCGTATCGTCATGAACCCACGGCGCGGACGCAATGGGATTTGTGACGAGTGTTCTCGTCGGTGGAGTATTGTAATCCAGATGAATCGAGTTGTCGTCCAGATCCACTTCTACATCGGTCAGATCTATGTTAATACCTAAACAATCTAGCATGAATGCGTATTCGACGTAATTGTGGATTTGTGAGCCGAATGAGCCTTGAATGTTGGGCTTCGACACGGGCGACTCGTAGACAGTGGTGAGTCTAGACACCGAGATCAGATTGAGTTCAAGTGAACTTATACCTGTGTAGATCCGGTTGAGTCTGTTGGAGATCCAGGACCAGTCCTCGCCTGTTGTCTCAATGCGCCGAGCCTCCTCTAGCCTGGCCGTGAGCAGGAGCCGCTGCAACTCGTCTACGCTGTCGATCACAAGCGTGTCCACTGGGAACCCAAACCTGGCTTCTCTCTCTTCGCTGCTGCCTGTCAGAGCCACCTTGAGTGCCTTAAGATCTGCTTCGGACGTAATCTCTACAGATTTCGCCCCAAACAAGGCCAGAGGGATCTGTGGGGCGCTCACACTCGCCACTAGTACGTTTGGGGCCGTAAGGTATAGACGAGCCGCAGAGGCCCTCTCATGGCCCGCTAAGAGCATCCTGATATACGGAGACACCTGATCTGCACCATTTTTAATAACCTCAATCACCATTCTTCCTTTCCTGTAGACTCTTCAAAGTCTGACACCCTGACCGGAGGATCTACCCAAACCGGACAAATATCCTTAAATTCACAAAACTTACAAGTATCAGCCGAAATACACGGCACAAAAGTTTTAGTCTCAACCGCCCTATCGATCATCTCCATCATACGGTAAAGCCTAGCATAATCAAACTCGTCACGCTTACCTACGTTAACAAACTCTGGTTTCTTTAAATCTACCCAACGAACGACGATTTCGGCGTCCTTATATTTTTCAAACAACTCGTCGCCGTTAGAGAGGCCGCAATACTTATCCGGCCAATCTGGGTCATCCGATTCTACCCCGACCCAAAACTCCCGCTGACGAATCGCCCAGTCATACGATGTCATCTGAAGATCAAGATGAAGAGAATCCATGTTCGGTCGCTTGCCCGTTTTCAAATCATCAACATAAACAGTCTTTCCGTTCGATGACACATGCAAATGGTCAACAATACCAGAAATCGTATGAGAACCAAACGGGACCATGAATCGAAACTCTGAACCGAGCGTAATATGGTCCTCCCAACTGACGGAGTCAGCGTAATCAGAAATCATCTTCGGCCCCATATCGAGAAACCTGGAACGAGAAGTTCTCTGATTGTAATAATCAGGTTCGATCTCATCATACGCATCTCTAAAAATTTGAATACAGGAATCCAGATCAACACCGTTGTGGAAATTTTCTAAGGCTAAATGTACGCACGTGCCAAAATGGGCTGATGAACCTACGGAATACCGATCCATCTTATCCACATAGATAAATGAAGCCCTCAAGGCGCACCCCTGCCACGCCTTCAATTGGCTAGCTGAAAATTTCACTTTCATCCTCTCTAAAAGTTTGTAACAGATATGCTATTTCAAAGGGCGTCACACTAAGATTAGAGATAATGTTCGCAAAAGATTTAATATTAGGCAAGATAGCGCCATCCTCGATCTTACTAACATAAGAGGCACTCAACCCTGAGGACAAACTCAACTGTCTGGCACTCACACCAGATCTTTCCCTCAAAAACCTCATTAAAGAAGCAAACTCTTTATTGTCACCCATATCTACCTCTTATCGTTGAAAACGAGGAGCCGACCACAGCCAGCACACTCCCAGTTCTCACCCTCAAAAAACCCACCATGATCTACAAGATGGGAACAATATGCATCGAAGCAAAAATCTGATGGCATCGGAGCCAAAGATTTTAGTGGCACGATACAACGATCCTCAAAGTTTTCAAGTTTATGAGATTCAATCCAACCGGCAAGAATCCCAGCTGTCGACACTATAGTGATATCAGTAGCCGGTTCCGCTATATGAGCTTCCTGGTTGCGCCACTCACTCACCGAGATTCGGACTGAACGACCTTTCGTATCGAAAAGGACCAAGCCCTGCTCGTCAAGATTTTGAATCGTCAAAGTCAAATCATATTTGTCAAGTACAGTCATAATAGCATCCAACTCTTCGTTGGAAGCTCCCGGTAGACGTTTTCTAAGTCGATCCCTAATCACGTAAACTATTGTACCACAATAGGCAAAAAAGTCAAGAACAAAATTAGTTTATCGCCTGGCCATATAGCTGAATGATACCGTTAAGATGCCCAGAATTATCTAACGTTGCTGCTGTAAGAAAATCGTTCGTCGTGAAAATAAGATTCCCAGAGAGAACATTTTCCAAAACAAGGTCAGCATAAGTGTCACTAGCCGAAATAGTGATTGTGCCAGCTATTTGATCAGTTTCATAAATGTTGCTTTTAAAAATCCAAATAGTAGCTGACCCGGTCCCAGCGTCCGTAGCAGCAAAGTGCCCACCTAAAAGTTGGAATGGCTCCACCGGCCTCCATTTACCTGTCGTACCGGCAGCCAAAGGGGTGGACGCGTTGATAACCGGCAACGGCACTCGCCTCGGCGTTCTGGACCTTGAGTTGACCGGCGAAACGCCTTCTACTGGATAAATTTTCATCAGATGCTCGGATTCGTTAAGGCAGTTCCAGTGAAACAGAAATTTAAAATCATCTTCTGATAAAAGGGACCAGTCGTGACGGTGCAGATCTTCGCCCCAGTATAGTAAACGGAAAAGGGTAACCTTTCGATCGTTTTCCATTCGGACACGAACGCCCTGCCGGTGGGGATATCGCCTGGCGTCAGAACCTCACCTTCCATGATTTCAAACCCACACGTGAAATATGGAATCGTAGAAAACCTAACCGGAAAATCAACATCAATAAAAGCTTCACCAGTTGCGTTCACCAGCACACGGCCGGGCACTTGCGCCGAAGCCGGAGCCACCGACTTAATATCCCTAATTCTTGATTGTTCTGCTGCAAAACTGGTTCTGAACTGTTCAATATTCATAAGAATCACCCGACTATCAGAAGAGTGTCAGAGGCAGGGTAAGATTGCTGATTTAACACAACACTAAATTTGAGAAGCCCGTTGCCAACCACACTTGGGTAGCCTTTGAGTTTGATCTCAAACGCTGTAGAACTGCCATTATGACCCATAGCAGGAAGACTAGTTGACCCGCCAGGACGATTTAGTTCAACGTTAGCTATTAAAGAACCAGATTCTCTAACCTCACAGAAAACGGTAGTTCCTAACGGTTCTGTTAAAGCATCCAAAACAACGGGCACATAATCGTACCTCTTGTTAAGTGTAAGAGTCCCAATGAATTCCCACATTCCATCATCCAACGCCGACGAAGATTTTGAGAACTCACCTGTGAGAGTTACAATGTCATCCAAACTTCCGTTGGCTTGCCCACCATTCAAAAGCCCTCTGTTAGTGTACTGTTGCCAACGATCTACACTCTCTGAAACTTCAATATAGTGATAGCCGTCAACCGGAGCATCAGCCGCTGAAGCTGTGACAACCCAGTTGTCAGCATCACCAAGCCAATGTGTGGTCAAAGTATAGGTCCATTCACCCGTTTCCAGGTTGTGTGACGAATTCACGCCGGTTACATAATGGATATTAAACTCTGAAGTATTGCGCTCAGCAAATTTCACCTGGTCACCAATACTGATCATTGGGTTAGCGACACACGTTGCTGTTGAAGTTCTTTCAGCAAACCAGGCATTCAGACTGATAAGCTCAGCCATCAACTTCATTTCCTCTTGATTTTGGAAAAGCGAACTTATCCACATTCCGACCCTCGGAATATTTCTCATAATTGGGACACCTGAAGCAACCAGTTCAGAACCAGATCTTGGGGTGTGTCTAACAAAGGAAGTAGACCCAGGGTTTTTCGGATCTGGGGCATCGTTGCCAATAATGATCTCTGATCTCATCGACTCAGAGTTCAGAGATGTGCTATACTCGAAAAGATCAACTAGTTCGTCCACTAGAGGGATGTATTCCACTGCCCCAGGGTCACCCTCATCGACGCGAGTATTTGTTCCGCTCTCCACGTAGATGCGATCCCCGTTTTCATCAAAGTTTCCTGATCGCCAAATGTTACTCGACCCTATGCTCACAGAGCCGTCTTCTAAAACTTTGAACCGATACGCAACAACTTCGCAAAGTTCTTTAATGATATCGAGGATCGGTCTTTTATCAAACTTTTCGGCCGTGATAGAAGTGTCTGTTTTAATACCAGTAGATTCTATAGCACCAAACACTTCAACATCTGTAGCCGAAGGCGAGTAAAGCGTGAACCCCGACCAGGAAAGCAATTCTTTGATAACGTCGCTGAATTCACCGGTGTAGTTTCCTTCATGCCATCTGTAGCCGCTCAGACCGTTGTAACTTGGCATCCCCCAAAACTCTGCATTGTATGCCCCAACAGCACCACCCGCAACAAGAACCCAGAACCCTGTGCCGTCTGGATCTCTTGCTATGTCCCACACCAAGGCCCTGAAGAAAGACCAGTCTATGGCTGTCGTGGGATCTATGGGGATGTCGAGAGCACCACCGATGCTGTCGGGATTGACGTCTGCATAGACATAGGTCGGCCCTTGGCCAACAGCATCACCGAAAGCTGCTATGTGTCCTGAACCAAAGGCCACCCAGTAGCCGTTGCCAGAGCGCGTCGGTTCGATGGATCTTGTAAACTCTGTTTTGGCCAACCTGAACGTATCAGCCATCCCGGCATTGTAAACACGTTGATCCAACTGCCCGTACTGAACAGCATCACCGTATGCATACACTTCGCCCGAGCCAGTAGTGGCCCAGAAACCCATTTTGGTTGGGTGGCCTGCGATGCCATTGCCTTGATGTTGAATCAGCCATTTATCGTTAATAACCGTGTTCATGTATATTCCAACAGAGGTCCACGGTAAGGTTGCACTACTCGGTGAGGCATCGCCGAACCCTCTCACGTTACCGTCGCCATAGATCACCCAGTAGCCATTACCTGTGTAGGTGGGCGTTATGTCCCACGCTGCAAGTCCATCTTCGCCCCACACGGAGGCACCAGGCCAGGGGACTAAATATTCACCATAATGGGTTGCCGAACCATAGGCATAAACATTCCCTACCAAATCTAAAACCCAATATCCTTTACCATCAGGGTGGGCGCACATAGCAATAGATTTATTATCTGGGTGGACAGCAGAAAGAGGAACCGTCCCAAAGGCGGTCGAGTCATAGTCTGCCGCATCACCGAAGCCATGCACTGTTCCATCAGCCTCAATAACCCAGTAACCTCTAGTCGGGTGGGCACACATAGAGAAAGTCCAAGGCAAGGTAGTGAAGTCTGGACTGTATGGATCGGCTTTAGCCCCTTCTTTATAGAAGATAAGATCCCTGATTCCACCTCTGTACTGATCGCCTGACCCATCAGGTATACCAGAATAGTACAGGTTTCTAAAAGTGATTCTACACCTAGCCGCATGTCCTACACCCGGTTCTTGATCGAACCATTCAGGCAACTCAATAAAAGTAACCGGCTCCAATCCATCGGGAATGGCATGAGGGAGATTAATTTTAGTTACATATTTAACCGTTGGCGTTCCGGGCACAGTTTCTGTGCCCAGCCAATTCCCATCTCTCGAAATAGAAACATAACAATCATACCCACCGGCCCAAGGTTTAATACTCAGATTGGAAATAGCATGGTTAACATCAAATTCCCACCAAACACCACCGTCACCTGGTAAAGCATAAGCGTCTGAAAGAGAAAATGTATCCCAATGACCGTCAACACCATGCGAACCATAATGTCCATTGATGGCACTGTTAGGGACGCCCGTACTATTATCGAGAGAAGAATCGTAATATGCACTCCGCACCTCACCCTGGGAGCCGGGGCTAACCCCCGTCTTAGGTTTAGGGCCGAATACGCTATCAAAGGCTGTTTTCCCAGCAGGATAATACTCTAATGGGTACAGCCCATTGGGAACCGTGGGCGGAAAACATAACTGTTCTAGAAGAAGTTTGCCCATGTCTCGACATTGCAGAACCATGTCGCCGTTAGAACCAGCTTGCACGGTATCAATCAACCAAGTGCCGGTAATCAATACATTCTCGTTGTCAATATTGTCTTGCACTGAAACAAAATTAGTTTCGGTCGGATGGCCGCCATAACCCTCCCACGTACGCAAGAGGGCGTATGGGACGAGTACGTTCTGCCAAGAAAAGTTCGGGTCCCAAAAACCGTCCTTACGGAAGGAGCCTTTACCCCCTAACTGCCCCCATCGGTTGACTTCCAGCCCGCGTTTGGGCCAGAAGTATCCTGGCATACCGAGATAAGCGTTGTCCTCAGCGGTTTCAAGGTTGCCTTCGTGCCAAATATTTGAAAGTGTTATAGTGCATGTCGCTATGTCTTGAGTGTCTGACCGATCTATGTCAATAGATTTGACGTTCGGGACTTCCCACTCAACCCCAGAGTCAGCTACGTCTTGGAACCAGCGATATGGCCCACGAACAGAACCGCCATAAGAGGCTCCGGTAGAGTTGAGATTCCATAGAGGCTCGACCGTGACTCGACCGATCGATTTGTTATCACCGATGAATTGTCTCTCTAGTCTGTCCAAAATACCCGGCGAAAATCTCATCCCAACATCCTTAAATTGCCCCTCGGTCCACAACTGTGGCCTCTGCCGTGTAATCCATTAGCCATTCGTATGTATTGTTCTTATTTCTTGATGGCCTGAAAGAAGTGATGTAAACCCAGTTCGCTGCGCCAAGATCGTCTGTTATCTGGATTTGCTTCCGTTTCCTAACCCACAGTCTCAAAAGATCCCACTGGGTTTCATTCATAATAACGCCAGAAAACGTCATCGTTTTCACGTCAGGTAACCCTTCGTAAAGAACTTGTATACCAGCGGTAGTCGCTTTCTGTGTGATACTTCTTTTCATTGAAGGCATAGAGGCGGTTTGTGGGTTAACCGGAAGCAGATACGTGTCGACCCCATCGAAAAACCGCCAGGCCACACGACCTGATGGCAGGGCATCTAGGTTTCCCCACGGACCGAAAACATCTTCACCAAAAAGATCTACACCAAACCCTGGCATTATATCACCTTTCTTATGAGGCCGCTAGGTCGCCCGATAGAATCCAGGTGTTCGCCGTTATTTTCTGGACCTTAAGTTTTGAATGTTGTGCTCTAGTCTTATCGGTTGGGCCAGGTGAGGTTAATGTTGCGCCCGTCCCAGCTACAACAGTAACTTGTCCAGCCCCGATCTGAGCTAAATCAACAGACGTGCCGACCGGAAGCGTGGCATCCGAATCTTGTGGAACTGTAAGTGTGATGGCGGCAGCGTTTGACAACGTGACCAGTTTCTGTGCATCGCCTGCAACGAGCGTATAAGCAGTACCGGTTTGGGCGTTGATCGATTGTGTTAGAGAAGGCGTAGCGCCCGTAGCACCGGTAGCGCCAACAGTTCCCGCGGGGCCAGTAGCGCCGGTCGTCCCCGATGGTCCAGTAGCGCCGGTCGGCCCACCTGACGGCCCGGTCGCACCAGTGTTACCTAGGCCACCAGTGGCACCAGTTGCCCCCGTATACCCTCGCGGCCCTGTGGCACCAGTCGGGCCACCAGACGGCCCTGTGGCACCCGTAGAGCCGATAGAACCGGCCGGACCAGTAGAGCCAGACGGCCCTGTGGCACCCGGCCCACCAGACGGCCCGGTGGCACCCGTGGCAGTTACAGTCAAAGTTAATTTGCCAGTCGTGTCATTGTAGGCTACCGTCACACCAGTCTGAGAGCCATTAAACATGGCTGCCACATAATCCTCCACCAACTCCTGTAAAGCTGAAGAAGTTATAAGGGTAGACGTATCGGTTATACCGTGGACAGCCGTAGTGTCAGCAAGATGTTCGACAATCTTAGCGATCGTATCATCAACAATAGCTGAATAAATGATATCACCCTCGTTAAAAGGATATCCTGTGGGTGGAAAAGGCATCTAACTCAACTCCTCAAGAATCAGACCAGTGAAACTATACGAATGCTTAAACCTAAACTTCGTGGACCTGACCCTATTAATACTATAACTTTCGACATAAAAAAGAATTTCTCTGCCAAGATCATCACGAAGTTTCCACGGGTAAGGTTTGTTCATCCAAGCGACAAAATCGTCATACTGTTCTTTGGTATAAACCGTACCATCATAAGAAATCACAGGTTGGGAATCAGGCGAAGTAGCCAACACTGTGTCATTGACCCTCAGGTCGCCACCGGAACTTTTATAGGTACTCAAGGCGGCCGCATATTTAACAGTTTTCGTAACATCAAAAGACCCGGCATCAGATGATGGATTCACCGGCCAAAAATATTCATCGAGAGTAACAGGATCAACAGATCGCCAAGGAATGCGCTTAGACATAATCAGTACCTTTTCGGCGCTGTCAACGCGTTACGGTTAGTTCCAAGAGCGTTTGCCACAACCTGGACGACTTGACTTTCTGTCATGTTTTGACCGACATAAATTTTGATATCTTGAGTGCGGTTATCCTGGTAGCCAACAGAAGTGCCGCCCACAGCGTTTGTATCAGGATTCAATTGACCGAGACGCCTCACTGAGTACAAGGTGGGCAGATCCAAAGCCGTAGGTAGATTAGCCTGAAGATCACCCGAAATATCGCTCTTCAATTGGCGAAGAGTCAACTCTAATTCTTTGAACTGCTTCGTACCCGGTTGCAAAGTTTGCTGAATGGCTTCAAGATATTTAACGTATTGACTCTTCGTTATCTTTCCTGTATCAAGCAGATACTTGTAGTCGTCCAGTTTGGTTTGGAACAAAGTATCCCTAGCGGCCTTATCGGCTGTAATAACGCCAGCCTGAAGGTTAGCTATCTCAGCAGCACCGGCCCCACGAGCCTGGGCGTCGGCAAGTTGTGCTCTGGCGGCCTGAGCGGAAACATTTGCCGCCCCAACCTCATCATCCATAGCGCTAAGCTGGGCTTCCCTAAGATTAAACAAGGCCATTCGTGATTCGCTCATGGCGTCACGAAGTTCTCGTTCTGATTCGAGGATAGCTAGAGCAGCCTGTGTTTTCTCAACTAGCCCCCTGGCCTCACTTTCTTGAATGCGCGCCATATTAAGATCAAACTGCGCCTGTTTAACCGGATCATCCTTCGTAAGAACGGCCCGAAGATATTCAACCTGAGCATCACGTTGCGCTTGGATGGCATCCCTAATGGCCGCATTAGCTTGCAAAATGGCCGTTTGAGCGGCCTGGATTCCGGCCACGTCGCCCCGACTTTGAGCGAAGGCCAAATCGCTTTGGGCCTGAGCAAGACCTGCTCTGGCAGCAGCAACCAGATCGCCGTTATCCTCCGCCACCGCTCTGATGTAAGAGATCTGACCATCCTTCACAGACTTAAGGTAATCAGCCATAGACTGATCCGCTCTAAGAATAGCTTCTTCGGCTTCCCATTGAGCAGCCTGCCCCTCTGGACCAGTCATAACCTTGGCTTTTTCACGCTTTCTTTCAGCCTGTGCCTTAGCTATCCGGGCTAGTTCAGCAGCATTACCATCCGCTCTGGCGTTCAGATATCCAAAATATGCGTTCTCGACAGAATCCTGCTGCCTCTCCCTCTCCTTTATATCTTCGTCACCCAAAAAGCCTTTACCCGGCAAAATTTTCTGACCAAAGACGGTGCCGAACTTACCCAAGAAATTACGAGAAAGTCGTTTGCCGATGCCTTTGAAACTGCCATTCAGAGCAGATTTCGGTATCTTACCGGCCATACCGAGAATCTCGATAATGACATCTAACGTACCCTCAATGTTTTGTTTATCTGTGCTTGTGAGCTTTTCATTGTTCTGAAGCGAATACAAAAGGAGGTTGTACTTTCTTGTCAGATCATTGATTGTCTCAGGCTTCAACGCTCCATTCTCAAAAAACTCTGTAAGATATTTGCTAATAAAACCAGCAGGCCCCACTTCAGTATCAAACCCTGCTGTTTTGAACAGTTTGCTCGCCTCCTCGGAGTATGTAGTTGATCCTTTCTTGGCGCTATTTCGGAAGGCCTGAAGGAACTTAGCAACAGATAAATACTCGTCGCTAGTTTCGATATCAGACTGAAGAAAGGCTTGTCTGGTGGCCGCTGGAATCTCGAACCCCTCCCTGATCATCTTACGGGCCAGTTCGATATCTTCCGTTTTAGCTAAAAGCTCCTTGTTGAAAGCAACAGTATTAGCAAGAAGACCCATAGCAGCTTTTCTTTTAATATCTATATTAGTGATATCAGGGTTATCCAGAATTGCTGTATTATACTCTATCGAGCGAAGATTTATCTCCGATTCAGATGCGCCAAGAAGTTCCATAACTTCCAAGTTACGCTCTTGTCGTTCAATGACGTAAGATGAAATGGCTTCTGAACGGTCACGTAAAGCATTAGAAATGATCTTCGCTGACTCCTTGGACTGGGTCTTTAACCCTCTCTGTTGCGCTATCTTTTGGTCAAGAGAAGCAACATATTCGGTCAAAGAAAGTTGACCATCCTGAAAGGCAGCCTTCTGAGCTTCAAGAGTTTGGAACGCAGCGTCACCTTGAGCGTTTAGTAGTTGTTTACCCGAGTCACGAAGATCAGTAAAAAGTTGCTGAGTACCCTCGCTACTCTGACCAAGCTGAGTGTAGAAGGCAATAAGGGCATTGATTTGGTCTCGTGCACTTTTCCTTGCTTTGTCATCAGTGACACTAGACAGATCTATTTTGGCAAGGTCAGCCGGAATTTCAGATTCTTGAGAGTTGGCTAAGACTTGCTTTATAGCAGGATCAAGTTCCTCTATCGAACGACCGGTAGCCTTTTCAATTTGCTCTCTAAATTCATTACCACCAGCAATATTGGCAAGATCGCTTGAAAAGCTACTCTCTACATTGTCGAATTGGATTATGTTATCTCTGATAACGTCCCGGATTTCCTTCCGATCCTTGCCACTAGACGCAAAGATAAGTTTGCTGATCTTCTCAGGATCAACCAGAGCCGCCTGGGAAAGGAGATCCGCCTGAGGTTTAACCTGGCGACTCCTCACTTCATCTTCTATCTGCTCAGACCGTGAAATTCGTGGGTCAAAGATGCTAGCCCAGAAGCCCTGATCGTTATCTTTAGAGCCGCTCTTAATATCCTTAGCCATTTGCTCAAGTTCTTCAACGCTCTTTGTTGAGATCTTGGCACGGAACTCTCTAACTTTCGCAGCATCAGCATCTATAGCACCGGCAATAGCATCATAGGCAGCAAAGGCCCCTGTTGCAGCAAGGAATCCAACGCCAGGGAGGCCCCCAACCAGCGTTTTCAAAGCTGAGCCAGACGCCTTGACTTTTGTCATAGTTGGAACACGTTGAGGATTCAAATCAAATGTGCCAGGCGGCCTTGCCATTTGCTTAGCAATAGAATCACGGTACGCTTGACGGGTGCCAGGGAAAAGCATATCACGACCGCGGAACCGGCCGCCAGCGCCAGTCCCAGTCGCTCCTAGTAAAGTACCGATTCTAGCGGCCATGCCAGTCGGAGCATCAGCCTCAGCGGGACCACGCAAAGATGATACTGCTAGAAGAGCACCACGAACAGCAATAATCTGAAAAGCTATGCCACTAATCTTAGATGGCAAGCCTCCAAGGACACGATTCAACTCCCCAATCGGTGAAAGGATAGCCGTGGTCAACTTAAAGATTTTTTCGAAGGCCCCAGCGATATTAGAAACAGCGTCACCAAGACCAGCGTCAAGAACAGCCTTAACGAGATCGTTAAAGTTAGTTTTCAAACGAGAAAAAATGCTACTAATACGTTCCTGGAGTTTCAGATAACGTTCATCAAGAGTACCGGCTGCATCAGCCGCAGCCTTATTCGCTTCCTCTAATCCCTTGCTGTCACCAAACGCTGCAAGAAGAGTGTTAGCCTGACGCTGTCCACCTAAAAGGTTAACAACGAAATCTTTGCTCGTCTTATTAAGGTTTTGGAACTTGTCCGCAAGAATATTGAAAGTTTCTTTAGCGTCATTGTCCTGAACGGCTTTGATAAAGTCCTCATATCGGTCGCCGAAGGCGAACTTGTTAGAGTTAGCCAGGTTAAAGAAGTCTTCGGCATTACCACCCAGAGCGGCAAACACACGAGTCAACTGCTCGGCGATAGCTGAACCAGCCTGACCAGACCGCTTCTGGATTTGTGCCGCCAGGGCAGAAATCTCCTCCAAAGAGAACCCGGCTTCTCTGGCTGACGGACCAATGTCACCCAGGAATGAAATCGTTTCTTTGGCCTTAACGCCAGTAGTCGTTTCAAGTTTGGTTGAAATATCACCGATACGATCGGCGCTAGCGCCAAAGGCAAAAGAGGCCGCCGTTAAACCGTCAACAAGTTCCGCTTCAGAAATACCGGTAACCTTAGATAGTTTCGTTGCAGCATCCAATTGTATTTTAGCCGCATCCTGGCCGTAGCGAATTAGGTTGTCCGATCCCTTAAGGCCGCCAAGCGAGCCAGTTGGATCTAGTTTATCGAAGGAAAGATTTCCGAACGCACCCTGAATCTGGATAGCGACATCAGCCAACTCGGCGGCCGCAATACCAGAATCCTTAGAAAGACCAATAATCTGTTCCTTGACTTCTCTAATTTGGCTATCATCAAAACCTTTTAGTTGGGAATCCAATTTGGTGAACGAAACGGCAAGGTCTTCCGAATCTTTCACGGCGTCAGCTAAACCAGCTGTGGCACCGAAAAGAACAGCCGAAGGCACAGCGTATTTTAGAACTGAACCAAGACCCTTGCCAAAGAAGGCTCCAAGGTTTCCGCCCTCCGTTTGACCAAACCCCTCAAAAAGACCTCTAGGCCCTGGATTGGCGATCTGACGTTTCTTCTTACGGTTCGCTTCCTCTTGTCGTAAAGCATCCTGGTAATCAGCATCATCTAAGAGATCGCTGAGAACCCTATTTCTGGTAGAACGTTTCGTTTTCTCGTCGAGTACCCGAGCACGTCGGTCACGTTCAGCGAGATCCTCATCACCAGCGGTAACAGCACCAGCGGCAGAACGAAGTTCAAGACTGGAAAGCCCACGCTCTGCTCTCGCTCTGACACGATCAGGGTCAGCCAAAATTTCGGCATTAACAGCGGCAGCAAGGCGGTCTTTCGATGCGGCGAGCGCAGCACTAGATTCAAGATAATCTTTGTCAATAATAAGTTGAAGGTTAGATATCTCGTTAAGTTTCGTTCTCGTTTTAGCGATAGCCGAAGTGGCCATCTTGTATCTAGTTTCAGTATTCTCGTCATCAAGAATCATATTGGAGACGGCAGCCTCGTTCTCCATTTTTTCGATACGTTCGAACGCCTCGCCGCCTACAGCGTAATTTTTACCAAACTTCTTGCGGGCGTCGATATGTTTCTTATCGGCTTCAATTTGTGCATCTAGGCGCGCTCGATCCGCCGCTATTTCGGCTTCTGCCCCCTTAGCGGCCGCCTTGTCCGCTTGTGCCTTTGACCTAGCACCAGCCCCTTCTCTGGTCGCCCACATCTGCTCTTCTTGCCGTCGTTGCCTATCACGAGCAGTTTCCTCTTGTGTACGGGTCTTTTCAACTTCTTTAGCGGCAGCAGTCTCGCGTCTAAGAAGTTCTTTCTGAGCGGAGTCGAAATCCCTATCGTAAGCCTTATGGACCTTATTAAGCTCCGGTCGGCCGGGGCCAAGAATCGGATTCTCTCGCTCGAACTGTTTTCTCGCAGCAGCGGCACGTTTCTCGGCTTCCTTAGCGACCTTTTTTAGGGCGGCCAAAATCTCTTTATCAATCTCAGCGGCACGCTTAGCGCCCCACTCTTCTTGCTCCGCCCTTAGTCGCGCCGCCTTGGCAGCCTCCGTGTTGGCCGCAGCCTCGGCTTCGGCAGCGGCTACACTTTTCGCCTTCGCTGCATTTTCAGCATCAGCTTTAGCAAACGTTGTTAAAGTAGTTGGACCAACACCGTGCCTGGCCGAAACAGCGGTGCCGACCTCAACAAAAGCCTTTGGTAAAGTGAGGCCGCTAGAGACGAGACTCTGAATATCAGACCCGAGACTCTTGTACCTAGCTTCAACTGCCTTTCTTAATTCTGTAGTTTGAACGTCAAAACCCAAACCAGCCAGACTTTCACGGGACGCCTTTACTAACTCAAGGCGACTCCTTTGTCCGACAGAACCACGCTCGAAGGTAAGCGGCCCTTCTTTCCTAGACCGACGATCTACGTCAAGTTCTTTTAACTTAAGGGCAATAAGTTCAGACTGTTGCCTAATAGCAGCGGCACGAGCCTTCTCCGACTTCGGATCAAGACCAGCAGGTAAAGTGGGGTTAGCTATCCTTGTGAGAACACCAGGATCAACCTTAGGTATCTTGACATTAGCCGACCCGGAAGTCGCAGCCTCTTTTTGGAGAGCGTTAAGACGCTTCTGGAAAGCTACAAGTCTTTTCTCGATCGGATTAAGGTCTGCATCAACCTTAAGCATCACGTCAGCGGCCATAGCCTACCATCCTTTGAGAATCCTACTAGTAGAAATATCGGCAAAATCAGCCGGTTAGGTCCTTTTTAAAATCGTCAAACAAAGCGTTCTCTTTGGACTCGCTATCGTCATCAATAGACGCACCGCCATATTTGGCGTCACGCTTCCGCTTAACGTTATCGAACCAGGCCGAAATCTCCCAATCCAAATGCCACATCCAAAAAGGAGGAATCTCCTCTGAAATAAGGTTCTCCTGCCAAGAAAGAATAGTTAAAGCATGGTTAAGGGCATTCACAAACTCTGCTGGGGCGGACTCAATCGACACCCCAGAAGGCCACAAAAGGTGACCGGAACCGGTTGCTTTAGCAGTGGCGACTAACCTCAGAAAGAAAGGGTCGCCGCCTAGTCTTTTCCCTCAAGATCGTCCGTGACCATCTCAATGTATTTTGTTAAAAGAGTTGAATACAAATCGCCGCCATAGGCCTCAACATCGTCACGAGAATCGAAGAACCTTACGTCATGGTCCTCGTCAAGTCTTGTAGCGAAAAAAATCGCCCAAGCATTGTATTCATCAACCTGAGCAGCGCCAGCAGCATGCTCTACCAAAACCTTCACTGTGCGACGAATAATGTCATCGTCGTCTTTATCGTTCATCCGATCGTACAAGTCAGCCCGACGAATCTCAACCGCAGCCTCAACCTGGTCAGTGTAGCGTCTAAGCTCTTTGTAAACCCGTGAAGCCTCGGGATCATCCTGATCCAAAGCCCACTTGTCGCTAAGACCATCGGTCCAAGCGCCCTGAAGAGACTTCAGATAATCGTTATCGTCCCACTCTTTCTCGGCACCAATCCGGGCCTCGCAAGAAAGCATTTCTTTCTGAACATCAGGTGCAATAAGAAACGAAATCCTAGCTTCCCTCGAATCAAGCCCAATCCTATCCATCGTGTCGGTGAACTCTAGAATAGCGGGATCATCTGGGGTGGTCTTCAGAAGGGCGAGTATAGCGGCGCGAGGCTTGTATGATTTACTAACCGCCTCTTTCTCCTCTAGCGGCGAAAGTTTCTGAAGCCACAAAAGAACATCATCGGAAACCGTGATGTTCTGACCGACCTCATATAACTTCTTTATTTGTGCCCGCTTACGGGCCAAAACATCATTCGACACGATGTACCTCTCCTTGCCTTTGAAACCCTTAACCTAACCTGATAGTCCACCGAGAAGTGGGCGCGACACCCCTCGGTGGACTATCGACCTACAATGTTTGTTTACTACCGCCTTGAACCGTTGTAAACAAACATTTGACCCGAATCGGACGTGAAATTCAGAGTGTTCTCCAAACGGGTCTGAACCTGACCATTAATACCAGGAAGATCGAATCGTGCGTCTGGCACATAAATCGTCTTCATTCTAACACCAGTATCAGGGTGGCGCACATGCATTTCCAATGGGACTGGAACAGAAGAGTTCGGGCCGATAACCTGGCTGGCTGAAACACCTGTAATCTGTGAAAGTTTGTTCATCAGATCGACGTTACTGATAGCCTTGATACCTATGTTACCGGAAACATCAGGAACATCGTACTCCGAGTAAGTGTACCGCTTGTTGCCAAGTTCCTCACCGTTTTCAAGAGTAACTGACCAGGATGCCTCAACGCTCTGAACAGAGTTCATGCGGGTCCAAACTGGGGTTGCAGCAACCGTCCCGATGTAAACATCGAGGTGCTCTGAACGCACAGCCGCTGGAACAACAGAAGTTGTTTGGTGAACGAGCGAACCGTTCGGGTTTGAACCTGTTTGAGGGTAAGCAACCTTCGTTTGCGAAGAGTACGTTACTTTAACGGTATCATAGGTAGCTGACTTATCTTCTGGAAGAGTGAAAGTCGTGGTTGTATTCGTGTACCCGGAATCGCCTGAAGCATCGTAGAACACCCGCTCGTAGGTGTTGTCTGTCGAATGACAGAGCATCACGCTGAGAATGTACACCGAATCACCGGTGTCATTGTAAAGATCGGCGGTGCGAGCAATAGTGTAGGGACCGACACCAATGTTGGTGAATTCCTCGCTGTAAGGCTGACCCGGGACCAGAAGCTCGGTGTCACCGTTGAAAGCGAAAGTTTGGGTGGCATAGTCGCCAACGCCAAACCGGTAGGTGACGCCACTCAAAGTTTGATACGGCGAGATAACACCGGAGGTGATGACGCTAGAAGTTTTCTTCGCTTTGAAAAGGTTTAGGAAATCCTGTGGAACAGCGTTACGGAAATCGATTTCGTTGCTACCAACAGTGGAAGGGAATGTGGCCGGATCACGGTTAATGATTCTGCACTCGAATTCGGTTGAAACGTCATACGATTCTACGTTATATGACGTTTCGGGGATGTCAGCAACAGAACCAATAGAGTTTTCGTTGCCGAGCTCATAGATCTTTGTTCTATTAATGCTCAGGTCGCTAGGACCAGCGCTTTGCACGCGGTCAAGGACAGATTTTCCAGCTTGCGTTAAGATGGATGCTCCATGAATTCCACTCATAATTTACTCCTTAAGTCGGGTCTTAAACCCCTTAGAATGTTTTGATGCCAACCCGACCTGTATACTATCGTATACTGCACTACCCGATACATATTCTATTACTATACATCGGCAAAAAGGTTGCAGTGTTTACTACCCCTTCAAAGCTTTCGCCGCCTTGACCTCCCAATCTCTGATCATACCCGTAAGAAGCCTTGGATATTCGGCGTTAATAGACCTAGCGCCAGCATCCAAAAACCGTTTACCCTGAATGCCTGAAGACATCAGTGTTTTGAACGATGTAGGTGGCCTGTTTCCGATGAACTTTTGGCCCCTGAACATTACGTAAAAGGCACCACGATCGACCTGGGAAGCACTTAAAGGCCCCTTACTTGTTTTAGCATACGTCGAACTCCAAAACCCGATACCCGGACCGTCAGGCAACCCGAAGGCCCTCGATGGGCCGAAACCGGTTAATTCTGCTCGCTGAGAACTAGCCTTGCCAAAAAATTTCATCGAACCTACGGCAGGGTTCTTTGACCCTTTAGGTAGCGTCCCGAAGTTTAGCCGATACCACTGTTTGGCTGTGCGGTCCATCATGTCTTTATCAATAAAGGCTATACCGTTAGCGTCACCAACAACAAAACTTTTGTTTTTGATGGCTCGTTCCATCGCCCCACCAGAATATCTTCGGAGTTTCCCGGGGTCGTTCTGCCTATAAGATTTACCTGAACCTATCCCCGACTCTTCGTAGGCAGACAGTACAGCGGATCGAGCCAATAAGGCTGTTTTCTTGTGTACTTTAGCTAAATCTTTTTCTCTTGCTGTTGAAACGTTACGCTTCATTTCTTTAGCCCAACGCCCCATAGCAGCCGAAAGTTTAGTCGAAGTCGTAAGAGCAACCTCGTTCATAATAACCCTGGCGTCGAAGGCCTGTGCTATTTCATCTCTAAGCTCTCTGATTATTAGAGGTTCTCTAGTCGCCATCGGTCACTATTCTTTCATGAATATCTTCCAGCATTTCGAGCATATCCATAAAATCCTGGTTAACGTTGTTGTTCAACACATCAACAACGAGAAGAAAAAATTCGTTAATCTCATCTAGAATAACTTTTCTCAGCGTACTAGCGGCTTCAGATGGAATAAGATAGTCAACGTTTTTTTCTTTCGCCGAAAGGATTGCTGCTATACATCTTTTCACTCTGCGCTCTAAAAATTCCTGATTACCCATGATACCTCTTCCTGTCCTTTGTTGTTTATTTTAACGACAAAAGTTTCTTTAGGCGTGGCCACGACCATTCGTCGAGCGTGAACCCGATCCCGTCGACCGTTTGGCCTGGCCGCTGCCAGCACCGGCGCGCACCGAACCGCCTCAGAGCCTCGCCAGCATCCATGACGACCTCCTTTGTCACCAGCCTGGGCCGGTGCTCCCGAACCTCAGAGAGCCGATGTGCCAGCCGGATGCGGACGCCCCGCACTGGGTGCAACCAGCGGCGACACGGGCCGAGATCCTGGCGTCGCTGAGCGCCCCGTCGTAGAGCGCGAAGTGTGCGAGTCGGCCCTTCCACATCTCCCACTCTTCGACGGTGTCGGGCCACACCACGTCGGAATGGTCCGCAGCGACGGCGAGATGCTGGTCGGTGACCGATCCTGACGATGTGCCGGTGGCAACGGTCGACCCGTTGACCTTGAGCGTGAGAGTGCTGCCGGAGCGGCGGAACGCGAGATGGGTCCAGCATTCGGTCCTGTCGCCAAGAGCGCTGATCGGTGTCGAGACGCTCGTTCCGGCGCAGTAGCCGTAGAGCGTGTTCGATGTCAGGTTGACGTACAGCCCGAGTGTGTTGGTGTCGTTGCGGGGGACGGGGCGTTGCCCGAAGATCGTCAGGTACCGGCGACCCGAGCGGGTGAAGGCGTCAGAGTCGGGCCGGACCCATATCTCGGCGGTGAAGTTGCCGGTGCCGGTAAGGGGTGATGTCGAGCGGTGAAAGTACGGTGGCGACGACTCGTCGGCGTCGAAACTGGTCGATCCATCGGCGTGGTGACACGTCGCCGGACCTGCCGATTCCGCTTGCGGCGACCCGACGCTTGTGCCGTGGTACCCGTTGCCCGACGAGTCCACAGCGGTGCCACTGGTCATCGGCCAGTACAGCAGCGGACTGTCGTCGAGAACGATGTCGGCGTAACTCACGAGCCAGCCGAGTAGTGGGCGGCGATTCGGGTCGCAGACAACGCCGACCCGTAGAACGCTGCCCGCGCGATCGTCGCCTTCGCGAGTTGCGCTGCTCCCATGTACGTAGCGTTGAAGTTGGCGATGCTCACATGGTGAGCCGATCCGGTTTCCCGCGTGCCGGTCGTGGTGCTGGTCGACCCGACCTGAGTGCCGTTGGTGTACACCCGGAGGGTGGTGCCGGTGAGGGTCGCCGCGAAGTGGTGCCACTGGTCGACGGCGAGCGCCGATGGCGTCGTCGCGTAAAGGTATTCGGTCCCGGTGCTCGATCTCCCGATCGACGCTTCTATCTTGCCTAGATACCAGTTGATGAACCACGAGTACTGCGACCCGCTCGGTGCGATCGCACCGAGCAGGAACCCCTCATCGACAGGGTTCGACGTTTTCGCCCACACCTCGAAGGTGATGTCGCCGTTCGGCGTGAACACCGTCGATGTCGATGTGCGGCCGTATTGCGACGTGCCATCGAATCCGCTCGCCTGACCGGCCACACCTGTCGGCCCCGCCTGCGACGTGGGCGAGCCGGTCATGGTGGCATCACGGCCGCCGACGACATCGACCCCCGACCCAGCGGCGAGCGGCCAGTATCCGATCGGCGAATCCGCCAGCACCTCCGCCAAATATACGTCCGATGCTGTCGCCAGCGGGTCGATCTTGCCGGGGACGCGCCGTTGAGGGAGGGCAACCATCAGGGCGTCCACCTGTCGACGGTGCAGGCGATGTTGATGACG
>RXKC01000024.1:0-3469 GCA_003962975.1 Candidatus Saccharimonadota bacterium
GCTCACTGGGACTAGCCAACATACCATTACTAACTACTCCCCTGAGCTCTCGCGCACCCAGTACAAAAGGATCGCTCGTAAAGCTGCTCGGTACGGTACTGCCTGGTGGCAACCAAGCTACTAACAGCTCTGCACGTACATTGGGAGCACCACAAACAACCTGAACGAGGCCTTCAGCTGTTCGTCCAATATTTTCTGTTACGCCACCATCATCAATGAGACAGACGTTAAGCTTGTCAGCATTCGGGTGTTTCTCGCAGGATACAACTTTGGCAATGACGACACCTTGGTAGCGGGCGCCAATATCAATAACTTCTTCTATGGCACCAAGCTGTGCACCTATGCGCGTAATAACCTCTGAGCGATCAAGCTCATTAAAATCGACATTACTGTATTGGCTTGCTAGATGGAGAGATACGTTCATGAAAATTGCCTCATGAAATCAAGTTTACCCGACTCAAAATGCCGTATATCTTCTATGCCGTACTTCATCATGACTAGGCGCTCAATGCCTCCGCCCCATGCAAAGCCCGTGTAAACTGCAGGATCAATTCCCGCGGCCTTAAGAACATTTGGGTGAATCATGCCGCAGCCTAGAAGCTCCAGCCACATATCAGCTTCGGTATCGCCTTTTCTGAGTGACTCAGGCCGTTCGATAGCAAATTCAAAACTAGGTTCGGTGAACGGAAAATAAAATGGCTGTATCTTAGCTTTAAGAGCTTGCCCAAAGTAGCTACTGAGTAGTGCCTGCAGAGTAGCGATTAGGTTGCCAACCGTAATACCTTTGTCGACGTATACTCCTTCGAACTGATAAAACGTATGTTCGTGAGTGACATCTAAGTCCTCATTACGGAAAACACGATCGGGCACCAGGACGGCGATTGGATTACCAGACTCTAAGTTGCCTGCGTACTTTTTTAATACTCGGTTCTGCATGGTGCTGGTGTGTGCCGGGGCGATGAGTCCGTCTGTGGTCATAAAGGTATCGTAATCATCGCGTGCAGGGTGACCTTCTGGGAAGTTAAGCGATTCAAACATATGGTAGTCATCGTCAATGAGTCGACTCTCTTCTATTGCAAACCCCATGCGGTAGGCGATGTCTATCATATACTCCAGCTCAACCATTAGTGGGTGCTTACTGCCGTCACGTGCTGGTAACAGTGAAGGCTTGTGGTTTGCCGGAGTGTTTACATCAAAGGGTGCTGTAACATCAATCGGTTGAAGCTTTACATCATCTTGTGAGGCGTCAACCCAACCAGCTACTTCAGACTTCAAGTCGTTAAGAGCTTTGCCAAACGCTGCTCGCTCTTCTTGTGGAAGCGTACGTAATTGCGAGCAAAGACCTGTAAGTGTTGGGCTCCGCAGGATAGCTCGTTTGTCATCGAGCTTAGCCAGTTCACGTTTTAGAGTCTCGGCAGCTTTTGTAAGCAGTTCGCTAGTTTCTTGTTTTTTCTCAGACATACTTGGTTCACATTATATCAGCGTTTTCCCTAGATATAACAATGAAGTAGAATTAAATCAGCAAGGAGAATTCACAATGCCCACATTTTCATTCGATATCGTTAGCGACTATGATAAAGCCGAATTAAATAATGTCTTTGACCAGACACAGCGCGAGATTACAGCTCGATATGACTTTAAAGGTACATCGGCTGCGGTTGATTGGCTTAATAGTGATAAAACAGGCCTCAAGATTACTGGCGATAGTCAATACCAGCTTGAAGCCATCGCGGACATTGTCCGTAAAAAACTCGCGGCACGCGAACAGAGCCAGAAACTACTCGATACGAGTCAAGAGCCAGTCACAAGCAACTTAAAGATGACCTGGGAAGTCCCCTTCAAGAAAGGGCTTGATCAAGAAAAGGCCAAGAAGATTACAAGCAGTATCCGCGAAGAATTCCCCAAAGTAAAAACACAAATTCAAGGCGACGAAGTTAGAGTCACAGGGAGTAGCAAAGATGATCTGCAGAAAGCCATTGCATTACTACGAGCCAAAGACTTTGACTTTCCATTAACCTTCACGAATTACCGCTAATATGAAGATCACTTTTCTCACCCATTCCATTACTTTTGATAACGAGGCCGACCTCGCTTCGGGCTGGAATGATATTGAACTTTCACCAGAAGGCATAAAGCGAATCGAAGCGTGGGCTAAGGATATTAATCTTAGCGACATTGATGCAGTGTATGCATCCGATTTGCAGCGAGCATACAAAACAGCACAAATAGCTTTTCCAGAGATAACTACTCGAAAGCTGTTCTTAGACTGGCGTTTGCGTGAGTGCGACTACGGAGACCTAACACAACACCCTAAATCTACAGAAGTCGACCCGGCTCGCGCTCAGCACATAGACAATCCTTTCCCTAATGGAGAAAGCTACACGCAAGCTATGGCACGTATGGAAAGTTTTGTTAATGATCTTCGTAAATTACCTCATAAACACGTACTTGTCATAGGGTCGCGAGCCACGCATTATGGCTTAGATGTTCACATTGACGGCAAAAGCATTGAAGAGTGCTTGGCTCATAAGTTCGTGTGGCAGCCGGGCTGGACATTTGAACTTACGTGATCCAAGCATAAGCACGTATACTGAATCTATGTCTAAACCCGAGCTGCGTTCTGTAGCTAAAGCAGTCCTAAAGAATAACGACCGAGGACACTTCACCATTCCTGCGGAAGGCCTGTACCCGCACCAATGGCTTTGGGATAGCTGCTTTATTGCTATTGGACTGCGTCACGAAAATGTCGAACGAGCTCAAACCGAGTTGCGCAGTATTTTGCGCGGGCAATGGACCAACGGCATGATCCCCCATATGGTATTTAATAACTCTCTCCAGTACTCGAGTGATCGTAATATTTGGCGCAGCCAGCTGTCTGTGTACGCACCGGATGATGTCGCCACCACGGGCTTTACACAACCCCCTGTTTTGGCTGAGGCCGTTTTGCAGGTTGGGCTTAAACTCAGCACGAGTGAAAGGCGTACCTGGTACCAAACCATGTTACCCAGTTTAATTGCATATCATGAGTGGATGTACGCAGATCGGGATCCAAAGGGCTCTGGCTTGGTGCTGCAACTTCACCCATACGAGACAGGCCTGGACAGCACGCCGCCTTGGATTGATCAGCTGCATCGCCATCACCGCCCGTGGTGGGTTCGTTTTCTAATTGAATCACGGCTTATTAACGCTGTCAGCCTGTTTCGTCGAGACACACACCATGTGCCGCCAGGGCAACGCATGAGCAACACCGATGCACTACTTTATTACGACGTCCTTCGCAGACTGCGCAGCAAACGCTACGACACTGCACGTATTCTTCGAAAACCTAAACTCGTCATACAAGACCTTACGTTTAACAGCATTTTCATCCGTGCAAATGAGTGTTTGCAGGAGATTGCCAGGACATTAGAATTTGATCTGCACGATGACCTAGTGAAGAATATGGAAAGAAGTCGATTAGCTCTAGAGC
>RXKC01000024.1:3519-4934 GCA_003962975.1 Candidatus Saccharimonadota bacterium
CACGCAACTTTATTACGCATCATCTCATTAAAGTGCCGACCGTTGCGACACTACTGCCGCTGTACGCCGGAACTATCGACAAAGAACGTGCCGAGAAACTCGTGAAACTTCTAGAGAATCAGCATGCTTTTGGCCCAGCCTATCCTGCACCAAGCGTACCAACCAACTCTTTCTGGTTCCGCCCAAAACTCTACTGGCAAGGTCCTACCTGGGTAAATATCAACTGGCTTATAATCGAAGGTCTGAAGCAGTATGGGTTTAAAAAGCATGCCGAAGCCCTAACAGAATCCACCCTAGAAATGGTCAAAAAATCAGGCTGCTACGAATACTTTGATCCTCTAACTGGCGAACCAGCCGGCGCCGCAAACTTCTCCTGGACCGCTGCCCTTGTCATCGATTTACTAAAGTCAGCAAAATCTAGTCGTTAGTATTTGGACGATCAAGCAGGAGCGGTTCGACCGCTGATTCGGTGTCGGCAATTTTTACGATGTCGCGGTCAATTTTACCAAGTTCTTTATAGGTTGTGTTAAAGTGGCCGACTGTCGTGCCGAGGCTATTTCCAAGCTTTTGCATGTACGCATTGTGACTGATCAGATGCTTCTGTAATTGTTCGATATTCTTGCGTATTTTCTCTGTATCTTTATGAATTTCAATAGAGCGCAGGCCCTGCATGATGGTCTGTAGCATTGCCGACAATGTACTTGGCCCCACGATGGTAACTTTCTTTTCCGCTGCATATTGAATTAGGTTGCGTCCACTCACGCTGCCAAGACCCACTTTATTGGCAAGCAGATCATAGTAAATCGCTTCCGAAGGGATAAACATCAACGCCTGATCGAGCGTTCCTTTGCCGGGATTGATATACTTGGCTGTTTCGTCAATTCGCTTTTTAAGATCTTCTTTGTATGTCTTCACCAGCGCGGTTTGCTCGGCACCCTTTGATTCAAGTAAGCGATTATAATTTTCAAGCGAGAACTTGCTGTCGATTGGCAGCACCTTGTCGTCGAGCTTAACGACCGCATCTACCACTAGCCCAGTACCAAGTTTGTACTGCAATTCAAATGAGCCAGGTGGCATAGTGTTCTCGAGTATTTGGGCAAGATAAAATTCACCAAGCACACCGCGCTGTTTGGGATTTTGCAGTACGTTCTGCAGCGTCTTTAATTCATTTGCGATATCACCAACGTTCTTGTTGGTCCCCTCAAGCTTTGTTAACTTCTCGGTTAACTGCTGAAGGATTTTGATATTGGCCTCTGACTGAGATTGCATCTGCTTGTGGCTGACTCGTTGTTGCTCAGTTAGCTGCTTTTGCATGCCATCTTTGAGCGTCGTAATATCATCACTTAACTTCGTAAGATCTTGTTTCAACAACAACGCAGACTCAGCTCCAGTTTTAGGGCGCATCTGCTGCCAGA
>RXKC01000022.1 GCA_003962975.1 Candidatus Saccharimonadota bacterium
ATGTTATTAATTCGTTTGTCGTGTTCTCACTTGGTATTGCAGCCGTTGACAAAACGCCCGTGCTTGATGCAGTAACCATCCTTGTACCCGATCCTGAAAGGTTGTTTAATAATACCGCGCCCTCAACTTTTAGCCCGTTGGCATCGACAGCCGTTGCGTCATAATTAGCCCCAATAGTTACGCCTCCGTCTACGTGCAGCTTCTTATTAGTTCCAGATGCACCACCACCGCCAATGGCAAATATTTTCCCAGCATCTGAATACCAGATATAATCCAGATTTGCCCCACCATAAAAAGATATACCACTTCCTCCGCTTGTGCCTTCAACCCTCAAATGGTCGGCATATCCGGAACCAACTACGTGCAACTTTACCGATGGAGATGTTCCTATACCGAGCCTGCTGTTAGTGTTATCCCAATAAAGATTGGCATTACTCGAAAGTGTAGAACTCCCTGACCAAAATGCAACCCTTGTTGAAGTGCCGCTGCCACCTACTTTGTTGTTAAATGTTGTCCAATCGCTTGACGACAATGCGCCCCTAGCTGATCCACTTGCAGTAGGTATAGACAATGTGAATGTACCACTTGTTGTGATTGGAGAACCTGATACAGCTATATCCGTGCCTGATGTGTTCGTAGTTAATGCAACACTTGTCACTGTGCCCGAGCCTGTCAATGCATCCCAATACATTGTTCCTGTGCCTCCTGATTTCAACACATACCCACTTGTGCCAGTACTTCCATTAAGTGATAGTGTTGCGCCCGCTTCATTAAAGTTGATATAATTATCTGTATCAAAACCCAATCTATTGTATGATGTCGTCATGACATGGGTCGAATAGTTGCCTGCACCGTCGTTGATTTGAGCCGCTAAAAGATGGTCATTCAATTGGAAATTTAGTGCTCCTGTTGGATCTGTGAAGTAGAGGTCTGCACTTGATTGTATCGTTACCTCTCTAAATGTACCTGTGGTTATTGTGCCGTCTGAATTGTAGATGTTTGCGCCTGACGCTGCTGCGCTTGCAATCCAGTTACCCGCTGACCATGTAAGCACTTCGCCGTCTGCTGGTGTATCATTGGCTATATTAAACGAACCGCCTGATAAAGACAAAGAAACTGTATTCCCAGATTTTGAGATTGTTTGTATTTCATTTGTTGTACTTGCATCCGCATCATTTACATTTAAGTTCAGGGTGTTGCCTGATGAAATAGTGATATTACCAGCTGCTCCTGAAGTGCTAATAGATTGCAATTCATTTGATGTAGAACCATCCACCTCAGAAGTTAAGAAATTTGCACTAGCCCATGACCTTGAAGCCAACTGAGACCAACTACCCCAGCTACCCCCATTTTCCCAACGCATATAAAATGCATCATTACCAATACCTGCAAGCTGCCATCCATAATTCCCTGATTGCATTGCTGTAAACATTGTACTATGCGCAGCCCCTGAAGGCCCATTTGTTGCGCCAGTGGCTCTATAAATACCATTTGTTGTGAGAGTGTTGTAATCTGCTGAGGATGACCCATTAAACAAAAGCATATCATCTGCTGCATTTGTATCGCCCGTGTTTGTAATAGTCGGATTGCCAGATACACCGTCGCCATTACTTATTGATATACCTGTACCTGCTGTAATGGTTCTTGCCGCTACCGTTCCACTACCTGTTCTGGATATTATGCCATTGCTTGCAAGGTTATGGAGTGCCAACGCTTGGCCAGTCAAGCCTATTGTGCCACTTGTTGTAATAGTCCCACCTGTTATTCCATTATTTGTTGCTATACTTGTGACAGTACCTGCCCCTGTCAATGCGTCCCAATACATTGTGCCTGCTCCACCTGACTTCAACACATACCCGCTCGTACCTGTGCTACCGTTAAGTGATAATGTAGCCCCGTTTTCATTGAAGTTAATAAAATTGTCAGTATCAAATCCCATCCGATTATATGACGTAGTCATAACATGAGTTGAGTAGCTTCCGGCCCCATCATTAATTTGCGCGGCCAATAAGTGATCGTTCAGCTGAAAATTTAGACCATTGCCAGGATCTGTAAAATATAGATCTGAGCCTGCACTAATCATTACTTCCCTGAATGTGGTTGCAGGAATAGTACCATCCGATGTATAAATATTGCTTGTGACATAACTTCTGTCTAGTTTTGCAGGAGTTATACTTCCGTCTTTTACCTCCGCCGTAATGTTATCGCCTGTTTCTGTAAAATCGATGGTCGTGCCATCTGTTACGCTGGTGTTTTCAGGCAAAGTATTGGTTATCGCGGGATTCCCAGACACCCCGTCACCATTTGTAATACTTATACCTGTGCCTGCCGTTATTGTTCTCGCAGAAAATGTTCCCGTTCCGGTTCTTGACACTATGCCATTAGTCCCAAGGTTGTGTATTGCCAACGCTTGGCCTGTTAGCCCGATGCTACCCGTACTTGTTATTGGCCCGCCTGTAATGCCGTTGATAGTGGCGATATTTGATACTGTCCCTTGATAAGTTTCGGTAAATGTCAAATTTGTTCCAGACCATGCAAAACCTGGGCCAAAGGTTGCTTCTGTTGCTACACCTAGAGCAGTCCATGCAGCCAATCTATTTGGAGAGCCCGTTCTTGTTGAAACTTTTAAATCACCAGTTACATCAAGTGTCGCAGTAGGTGAAGTATTGCCGATGCCTACACTGCCGCCGTTAAAATACGAGCTCCCGGATCTATTAAGTAGGATTTTAGTCACATAGCTGTTGTCACGAAAATACAATGAATTGTAAGTATTTGCCGTGCTACCATAGTTTTGGATGTAGGAACCTTCTACACTTTCACCTGTTGGTATATATCTTAATTGTGACACCCATGCGTTGTTTCCCTCGTCTGCAGTAACATATACTTTTAGTTCTGTGAGATAATTACTGGGTCCAATGGTGAATACCGCATACTTATATCCTGTCTGATAAGTGTCGATGATTTTAGAAGATGTAACATTGGTCCATACCCCATCTCTGTTTTTCCACTGACAGCCCACATTAGAAGTAGCAAGTGTTGAATAAAATACGACATAAACCTGGCCTTGTGTGTAGATAATACCATTGGAGGTGTAAGCTCCCTTAGCTATAAAATTGATATACATTGTGTCGTTCTGGCCTGAAGGGATGTTCCAATGAGCACCTGAAGGAAGATTGGCAAAAAGATTGCTATTAAAACCAATTGACGCTGTCGTGACAGTATATTTTTTATCTGCATTTATCAGCACGTCCGAAAATTCAGATATCTCTACCTCCGGCGTATAATTCCCCACCGATTTATTAATATTCCCGAATTTTAGGGTTTTTAAATATGTATGTAAATTCAAATCTGTATAAAGTGCCTTTACACTCGACCTTTCAAACCTTAGCACATCTACACCCCCCACATTTCCATTCATATGAAGAAATGCAGTAGGGGAAGTTACCCCATTAAGACCAACCCTATCGCCCGTATTTGTCAAATACACATTACTCCCACTTCTAGTCCAATACTTTTCAGCTCGAAGATCACTGCCAGATAAATATAGGCCATCTCCTATGTTGAATTTCGTCGCCTGGTTGCCAGTTGTCCATGCCCCTATTTTATCTGGAGTTCCTGTGGGATTGTCAACAATCAATGTACCTCCCACATGGAAAGTAGCTCCAAGCCCAGCAGTTGTTTTATTAACACCAGCTCTGTCATTTGCAAAATCTCCAACTATAAGGCCAGTCGTTGAGCTTGAGTTTTCTATCACCAACTTATTATCCCCTGTCTCATTGTATCCTGACTGATAACCTAAGAATACATTACTAGAACCTGTCGCATTAAATCCAGAATAGGCACCTATTGCCGTGGTCAGATTGCCACCACCCCCGTTTTGCCTTGCAAAGGCTCCAAAGCTGGAATTTAGCTGTCCTGTTGCTCCAAAACTCGAATAAAAACCGTATGCAGAATTGTAAGGCTGGCTGATATTAGCTCGCAAGGCTAATGCTCCCATTCCTACATTACCCGTCCCTGTTGTATTGAAATATCCAGCATTTGAGCCGATAAATAAGTTGTTAGACCCTGATGATGTGTTCAATCCTACGTCAGAACCAATCATCACGTTGTCCGTACCCCCTAACACGGCAAATCCAGAACCTTTTCCAATAAATGTGTTGTTTGTTCCACTTGTCAAAGAGAAGCCAGCATTTGCGCCAATCGCAGTGTTAGAAAATGCACTGTTATTTATGTTTGTCATAGTTTGCCAGCCTATTCCGACATTTCTACCAGTTGCATTGGTGTAGCTGTCATTACCTCCATTTATAAAAAGATTTTGCGTACCTCTATTGATATAAGCCCGACCTTCGACATTAAAATCATAAGTATTTTGAAATGTGTTAACTCCTAGTTTTTTAATACCTACATAGTCAAGCGAATCGCTAGTTGTTATTACTTCAGATAAAGGGTTCCTTTCCCATATTTTAGCTGCCAATTCCGTCTTATCAACTGAATTAAACATACGTCTTGCCACCTCATTTATTTCCGAACCATTTACGTGAATGCCATCTCCAAGATCAATAGTGTTTACAAATCTGATATTGAGGTCATTCCTGAAGTTTAATTCTTCAAAAAATCTTTCCGGCCCAGAGTAGGTGTAATCATAAGAAAGTGACTTCACAATTATATCCGTCTCATTGCCAAACCACGAGTTTGCAGACAAGTCAGTAAGAACCGTATCAAACATACTTTCGTAAACTTGTTTTGATGCTGTAGAAGCATTAGCCTCGCCTTGCATCCACAG
>RXKC01000017.1:0-1250 GCA_003962975.1 Candidatus Saccharimonadota bacterium
TGAGGGTTGTGGTAATGCTGGCTGTACCACCACCTTGAGGGACAGTGACACTGATCGTGTCTTGATCGGTGCCAAGAGTTAGGGTGGGAGCAGCTGAGACAAGTGGCAGATTAGATAATAGGGCGGTTGCGAATGTTAGGAGTAGTAGTGCGCTGAAGCCACGAGTACCTAATTTAGATATGAAACTAAAGATTTGTTTGGAGTGTTGAGGACGATGAACCAAGAAATACCAGACAAGTAAACTAGCAATGAGTATTGTTGCGCCAATAGCCAGTGGGAGCAGTGGCGAGTGTGAGGTGGTGGGGCCAAGACCAGTATTTGGGACGCCAGGACCTACCAGGATATTGATGGTTTGGGTTGTTGATTGGGTGTCCATTGGTTGCCTCCTTTATACGTTTAGGCTGTTATTTGTGTTTATTATAGTGGTCTGTATTCTTCTCATTATGCTGAAACTACTTATGTATATTATTACAATAAAGTTTTGTGAAAGCAAATTAAAGAACTGTCTCCCCTGGGAGATCTGATCAATATAAAGCTAATCTGGAACAAACTACATGGGTGCAACTATATTGTGCATTACTTTTATATCTAGCTCAACGTATGTCTTGTCTAATTCTCTTGCAACTAACTTCCTAACTGACATCTCAAGTTTCTCTGATTCACATATAAGCAACACCTCTGGATGATCCTGACCTGGCTTATGCTTCTGCCATATCTCCATCTCGGCAAAGGTAATGTATTTGCGTATCGTTTTGCGTAATGTCCAGTAGGTCATGTTATCTTCCAGGCATTCCAGAAAGTATGATTTGTCAGTTTCTAGGTATGCATCTGGTTTAGACTTAGGGACGTAGGGCTTATCCATAAGCTCAGTTTTGCTAAAGAACTTAAATCTATCTGGATAGCTATGCTTGAGCTGGATATAAGCCTTAAAAACATTTAATCGATGATTGATCCTATGCTGTTCAGCTCGCTTATCATGATAAATGCTTCTAAGTGCCGATTCATTGGTATATGGCTGTTCTCTTAAGAATCGTATGCCCTTTGTAGCTAAATAATATGTAGCTGGTTTGCCGGCTATCTTGTAGCTACTGTCATAGTTCATAGCTATATAGCCTTGATCTACTAATATCTTTAGTCTGTTTGATATTACTCTACTATTGGCTTGTTGGTTCTGTGCAAGTAAAGCTATGGTAGTAAATCTAAACTTATAGAGCGTGTTTAGGATAGTAATTTGAGATGGGTTTAATGGT
>RXKC01000017.1:1300-5758 GCA_003962975.1 Candidatus Saccharimonadota bacterium
GATAAGATATCCACAGGTTCATTAAAATACCTATTAATTATGCTTGAACTATCTCTATTTTCTATAGTATGCTATAGCTATAAACAATAGTTCTAGAGGGTACTACTATGAACAATAGCGAGTCAATCAAAGCAGCTAACGAGCCACAAAGTGTTGATATAAGCGAACAAGAACGCCTTGAGCTACTTGCCGATACCCTGCTAGAAATAGCCTTGGAGGAGAACCAGGATGAAGCCAGAAGTTAACCGCAACGCCGTCGCTGCTATCCGTGTTTCGACCACTAAGCAGGGTCGAGATGGTGATTCACCTGAAGCCCAAAAAGAGCAGATCGAACGCTATGCCCTGAATAAAGGCATCGTTATTAAAAAGATCTTTGTCTTTATGGAATCGGCTAGCAAAGAACAGCAACCTATGCAGGAAGCCATAGACTACTGCAAAAGCAAGAAAAATAAGGTAGACCTATTTATTATTAAGTCGATTGATCGTTTCACTCGTGGTGGATCCTTATCCTACGACCTACTCAAAAGACAACTAGACAGTTGTGGGATTACCCTGATCGACACTTATGGCGTGATTAGCCAAGAGCAGGTCAATACACTAGAACACCTCGGCCATAGCTATAAATGGAGCACCTACTCGCCCAGCCGCAAATCCGAGATGTTAGAGGCTGAACGCTCTAAAGATGAAGTCCGGGACATTCTCAGTCGTGTGATCGGTGCAGAAATCCGCTACACCCAGATGGGCTACTGGATGCGCCGACCACCCTATGGATACATTGGCAAAAAGATAGAAACCCAGCACGGCAAGCGAACGGTCCTTAGACCACACCCCGAGGAATCCAAGTTTATTACTAAGCTATTCGAGCTCAGAGCCAGTCGACAATTTACTGACAAAGAAATAGCTACCAAGCTCAATAACATGGGTTACCGAGGACGAACACAGTATCGCCGATCTAAAACAGACCACAGCCGTATTATTAGCAAAACTGAAGGTACATTACTCGATGAGAAAAGACTCTGGAGGATTGTCAGAAACCCAATTTATACTGGCATTATTGTTGAAAAATGGACGAAACATCAGCCAGTGAAAGCCATGTTTGAAGGGCTAGTATCTGTTGAGTTATTTAACCGAGCCAATAGAGGCAAACGCACTATTATTGAAATGCCGGGCAATAAGATAGCCATTACAGATAATATTGCTCCTAGGAATGCTACGCCTCAGGGTGCTAGGAATAATGACTTCGCTTTTAAGCATTATGTGATGTGTCCTCAATGCAATAAACCATTATCTGGCAGTTCATCAAGAGGTAAAACTGGTCAATATTATTCTTACTATCACTGTGATAAACGTGGTCATAAGTTTAGAGTCACTAAGGAAGATCTCGAAACTAAAGTATATAGCTTTATTGATGGCATGACATTTTCCGAAGAACGAATCGACCAGGTATTCACAGCCGTTCGAGCTAAGTACGAGCATCATATAGCCACCTATGAAGCCCAAGCTACGGCAATAGATAACCAGATTAAAATACTTGAATCTAATGCTCGAGAGTTAGCCAAAAACTTCACCACTATAGCCCCTTCTGCCCAGAAGTATGTTAATGAAGAGTTGGAGGATATAGACAAGCAAATTAAAGGTTTATTAATAGAAAGGACTGATATGGAAACCAAGAAACCTATGGATATAGACAGAGTACTAGGTAAGGTCAAAAAGTTTTCCGAAAACATTGGAAATATTATCAATCAACAGAGTAGCGACATTAAAAAAGCTCAGTTATTTGGGCTGCTATTTAAGACTTTACCTACCTACAACGATTTAAGTTTCCGAAACCAAAAAACACCCCATTTTACTGGGGTGAATCCGGTGTTTGGCTTATTAGCCGATAATAATTTTCCTTTGGTGAACTCTTGGGGAGAAATCTGGAAAACTTTTGAGGATATTGATGTGCGACTCGTTGAGTTAGGGGTTGATGAAATCATGGAGGGTAATGATGTTTAGGCGCAATATCCTCATGCCAACTTCTAGATTATTTGACCAAACAAGTTTTTATCGACAATTTGAAAAAGATCTGAGCAGTGCTCGGCAACGCATTATTATCGAGAGTCCATTCATTACCAATCATCGATTTTATACGTTACTCCCTCTGTTAGAACGTGCCATGAGACACGGTGTAAGGGTAGTCATCAATACTCGCAATCCTCATGAACACGAATTATGGATGCGGAAGCAAGCCCGTGACTGCATCGCTAAGCTGCAAGAATCAGACGCAAGTATCTTCTATACCACCGCTTTGCATCGAAAAATAGCGATAGTGGATAATGTAGTATGGGAGGGTAGCCTAAATATCTTGTCGCAATCCGATAGTTGCGAGATTATGCGGCGCACCGAATCACCGGAGTATGTCGGTGATTTGATAAAATTTACCAAAATGTCTAGGTGGTATAATGATAAGTAATTATGAGTGACTATAAAATTACAGAAGCAGATATTGACGGTATGGTGCGGTACCTTGAAGTGTATCACCCTGACCGTGCAGACCGTGACTATGCACGTGCACTTTTGGAATACACGAAGTCTGCACTTCACGGTATCGCCAAAGAAAACCCCGACAATATCGAGGCTATGCTTGAAGCTTACGAACAATCTCTAAAAACATGAGATTAACTAAAACGGTAAAACATCTGATGATTTTACGCCGAGTGTTTTAATGATTTTTTCGAGCATCTTGAGTGACGGCACGGCCTCACCACGCTCTAACTTGGCGTAATAGTTCGTATTTGTACCGGCACGCCCGGCAACTTCAGCTTGAGTTAGTCCCTTGCGCTGACGAGCTTGCTGTAGGTTTTTGCCAATAATTTTATTCATATCTGGTAATTATTGTAGAACATTTTGCAACAAAATGTTTATTTGCCACGAGTAATCGGGTCAATGATGATGACCTGGTCTTCGATAGCCTGTTTTTCGGCCGGTGTGAGTGTGCGTTTTGTCTTTGGTTTGAATAGGATTTTCAGAATGTTTAATAGTTTACTCATAATATATACTCTAGCGACATTTTGCTAAATAGTCAGTGAAGTTATCCTTAAGGGTGCTTTCTATAAATTGTTGCTCGCCCATATTTTTAGGCAAATCACCTTTGCTGTAAATAATGAGAATTTCTATGAGTTTTTTAGAACTGTCCAAAAACACAATACATCGATTACCAGAGTTTTTGGTGGATTCTTTTTTGCCAGCTATCTTGAAATCATACTTAAATATCCAAAAATCATCTTTGTGCCACAACTCATCTACCTGCTGAGTTTGTTGCAGGTCATAATCCACATAACTAATACGTGATAGATCTTCTTTAATAGAGTCATATGTTATCGCCCATTGCCTGCCGGGATTATCTTTTTGAAATCGCTTTAAAAAATGTCGCTGGGCATAGTGTGAGTAATCCACACCAAAAGGGATATTATCCTTAGGCAACAGGTGTGTAAACATGATCAGGATCTTCTTGGGTTATTAGGCTGTATGGAATATATTCACCGTCCAAGCATGCTTTCCATGGCTTTTGGCCATGTGTGTAGTTTACGATCTCTTCAGTACGTTTATCTTTCCAAAGTTCACAGATATCATCTAACCTTTTTTTATCAGTGTCAGATAATTGTGAAACATCAGGTTGGTAGGTTGACGATCTAATAACCATGTTAGCACCACCACTTAATACATCTATATTTATTTCACCCTTATCATACATATCTTCTGTCATTTCAAAGAATATGTCCGCTACCGGGCCATAGGTACGACGGACATAACGCACGCCACTCATAGGCACTAGATAGTCGTAATAATTACTAAAATCAGCGAGGTACAAAAGTTTAGCCAGTTTAGTCTTTGGCACGCCATGATCTTTGAAGCGTTGCAGAATATAAAAATACATTTGTTTGAATTTTTCGTTGTTACGAGGTTCATCAAAGAACTCCGCAACAGGGACATTAAGCTTACCGGCCAAGCGTTCAATGACATCAACATTTGGCTTGCTCTTACCAGATTCTATATTGATATATGTGGCACGGCTAATACCCAAAAAATTAGCAACTTGCTCTTGAGTTAACCCACGAGCAACCCGCGCCTTAGTGATATTGTCTGCTATATTCCCACCCATAGTGATATTCCGTTCTTTCATCGTGCTTATATTAACACAGATCTTGTAAATTGTAAAGCATTTATTTATGCTTATGTTTATATATTACCACCTTTTAATATGCAGTGTATAGAATATTCTACAATTTCGATGATTTTATATTGACTTTTTCCACAACCTACGCTACAGTGGTGGTAATCTGATAACACAGAGGTGTGTCGGAGGGTAAAAATGAGAAAAGCGCCGGGAGGCGCTCTCTCGTAAAGATTAGAAGCACCTTTACTTCCTCATTTTACCATGAATATCAACATAATCGGTCAAATGAGAGAATACGA
>RXKC01000005.1:0-1609 GCA_003962975.1 Candidatus Saccharimonadota bacterium
CCCGGGCGATGCTGACAACGCGTTCAGCGCGGGCTTCAGTGAGGCGGAAGTCGGTCCGGCTGACGTCAATAGTCATGGCGCTGGGTTTGCGGTTCGCTGTCTCTTAAATTAGCTTTAGCTAATTTCTGGGTTGTCCACAAAGCGAGGCATGGCGGTTAGGGGTGACCACCCCTAACCCCGCCGAGTCGACTGGGCTGCCCAGCAACTCATGCTGCAATTTGCTTTGACTATCTTTTCGTATTTTTCATTTCAATAATAAGGCTAGCTGTCTGAACCCGCGCAAGTGTTAGTTTGCCACAGTTTCAGGCCAGCGCAGATATGGACTATAACTATGCATGCACCTGACGAACGTGCGGCGTGGCTCTCAAAAGAACTCGGGAAAGCATATGTAGACGCCCGACGTGGTAAAACAAAGAAGCCAGAAGTGGAAAAGTTCGACAAAATTGCCAAATCAGAACTGGTGGCACTGGCACAAGAAATTCATACGCGTACCTATACACCACGACCTTCCACAGCCTTTATTGTCAACAAACCAATCCAGCGGGAGATATTTGCAGCCGCCTTTCGTGACCGAGTCGTGCACCACTTTTTGTTCAACCAAGTAAGTAGTTGGTGGGATGCCCGGTTTATTGAGGATAACTACAGCTGCCGCCTCGGTAAGGGTACACTGTATGGTATTCGCCGGCTTAACCACCACATTCGTTCAGTCAGTCGTAACTACACCCGTCCAGCCTACATACTAAAGCTTGATTTTCAGGGATACTTCATGAGCTTAGAGCGCAAAAAGCTCTACAGCCGGGCCATGTGGGGACTGAATCGGCAGTTCCCGGATAAAGGTTATGCCTACCAGCTGTGTAAGTTTTTGTGGAAAGTTATCATATTTAACGACCCACTGAAAGAGGCAGTGTTCAACTGTCCGCGTAGTGCTTGGAAAGGCCTTCCGCCTAGCAAGAGTTTGTTTCACCAGCCCAAAGGCCGTGGTATTGCCATTGGCAACCTAACCTCACAGCTACTGAGTAATATCTATCTTGACCAACTAGATCGATTTGTGACGCTGGAGCTCGGCTTCAAACACTATGGACGCTACGTTGATGATTTCTACATCGTTTCAAGTGATAAAAATGAACTGGTTGAAGCGACCAGGACAATAGAGCGCTATGTAGAGGATCAGTTGGCACTAAAACTGCATCCTCATAAGCGACACCTGCAGGAATGTAGCCGTGGTGTGGCCTTCCTTGGGGCGGTTGTCTACCCATTTCGCTTGCACCCAGGCAAACGCTTGAAACGCAACTTACTAGCGGCACTTTCGAACCCGGATTGCTCAAAAGAAACCGAAGCATCGTATCGAGGGCTGGTGAAGCATTATAAACACAAAAAGCTTCTTGGTGGTTTAAAACTTCGGGGGGGTACAATAACAGTATGCTTTGCTTGGCGGCAACCGGGTAATGCTTGGTGGCAACTATTGCTTGTTACCCGGTGAGTAGTCAGGCAGATAAGCATATGTAAGAGACAATACTCACTAGTCTTGATGTGATGAAGACTAGTTCTGTGGGAGTAGCGCCACCAAGACTTGCCTGCATTCGGTACGCTGAGTGCAGGATAATGAGTA